>CALVWJ010000018.1 GCA_944366945.1 uncultured Clostridia bacterium
GGGGATCCGCGCTCCTGCGCGGATCGCGGTGTTGCTTGCAACAAGTGTGATATCCCCGGTAAGGGAAGTGTCATAGGGCGGATCTTCCTCCGAAGGCGGTGCGCCGATGAAAGCATCGGCCTGCACCAAAGCATTTTCGCCGATAATGGCTTTTTGCACCACCGCGTTCGCACCGATGCTTGCCCCCGGCAGCACCACGGAATCTGAAATCTGCGCACCCTCGCCAATGGTCACGCCCGAAAAGAGCACGCTGTGGCGGATATTCCCGTCCACATCGCACCCCTCGGTAACAATAGAGCGAATGGCGCTTCCATGCGGCCCCATATAATGTGCAGGCATGATAGCGCTCCGGCTATAGATCCGCCAATCCTTGTCGCTTAGGTTCAATTCGGGTTCGTCCTGGATCAAATCCATGTTGGCTTCCCAGAGGCTCTGCACGGTGCCGACGTCTTTCCAGTAACCTTCGAACCGGTAAGCGAACATGCGCCGGCCATCTTGCAGCATAGCCGGAATGATGTTTTTGCCAAAATCATGCTGGGAGCTTTGATCGCGGTCATCCCGCATGAGGAACTCGCGCAGCACAGGCCAGTTGAAGATGTAGATGCCCATGGAAGCCTTATTGCTTTTGGGCTGCTTGGGTTTTTCTTCGAATTCTACGATGCGGTCGTCTGCATCCGTGTTCATGATGCCAAAGCGGTGGGCTTCCTCCATGGGCACCTGCAGCACGGCGATGGTAGCATCCGCCTGCTTATCCACGTGGTGGCGGAGCATGGCAGAATAGTCCATCTTATAGATGTGATCCCCCGAGAGGATGAGCACATACTCCGGTGCATAGCGCTCGATGAAGCCGATATTTTGGCAAATGGCATTTGCCGTGCCGGAATACCATTCCCCGCGGCTCCCCTTCACATAGGGCGGGAGCACGTAAACGCCGCCCGAATTGCGATCCAGGTCCCAGGCGCTGCCGTTGCCCAGGTAACCGTTGAGCTCAAGCGGTTCATACTGCGTCAAAACCCCTACGGTATCTACACCGGAGTTGACGCAGTTGGATAGTGGGAAGTCGATGATGCGGTATTTCCCTCCAAAGGGAACCGCTGGTTTTGCTGTGCGGTTGGTGAGCACGCCAAGGCGCGTGCCTTGGCCGCCGGCAAGCAGCATTGCGACCATCTGTTTTTTGATCATACGCCTCTACCTCCCTGTGGATGATTTTTTACCCTGCCTGCGGCTTCATTCCTGCAGCTGCACAACGCGGTAATATGCCGCTTCGTATGGGCCAAGCGGGATATCCGCACGGAAGCTTCCGTCGGCTTCCGCTGCGGTGGAAAGCACGCCGGGCGAAGGCGCCTCGGCGCTGGACATCACGCGCGTAAGCGCAGCGGCAAACGGCAGGCGGACGGGATAGGGCCGGTGTGCCACAGGCGTGAAATTAAAACAACAGAGCAGCTCTCCCTCTGGGCCGAATCGGCTGAAGGCGATTATGCTGTGGATGGAGTCATCCACGCTGCGCCATTCAAAGCCATCCCACCCATCATCGCGGGCATAAAGCGCAGGAGTGCTGCGATAAACGCGGTTCAATGCTTTTACGAACTCCCGCATTGCAGCGTGGGGCGCATAATCAAGCAGGTGCCAGTCCAGAGAAGAACGGAAATTCCATTCTGCAAACTGGCCAAATTCACCGCCCATAAACAGCAGTTTTTTGCCGGGATGGGCATATTGATACATATAAAGCAGGCGGAGCTGCTGGAACATTTCATCATACGTGCCGGGGAAACGCCCAATGAGGGAGTTTTTCATGTGCACGACTTCATCATGCGAAAACGGAAGAATATAGTGCTCCGAGAATGCATAGCACATGGAAAACGTGAGCTTGTCGTGATGGTAACGGCGGAAGAGGCTGTCCAGCTTGCAGTAAGAGAGCGTATCGTTCATCCAGCCCATGTTCCATTTAAAGTCGAAGCCAAGGCCTCCTTCTTTCACCGGCGCGGATACGCGAGGAAAAGCAGTGCTCTCTTCAGCGATCAAAAGGGCGCCAGGGCATTCCCGGTGCACAGCCTCAGAAAGGCGAGAGAAAAAGCTGATTGCTGCGAGATTTTCGTTACCCCCGAAACGGTTAGGTAGATAATCACCTTCGCGTCCATAATCCAGATAGAGCATGCAGCTCACTGCATCTACGCGTAGCGCATCAATATGGTATTCTTTCAAGAAAAAGATGGCATTGGAAATGAGAAAGCTTTGCACTTCGCTGCGTTCCAGGTTGAAAAGCATGGTGCCCCATTGCGGCTGCTCGCCCCGCCTGGGATCGGCATGCTCAAAAAGCGGTGTTCCATCAAAACGGCGAAGGCCGTGCGCATCCCGCGTGAAATGAGCGGGCACCCAATCCAGAATTACTCCAATACCCGCACGATGGCACGCATCTACCAGTGCCTTAAATTGCTGTGGCGTCCCATAGCGGGAGGTGATGGAATAGTATCCTGTGATCTGATAGCCCCAACTGTCGTCGAGCGGGTATTCGCAAAGGGGCATCAACTCAACGTGTGTATAACCCATATCCACCAGGTAATTCACAAGCTCATAAGCAAGTGCCTCATAATTAAGTCCCGCGCGCCAAGAACCCAGATGGATCTCATAGATGCTCATAGGAGATTGGTGCGGATCGTGTTCCCCGCGCGCTTCCATATGCGCTGCATCCCGCCAGGTATAATCGTCGATGTCCCAAATTACGGAGGCGGTTTCGGGACGAGGTTGGCTATAAAATGCGAAAGGATCCGCCTTATAGATCAGCCGCCCTTCTTCCGTTGTGATGGCATACTTGTACGTGTCCCCAATATGTGCAATCCCGATGCAGGCCTGCCAGACACCCGTTGTGCCGCAGCGCTCCATGGGGTCGGCCGCAGCATCCCATCCATTGAAGCTTCCAACAACGCTTACCGCGCGTGCATTTGGCGCCCAAACTGCAAAGCGGAAAGCATCGTAGCCCTCTTTCGCCTGCACGCGGTGGCAGCCAAGCGCGCGGTATGCATAGGCGGATTTTCCCTCGTTGAACAGGTAGAGCGCAACTTCATCCAGATAAGCGTTCACCAAATATCACCTCGGCTTGGATTGAAGTGGATCCCCAAGCATAGAATCCATTTCTCATACTTATATTTTAAACCAATTTTGCCAGAAAGGGTAGTTAAATTCTTGCCGGAGTTTTAAAAAAAGGATATGATATTGTAATATTGCGGGTATGCCGCCATAATGGAGGATTTGAAAATGAACCGGCTTTTATTTGGCACTTCCTTTAACCCGTGGCACAACCTTGCTGTGGAAGAGGTTTTGTTTGGTGCATGCCAGCCGGGTATGGCGCTTTATCTCTGGCAAAACAGAAACACGGTGGTCATTGGGCGCAACCAAAATGCCTGGCGGGAATGCCGCATGGAGCTGCTTGAAGCGGATGGCGGCCGCCTGGCTCGCCGTACAACGGGCGGGGGAGCTGTGTACCACGACCTTGGCAATTTAAATTTTACATTTGTCACGGAGCGTGCTGCGTATGATCTTCCGCGCCAGCTCTCCGTGATCCTTTCTGCCGCGCGGGCGCTCGGCGTCCCGGCGGATTTTACGGGCCGCAACGACCTTGTAACAGCAACGGGAGCAAAATTTTCCGGCAATGCATTCCGCTTTTCGCGGGAGGCCGCCATGCACCATGGCACGATCCTTGTAAGCGCAGATCTGGAACACCTTGCAAAATACCTTGCTCCATCGCCGGCAAAACTTGCGGCAAAGGGGGTTGCTAGCGTGCGCGCGCGCGTATGCAACTTGAGCGAATATGGGGCGCACATCACGGTGGATGCGGTGCGCACAGCTGTCATTGCGGCGTTTGCTCGGGAATACGGAGCCTATGAATCTATCAGAGAAACGGATTTGGACGCGGAATGCCTGCGCAAAGAGGAGGAGAAACATGCCTCTTGGGCATGGCGCGTCGGCGCGACGCCCGCATTTGATCTTACGCTTGCAACGCGCTTCCCCTGGGGCGGGCTGGAACTTGCCCTGTCGTTGAAAAACGGGGTAATCGTTGGTGCGCAGGCATGGTCGGATGCCATGGATGAGGCGTTTATCCGTGCGCTGCCGGGCACGCTCACGGGCGTAAAGCTTGCAAGGGAGCCGCTTGCCGAAGCAGTGCGCAGGCTAGGGGGAACGTTAGCTTCCGATATTGCAGCATGGCTTGCGCAGGCGCAATGGTGAGCGGGCTGGCTTACGGCGATGCCCGGGACGTAAACGCATGGATATGCTTGGCACGGATTTGGGATTCGGGTGAACCGCATGCGTTACCCAAAGGGGTGGATGCCGCCGAAAATAGGAAAAGCCCTGCTTGCAGGGCTTTTTGCATAGAGTTTCGGCAAGCGGGAGGAATGCTCCCTTGCCTGCTGCTTTTGCAGGATATGCGCATCGGCGCACCATAAAAGACATAAACTGCCCAAGCATGTTAAGCTACTTTATGCGGCTGAACCATGCAATGGACACAAAAGTGCGGTTTAATCCCGCCGGGAGCGCCGCGCGATGAAAAAGAGCCGCAAGAATGAAACGAAGGCCGAAAGCGCAGCTACGACGTAGGTCATTGCCGCAGCGCGCAGCACGGCCTTGGCCGCGCGCTCTTCTTCGTTGCCCGCAAGGTAGCCGCCCTCGCTCAGCATGGCGATACCGCGGCGGGAAGCGTTGAACTCCACAGGTAAAGTGACCAGCTGGAACAGCAGGATGCCGCCAAAGAGCAGCGCGCCGAACAGGGCGAGCTCATAGCTGCCCATTAAGACGCCGAGCAGCACAAGGTAAGGCGATAGGGTCGAGCCGATGTTCGCAACCGGAACGAGTGCGTTGCGCATGCGGATGGGCGCATAGCCTTCCTGGTACTGCATCACGTGGCCGATCTCATGGGCTGCAACTGCAAGCGCAGCAACCGAGGATTGGTCGAACACAGCCTCGGAAAGGCCAACGGTATTGGTTTTTGGATTGAAGTGATCGGTCAGCGTGCCGGAGACCCGGGTCAGCTGCGCGTCGCTTCCACCGTCAAAGAGCATGCGCTGCGCAACGTCGCATGCGCGCAGTCCGGTGCGGGCTGGCATCTGGGAATATTTGCGGAAGGTGCTCTGCACGCGGCCGGAAGCAATCAAGCCAACGAGCGCGAGCGCAAGCACAGCCCAGAGCATGGGATCATAATAATAAAAATACGGCATAGAAAATCCCCCTTTAAAAAATCAATCTACTAGGCATATTAGGCATGATGCCGGGCCGTGAACAGCCCAGCTCCACGCGAAGATGGCACATGCAACCAAAGCAGCACAGGAACCTGCAGGTCAAGTTCCCCACGAAACGGACTTAGTCTGTGAGGGCTAAAAAAGCCAAAACAGGGGAAGCCGCTTTCCAATCTACTAAGTTAAGTATAGCATAAAGCGCCTTTTTTAGCGCGCACTTCACAATTTTTCCCCAGAATGTTATCATTGTATCCGTAAGCATCATCCAGGAGGAATGCGCTTTATGAAGCATGACCTGCTCGGCCTTTCGGATAAAACGTTCTACCGGAAAGTATTGGCTGTGTGCCTGCCTATTATGCTCCAGCAGCTTCTTTCTACGGCGATGTACATGGTGGATACGATCATGATCGGCGGGCTGGGCGATATTGAGCTTGCTGGCGTTGGCGCCGCAAACCAACTTGCATATCTGCTGGATATCTGCCTTTTTGCGATCACGGGCGGCGGAAGCGTGTTCATGGCGCAATATTTTGGGAAAAAAGATCTGAACGGCGTGCACCGCATGCTGGGGCTGTGCATCGTGCTTGCGCTTGGGTGTGCGGCCATCTTCCTTGCGGTAGCGCAGGGCGTCGGCGGGTTCTGCGTAGGGCTGTTCAGCGGCGAAGCTGCGGTCACCGCGCGCGGCGTGGAATATCTTCAAATCGCTTCCTGGGGGTATCTGTTTAAGGCCATCATCTATCCTTTTGGCGCGGTGCATAAATCCACAGGCCGCGCAAAGCTGCCCATGATCTCGGGCGGCATCGGCCTTCTTGTGAACCTTGTGCTGAATTATTGCCTAATTTTCGGCAACTTTGGTTTCCCGATGCTTGGTGTGCGCGGTGCTGCAATCGCAACGCTGATCGGCTCTGCTGTGGATTGCGGCATGCTGCTGCTGTTTAGCTATTTGGGCAATACGGCGGCCCGCGCCAAGTGGAGCGCGCTGTTTGACCGTGTGTTTACGAGCATCCGCCCGTTTGTCGCGGTGAGCGCGCCGGTGCTATTGGGCGATGCTATCTGGGCGCTCGGCATGATTGCGCAGAACGCCATCTACGGCCAAATGGGGACGGATGCATTTGCCGCAATGATGATCGTGGGCACGGTGGATAAGCTTGCTTTCATTCTGTTCCAGGGTGTAGGATCGGCTGCGGCTGTGGTGCTCGGCAATACGCTTGGCGCAAACGAGGAAGCACATGCGCATGTTTATGGAAAGCGCTTTCTCCGGCTTTCGGCGCTTGCCGGGGTGCTCGTTGCTGCATTTGTGTGCACGCTTGGCGTTTACATGCCGTATCTTTACACCAATACGACGCCCGCAACACAGGGGCTTGCGGCGGATACCATTTTTGTGATGGGCTTTGCGTTGCCGCTTTGGGCCATCAATTTTACCATCCTCGTTGGGATCCTTCGAAGCGGCGGGGACACGCGCGCAGCTGCGATCATTGACCTTGTTCCCCTGTGGCTGATCTCCATTCCGCTTTCGCTTCTCGTTGGGCTTTCTTGGGGCCTGCCGCTGCCCTATGTGTATGCCTGCCAGCATATCGCGGGCGTGGTGCGCCTAATCTTCGGGGTGCGCCGCACCAACCAGGGCAAGTGGGCACGGCAGCTGGTGTAAGGCTATGCGCCGGGCGCTGCGGGTATTTCGCTTGAAACGGCGGATATGGATTGGAATTCTATGATATATTTGCATTTGCATGGGTATGTTGACAGAGTCGATAAAAATGATAATTTTATATCATAGTTTGCGAAGGGAGCGATTTTACGCTCTGAGCCGCTGGAACAAGATAGCAAATAGCTTGTTCGATCCGTTCCTGCCTGGTGCAACAAAAGGAGAGGTTAAAATGAAAAGAATACGAAGCGCTATTTCCTGTATGTTGATCATGATGCTTTTGTTCGTTTTTGCGGGAAGCACGTTTGCGGTAAACGAACGAAATGAACCCCAACCCTTTTCCGGCTCCTATGATGTTCTTGCTTGATGATGCAGTTGCCTGCTACATGATGGGCCAGCCGGTCTACAAATACGAAGCAGACGAATATGGCTTCATTCACAAAAATACGACTACGACGAGAAACCATTCATTCTATTATACCGAATCGCGCTTACCTTCGCCTTATAGGAACAAACCTGTTACTGCGCATGGCGGCATGAGCACACAGGGGTTTTATCAACATGACACTTTTATGTACATGGATGTAGAAGCAGGAATCTCTGTTGCCCAAAGCTTTGAAGCAGAAACAATGCTGCTGGAATCATCGCTTTCTTTGGCGGTGTTGCAATGGCTTTATTCGGAGTAAACAATCCTGCTGATATTGCTATTTCAGATTTTTTAGCGCTTGCCGAATGAGCTCCTCAGATACGAGCCTGTACGGATAACAATGAGAAATGCCGCATGCTTGCAATGCGAGATAGCAGCGGCGCATTCCGGACAATCCATTTCTGGGATGTCAATCCGCGATTCGGTATTCACAATCCCGACGACAGCGCGGAGGTTGAACGGTGTATAAACGGGGGTGTAAGGAATTGAAACGACGAATCATTTACCGTGCAACGCGCATCGCCTGCGGGGTATTGCTCGTTGCTTTTCTGCTTGAACTGTTGGCCTTTGCCGTTTGGGATATGCGCAATTTTGTGCTCCTCGGGTGCACCCTTGCAGCCGGGCTCATTCTGGCTGCTGCCAATGCCTTTTCCCTCGCCTGCCCATTCTGCAATCGGCCGCTGCCGGGCAAGGCGTTCAAAGAGCCGGGCAAGCACACCTGCGCATTCTGCGGCAAGGAGATCGACATCCTGTGATGCGGTGCCTGCGAAGGCAGGCAGAAGAGCACGAATGATGAACAATTATTGAAAAACGATAATTTTATATTGAAATTCGATAAATTAGATGCTACAATACCTCCAAGAAAGCGATTTCCCTGGAGGTATTGCCTTGTATGAAAACGAAACTGCTGCCACGCATTACAGAGGTCATGCTCTATCTTCTTGCGGCGTTTGTGCTTTTTTGCGCCGTGACGCTCTACATCCCCGGCAGCGGGTGGGATCAAATCATCTCCCAATATTGCGAGGCGGATGCAAACCCTGTGGCGCTGCGCGTTTTCCTTACCGTAGCTGCCGCCTTTGCGCTTTGGATTCTTTTTGAGCTGCTGCTTGTCATGCGCACGGTTTTTTCGGATCCGTTTGTGGAGCGCAATGTGCGCGCGTTCGTGCGCATGGGCATCGCGGCCGAGGTTGCAGGCGCTATGTTTGCTGTGCGCTGCATAGCCTATTTCACGCCCATGACGGCTGTCTGCGCAATTGTGATGCTGCTTACGGGCCTGTTTGCGCTCGTGCTTGCGGGCGTATTCCGCCGGGCGGTCGCGTTCAAGCGCGAAAACGATTTAACGATTTAAGGAGGCAGAGGTTATGATCCGCGTAAATCTCGATGTGATGCTTGCCAAGCGGCACCTTTCCTCCGGCGAATTGGCGGAACGCCTTGGCATTACGCCGGCAAACCTTTCTATTTTGAAAACCAACAAGGGCAAGGCGATCCGTTTTTCCACGCTGGATGCGCTCTGCCGCATCCTGGAATGCCAGCCTGCGGATATCCTCGAATATATCCCGGATGCAGAAGAAAGCGAGGCGGTTTGATGGAACGGAATTACTATGAACAGGCTGCCGCATTGGGCGGCGAAAAACGGGAAAAGCGCACCTATACCAAAGTGCAGCGGCTTCTGATTCCCTTTGCTTTTGCCCTTGGGGTGATCGTTGCCTGGGTGTGGTTCGGCGGGTATGCGCAGTTCGATACCATCCACGCCTTTATTCCGGCGTATGCCGCGTTCTGGGGCGTATATGTGGCGGCAAGCTGCATTGCAGACCCCAGGCGCGCCCGCCGGCCCGCAAGCCTGTTCCTGCTTGGCGCAGTCGTGTTGCTGTTTTTGCGTTATGCGGTCTACCAGCAGGCGCAAACGGCGCTCATCAACCTGCTCGCAATCCCGCTGATCTTGATGCTGCACGCGGTGGATTGCGCGGCGGATGTGCCGGCTTGCCGGGAAGGGCAATATTTCGGGCTTTACCTGCGTGGATGGTTCGTGGCGCCATTCGTCTGCATCGGGCGGTTCTTTGGCGCCGTCGGCAGCCTTTTCCCGCGCGGCAAGGCGGATCCTAGGGCGCGGGCGATCCGGCTGGGGCTTCTTTGCGCGGCGCCGGTGGCGATCCTTGCGGCTGCGCTCTTGCTCCAAGCGGATGCGGTGATGGCATATTACTTTGCACGCCTGGTGAAGGGCATTTCCCTTGGCAGCTTCTTGATGCGCCTTGCCTGTGCGCTGGTTGTTGCAATGCTTTTTTATTCGTTCCTGTATGCCATGGCATGGGAACGCCCCAAAACGATTGAAACGCCGTACTCCAAAGTGATCGAGGCGCCAAGCGCCCTTGCTGCGCTCGGGCTGCTGCTTGCGGTATATGCCGTGTTTGCCGTATTCCAATTTACCTACCTCACCGGGCTTGCGGGCCTGCCTGCCGAGCTGACCTATTCCGAGTATGCGGTGCGCGGCTTCCGGGAGCTCTGCGCAGTGGCGGCGATCAACTTTGCTGCATTCGGCTTGTGCCATGCGTACACCAAGGAAAGCCCTGCGCTGCGCCCGGTGCTGCTCTTGCTCCTTGGCGCAACGGCGCTGCTGCTTGGCTCCGCGCTTTACCGCCTTGTGCTTTACATCCGCGCGTATGGCCTTACGATCAACCGTATCCTGCCGCTGTGGTTTATGCTTTTCCTGCTGGCTGCGCTTGTGCTTTGCGGGGTAAAGCTGTTCCGGCCGCAGCTTCGCCTTATCCGCCTGCTTGCAGGCGTGCTCGTTGCATGGTATTTATGCCTTAACGCACTCAATCTGGATGCGATCATTGCAAAGAGCGTGCTTGCGGACGCCGCACGGAAGGGCGAACTGAGCGAAGCGAACGCCAATTACCTGCGCTATGAGCTTTCGGCGGATGCGCGCAGCACGCTGTATGAAAGCCCTTTGCGGGAACAGATCTACTACGATGTTGCACCGGAAGACATTCCCTACGCTTAAGGCAAACGCGGGGGAAATGAAAAGGGAGAAAAGAATGCGCCCTGTGCAATCAAACTGGAGGCATGCCAGACTGTTGCTCACGCTCTGCCTTTTGACCGTGTTGGCCTCCGGCTGCGCAAAAGCGGAAAGCCCGGAAGCGTTTTATGCGGAAAACCGGGAAATGCTTGCAAACGCAGTGCAGGAAATTATGGAAACCGGAGCGGTTGATGAGATTGAGATCCAGGGGGTCGAGCGCATCTCCTGCTGGGAAGCCGAGCAATTGGTCGTTGCGTTTACCCTGTCGGGATCCGGGCTTGTTCCGGAAAGCACCTATCAAGGCATCTACTATTCCGCAGCTGGGGTGCCCGTTGCATTCCAAGGCGCAGATGCGCCGCTCACTGAAACGGAAACCGGATGGGCCTGGGCTCTGGAGGACGACAACTGCGGAACTACCGCCCATATAGAGGGAAACTGGTTTACGTTTGAGGCTGCGTTTTAATGGTTCGGCGGTGTTTCGGTTGTTCTGCTCTGCGGGAGCTATGTTGACGTGTTATCATGCCCAAAGGGCGGCATGCCTGTTTGTCGCTCTTGCTTTTCCTTATAGCCTTTCTGGCATGCGAGTGTTGGCAAGCAGGTGGGTTGGACCCGGAAGCAAACGTATTTCTGATATTTGAGAGCGCAGCAGAAGTGCGCACGGTCTTGGTTGCGCAGGCGGATCGGGTAAAGCTTGCTCAGAATGCCGATCATGCGCCACTGCGCGCAGGGGACGCATTCCACTTTTGTGTGCCGGAAGCGGAGGAAGCGCATGTCACGGTGCGCGTCTTTGCAGAAGCAGGGGAAGCGCTGGGCGAACCGCTTGCACAAACGGCATTCACGCTGGATCTTTCTGGAGGCAAGACCGCCGTGCTCAAAATTTCAGACGATGCGGAAGACGCACTGCAAATCGAATACGCAGGTGGAAGAAACTACGCACTTTCCCAACCGGCTTGACACGCGCCCGGGCACATGGTACGATAGTTCGGAAATAAGGGAGTAGCCGGCGCGAAGTATGCGCGGCAAAGTCGACACACTGGAAGCATCCGCTTCCCGGCTTGGCATGAAATGGCGAGACTTATCTGTTGCTTGCAGATGAGTCTCTTTTTTTGACGGCCGGGACCAAACAAAATGGCACAACGGAGGAGTAGAAGCATGCAATTATGGGAGCTGTTGATGATTGCGATCGGGCTTTCGATGGATGCGTTTGCAGTTGCAATCTGCAAGGGACTTTCGGTACGCAAGGTTGCGTTGGGGCACGCTTTAACAGCTGGGCTTTACTTTGGTGCGTTTCAAGCATTGATGCCGCTTTTGGGGTATTTCCTGGGCACGCAGTTTGAATCTTTAATCCAATCCGTGGATCACTGGATTGCCTTTGCGTTGCTCAGCCTCATCGGCATCAATATGATCCGGGAATCCCGTTCCCAAAGCGAGGAATTGAATGCTTCCTTTGGCCCCAAAGCCATGCTGCCGCTTGCGGTTGCAACCAGCATTGACGCACTCGCCGTCGGCGTGACATTTGCGTTTCTAAAGGTGCAAATCGTGCTTGCAGTCACTTGCATTGGTGTGACTACGTTTATTCTTTCCTGCATTGGCGTCAAGCTTGGGAACCTGTTCGGAGCAAAATATAAATCTCGTGCGGAGCTATTGGGTGGAATTGTATTGATCCTCATGGGCCTTAAGATCCTGCTGGAGCACCTGGGCGTGCTGGGATAAATGCAGCAGCCATCCCAAAGGATAGCCAGCATGGTCGCATATCCTTAGAAGGCTGCGTACAGTAAGGAGCGTTCCAACGCGCGTTGTAGCAGCGGAACGGGCAATGCGGCAGCACATAGCGTTACAACTGTAAACCGCGCCGATGTGAAAACGGATAGGGGAGGTTTGGCTGCCGAACGAGTGGCGTCAGCCGCTTTTCGAGACTCCGTTGCGCCAGAAGCGCGGCTAGGAACCCATGCAAAGGAAACCTTGTTACGCAAGGCTTTTACGAATTTTGCGTACACCCCCAGGGGGCTCTTCTGCCCCTTTGGGGCAATTCACCTTGTGCCGTTAAATCTGAATGAAACCACGGGGGTTGCGAACCTGCCCTCAAAGGGACAATAAACTCAAATCGCCCCAGCGTGAAAACGCCGGGGCGGTAATTTTTAACTTAAGCGGCTTAGTCAACACGCTTTTTGCCCCAGAAGAACAGGGCGACCGTGCCGGGGCCGGTATGGCTGCCGATTGTGGTGCCCACGCTGTTGATTTCAACCTTGCCGTTGAGGTTCGGGAAGCGCGCTTCAATGGCATCTGCTACATAACGTGCATCCTCATAGCAATAGGATTGAGAGATGTAGCATTTTCCGGAATAGGCGAGCCCGTCCTGCGCGTATTGTTCCATGCGTTCTACAAGCTTCTGCAACACGCGTTTTTTGGTGCGCACCTTTTCGCGCGGAATGAGCCGCCCGAGATTGTCCATGTTGAGCAAGGGGCAGATACCGAGCATGGATCCAAAAAAGCCCGCTGTTTTGCTGACGCGGCCGCCTTTGATGTAGAAAGTCAGATCGGTGGAGATGAACCAGTGATTAAGCTCAAGCTTGTGCTCCTCAATCCAGGCATATACTTCATCGATAGACATGCCGGAATCCCTAAGGTCAGCCAGACGATCCATAATAAGCCCATAGCCAGAGGACGCGCCAAGGGAATCCACAACATAGATTTTGCGTTCTGGGAATCTTTGGGAAAGCTCCTCTGCGGCCGCTTTTGCCGCATTGTATACGCCTGAAATGCCGGAGGAAAGGCTCACATGCAGGATGTCCTTGCCAGCTTCAAGGAAAGGCGTGAAATCCTCGATGAATTCCTCTGTGTTTACCTGGGAAGTTTTCGTTTCAGCGCCATGAATCATCGCCTGGTAGAAATCGTCGAAGGAAATGGATTGCCCCAGATCGTCGCTGTACTCTTTCCCGTCCAAGTAGAAATGAAAGCAGACATAGTGGATATTCCTGTTCTCAAAATGCTCTTTGGAAAGGTCTGCTGTCGAGCAGCAGCTCAACACAAAATCACGCATGTTTCAAGCCCTCCTTTGTTCCGTTGTGCAACGCCGCTTCTATAGGGTGGCGTGCTGGTCATTCTTTTCACATTTGTATGATTATACCATAAATTGTGCCATTTCGGTATACCCAAAATGCAATTTTTTTAACGATTGGATTTAGGATGGGGCTGAAACGTAGGGAAAAACATACCCGGGCGCCATGCGCGTTTCAAACCATGCGGTAAAATCACGGCCGATGGCTTCTTCGAAGGCTGCAAGCAAATCGGAAAACGTTGCGTTTTCGAAACTGTTTGCGTCGAAATAGATGCGCAGCGCGCCAAAGAAAGCGGTATCCCCAACTTCTTCCCAAAGCGCGCGGAAAAGCGCTGCGCCATGTGCATACACGGTGGTGAAATATGCATCGCCCTCAAATTCATAAAGCGAAGCATCCAGCCGGGTGTCCCGCTCCGCCGTGGCATAGGTGGAAAAGCGTTCGTTCCAGAGCGCTTCCGCTGCTTCTTCTCCATTATGTTCGGCATAATAGCGGAAGGCCAGGAATTCCACGAGCGATTCATCCAGCCAGGGCGCATTGATCTGGTCGCTGCCTACAACGGAATAAAACCATTGGTGCGCAACTTCATGGGCGATTACAAGCTCCCCCATTGCGCGGGAATCCGAACGCAGATAGCGGGAGGAAATCATGATGAGCGAAGGATACTCCATGCCGCCCGATTGATCAAACGGAACAACGGAAAGCTCCGCATAGGGGTAAAGCCCAATGGTGCGGTTGTAAAAATCGAGCGCATCGACAGCAACTTCTGCACAGAAATCTGCGGCGCTCTGCGTGCCGGCAACCGCTTTTACCGTGGTGCGCCCAACGGAGGATTGCGCGGTTGCCGTTTTGCCGCCCGGGATCAGAGCGAGCGCAAAGTCGCGCACGCGCGGGGCTGCAATGTAATAAGTATACTCGTAATAATTTTCCGTTTCTTCAAGCTTGCTGCCCGTGTGGGAGAGCACATGCGTTTTCGGAAAGGTTATGGCAACGCGGTAATCTGCGGTTTCGCTGTAGAAGGGGTCGCCTTCCGCAGTGTAGGGATCGGTGTGCCATGCGCCGTTTTCATAAACCGCCATGATAGGGAGAAAGTTGCCCAGCATCAGCCCGGTATCATTTAACCCGAAGCGGCTGCCTGTGCGCGGAACAGAGATGGTGAAGTTAAGGAAAAGTTCCGCGCTTTCTCCGGGCGCGATCTCAAGCGGGAGCGGCACGGTCAAAATCCCTCCGTTTTCGCCAGAAAGCGCATAATAAACGCGCTCGCCGTTTACGGCGACGCTCGAAAGCGAGAAGCAGCCCTGGGATACATCGTTTGCGTGCAGATGCAGCTTGAGCGCATAGAGCACATCGGAAGAAGCGTTCACGTAGCTTATGCGCAGTTTGCCGGAAATCGTGGAGGAATAAGGGACGATGGAAAGCGCTGCTTCATAGAGGGTTCCCGTGTGCGCAACCGGCTGAAAAGTATTGAGATCGGGCGCCCAATCCGGTTCTTCCGTGGGCGATGGCGTTTCGCTGGGCGGTTTGCTCCAGGGGTTGGGCGTGGGGGAAGGCTCTGCGCGGGTTTCGCCAAATCCGAGGGGCAACGTTGCCAGCGCGGCTGCAAGCATCAGCGCAGCCAGCGTGAAAAACAGGTATTTCCAATGCAAAAGCTTTTTCATATTCATAAATCTATTATACCATGAAGCGGCGCATGCGGCCAAATAGCGAATGGTAAACTTTTCTTGCATTGCGCCGTGCGGCGGCGGCCTTTATAATGTATAGATACAGCAGCGGCTTTTTCTCCCTGCAACAAAAGGAATTTCTGGAGGTATCCATGCCCATTTTTTTAAAACGGGAACCGCTCATGGATGTGACGGCGGTCAGCAACGTGTTTTTGCTTGAATATATGCCCAAGGCGCCGGAAGGATACACCAAGGTTTACCTGCTTGGTTTGATGCAAACAGGCACGCCCGGCGCGGATGCCGCGGGGCTTGACCTTGCAGGCATCCTTGGCATGGATGATGCTGCGCTTGTGCGCGCGTTTTCCTACTGGCAAACGGCGGGACTCGTGCGGATCGCCGCTGATGATCCGCTTACGGTGGAATATCTGCGCGTGGGCGCTTCCTCCGGGCTTGCTGCCGGCGATGCGCCGCGCAAGTATGCTTCACTTGTAGCCGCATTGCAGGAAGTAGCAGGCACGCGTGTGTTTTCCGGGCGGGAGCTGGCTGAGATCTACGATTGGATTGAAACGTTCCGCTTTGAAGAAGCGACCGCGGTGCTTTGCGTAAAGGATTGCCTCGTGCACCATGGCGCACGCGCAAAGCTCTGGCAAATGAATGCAACCGCAAAGCGGTGGGCCGATGCCGGAGTTGCGACGCCAGAAGAAGCGGAACGGTATATGGCGCGCGAGCAGGCGCGCTGCGCCGGCGCGCAGCAGCTGCTCAAACGCTGGAACCGCAACCGCCCCGCAACGGAGGATGAAATTGCGCTCTATGTGAAATGGACGGAGGAATGGGGATTCGATGCGCGCGTGATCCAGGATGCATGCGTAGAGGCGACGTCGTCTGCGCAGCCCAGCTTTCGCTATTTGGACCGTATCCTGGAAACCTATAGGCTCAATGGTGCCGTTACAGAGGAGGCTGCAGCGCTTTTGCGCCGCGCGCAGGATGCAGCGGCTGAATTGGCGCGCATGTTGTTTGAACGCGCAGAGATTCGCCGTTCGCCAACGCTTTCCCAGCGCGAGCAGATCGAAACCTGGCACGACAAGTGGCACGTGGATGCGGAATTGTTGTTTTATGCAGCCGATGAATCCCGCGCTGCTGCGCAGCCGTTTGCAAACATCAAGAAGCTTGTGACGGCCTGGCATAGCGCCGGGATTGCTACGGTTGCCGCGGCCCAGGAGTTTGAAAGGAAGAAGGGTGCTGTGCCGGCCACGCAGGCGAAACGCACGCGCGCGCATAATCATCACCAGCGCACCTATTCGGATGCAGAATTAGCTGAAATCGGCATTAACTTGGAAGACTGATGCCGTTTTTCACAAGAAAAAGATATGTCGGCCATACGGCCGAAAACGGAAATCTGTCTATAAGGAATGCAAAGCGGCATGTATTTGAGGGCGTTTTGCAGCCAGCGTGGGGATGCGATTGGTGGACGAGACTGCCCGGTTGATGGAGCAACAGGGGAGGAAGGGCATCTCTATAAGGAAACACCGGCGTAGGCATGGGGGAAATCTTTTGCTGTGCAAAGCGGATTCATTTTGTCCGCAGTCAAGGCGTTTGCTTTTGTCCCGCTCGAACGCTGCGAAGTTTTGAAAAGCTTTAGCGCAGCGTGCTGCAAATCCTATATGTGGTGGCATTGAACAAACAGCGGCGCGCCTTTTTAGGGCGCGCCACTTTTGATTTTTGTATGTTCAGCAATCAATTGACCGGCTTCATCGTGGGGAAAAGCAGAACATCGCGGATGGTTGCCGAATCAGTTAGAAGCATAACCATGCGGTCAATGCCAATGCCGATACCGCCTGTTGGAGGCATGCCATATTCAAGCGCAGCACAGAAATCCTCGTCAATCATCATGGCTTCATCATCGCCTTTGGCGCGCTCCATGGCCTGCTGCACGAACCGCTGCCGCTGGTCGATGGGGTCGTTAAGCTCCGAAAAAGCATTGGCATATTCATGGCCGGCAATAAACAGCTCAAACCGCTCGGTCAAGCCGGGAAAGCCTGGCTTGCGCTTGGTAAGCGGGGAGATCTCAACCGGATAGTCGATGATAAAGGTAGGTTGGATGAGCTTGTCCTCCACAAATGCATCAAAGGCTTCTGCGAGAATTTTGCCCTTCGTTGCCGTTTTATCTTCGATTGTGAGGCCGATGGACTTGGCGAGCGCATGCGCTTCGGCATCCGTTTTGCAGGCGTAAAAGTCAGCGCCCGTATATTCCTTTACCGCATCGTTCATCGAAAGGCGGCGGAAGGGGGCGGTTAAGTCGATCTCCTGTCCTTGGTAGTTGGTTTTCGTGGAGCCGTTTACCATCTTGCAACAATGGGAGAACAGGTCTTCGCAAAGCTCCATCATCCCGTTATAATCCGTGTAGGCCTGGTAAAGCTCAATGGTCGTGAATTCCGGATTGTGCGTTGCGTCCATGCCCTCGTTGCGGAAAATGCGGCCGATTTCATACACGCGCTCCAAGCCGCCCACGATGCACATTTTCAAATGCAGCTCCGTGGCGATGCGCAAATACATGTCAAGATCGAGCGCATTGTGGTGCGTGATAAACGGGCGTGCGGAAGCGCCGGAAGCCGTGGTGTTGAGCACGGGCGTTTCCACTTCAATAAAGCCCTTTGCATTGAGACGGCTGCGGATCTCCGCAATGATCTTGGAACGTTTAACAAATGTGTCGCGCACCTCGGGATTTACGATGAGGTCCACAAAGCGTTGGCGGTAGCGCAGCTCGGGGTCCTTGAGCCCATGGAATTTTTCGGGAAGCGGGCGCAGGGACTTGGCAAGCAGAGTCACCTGCTCAGCGTGGATGGAGATTTCCCCGGTGCGGGTTTTAAACACCCTGCCCACAACGCCCAAGATGTCCCCAATGTCCATGGTCTTAAAATCCGCATAGGCTGCTTCTCCTACATCATCCCGGCGGACGTAAATTTGAATATCGCCCTTATAATCGAGCAGATGGGCAAAGCTTGCCTTGCCCATAATGCGTTTGGACATCATGCGCCCCGCCAGGCTCACGGATTTCCCTTCCAGCGCATCATATTGCGCAAGGACATCCGCGCTGTAAAGCTGCTGGTTATAGCGCACGATCGCAAACGGATCGCGGCCGGCATCCTGCAGGGACTTGAGCTTGTCCCGCCGAATTTGCAGCAGTTCGCTCAGTTCCTCCTGTGTGAGCGCCCGTTCTTCGGGCGTGTTCACGCCTCGTTGCTCGTCCATGTTTTTCTCCTGTCAAATTTGATTTAGTATACCCCGTTTGCGCGGGGGAATACGTTATGTGCCACCAGCGTTATTTGCCGATGGAAAGAATTACGAATTGCTGTACGCCGCCAGGGGTTTGAATTTCCACGGTTTCACCAACTTTATGGCCGATCAGCCCCGCGCCGACTGGGGACTCGTTGGAAATGCGGTTTTCAAGCGGGTTGGCCTCTGCGCTGCCCACGATCTGGTATTCCAACTCACGGTCGCCGAGCGCTGGCATGCGTACGCGCACCGTTGCGCCGACGTTGACAACATCGGTGCTGATGCTCTCTTCGTCGATGAGCACGACGTTTTTGAGCATGTTTTCAATCTCAACGATTTCATATTCCATGCGCGCCTGCTCGGCCTTTGCTGCGTCGTATTCCGCATTTTCGCTCAAATCGCCGAACGAGCGGGCCACTTTGATCTGCTCCGCGATCTCCGTGCGGCCGGTGGTTTTTAGGTATTCCAACCGATCCTCGTATTTCTTAATGCCTTCTGCGGTCAAACGTACTTCTGCCATGTTGCTGCTGTCCCTCCGGTTTCTTAGTGATAAAAGCGCATAAAGCGAACGTCCCACCTGCTGGGCAACGCTGCCCTTGCGGATGGGAACGCCGTCGGCGGTTCCTTTCATTTATATATTTGTATAAGCCATTATATGTAAGGGATTTCCCTTTGTCAAGAATCCAGGCCGCCTTTCATGGTGCGCAAATAAAAGCATTTTAATGCATGCGCTTGCTTTTTTGCGGGTATTTTCTGAAAAGTTGCTAAAAGATCATGTAGAACGCCAGCAAATCCCATGGGAAGCTTATAAAATGGCCTTCGCCGTGCGTTTGCTGCCTTATACCCAACCCCAAAACCTATTTCCCGCCAGCATTTAAGGAAGGATGAAGATTCAATTGCTACAAGCCCCATGGGATAGGATAAAATAACAGTGCGCAGATGCGGGGGATACCATCGGGAATTGACATTTTTTAAATGGAATACTATACTGTATATAAATCAGTGTTTTGAATTCATTGGATCCAAGTGCAAAAAACGTATCATATGTATCCTGCTCCATCCGATATACGCATTATGCAAAACAGCGAAACGTATTTTGGAACATGCTGCTTTAAAAAAACGAAATCGATTTGAGGAAAGGAAGTGTGGATCATGAAAGCTGCAATCCCTCGCGCCATGGGGGTTATTGCGATCCTCTTGCTGCTTTGCTGCCTTTTCGGCGTTTACAGGCTGGCTACATCCACAGGGCTGCTCCTCGCGGGCCAGGTGGCGGTGGAGCGGGCTGGTGGCGAGCCGATTTTGATCAACGGGCAGCAGGAGGGGAACCGCTGGCTCACCCTGCCGGAACAGATCGTCCTTACCGATGCGCCACAGCAACTCCCCGGAGCCGTGCGCACGGGCGTCACCTGCATGGGGCTTGTGCGCTTCCTGCCTTGCCTTGCGGCGGTTATCCTTTGCGCCATCCTGCTTGTCAACGTTTTGCGCGGGCGCCTGTTTGAAACAACCAACGCGCGCCTCCTGCGCGCGGCAGGCATTACGGTAACGGCTGCGGCAATCCTTGTTCCCCTCCTAAACGGGTATGTGATCCCTGCGCTGATCCGGGCGGCTTCCGGCGTGGGCATGGGCATAGGGCTGGAGTATGCCAGCGCCCCGCAGCTCTGGCAGGGGCTTGCGCTGCTGCTCGCTGCCTATGTTTTGCGGCAGGGGCAGGAGAAACGGCAGGCTTAACAGAAAGAAAAAACGCGGGCGGCTTCGCCGCCTATGCAAGCGTGCCAGGGCGCACGCATTCCATGCCCATACTGCGAGAACGCCTATAGGAAAGCGTTCTGCCGCATGGTTCATGGAGATTCGATGGGAGCCCCAATTTGCTGGGAACCCCAAAACCCATGTGGCAGTTAGGCTCTAGGCAGCCGCAGCCAGCCGGCTTGCGCCCGACTTGGCAGCGCAAAGATGCATTACCCCAAAGGGACGAAAGCGGCATGGAAGAGAGGAAATCTACTCTTTGCAGGGCTCCTGGCCATACCGCAGGTGTGAAAGGGATTAAGCAAACCGACATGTGCTGCTTTTTCGGCGGCCGGATGCAGGAAAGTCCTTGGACAGAGCTGCAAAGGCGTGCGCTGGGAACGCTTGCTGCGGACGCTGAACCTTTTACGACTCCGTGCAACCCTTTTTGGGGTGACTGCTGGGTAAGCGTGCATTTGTGCGCAGCAGCGAAGGCAAGAGCGCTTTTATGGGTGCAGGCTGTCTTGAGAGGCTTTTTATGAAGTAGGAGGCGGCTGGAAAAGCGGCGCAACCCAATGCGAAAGGATGCATGGCAACTGAAAACCGGGCCACTTTTTGTGGCCCGGTTTTATTTTGGATGTTTTAAGCATCGCCATTGAGCGCATGTTTGTATTGCGTGAGCATGGACTCAAGTTCTGCAAGGCTTCCGGTTGCGTTTACCTGCGCGCGCAGCGCCGAAGCGCCGCGCATGCCGGAAAGGTACCATGCCACATGCTTGCGCATCTCGATCACGGCGCGCGCTCCGCGGCATTCCACAAGCCGCCGCGCATGGGCGAGCGCTGTATCAATGCGTTCGGCGTTGGTGGGCGGCGCATAAGGTTTCCCTGCAAGCGCGGCCTGGATCTCCCGAAAAATGAAGGGGTTTCCTTCCGCGCCACGAGCCACCATAATGCCGTCGCAGCCGGTATGCGCGCGCAAAGCAAGCGCGTCTTGGCCGGAAAACACATCTCCATTGCCAATCACGGGGATGGAAACAGCCGTCTTTACCGCTGCGATGATATCCCAATCCGCCTTTCCGCTGTACATCTGCTCCCGCGTCCTGCCATGCACGGTCAGCATCGCCGCGCCGGATTCCTCGGCCATGCGGGCAAATGCAACGGCGTTGCTATGCGCCGCGTCAAACCCCTTGCGGAATTTCACCGTTATGGGCAGGGAGGAAGCCTTTGCTGCTGCCTCAATGATGCGCGCGGCGCGCGGCAAATCCCGCATGAGCGCGCTGCCTTCGCCGTTGCTGATGATTTTGCGCGCGGGGCAACCCATGTTAAGGTCAATCAGCGCAAGCCCGGGATGAGATTCATTTGCAAGGCGCTTTGCCATTTCGGAAACGATTTCCGGCTCCGCGCCAAAGAGCTGCACGCCATAAGGCCGTTCCAAGGGGGATGCTGCGAGCAGGGAAGCGGTGCGTTCGCTGCCGTAATACAGCCCCTTTGCGCTTACCATTTCCGTATACGAAAAATCTGCCCCCATGGCGCGGCAGATTTCACGGAACGCGAGATCTGTTACGCCGGCCATGGGTGCGAGCAAAACTGGAAATTCGGTTTGTGGGGCGAAAAAGAGCACGGGAGCATTCCTTCCAACAATGGATCAACCGAAAACGGGCTGCTTTACGGCGTGGGAGAGGGGAGCAGGGAATAATTGGGCGTAGGCGCAGGTTCCACTTCCGGGTTTTCCTCTATAAGCGTAAGCCCCGTGATATACCAGCGGGAACCAGAACGCGCAAGGGAAATAGAATAGCGCGCCGCAGTCCATTCGGGAAGCTCTGCGCCCGATTCCGGATCGTTTGCGGAGGCGTTGATCGCAGCAAGGTAGGTGAGCACCTGCATGGTTGCCCGCCGGTTCCAGGGCAGCACGCGAACCCCTTCTACTTCTACGCGGAAATCAAAGCTTGAAACGGTAAATTCATCGTAAAGCCCATCGTAAAGCGCATCGTCGTTGCGCACAAATTCCTCTGTGAAATACTCCGTTAAATCAAGTACCGCGCCATCGGTCAATATGCATTCTGCGCGCGCTTCCAAGCCCTCCGTCACAAGAATATAGAGGTTGCTGACATACATGCCCTCTACAAATACGCCGAGGCAGAGCGCGACGATGGCGGTGATAATCAAAAGCGTGCGCAGCACATACCAGATCGAACGGCTGGCAACTGCATATTTGTTGCGCGACATAGGCGGCTTTCCTTTCAACTGCCGGGATGGCCGGACTGCGGCCCTTCACTAGCTCAAATTTTTTACAAACTAAGGATACCACAATGCGCGTTCAAAGGCAAATGAACGGATTGTGAGAATTGCAGGCCGCCGCATGCGCAGTGATTCCAGAATCCCAATTCCAGCATAGTATGTACTAAGCTTGAACAAGCTAGAACAAGAAAGGATATGAATTCCAAATGGGGGTTACCAATTCAAATAAAGAGTTAAGCGTTTCAAGCATTCATTGCGGCGATTCGTTTAAGGTTAAGCTTTCTTTGACAGCAGCGCCAAATATCATAACAAATCCTACGGATATCGTGCTTGCACTGGATCGCTCTGGCAGCATGAGCGGAAGCCCGTTTGCAAATCTGAAAAACGGTGCGAAGAAGTTCATTGATATCATTGCTGAATCTACCGGCGGAACACAGGATGGCCAGATCGGCTTTGGCAGCCACATCGGAATTGTGACCTTTGCCGGAACCGCGGTGCAGGACACCCAATTGATTACCTCGGTAAACGATTTGAAAGCGGCAGTCGATAGTTTATCGGCAAGTGGGCAGACAAATCATGCGGATGCTTTCACAAAAGCTACGCAGCTTTTTGATCCCGCCTCCACGAATGCCCGCGTGATCGTATTGTTCACAGACGGGCGCACGACGGCTGGCGGAAATGCCACGCCAGTAGCTGTAGCGGCGAAAGCGCAGGGGATTATCATTTACTGCATCGGCCTTACCGGGAGCGACGGCATTGATGAACGGTCCCTCAATGTATGGGCTTCCAGCCCGCCCGCTTCCTATGTGGCGATTACGCCGGATGATTAGGAGCTGGAGACATTGTTTGAAGAGCTGGCCCAAAATATTGCGAAACCAGGTGCTACAAACATTGTGATTGATGAGGAAGTGAATTCCTGTTTCCAAATTACGTCTATATCAAATCCCACGAAGGGAACGGCAAACATTACGGGAGCCCGCACCCTTCAATGGAAAATTGACGAGCTTGGCGTTAGCAGCAGCGAAGGAGCAGTACTCGAGTTTACGGTTACGCATATGGGCGCCTGCACGGGTACGATTGAGGTGAACAATCGTATCGATTACAGCGATACAGAGGGAAACCTGGTTTCCTTCCCTTCCCCGGAAATCGAAGTCGACTGCGGCATTGTTGTAACGCCGGAGGAATGCCCTAACCCGGTTAACATTACCATCCAGGGATGCCAGGATGCTGTGGAATTTGATGCAGGCGATCTTGGCATGGAATCCCTCGGCCGGATTCTGCAGCTGGATGTTACAATCAAAAATGTGTGCCCGCGCAAGCGCGTGGCACTTGCGGCAATGGTTACGGAGGTAGATCCGCGCGGCATTGAATACAAGCGCGGCATGAAAACGATAACGGTTCCGGCGCACACAAGGGCCACCTGCCATGATGTCACTGTGCGCGGAATAAAATTTGTCCTTCCGGAAGACCTTGATGTATCCGGCGGGTCAACAACTTCGATCTGCAACAGCCGCCGCTTTAAGGCCAGATTCATCGCCCATTACATTGATAACGATTTTGACGGTTGCAATATGGTGGTTTGAGCACATCCCTGCCGTACCAAAAATGTTTAAACATGCTATAGGGAGCCTCCTTCCGATGAGGAGGTTCCCGTGTTTGGCAGGCAGGCCAAACACAGAGTGGAGAGGGTACTTCTTGCCGTGTATGAGAGACCCTGCAATTAGTCTAATCATGATGCACCTCCTCTCTATGTGAAATTTAAATAAAGAAATTGATTTGATATTAGTGAATTACAATACGAAAAAATATTTTTTCTGTTCTTACTATTAATCTTTTACCAAGATGCAAAATTGCTAGGAATTAAGGAATATCAAGAAATAAAGCCGGTATACAGTTTTGCGACTTACTTTTTCGGAAGCATTATTGAACAACGTATCGCTAAACAAATTTGCTTTACATCAGAGCTAGAACTGATGCAAGCTACTTTTTCGTAAGAACTTTATAATTACAGTTTATTAGACCTGGTTAAAAAATGGTTGGTATGCACTGCGGTATGCTATAATAAAAAAAGGGGGGAATGGTATGTGTGGACGTTACTATATCGATGCGGAGGATCAAGAGGTTCAAACGCTTATTGCAGAGATTGCGGCAGGGCCGGATGGAGTACGGATGCTTGATATGAAATTGGGCGAGATTTTCCCAACCAATACCGTGCCTGCCCTGGTGGCTGAAGGGGGCCGGTTGATGCGCTGGGGGTTCAGCCGTTACAATGGCGGCGGGGCAGTGATCAATGCTCGCAGCGAAACGGCTATGGTGAAACCTATGTTTGCGAAATCCATGCAGGAAAGGCGATGCCTGCTGCCTGCAAGCCGCTATTTTGAATGGCAGCGCACACCGGGCGGGGCAAAAAAGCAAAAGTATGCCATTGCGCTGCCTGGTGGGAAGCCATTTTACCTTGCAGGAGTTTACAGGCAAGAAAAACAGTTTCCTGTTCCCGTATTCGCAATTTTGACCAGGGAAGCTGCGCCGGAGCTGGCTTATCTTCATGAAAGGATGCCTGTAGCTTTGCCATACAGCGCGCGTGACGCATGGCTTTCCCCAACATGCAACGTGGAAGAAACCATGCAAAGCTGCCTAACCAGCTTTATTTGTACACCGGCAGCAGAGAACAAAGCGGCGCAAATAGGGTTTGACCTAAATTGAAAAGTATTTCGAACTAAATTATGCTATGTCGTGTTTTCAAATCTTTAAAATATTTGAAAAATAGGATTGAAGTATAAGCAAAAGGATGCAAAAAACGCGCGTTTCAAGGTATGATGTGGCTCGGAGATAGCCCGGATGCAAGATGATTTTGCGGGAAGATGGAAAATTGCATTAGGAATGGAATTAGGATGAAACGATCGATAAGAGAACATCTGAAAACCTGCGTATCAGCTGTAAGAACGTGCTACAGGGCAGCGGGCTCAATCGTTTTCTGGAATTATCTGCTTAGCGCTTTGATTGCGCTCCTGCCGTTTATCAGCGCGGCTGCGCTAAAGGAGATTACCAATGAGCTTGCGGCGTTTGCTGCTTTAGGGCAGCCAATGAACCGTCTCATTTTTTTCGGCGCATGCTATATCGCGGTACTTTTGATCCGAAATACGCTAACAGGCTTCCAGGCTTATTCGAATCAAATCATAGAAGAAAAAACTACCCGGTCTGTAACCGATCAAATTGTCAAGAAAAGCACGGAAGTAGAAATCGCGTATTTTGATCGTGCAGAATACTATGATCAATTGTCGATTGCGCTGCGCTTTGCGAACAATGTGTATTATTTGTATAAAATGCTGGGAGACATCGCGCTTTCCATCATAACGGTGGTCATGACGATCGTTCTGCTTCTGGACATTGATCTGCGCATTACGATGATCCTTGTTATGATCCAGATCCCCATGCTGTGGATCCAGCTGAAAAATGCAAAGCGGGAGCTTGACACGGAAGAGGATTCCGCTTCGGACAATCGGCGCATCCAATACTTTTTTTCAATTGGATTGGAAAAACAATATGCGAAAGACGTGCGCATTTCGCCGCTGGAGCATTTGGTTAAGCGTAAAATGGATGCATACACCGCGTCCTTTCTTCGGAAACAAAACAATATGCTCCATAAAAACGCTGCAAAGGGCATTATCGGCGATTGGATCAGCTATCTTGCAATGGGAATTGCGCTTGTTCTTGCGGTCCTTGATGCAATGCATGGCGCCATAAGCATTGGAGACATTCAATATGCAATGAACCTTATATTGCTTTCTTCCGGCCGTTTGGAGAATTTAACGGTGGATCTGGCCTATTTGAAAGGGTTCCTAACCCGGGTGGCCAAGTGCCTCTCCTTTATCCAGACTGCGGCGGAAAGCAGGCTGCATTGGGGGTCTTCGGAGCTTGATGAACTGCGCTCAATCCGCTTTGAGCATGTCTTCTTCCGCTACCCGAACGCCAAGGAATATGCATTGCAGGATGTGTCGTTTGAGCTGCGTGCAGGGGAGCGCGTGATGCTGGCCGGGCTCAACGGGGCCGGGAAGAGCACGATCGTGAAACTGCTGCTGGGGCTTTACCCGGCGGAATCGGGTGAGATCCTGCTGAATGGAAAAAAGATCAGCGCGTTTGCAATTGAGGATATCCGTTCCAAGGTCGGGATTTTCTTTCAAGATACGGCGCTTTATGCGTTTACGCTCGCCGAGAATGTGCATATGTGGGCTCCCGGCTTCGAGAAGGACGAAGCAAAGCTGGCCGCTGCGCTTGCGCAGAGCGGCGTTTCCAGGATGATACAGGATTGGCCCATGGGAGAAAACACCGATTTAACCAAACTGTTTTCCGAAGACGGACGCGAGCTTTCGGGCGGGCAAGCGCAGAAAATAGCCTCTGCACGCGCCTTATACCATGGGGCGGATTTCCTTATCCTGGATGAGCCATCTTCCTCGTTGGATGCAAAAAGCGAGGAAGAGATTTTCAAAAATGCGATCGCCCTTTCCAAGGATAGAGGCTGTCTGCTTGTTTCCCACCGGTTGTCCGTATCGCGCATGATGGATACCATCCTGTTTCTTGAGCATGGGAGAATTGCGGAATGCGGCAGCCACGAGCAGCTTCTCAAGAAAAATGGCAGGTATGCGCATCTATACCGGCTGCAGGCAGACAGCTATCAATGGTAAAGAAAGAATACTTTGGAGATAGGCTATGATTCAAAAGGCAGCCATAGGCATTGCGGCGATAGCGTTTGCTTTCAAGATCAGCTATCGCGCTTCAAAATCGCTTTTTATCAAACGTTTGATGATTATGCTTGCGGAGTCACTGATCCCGATTGGTATAACCGTGCTTTTTGCAAGGATGATCGATGCCGTATATCTTGGAATCCAACAGAAAGATAGCAGCATTCTGTTTGCAAATACGCTGCATGCGAGTTCGCCGTTTGCAACTGCCATTGTATATTTGATCTGCTATATCTTGCTGCAGATTGCTTCGATTGCGCTGGGCCGAATCAAGTACAATGCCATACTGAAAATCAAGGCTGAGGTGAATCGGTATATCAACGGTGAAATCAGCGATAAAATGATGCATGAGGAGCTCGAAGCATTCGACAGACCGGACACGTATGATACGTTGAGCCTAATCTTAAGCGGCCGGCAAAGCATTGAAAAAAGCACATGGCAATGCTTTTCCATGTTGCAGGGGCTTATTACGGTCATCACGTCCGCTGTGCTGCTCTCAGCCTTAAGCCCGCTTATGAGCCTGTTCGTAATTGGAACATGTATTCCGTATTTTCTGAATCAATTGCGCTTTACGCGCGATCAGTACAACTTCGCGGTTGCAAACGCAAAACCCATACGCAGGGCAAACTATATTCAAAACGTGCTTACAGCAAAAGAACATGCGCAGGATGTCCGGCAGTACCAATCGTTTTCCGAGACGCTGCTGCAGCAGTTCCGCAGCATCAAGCAAGCGTTGTTCGATGAGAAAAAGTCAGCCCTAAAGCGGAACCATTTGCGCAACCTCGTGTTATCCAACGTTTATCTGACGTCTGTCATCGCAGCGTTTGTTTTAAGCATTCGGGCAGTCGTGCGGGGTTTTGCTGAGATTGGCGGGGTATTCTATTATACGTCTTTGTGCGAAACGATCGCCGCGCATGTAAAAAGCGTTTTTCAAGAATATTCCGAGATCAGCCAAAGCATCGAAGTGATCGAGCGCTATCGGGCGTTTATGAATACGAAAATTGCAAATCCGGAACCGGATGGCACGCGGGATTTGCCGGGTGCGTTCACGGTGGAATTTGTTGATGTGGGTTTTCGGTATCCGAATTGCAGCGAATGGATTTTGCGCAAGTTCAATCTGCGTTTCAGCAGCCGGGATAAAATCGCATTGGTGGGTTTAAACGGCTGCGGAAAAAGCACGCTCATAAAGCTGTTATTGCGGTTATATCCTGTGCAGGAAGGGCAAATCCTGCTCGATAGGATCCCAATCGGCGCATACAGGCGGCAAAGCCTCAATAAGGCATTTGGCGTAATGTTCCAGGATTATAACCTATATCATATGAGCATTTCCGAAAACATAACGTTGGAAGATAGCACTGCACAGGACGCTGACCGGCTGGATGCGGCATGCGCTTTTTCGGGAATTCGGGAGCTGATCGCATCTTTCCCCAATGGGTATGCCCAACAGGTATCAAAAGAATTTGATTCGGATGGCGCAGAGCTTTCCAAAGGGCAGCAACAGCGCATTGCGCTCTCGCGCGCCTGTTACGCTGGCGGCAGCATGCTGATCTTTGATGAACCTTCTGCATCCATCGATATAGAAACGGAAAAAAAGCTATTCTGCATGATCGCGCAGCTCTGTGTTGATAAAGGATTGATCCTTGTATCGCACCGGCTGTCAAACATCTTGATCGCAGACCGGATCGTTTATATTGAAAACGGCATTGTGAGCGAAATGGGAAGCCACAAAGAACTCATGGCGCTGGGCGGGAAATACGCTGAGCTTTATCGTATACAGTTTGAACTATATGAAACGGACGGCGATACAATCCCGGAAGGCAATCAAGCGTGAAGAGGATTTCCCATCGTATTGCAACGCATTTCCAATTGAAACATGATATGGCCAAACAATGCCTTTCAAGTTGCATTTCCGGCATCGAAACACATCTTTTCGGTTTCTCACTTCAAGGTGTTTACCCCAATCATAGGGTATTTATAGCCCGGCCCTCCATTAATGTGCGCACAAGCTCAATGGTGCGCTTTGCATAAGGGGGCAGTATTTTTCCCTTTAGGTTTACTGCGCAGAATTCGATGCGGTTTTCCCTGTTCCCTGCGGAAAACAGGCGCAGAGGCCTGGAAAGCCCTACAAAGCTTTGATAACTGTTTGCACAAAAACCTACCCCCTGCCCCCGGGAAACCAGCTCCATGATCGTTTCGATCTTATCAAATGTCATAACCCGCCGGGGCGCCACATGCGTGGATTCGAGAACTTGGTCAATGAACGCGCGCAAGCTGCCACCATGGCGGCTTAGGAAAAACTGTTCATCTTCAAATAGTTTGAGGCTCACCCAAGGGTATGAGCCGCCATTCTGCGCAGGCAGGTTTGCGGTAAGAGGATGGTCGATGCTGGTCATGAACAGCACGGAATCCTGATAAAGCGGATGGTATTCAAACTCCGGCCTTTTGGATGGGCAGTTGCAGAAAAAAAGATCGATGCTGTTGTCTGCCAACATCCCTTCCAGCTTGGAAAGCGTTTCTTCCTCAAAGCTCAGCTCCACCCTGGGGTATTCTTCGGCAAGCTGCTCTAAAAGCGATGGAATCAGCCGGGAAGAGCGGAAATACTGAAATCCCATGCGCAGCCTTCCCCCTGCGTTTTCGGAAATATTGGCAAGCTCTGCATCAAACTCATCCTTCAAGTTCAACATGGCCTGCGCCTTGGCAACATAAAGCTCACCAGCATATGTTAAACGAAACTGTTTGCCTATGCGGTCAAAAAGCTGCACGTTGAGCGAGCGTTCCAGATTGCTGAGAAAAAGGCTGAGATTGGGCTGTGATGTGCGAAGTATCTTCGCCGCAGCGGTAAGACTGCCGGTTTTTGCGATGGTGCAAACATATTGCTGTTCGCGTAGCGTCATAGAATATCGCTCCATAATAACTTATAATAAAATTGATTTATAATTTAAAAACAATATATTTAATAAATTAACTATAGGTTATTTTATTGCGTTTCGTCAAGTATCTGCAAAAAAATTTATCATGTTCTGTACAATCCATGAAGCTTATACCGGGCGAATTATGCCGCTGCATAGTGAATTTCTGGAAATAAATTGCGCTGAAAATGCCTAAATTCCTGGAATAATGACAAATTATTTAAAAAATAAATTATAAAAATTAAAAAGTTGTACTTTACAAATTATTGTATCCATTGTATACTTGCCGCAAACTCACAAATCTAAAAAGGAGAAACAGCATGAAAAAGTATCTGGCAATGCTTCTTGTCCTCGCGATGGCGCTTTCGCTTTTCGCTGCATGCACCCCTGGTAATGCGGATCCTACCGCAGATCCAGCTGCGGATCCCACAGCAAGCCCGGAGGGAACTCCCGTTGCCAACACAGAACTGACCCCTACCGAAGATGAAACCATTTCCGATAAGGACACCATCAACATCGCTGTAGACCGTGAACCGGCAACGCTCAACCCTGGCGGCGTAATGAGCAATGTTTCCGAAATCGTGATGATGAACACGATGGATACGCTGCTGAAATTCGATGAAAGCGCTACCCCGCAGCCGAACCTTGCAACGGAATGGGAAGCGATCGATGAGCTGACATGGCAGTTCAAGCTCCGCGAGGATGTATACTTCACCAATGGCGAGCATTTCACTGCTGAAGATGTTGTTTATTCCATCAACCGCCTGGCCAATACGACAACCGGCCCCAGCGCGCTCACGCATATTGACCTAAGCGGTGTTGTAGCGGTGGATGAATACACCGTGAACATTAAGACCACGGAACCCTATGCTTTCCTGGAGGCGCAGCTCTGCCAGGCGGTAATGTGCATTGTAAACGAAAAAGCGATTACCGAAATGGGTGAAGATGCACATGGCCGTGCGCCAGTTGGTACGGGCGCCTATATGGTTTCCAACTGGGTGGCCGGTGAAAGCATCACGCTTACCCGCAACGATAATTATTGGGGGGAAGCGCCGCATCTTGAGACCGTTGTGCTTAGGATCATGACCGAGGCCACCTCCCGCACCATCAACCTTGAGACCGGTGATATCGATTTGAACTGCCGTCTCCAGGATACTGACATCGAGCGTGTGGAAGAAAGCGATGATATGTATGTCCTCGCAGGCCCGCAGAATACGCTGCGTTATATCTGCTTCAACACCGCTGTTGAACCGCTTGACAATGTAGATGTGCGCAAAGCCCTCTATCATGCTACCGATACGGAGCTTATCCGTGAAACGATTTATGGCATTAAGAGCTCGGAGCCTGCCACCGGCCCTGTTCCGCCGTCCTTCCAGGGCAAGAACAACGATCTCCCGCAGTATGAATACGATCCGGAAAAGGCCAAGGAACTGCTTGCCTCAGCCGGCTATGAAAATGGTTTTGAAGTTTCCTTCATTTACCTTGCCAACACCACAAACAACATGTTCGCAGAAATGCTCCAGGCTATGTGGGAAGAAGTTGGCGTAACGCTCGTGCTTGAGCCGACCGAAAGCGGCACGCTTTCCACCATGCTCAATTCGGGCGATTACCAGGTTGGCACGGCTGCTACGGATATGAAAATGTGCGATGCGGGCGAAGGCCTCTACTCCTTCTTCCACAGCAGCAGCCGCGGCAGCAGCACGGACCGCACCTGGCTGAATGACCCGGAAGTGGATGCCATCCTCGATGAGATCGTGACCACGCTTGATGCTGAAAAACGCAACGAGCTGGTTTATGAGGCGCAGGCTCTCATCCACGATCTTTGCCCCATGATCTATATTTGCCACCCCTGGCGCGTTTACGGCGTGCGCTCTGATGTGCGCGGCCTCACCGTTCTCCCTTATGATATGGAGAATTACGCAAACCTCTATTTCGTCAACGAAGAATAACGATCCCCATTGCAAACGGAACTGCAGGAACGGCGGGAACCTTCCCCGCCGTTCCTGCGACAAATCCATTAGGAGGCAATCCCTATGCTCAAATACATTGTAAGGCGCCTGCTTATGCTGATCCCCGTGCTGCTGGGCGTGATCCTCGTGGTTTTCACGCTTATGTATATCACGCCCGGCGACCCGGTTGATTCGCTTCTGGGCGATAATGCGACGCCGGAAGCCCGCGAGGCCCTGCGCGAGGAGCTCGGGCTCAACGGCGGCTACTTCCAGCGCTTCTACAATTACATCACAAGGCTTTTGCGCGGCGATATGGGCATTTGCTATGCAACGAACCTAAATGTTGCCACGCGCATAGCGCAAACCTTTCCAAATACGGTCAAGCTGGCCACTTTCGCCGTGGTATTTGCGGTGATCCTCGGGCTCTCCTTTGGCGTGATTTCGGCAATCAAGCAGTACTCCTTTCTGGATAATCTCGTCATGAGCGTTTCCATGATCGGCGTTTCCATGCCTTCCTTCTGGTGCGGCCTGCTGCTGATGCTGCTTTTCTGTGTGCAGCTGAACTGGCTGCCTGCCTCTGGCTTTGATTCTTTCGCCTGCGTGATTTTGCCGGGCGTTTCCCTGGGCCTTAACTCTGCGGCCTCCATCGCCCGCATGACGCGCTCGAGCATGCTCGAAGTCATCCGCCAGGATTATATCAGCACAGCGCGCGCCAAGGGGCAAAGCGAATTCCGGGTTATTATGGATCATGCACTCAAAAATGCGCTCATCCCCGTAATCACTACGGTAGGTATGCAGTTTGGCTTGCTTCTGGGCGGTGCGGTGCTAATCGAATCCATTTTTTCCATACCCGGTGTGGGCAAGATGATGGTGGATGCCATCAAGGCGCGCAACTACCCCATCGTGCAGGGCGGCGTGCTTGTAATCGCGCTTGCATTCTGCCTGGTCAACCTTGTTGTGGATATTCTGTACGCCTATGTTGACCCCCGCATCCGTTCCCAATACAAATAAGGAGGTGCAACCATGAGCGTAATTGCAAAACAAACGAAGACTGCACCGAAAAAACGCAGCAAATTCCAGGAAACCTGGCGCCGCTTCAAGAAAAACGGGCGCGCTGTGGTAGGGCTTGCCATTGTGGCCATACTGCTGCTTGCGGCGGTCCTGGCGCCAATTATCTCTCCCTATGGCCCCAACGACCAAAACCCGCGCAACCGCCTGCAAGGCCCTTCTGCTGAGCACTGGTTCGGCACGGATGAGCTTGGCCGTGATATCTTGACGCGCATCATCTATGGGGCGCGCATCTCCATGTCCGTTGGCTTGATCGCCATTTGCATCTCCCTCATCGGCGGCGTTGCGCTTGGCGCAGTAGCAGGCTATTATGGCGGCGCACTGGATAACATCATCATGCGCTGCATGGACGTGCTGCTTTCTATCCCAACGATCCTGCTTAACATCTCCATCGTGGCCGCGCTTGGCTCCGGCCTTGAAAACGTGATGATTGCAATTGGCGTTTCCAGCATACCGGGTTATTGCCGAATCGTGCGCGCTTCCATTCTTTCCCTGCGGGAGCAGGATTTCGTGGAAGCGTCCCGTGCCGCGGGCGCAAGCGATTTCTTTCTCATCACGCAGCACATCCTGCCCAACTGCCTTGCGCCTTTGATCGTGCAGGCTACACTGCGCATTGGCGCCGCAATCCTTTCTTGCGCGAGCATGAGCTTCCTCGGGCTTGGCATCGTCCCGCCTACGCCGGAATGGGGCAGCATGCTTTCCACCGGGCGCGACTTTCTGCGCGATGCGCCCCACGTATGCATTTTCCCAGGGCTTGCTATCATGGCGGCCGTATTCAGCATGAACCTTGTTGGTGATGGCCTGCGTGATGCGCTTGACCCGAAGCTGAAGGATTAAGGAGGAGAAATGCCATGAATGGCGATAAGCTTTTAGAGATCAAAAACCTTACGGTGCATTACGAATCCTTTGATGCTACAGTGCATGCGGTGGAAAATTTGAACCTTTCTCTGCGGCACGGGGAAACGCTTGGGCTCGTTGGTGAAACGGGCGCTGGCAAAACAACTACGGTCAAATCCGTAATGCGTATTTTGCCCGACCCGCCGGCCAAGATCGTATCCGGCGAGATCCTGTTCGACGGCCAGGACCTGTTAAAGCTTTCTGTGAAGGAAATGCGCAAGATCCGCGGCAAGCAGATATCCATGATTTTTCAAGACCCCATGACGAGCTTGAACCCGGTGATGACCGTGGCGGAACAGATTGCAGAGGTCATACGCCTGCACGAGAAGTGCAGCAAAAAGGATGCGCACAAGAAAGCGTGCGATATGCTTGAACTTGTGGGGATCCGCCCGGAGCGCGGCTCCGATTATCCGCACCAGTTTTCCGGCGGCATGAAGCAGCGTGTTGTTATCGCGATGGCACTTGCATGTAACCCGCGCTTCCTTATTGCGGATGAACCCACTACTGCACTGGATGTTACCATTCAAGCGCAGGTGCTTGAGTTGATGAAACGTTTGAAAGCGCAGTATCAAACTGCAATGATCATGATTACACATGACCTTGGCATTGTGGCGGATATCTGTGATTATGTAGCGATCATGTATGCTGGCGAGGTGGTGGAATATGGCACGCGGGAGCATATTTTCAACCATACCGGCCATCCCTATACGCGCGGCCTGTTCGCCTGCATTCCGGATATTTTTACGGATCAGAACGAGCTGGAACCCATCAATGGCCTCACGCCGGATCCCACGCAGTTGCCGGAAGGCTGCCGCTTTCATCCGCGCTGTCCCCATGCTACGGAACGGTGTGCCAAGGAGCATCCAGAAAACATCGAGCTTGCGCCAGGCCATTTTGTAGCATGCCACCTGGCAAACAAGGGAGGGAACGAAAATGCCTAACACCCTGTTGGAAGTCAAACATCTAAAGAAATACTTTAACACCAAAGCTGGGCTTCTGCATGCGGTGGATGATGTAAGCTTTTCCATCGCCAAAGGGGAAACGCTTGGCCTTGTGGGTGAATCCGGCTGCGGAAAATCCACGATTGGCCGCGCGATTCTGCGCCTGCATGAGCCTACCTCCGGCGAAGTCATACTGGATGGCACGGATGTAACGAAGCTGAACAAGCAGGAGCTGCGCGAACTGCGGCGCAAAATGCAGATCGTATTCCAGGATCCTTATTCCTCCCTGGATGGCAGGAAGAGCGTATTTGAAAGCATTGGCGAACCGCTTGTGATCCAGAAAGTCTGCAAGAGCAAGGCGGAATATGAAAAGCGTGTCTACGAGCTTATGGAAACCGTTGGCCTTGCGGAACGCCTTGTCAACGCTTATCCGCACGAGTTGGATGGCGGGCGGCGCCAGCGTGTTGGCATCGCCAGGGCGCTTGCCCTCAACCCTTCCTTCCTTGTGCTGGATGAGCCCGTTTCGGCGCTGGATGTTTCCATCCAAGCGCAGGTGCTCAACCTCATGCAGAAACTGCAGAAGGATCTTGGCCTTACTTATCTGTTTATCTCTCACAACCTAAGCGTTGTGAAGCATATTTCTGATCGTATCGCCGTGATGTACCTTGGCCGCATGGTGGAGTTTTCGGATTGCCGCGCACTGTTTAAAAATCCGCTGCACCCGTATACCAAGGCGTTGCTTTCTGCGGTGCCCATCCCGCGGCTGGATGTAAAACAGGAGCGCATCCTGCTTGAAGGCGATGTGCCAAGCCCCGTCAACCCCGCACCCGGATGCCGGTTCGCCAGCCGCTGTGCCTCCTGCATGGAGATTTGCCGCGAAAAGCAGCCGGAGCTGCAGGAGATTGAGCCCGGCCACTTTGCTGCGTGCCATCTGCTGAATGATTAAGTGAAACTTAGGAGGCATAAGAGACCGTGAACAAGTTTAAGAAAGTCGTTCTTTCCGGCACGCCGTACGAGCGCGGCATCACCTATGGCCGGGAATGCGCCGCTTTGATCGCGCGTACCGTTAGCGACTATACCCACTATTTTGACAACAAAAAGAACCTTTCCTGGAACTATGCGAGAAGCATGGCGCAAAAGTTCATCCCTGCTATAGAGGCGTTTGCGCCGGAGCTTATGGAGGAGATGCGCGGCATTGCGGAGGGCGCCGGCCTGGCGTTCGAGGATATCCTTTCGGTCAACTGCCGCTCCGAACTGCTTCGCTTTGATGGCTCCCATGACGGTGGCACCAGCGAAGAGCAGGAGCCAGAGGAGTGCTCCATCATCGGTGCGATGCCGGAGCGCACCAAAAATGGCCATGTGCTTACGGCACAGAATTGGGATATGTATTATTGGGCCGAGGAACATGGCGTTGTGCTGGAAGTGCTCCAGGAGGATGGACCCGATTACTTTTGCCTTACGGAGGCAGGACAGCTTGCACGCTATGGCATGAACCAGGCGGGCATTGGCCTTGCCATAAACAGCCTGCCGCGCGAGATTGAAACGGATCCCATTGGTGTGCCAAGCGCTATTGTGCGCCGCAAATTCATCAGCACGGGAAGCTGGGCGGAATGCTTGGATATCCTTTTTTCCGTACGGCATATGGCGCCCATGAACTTCCTGGTTTCCAACGGCAATCTGCATGGGGATATGATGTGCATTGAAGCGGGGGCCATGGGTGCGCAAATTCTCTACCCGGAGGATGGTCTGCTTTACCACACCAATCATTTCCTTTCGCCCGGGCACCTGCTTCATGGCAGAAAGGGCAGCACGGTAAACCGCTATAACACGTTGCGCCGCCTACTGCGCGATAAGCAGCAAATCGGCATTGAGGATATGATCGCAACGCTCAACAGCACCTTTGGCGCACCGGAATCCGTGCTCAACCAGCGCAATCCGCGCGATAAGGAAATCGACCAATGCGCCACACTCGCATGCTTCATCATTGACGCTACGGATCGCCGCTTCTGGGTACGCAAAGGCAACATCCGTGAAAATCCCTTTGTGGAATATAAGTGGACGCGGCCAGACAAAATCTACGCTGTCTGGCGCTGAGGCTGAACAATTGAAAAAGGAAAAGAACGGCAGTAATTTGGGCATTTTATCCGATTACAGCCGTTCTTTTCCTTTTGCTGTGGTGCAAATTTTGAAGGATCTGGACAGAAAGGGGCCTTATGGCAAACAAGTGAAAACGCTGTATTTTCAAAAGATAGGGATAGGATGCCACAGGGATAAAGGCATACATTCTGCGGACATGGTATAATGTCTCACCAACCTTCTATCTTCTATATATTGATAATGAATGCAGCTCAAGGCCAGTACTGCCATTTAAAAACATAAACAGGCGAAGCAATGCGTGTATTTATCCGCATTTATTCGCCGTGTGTGGCATGATGTATTGAGAATCAGCTATCCGTCCCTTCTGCAGAGCTTGAATAGCTCTTGACAAGCGATGCGAAATATCCACAGGAAGCCATAAGGGTTTCATAGGTATCAAACCCTTCGATCCCGCTGTTCCTAAACACTAACACTCGATCGGCATATTTCGCATGGGACAGATTATGCGTTACCATAAGCACCGTCTTTTTCTCACGCGTGAGCGCCCGTATGCTTCTAAACACCTGTTCTGCCGTGATGCTGTCCATAAGGGAAGTAGGCTCATCGAACAGATACAGAAATGCCTTCTTGTTCATTGCGCGTGCTACAGAGAGGCGTTGTTTTTCTCCGCCTGAAATCCGGCTTCCAGACTCGCCGATGGTATCATCCTTTGCAGCAGCCAGCCGCTCGTGCAGTTCGGCCAGCGCTGTGGCGTGAATCACCCGTTCCAGCTTATCCTCATCAAGCTTCTTTTCCGGGTAGGCAATGTTGCCGGGTATGTTTTCGTTCCATAAAAGCGATTCCTGCGGCATCAAGGCAATGTAGCGGCGCAGCGCATCTGGCTGCATCGGACGGATGTCCCTGCCCATAAAATATATGTCGCCCTCCGCAGGATCGAAGAATTTACAGATCAGATCGAAAACCGTGGTTTTTCCGCCGCCGCTTTCGCCTACGATGACAATGAACTCGCCTCGGTTAATGGCAAGCTTAGGAATCATAACGTTGCACGGAACACGGCCATACGTAAAAAACACATCGGAAAAACGCAGCAAAACAGACCCGTTATAAAGATGCGCTTCTTCTATTGACAAGGGTTCTGTCCCTTCCTCCCGCTCCATTGCAAAGATCTCGTCCAACCCCCGAATTGGCTTTGCCACGGCGCTCAAGCCGATCTGGACAGACAACAGCCCGCTCATAGAACGGTAAAATATCGGCACATAAGAAAGAACAGCTACCAGCGTACCCGTAGTCATAGTCCCTCGTATGACTGAAACGATGCAGAAAACAAACACCACGCCATACATCAGCTGCTCAACAGAGTTTGGCAGGATTTTTACTGCCATAGCATGCGTAAAGCGCACGCCCCAGCCTGCGCTTATGTTGCGTTCCTGCCAACGGGCGAACCGTTCCTCCTCATGCTCCTTCCCACCGAACATCCGAACGATTTTCATGTTTTTGAGCGTTTCTGAGATGATGGTTTCTCCTTCTCGCAGTGTGTCATTCAAGGCAGATTCCCGCTGATCGACCTTGCTTCGCTGAGATTTCATCAGCAAAAAAAGCATTGGAATTACCACAACGCATCCAACTGCCACAGTCCAATCCAACAGCAGCAAAAACATAAACGCTGTGGCAATCTGCACAATGTTTGCAAGAAAGTTGAGAACATCCCCACCGAGGAACACGTCGCAAATTTTCCCTACGTAGCGCGTAATGCTATATAAGAACCCCTGTATGCTATCCTTGGAAAATTCACGCATTTTCACGTTAAGCAGATGCTCATATAAGTCCGCTCGCAGCTGCTTTCCCACGTTGTTCGTGAGTGTGAAGGAAAACTTGGTTTTGCCTACATCCAATAGGGTAACTGCAAATGGAATCGCTACGATTGCAAGCACATAAAGAAGTAAAGCAGGAAGCTTTAATACGGTAAGATCATCAATGACCTTCTGAAAGATCATGGGGGTAATGGAAGAAAGGGATGCGCTTAACACGATGAGAATAAAAATCCCTGCCAGCAAAATCCAGTTGCTTTTCAGCAAGCCAATTATAAGTTCGCGGGTTTTTGATTTTTGTTTCATTTTACAGAGCCCTCCCTTTCAGCCATTCTTCAATTAAAATACAGATGGTCAAAGTGCTACAGTTCTGTTTCAGTAATTTGGCGTTGCTTGCCAGTCTATTATATTTTTCCAAATCAAGAATTCCTAACTGAACGAGTCGTGATTCCGCATTCAATCAGTTTTTACCTCATGCAGAGTCTGTCTTTTTGTATGATCGATATTTGAAATCGCTTTATGTTTTAATGTGCTATATTATAGCATATATTTTCATATTTTACAGCTATCAATATATAAATATCTGCCGCTATTCACATTGCTCATATACCTGGGACGTCCTGCAAGCAGATTTTTCCGAGGCAAATTCCGGAAATGTTTGCAAGAGGCAGACACGGCTGACATACTAAAATTGGCAACTATAGTATATGACGGTTTGCCATGCCTGCGATCTTGCCGGCCTCATTTGAGTTGCCGCTCAAATGGGGTCCTTTTTATGTCAAGCGGTATGGCGTGTATTCATATTGGCTGATAGCCGCGGGCAATTGCTATATGACTTAAAAAATAACACATTGCGCAAAATCTGTTGCCATGCAAAATGCAAAAAGGTTGCCAGAACGAACTTTGACGAGCCGATATACTTGGTTTGGACAACAAAAAAGCCAGATAAAATCCAGCTTTTTCTTGGCATGGTATACTAAAAAAGATATTTGTGGTTTGATTTCTTTTGGGTAGGACATAATCTCATTACGAACCGGCACAGGAATATTTAACCGCGTGGCAATATGCTTCCAATTGAGGTGTATCCCATATCAGGATGTTTTGAGTTATATTAGTGCGGGGTAGAAGGGTTAGCTACTGCTTCAACCGGGGCCCGAGCTTATTGGGTATATGCCTACGCAATTGGGTTTAGGAGGTGAACTTCTGCATATTGGAAAATACTGATCCCTATATCTCTATTTTTGCAACCAATTCATCCCAACATTGGGATAGATTATGTCTATTTTTCGAGAAAATCTTTTGATCTAAACGGATTTTGTAAAATGCTTTAATTGCCTCATATTCTACGGAATACGATAATAGTAGAGCCTCCTTCGGTGGAGTAAGTGGCCCACCCTCGGAAATAAGAAGTGTATAAAAGTCGTCGCAAATCCTACTAACTCGAAAGGCGTAAATGCATAGTGTAATAGTATCGAGGAGAAATACTGATGAAAAAAGCGTTTGCGCTACGGAAAGAACAATGCCTCCATTTTTCACAGCTCTCCAGGAAATTAAAAAAGCCATGATAGCAACAACGGTTTTTATAACCGACTTTGGGAGCATCTTCTGTGATGTGCTTCGACTATAATAAGCGCTCTCATAATTGTTTAGAGCATAACGCATTATTGATGGTGTAGCAGCATTGTTATAGTACCCATTATTTTTGCTCTCTAATAGTTCAATAGCAAAAGCATCTTCTATGCAGTTCTTTCGCCTACCAGATTCAGCTTTAAACCAGAAAAAAACATCATCTATAACGGAAATTAGGACATAAGCTAAGGCGGAAAAAACCTGTGCCTCCATTAATAATCCACCAATATAGTCCGGCAGATACAAGGCAGCAAAGGCAACTACTGTATTAAGCCCAAAAAGGAAAGTCGATATTCTATTCAGAAGACCAGAAATCTCATACATTTTTGAAAAGTCATCACACCTATTCATTGCTTTGGATACCTCTCCTTATAAAAGTGATATAAAATGGCAATCGCATCATTATAAAACCATGTATAGTATTCAGATTTCAAATCCTGAAGAATCTTTAGACCGTGACATTGCCTAAATCTTCGTCCAGAATGGCATGGACATTGAATATGTCCACGATATGGTTTAGCAGGCGCAGTTAGGAATTCAGGAAAGTCATACGAGCAGCAAAAAGAAAAAATAAACACCATTTGGCGTCGGGCAAAAACGGTAAAGCCCGGAGGGTAAACAGCTCCAAATAAACGGCAGGGGAAGGGGCCGGGAGAGAACATAGATGCGGGTGTGCCAGGCATAGCTTTATGGCACATCCGCTTTTGTTACCAAAGTGTAAAAATCATTAGGGCGAATGGACTCTGATGAAGAATCGAGCTATACTGAAATCAAAAAAAACGAAAAAAGAGAAAAATTTCGGAGGAACCCTATGCAGCATAGAATATCGGGTTTGATAGCAGCAGCGCTGTGCGCTTTAGTGCTGTTTACCAGCTGTCGGCACGCAGAGCAAGTGGAGCCGGCAGACGTGGGTGACGTCATGAGCAACGCAGCGGAAGATGTGCTGCCTTTACAAGAAGAACCAGCAGCGGTCATCAAAGAGGCACCTGCCGAACCTGTGGAGCTGCCGGAATCAATCGATCCACTGGGCTTTTTACAGAGCACAACAGGAGGAAGATCTCACTGCGGCTCTAGCAGCCGAGAAGTACAACGCAAAATATGAAAGAGTAGCAGGCCTATACGAAGTCAAGAACATTTATCTCGATGGCAGAGATGCCAGACTGTGGCTTCAAACCAATGAAGACAGCACGAGTATCAAGCAAGCGATGCTTGTGCACCTGTATTATTCACACGCATATGATGCGTTGTATAGCGAAATTGTTTCCGTGCTGGGTGATGCCGACGAACTTTCTATTTATGATGACTATTATAATCGTGTCCCAATTGAAACGTATGATTCGGATGAGCACCCGTTTGCCGCCTGGAAATTGGGAAACTATTCGTTGGAGCTTGGCGTAAATCCACCGGGCAACATGGCACAAGGGGCTTACTTGGTAGCGTTCCAGGGTGACGAGTGCGATTATGAAATGGCCGGCTTCTTCTATGAGCAGGAAGGGCCCTGTTGCCCGCATGAAACGAACTTCCATTTTACGGAGGATTGCATTTTTATGGATCCGGAGCTGTTCCGGGGCGATGCTGCAGAAATCTTTGAAAAATACAGAGCAACGAACGCATATACTGGTGAAAGGTCCCGCAGATACCCGGGCGACTATAGTTACCAGTATAGTTACGTCGTGGATGGGATTGATTATCACGGCCAAAGCGCACGCTTTGTATTTAGAGAATCCGAATCGGGCTCCGGAAAGCTCTACCATGCGGGCTATGAGATCGACATTACAAATGCCAGTGCAGATACGGTAAAGGATATTATCCTGCAGATTTACGATGCGTTCCTTGCCTGCTCCGCTACTCCAAGTAACTCGGATGTCGATCCGCATACATTGGAGGTTGAAGCGTTTGATGCAAGGAACTGGGATATAGATCACTATATTTACTATAATCTGCGGCTTGATTCGGAGAATTTCACATTGCGATGCTCCACAAACATACGTTGGAAGGATCCGTATCAGTCAACGATTTATTTGTCGTGGTCTTACTAGGTGGCTTCATACTGTCACTCCAAATATCATGTGGGAAGCTGTAATTTTTTTTGAATTTGCATAAAGCTACGGTGCCATACTATTTCAATACAGATTAAATGAATCAAACGAAAGGAATAATGGCCATGCAAAGTATTCGGAACAAACGATTTGCGTATTTGAGAGCACGAAAAAGCTGTGCGGCAAAACCAGAGTGTCGCAAACTCAAAAATATGATTGCCATATTTACCTGCATGTTAGTTTTCATGCTATATGGGTGCAACAAACCGGGTGCCTCAGAACCCATTGAGGGGAATGCAAAAGATGAAACAGCTCCGCTCTTCCCTGCTTTGGCGCTTATGGATGCAGCGTCATTTGACAGGCTAAAGATAGAGGAAACAGACACGGTTACATGTCTCACCTCAGGTGCTTATCTCTCGGATTCGGCAGACGGGAACCTTGGCCTTCTTTCCGGTGAAGCGCTGGATGAGAAAGGTGTGCTGTCTTTGGGAAAAGCTTCTGTGGGACAAATGCCGGATACTCTGAAGGCTCTTTGGGAACATTATGATATTGATATGGTCGAGCCGAGCTTTTGGCCTGACTGTTCTATCACAAGCGCCACTTTTGAAAATGTCGAAGAGCCAAGTATGGAATACTGCCATTTGTGTCTCTCGTGTGGCCTTATCGATACGGTCTATGTCATATTCCAAAAGATGGACTCAGGATATATTCCCCGTTATGTTCTGGTGAATAATTGCGAAAGGACGGAAGGGTTTGCCTACACCATGTTTTCCGGGATGGATTGGGCTGTTTACCGCTCAACTAGCGAAAGGGGAACTGGCGTGTCAGAAACTACTGTTTCCTGGCTGAACCTGTCTAAAGGGAAGCATGAGCTTATTTATGCCGAGCATCGAATCGAACAGGAAAGCTTTATGAACCAGTCCTGTCCGAGCCAGACAATCGAAAGCACATTGCAGAGCATAGGGGATGATTCTCTCCACTTGGAGGTGGCAATGTGCTTTGAGCTCTCATCGGAAAGCAATACTTTAAGCCGTACCGAAAAGAAAACAGATATGACTATATATTATACCGCAGAAATAGGTGGTTTCTATATCAAATTGCCTCCTGAAGCCTATCTCCTTTCTCCTCTGCAGTTAGATCCGATCAGCTTGCAGGAATACCTACTTATGTTTGATAGCTAAGTTGCAGGTGGTCCGGGAGTGTCACTACAAATGATTGGTTGCCTCATGTAAAATGTGCTCAATGCTAGCAGCGAGACTATAAAACGAAAGAGGTAACTTACTTATGTCGATAGTATTGACCGATGCCCTTATACGGCAATGGGCAGAAATTATTCCTGAAGAAGACTATAATACTGAATTGGGGCTCCCGACGACCTCACGTTCGGATGCAGAGCTTCTTGCAAGAACAATACGTGCAGAAGAGTCCAACCTGCAAGCCTTAGAATGTGTAGCTCAGGAGATGTTAAACCGTAAACGTTTTCGTAGCGTATTCGGTGGCGATCATATGAGCTGGAGCATTGTTGGTGGCCATTCTGTTGAATGGGCTTCTTGGCGGGAAGTCCTTTATGTCAACATGGCTTATACATCATTAACGGATGGTTATCATCCGCTGACCGCAAATCCCATGGAAGTATCTGCGGGCAATACAGTAGCAAATACGCCTATCTCGGCTCAGTGGAGACGAGCTTGTGAGCTTGCAGTCGAATTGTGCAACATGGACACGCTCCATGAAAGCCGACTCAGCTGTAACCCTGCAATAAATGACCAAATGTATCATCGTGGATACAGACGCTCGCAAATGGCTGATCTGTTGGAGGATATGGGGCTATCGGATGAAGCAGATATTAACGGAGCAACACGCGCAAGCGGAACCGTAAAAGGTAAGACCGCGTATCAGATGCTTTCTATGGGAACATCGATTTTTTTCAATGACGAAAACTCTGCTGGGAATGACATCTGTAATAACTATCTTCCAATCACGGGGGATCCAAGCACTAACAGTGGAATTCCGACTTTTACAGCCGGTGAACTGCTGGAATTTCTGAAATCACGCGTTGGCTGTGGCTATACTCTTGGAACATATGGCCAAATATGCACCCAAGACCTGCTTGAGAAAAGAATGGCAGATGATCCGAACAATGAGGATGCTGACTATCTTGGAAGCTGCACCAGATGGATAGGCAAACTTGTGACGGATTGTTCGGGGCTCATCGAATGGTTTTTGCTCAAAAAAGGAGTAACGAATTGCGATACTTATTCTGGTGGCATGTATAAGCAATGGTGTTCTGAAAAGTCAACAAACATGAGTATTATGCCTAAAATTCCAGGAGTTATCGTATTTAAAAGGGGAAGCTCTGGAGTTAAGCACATAGGCGTATATGTAGGAAAAGACAGAATAATTGAAGCAAAAGGAAAAATGTATGGCGTTGTTGTCACTCAGTTTTCGAGTGATCCTGGATGGAATGCCTGGGGAATGTTCGATTGGCTTGACTTGAATTTGAAAGAAAGTGATGTAGAACAGCTCCCTATTGTAAATGATGCACTCACCTACGGCCCTCTGCCGGGCTATCCGGATATCCGTTCGTCTGCAGCAGAGGTTGTACAGCATACCGGAAGCTACAACAGTCCGGTTTATAGAAAAGGAGACAGTGGAGACAAGATCGAAATGATCCGGCGAAGAATCTGGGCAACGGACAGCAGCTTTGCCGTCAACAATTTTTTTGACGATACTCTGGAAAGCAGAATCAAGGCGTTCCAGACAGCAAACGGCCTTACGTCGGATGGGATCGTTGGCTCCGGTACATGGAAAGTGCTTTTCCCAGTGCTGAAAAAACGCACCGGCTCCCAAGCTGGCGCGCGCGAAATGCAGGCGCTCCTCAACTACCAGAACTATCCCGTTGGAACCCCGGACGGGCTTTTCGGAACAGGGACGGAAACCGTTCTGAAAGCCTACCAGCAGGCCCGACAGCTGGATGCAGATGGTATTTGCGGAGAAAAGACTTGGCAGTCTCTCACACTTGAAGAACCGTTTGAAACGGAAGTGCTTATCGACCAGAACGGAGATTCTACTGCTCTCTGTGAGCTGGGCGATAGCAATGATGTTGTACGACAGCTCCAGCAGAGGCTCGCAACGCAGTATCCGCTGGATATAACGGGCACATATGACAACGCGACGGACCAATATGTGCGTGCGTACCAAACGGCAAACAGCATCACGGCAAATGGCATTGTAGGTCCGATCACCTGGAACAAATTGTTTCCCATTCTTAAGATGGGACGCGGAACCAAAGATCAGGTTCGTGCGCTGCAAATGCTGCTTTATCGGCAGAAGCATGGGCTTCTCATTGACGGAGTATTTGGCTCCGGAACACAAGCTGCAGTGAAAGCATATCAGACATTGCGGAACCTGACTTCAGATGGCATTGTTGGTGCTAACACATGGGCTTCTCTGTGTTTGGCTACGCCACCTGAAGGAAATACGCTTTACTTTGGTACAGGCGGTAGTTCGAGCAGTTCAAGCACTATCTATCGCCAGGGCGATACCGGCACAGCGGTTCATCAGATCAAAAGGCGCATGGCCGTTGAAAATATGTTTTCCGGAACAGTAAACGCGACCTTTGATGCCGAACTTACGTACGCTGTGAAAGTATTCCAGGCAAGCGAAGATATTCGCGTGGATGGCTTGGTTGGCCCTGCAACGTGGAGTCTGCTATTCCCGATCGTGAGGAAGCAGACTGGCCAGCAGGAAGGTGCTAAAGCGGTACAGGCATTGCTCAACCTCAATGGCTACAGTGTTGGTACTCCCGATGGTCTATTTGGCACCGGCAGTGAGAATAAGTTGAAACAGTTCCAAACTGCAAACGGACTTACCTCTGATGGCATATGCGGTGCAGCTACCTGGGCAAAGCTCTGCGAGGTGTAAATCTAATTAAGCATGCGTAATAATGAGGCCATAATATATAAGTTATGGCCTCATTCTTAAGCAAAATAAAAAGATAATGTCCTACGGAATCAACTCGGTAACATAAAGGGAACGTCATATGATATCGGGTATAAACTTCATAAAACTGAGAGGGTAATCATCTTCACTTGAACGACAGAAGTGGGAGGCAGAAGATTTATATAATGTTGCGTCAGGTTTGACACAGCGTTTTTTCGCCGCATGCAGTAATATCATATTCAGATAATGCCTCATTGCTCGTAATGCCTGAAAAACAAGGGAGATGTCTCGTTATCATTACAAAGAGTAAATATAAATGCTCCAGCTTAAGAGCACTTCAGCTTGGATCCCATTTTCATTTTTATTATGGAACATATGAGCCTTTGCGTACATTTCCATGGTCGGAAACTCATTTTTCTTCGAAGAGGAGTTTTCCCAATATCAGGGAATATCATTGTTAACTAGTCAATGCATGCATTGTCGGACGATATTGGGCTTGTAGGCAGTAAAGGAAATACTTCATCCAGTTCGTACTTGCTTCTAAAAAACGTTATAACGTTTGCGGTATCTTGATTGAACTTTCTATGAACGGGAATGGTGTAACCGAACCTTCAAAAAAAGAAAGCCTTTGCAGAACGTGATCGCTCGCTCCAATGAAACGAAGAATATGAGCGAAGACCTGTGCAGATATTATGTCTGCATAGGTCCTCGAATCATTATGCTGCTTCTGTTGCTGCTCAGGTCAAGTAGCGCCTTCTAATCGAAAGGACTTCCTTCCCTCAGACAGTTATGGATTTCTTATTAGATGCGCTATTTTCATTGACACATAAATGGGAGGCTACCTTACAAGGAAAACGTTGCCGTCTTTTTCTCCGGTATAGTTTAATACCTCTGTCATAGTATATCCTTTATTGATCCAATCAAGGAATTTGCTATAATCAACTTGATAAAGATGGTTGCTAGACATACTGCGATTCGCGGTGCTTCCGACGGTTACTGACCCGTTGGAAGTATAGGTAATGGGATATCCGAGTGCAGTAGAAATGGCGGAGCCATTAACAAGGGCCTTAGCAAGAGATACAGCATTGTTCCATGCAGCATTTATATAGGAACCACTTGAACTCCCGCGTCTGGGGACAAGAGCTCGTTGCTTAGTACCATCGGATGGCCATGCATCGTATCCATCACTCATGTCGCAAGTCCATGCGGAAGATGGTACAGTACTATACTGGCTTTCACATGTTATTACTCCCATCCATTTATTAGACGCATTTGGGTTTTTGAAGGCGCTTCGGCTTGAACGGTTATAAATAACCCTTGCTACGCCTTGACGAGCATTATTGTTGTCGTTATCTTCTGCAAATATGACGCGTGCAAGAGCGTCAATACGCTTATCTGTAGTATTCCACCATCCGGAAGTTGCAAGTGTATTACGAGTCCAAAGAGATGGATCACTGCATATCGAAGCTCCATATTTGAAAGCATCGCTTTGGTATACTGCATCGAGCGCAGTCAACGTGTTTTTTCCAACCACCCCATCCACAGAGCTGCTGGACATTCCAAAGATGGTACGTTGAAATCTGCGTACGGCCAACCTTGTAGAAGCTGCAAAGTAACCGTCGATAGATAGTATATATCCACAGTTACTAAGGCGCGTCTGCAAGGTCTTTACGCCATCAGAATACGATGCAGATGGTCCTTCATATTTGTATGTTCCATTGCCGCTTTTTACCTGCGCATATGAATAATCACTATTCGCCATATCAAAAATCTCCTTGATCTTTTATATAATCGATAAAACATTCAGAGGTCTCTGCGTTTTTATCTATACTCATTGTAGGTTAAATGCTGTCCTGGATATAGTGACAATATTGGGCCATCATGGTAAAATAACGAATCAGCTATTATTGTAACGCATTATATAATAGACGGGAAGGGATAAGGCATGAGGCGATATATTTGTTTTTTATTGGCGTTTTTGTTGGCGGTATTGAGCATGGCGTTCCTGTGTTCGTGCGGCGGATCAAATACAATGCAAGAGAAACCTAAATTACCCGAGTCCAGTCTGATGCCGGATGCTGCAGATAATAAACCCATTGTAGATCAAACTGAGCAAAAGCCTGCCGAACAGCTCTCCACGGCGGTCAGCATTACCAAGAACGATGTCGATATTGATGGCGATGGGGTTGCTGATAGCGTACATGCATACTCTACGGATCTTTTTAAGCTGCCGTTTTATGTTGATATTTCATTAAGTGCAGATAATACTGCATACCACACATCGATCAATACAGACTGCCTTGATACGGGCAATAAAATGCGCATTGCAGATATTACAGGCGATGGTGTACCGGAGATAGTTTTTCCTGACCTTGGAGGAACAAGCACCAGAGGTGAGATCTCGGCGGTCACACTTCAGATAAGCGACAATGGTGTCAAACAAATAGAAGTATTTAAGGACGGTTTTTTTCACAAAGACGGCAGGAACTTTACTTCAAGTGAGGTGGAAGCCGACTTTACGGCTCTAAAGCTTGTATACAGCATAAAGAGCTATCCTTCCGGCAAGGAATACGAGATAGACCTGAGCGATGCGGCGAAGTTGCTTCCGGAGCATAATGAAGGTTACTATTCAAATGTATCCTTTTCTTTCGTGACGTTGGCAGGCGACGTTGTGGAGTTGAGTGGGGGCAAATATGGAATACAGGTCAAAACAGTAATCGAGGCAGACGCTGAAAAAGCAGATGATGGCGATACAGACTTTCTCAGCAGGTATTATTTATATTCCACATTAGAGTATGTGGAGAGAGTGTGGCTTGTGGTGGATGAATATATACTGCTTGAGGATTCTTAGCTTATTCCTCGACAGGGCGCTACAGTTCGTCTTATCAACACAAAGTAGTCATATTAATCAGCAATAGCTATAACCATATACTTTCCCGGCGCACTTCCACTATACCGAAACGGATAGCATGTGACCAGTACTAACATATCTTCTTCTGCCGATGGCAAGCGCCAATCGGCAGTGCTTTCAAATATGGTTATTTCAGAAACCCTATAGACCACTACTTTTTCGTTCGGGTAAGTGAAGAAGATTTCATCGCCAATCTCTACTTTCTCAAGTGGACGCAAATGCTTGCGATTGCGATGACCAAGTATTACGCACATCCCATCCTCTCCCGGCAGTGAGCTATCTGGCAGCCAGCCGGGAGAGGTAGCAAGGGTTTGTTCGTCAACATCAGCAGCAATAGAGATTTCTTTTCGACCTATGGTGAGCGTTCCGAGACAATGCGTCATTGGGAAAAGGGTGCTATGGTCGGCTACTTGCTCATGCTTGCTGTCCCTAGCGGCCTCGGTTTCGACCGGTACTGGCGCGGCACAAGGGGAAGGGGTTCTAACAATAGGTGTTTCCGTTGCGCACAGAGGCACATAATCTTCCTCGGTGGCTGTGACCTTTGAATCAAAGCACAGCCAACCTAAAGCAATGGCTGATATGGCGAGGACAGTAAGCAGCAATGTTTGAAAAATGCTTTGTTTATTCATCGTAGAATACCTCCGTCTTTATTTCGTGACCTTCGAGTTCTATTTCCCTCCCAGCCTCTTCTTGTCCATCCCTGGCGCAATCAAATCAGCGTGTCCAGGGTATCTATCCAAACTATGTGGATCAATGGCATATGCTGTCCATATGTGCTATGTGCCTACGTGACATCTTTAGTTACACAACTTATCCAACATGCGGACGGGCATATAGCACGATTGGCCAATTCTCATTGCTCCAAATATCGCGCAGCACCACGTGGCCCATTGATGAGCTTGCGTCAACAAGATATCCGTTACCAATATAAATACCCACATGATGGATCTCATTCCAGCGCCCACAGTGGCAAGCAGTTTTGCTCCAGAACACCAAATCGCCGGGCTGGAGAACGGATGAGGATATGGTATAGCTGTTGTTGTAACAATACTGCGCCTGCGTCACCGATGTGCCCGGGATAGATATTCCTGCTTGAGCATAGGCATACTGGCTTAAATCACTGCAATCCATTACGCTGTACGGTGTCCCTACTTTGGATATTGCCGCCTGAGCGATGGTGGTGCCCATTGTTCCTGTTGGCAGGTCATTGACGAGGTTTGCAAGGTCACCCGCTGTCAAGTCTCCGTAGATATCCACGTTGATAAGCTCTGCGAAAAACGAATAATATTGCGGACTCATTAGTTCCTCCAACATTTCCATTTGATCCTCGTCAAAGGCATATAGCTCCGCTCCTTCAAGATAGGTAAGGCTTTGAATGTTGATATATATGTTTAGCGTTATAGTGGTTTCTTCAACTTCCTCGCCGTCAACCATAGTTGTTATGGTATTGGTTCTCGTTTCTGTGCGGATGCCCACGGTGTTCATATCATTGAAGGTGGCTTTGAGTATGGCTTCCTTCTCGGGTATGACTGTCAGCACCTCGTCGCCATCGGTTTCGTCCGTGGTGGTCTTGACCGCGTACACACCGAGAACGTCCGTCCACTTGCCTCGATGTCATCTTTTAGCTTCAGAGCAATTTGTCCAAGCTGATAAACCGACAGATTTCTCCGCCCCTTTTGTGTATTGACCATCCATTCCTTGGCGTCGAGTTTATCCTCAAAATCGAGGATGACCATGCGGTATGGAATGTTATGCGCGGTGCAGATATCGTATCGGTGATGACCGTCAACCAGCGTCATGTCTTCCATGCAGATCATGGGGGAATAACAGCCGTTTTTCAGGATGTCGGCAGTCAACGCCTCCCGTTCCTCGCTTGTGATGTACGGTAGCAAATCTCGCAATTCCGGGTCAATGACGGGGCTGCGCTCTGTGGAGAGGTATTCTCTTTTCGTTTCGTTCATGTGAAAACTCCTTATCTTTCGTGCTGTTTAGGCCGCTTTATGATATGCGCCGGGGTTCCTTTCTCGTTTTTTCCGGCGTAATCGCTTTGAAATCATCCGCATTGGAGATCAGGACAAGTCAACGGCCACCAATCCAATTCATGTGGATGCTATCGGTACCATCGACAAGAGCAGCTTGTACCACATGCGCCTGCGGGGATTCTTTGTCCCACCATCTGCCCGTTCAGCTCTATGCGTGTGCCGGGAGTGTATCGCACTTTGATAGCCTGCATCTGATGCGGTGTTCACTCTTTTTCGATATGTTATCGCTCCTTTCCGGCACGGCATCGCTGCCGCGCCTCTAAAATATCGAATATGGCTTCCCTGATATCGCCCGCAGAATAATTACTGGGGAAGAAATCCCGCAATTCTCCTATGGAAAACGTGATTTTTGTGGACAGCGCTTTCTCCCCGCGCAGGAGTAACAGTATCTTTTCCTTATTGAGAGCGGAGGCCTTGGAAAACTGCTTGAGCGCCTTGGCCTGCGTCAGCGTGGGATATTTCTGCGTTTCTGCAATAACTGTATGCAGCGTTTCCTGCTCAGCAGGCTTGAGGTAGGAAAGCTCCACGGCAGGGTGGAATTTCAGCCTGCCACTGTCCACGAGTTGCAATAGTTTGGGGGTAAGCTCCGTGAGCCGAAGATAGCGCATGACGTTTCGGTAGTTGTCACCGGTTTCCTCGCCGACCATCTCTGTGGAACGCCGCCCATTAGAGACGATTAGTCCCATTGACCGCTTTTCTTCTAACGCGGCCAACTTCATCTTGAAGGCGAACGCTTTCTCAGACGGTAAAATAGTTGGCCTGTGCAGGTTGGAGTCCACCATGACGATAGTCGCGGTGTGATCGTCCATCTCTCGCACGGAGACAGGTACTTCTGACAATCCGGCCAGCATAGCCGCCTTCTGCCGCCTGTGGCCGCTGATGATCTGATAGCCACCTTCACCGTCAGGGCGGCAGAGGATGGGTTCGATCACACCGTTTTCACGGACGCTTTCCACCAATTCTCGCATAGCTCCGTCCTGCACGACCTTGAATGGGTGGTTCGGAAAAGGCTTTAACCTGTCTGGGGAAAGATTTGTGGGAAGGGTTTCCCGATACATAGGCTGTTCTACAGTCGGTTCAAAAAGGTCATCTAACGGCCTGAAGCTTATGCGCCCTGCGCTGTTCTCTCTTGGCATTTTCAATCACCTCCTGTGCCAGATTTGCGTATGCCTCGGCAACCTTGCCCTTGGGATCGTACGCGAATATTGATTTTCCTTCGGCACCGCACTCAATGGCACGGACACTCATGGGGATTTCGCTGTCGAAAACCTTCACGTTTCTACCGTAAGTGCTGCGAATCAAATCCACAACGTCTTTGGTGAAATTGGGCCGTTTGTCCATCATGGTCACTAACACGCCCTCAATCTTTGCTTATGTGCGATAAAGAAGTAATAGAAGTGTAAAAAATTTTGCCGTTCCTATCCGGCACTCGCGCGTTGTG
>CALVWJ010000019.1 GCA_944366945.1 uncultured Clostridia bacterium
GCTTTCATCGGCGCACGGCCTTCGGAGGAAGATACGCGCTATGACACTTCCCTTACCGGGGATATCACACTTGTTGCAAGCAACACCGCGATCCGCGCAGGAGCGCGGATCCCCGCCGGCATGATCGTGAACGCGGACACATTTGGCACAAAGGAGGGTGAACGTCATGACGGATAAAGCTTTCGGCCTGATTTATACCGGTGAATCCAATATGCAGCTTCGGGAGCTGACCTATTCCCGCTCCATTGCGGCAGTCCCGTTTGCGGGGCGTTACCGCTGCATTGACTTCATTCTGTCCAGCCTGGTGAATTCGGGTATCACAAACGTCGGAATCATCACGCAGAAAAACTATCATTCCCTTATGGACCATGTAGGTTCCGGTAAGGAATGGGATCTGCACCGCAAGCGGGACGGCCTTTTTATCCTGCCTCCATTCGTCACGCGGGACAACACGGGAATTTACCGCGGCACCATTGATGCGTTGCGCTCCGTGCTTGGCTATATCCGCCGCAGCGCGCAGCGCTATGTTGTGCTTACGGGAAGCCACACCATCTATAACACGACATTTACGGAAATGCTCGCGCAGCACATCAAAACCGGCGCGGACATCACCATTATGTACAACGAAGAAACGGATTTTAACCCGGAGGATCAATACCTTGACCTCCGCCTTACGCTGCACGAAAGCGGCCGCGTAACGGATCTGCAGCTGGATCCTTATCGTCCGCTTTCCAACCTGCAATCCTGCGATACTTACATAATGGAAAAAACCCTGCTGGAATATTTGATCGAAGAAGCTGCCGCACATGATTATACGGATTTCACCAGAGACGTGCTTCTCAAGCATGTGGATTCGCTTAAAATCTATGGCTGGCGCTATGATGGCTATGTAGCGCGTCTTAATTCGCTGCAGGGCTTTTTTAAGCATAATATGGCAGTGCTGGAACGCCCCGTGCGTGAAGACTTGTTCAACCGTGAACATCCGGTTTATACCAAAGTCAAGGATGAGCCGCCCGCGCGTTATGGCCAGCATGCATCGCTGCGCAACAGCCTTGTGGCGGATGGCTGCGTGGTAGAAGGTACGGTGGAAAACAGCATTCTTTTCCGCGGCGTGCATGTTGGGGAAGGCTGTGTTGTGCGCGATTGCATTTTAATGCAGGCATCCGACATCTATCCCGGCAGCGAGTTGAACTATGTAATTCTCGATAAAGGTGTGACGGTGAAAGACAACCGCCGCCTTGCAGGATATGCAGGCTTCCCCATCATCGTGCGCAAGGGGAGCGTCATATAGCCAAAGGGTTAGGTATGCCGCCTTAGGGGTAACGAAAACGGTTGCGCACTTTGCGCAATATGGTGTTAGGGCAGAAAGGAAACCTTCATATGGCAAAAACAGAAAAAAAAAAATAAGCTCAAAGTGCTTTTTGCAGCAAGCGAATGCCTGCCATTTGTGAAAACCGGCGGCCTTGCCGATGTAGCGGGTGCACTTCCCAAGCAGCTCTGCCGGGACGGAGCGGATGCGCGGGTTGTGTTGCCGTTCTATAAGCCTATCAAGGAAAAATATCGGATGCAGTGCAAACACGTCTGCGATTTTATCCTGCGCCTTGGTTGGCGCAGCCAATATTGCGGCGTAGAGCAGCTTACGCTTGAAGGCATTACCTATTATTTCATCGATAATGAGTTCTATTTCGGCAGGGATTATATCTATGGCAATTTCGACTCCTCAGAGGGCGAGCGTTTTGCCTATTTTTCAAAAGCCATTCTCGAGAGCCTGCCACGCATTAACTTTATGCCGGATGTGCTTCACTTAAACGATTGGCAAACCGCCATGGTCGCGCCGCTGCTTAAACTCCAATATGCAACGGATCCCTCTTATGCGCACCTGCGCACGCTCCTTACGATCCATAACCTGCGCTATCAAGGCATCTTTGATCGTGGCTTCATGGATGAGCTGCTTTCGCTGGGCGCACCCTGCTTTGACCCCAACCTGCTGGAATTCAACGGCTGCGTCAACTTCCTCAAAGGAGGCATCGTCTATGCCGACCGCATCAGCACCGTGAGCCCCACCTATGCGCGGGAAATCTTGACGCCCTACTATGGTGAAGGGCTCGACGGCGTGCTGCGCGCGCGGGAAAACGCATTGATCGGCCTTATCAACGGCATCGACACAGCGTATTTCAACCCGGCAGACGATCCTGCGCTTCCTGCAAATTATGCGCGCGATAACATGGCAGGCAAAGCAGTTTGCAAGGAAGCGCTTCAAAAAGAGCTCAACCTAGCGCCGCGGCCGGATGTCCCTGTCGCAGCACTTGTTTCCCGCTTAACGGATCAGAAAGGGCTTGACCTTCTTGAGCATGTGCTTGGCGAGATCATGGAGCTCGATATTCAGCTCGTTGTGCTCGGCACAGGCGATGCACGCTATGAACAGCTTTTCTCCTGGGCTTCCTGGCGTTATGGCAACCGCTTCGCCGCCCACCTTGCCTACGATGAGCGGCTTGCACACCGCATCTATGCGGGCGCGGATTTGTTCCTCATGCCTTCCCGTTTTGAGCCCTGCGGCCTTTCGCAGATGATCGCGCTGCGGTACGGAACCGTGCCCATTGTGCGCGAAACCGGCGGCCTGGTGGACAGCGTGGAATCCTATAATAAATTTACTGACACGGGGGTCGGTTTTTCCTTCCTCAATTATAATGCACATGAGCTGCTTTTTACTGTGCAGCACGCTGTTGCATATTACCATAACGATCCTGCGCTCTGGGCAAGGCTCGTCCAACGCGGGATGGCATGCGATTTTTCGTGGGAGCGGGCAGCCAAGCAATATGAAACGCTGTACGCCCAGATGCTCGCATAATCCTATGTGGTAATTGGACGGGAGAATTTTAGATGTTTGAACAGATTTTTCATAATTCCATTGAGAAGCGGTTCCGCACGCCCTTTGGCGCCGTGCCCTGCGGCACAGAAGTGCGTCTTTCTATCCGCGTGCCGGATCCTGCTGTGCGCGCGCGCCTGCGCCTTTGGGTAAAGAATGCGGAGCGCATCGTGGAGGGCCGCCGCGCAGGCCAATATTATGAGTTCGTGATTCATGCTGCGGACACCGGGCTGATCTGGTATTATTTCCTGCTGGAAACGCCTGCCGGGCAGCGCTATTATGGCGGCCGCAGCGGGGTTGGCGCGGTATATGATTATCCGCCCCCGGCATATCAGATTACGGTATATGACCCCGCATTCGAAACGCCCGCCTGGTTCCGCTCGGGGCTTGCCTACCAGGTCTTTTCCGACCGTTTTCACCGGAGTGGCACGGATGGCGGCTTGCGCCGCGCGGAATATCACCGCTCGCTTGGGCGCAATGTATTCCTGCATGAAGATTGGGATGAACCCGTGCTTTACGCGCCACTGCCCGGCAAGCGGGATTACGACCCGTGCGATTTTTATGGCGGCGATCTGCGGGGCATCATCGAAAAGATCCCATACCTGCAAGAGCTTGGGATAACGTGCCTCTATTTGAACCCGATTTTTGAATCGCCTTCCAACCATCGCTACAATACCTCGGACTACCTCAACATCGACCCGATTCTCGGGGATGAGGAGGATCTCAAGGCGCTTGTTGCAGCAGCGCGCGACGCCGGAATACGGATCATCCTCGATGGTGTTTTTTCTCACACCGGGGACGACAGCCGGTATTTCGACCGTTATGGCCGCTATCCCGGGCCCGGGGCTTATGAATCCAAGGAATCCCCTTATTTCGAATGGTATGACTTCCGCGCCTGGCCGGACAGCTATCGCTGCTGGTGGGGGTTCCCCACTTTGCCGGAAGTAGACGAGCTTACACCTTCCTATATGGAATTCATCGCCAAAGTGCTGGACCATTATGCCGCGCTTGGCCTCACCTCCTGGCGGCTGGATGTAGCGGATGAGCTTCCGGATGCATTCATCGCATTTCTGCGGGCGCACCTCAAGGCGCTCGATCCAGAAGCTCTGCTGCTCGGCGAAGTTTGGGAGGACGCTTCCAACAAGGAAGGTTTTGGCGCGCGGCGCAACTACGTGGATGGTGCGGAACTTGATTCCGTGATGAACTATCCGCTCCGGGATGCGCTGTGTGATTTCTTCTTGTACCGCACGGACGCCAACGGCCTTGCAGCGCGGCTGTTCACGCTCCGCGAAAATTACCCGAAGCCCTTTTATGAGGCATGCCTAAACCTGCTCGGAAGCCATGATACCCCGCGCATTGCAACGGTGCTGGGCGGCGCGCCGCACCATGAAGCGCTCACCCGGGAAGAGCAGGCAAACTTCTGCTTGAACCCGGATGCAGCAGCCCGCGGCAAAGCACGCCTTGCGCTTGCGCAGATGTTGCTCTTCTCCCATCCGGGTGTGCCATGCACCTACTATGGTGATGAAATTGGGATGTTCGGCATGGCGGATCCCTTCTGTCGAGAGCCTTACCCATGGGGAAAGGAAGACCTGGCGCAGCGCGCACAATATTGCAGCATCGCAGCGGCGCGGCGGACTTCAAAGCCGCTCGCAGAAGGCGCATGCGGCTTTGCCGCACTTACGCAGGATGTATTTGCGATCCTGCGCACCCAAGGGGAAGAAAGCGCGCTCACGCTTGTAAACCGCTCCGAACAGGCCGTACGGGTAAGCGTTACAGCCGAAGCATTTCACAGTGGTCCGGACGCCGCAGCCATGTTCCTTTCTCCCGCTTATGTGGATGCAGTGAGCGGCATCCATGTGCTAACTTCAGCCGGGGCTTTGAATCTGGTGTTGCCTCCGCTCTCGGGCGCAATGCTGCTTTCTGAAAAAAACGTGGAAATGCGTTGAACCTGCGTGAATGATGTGATACAATGCCAACAGCGCCCTTGTAAAAAACAGGCTTGGGCGCAAATTCCATAAAAAACCGATACGGAGGAATATAAAAATGATCAACAAAGGCATGACGATCGAGCAGATCCTGCGCACAGATGCGGGTACGGCGGATATTTTAATGGAAAGCGGCATGCATTGCCTGGGTTGCGTGATGGCAAGCGGCGAAGACCTGGAGCAGGCCTGCGCAGTGCATGGTATCAATGTAGATGAGCTGGTGGACAAGCTCAACGCCTACTTGGAAGCAAAATAAGCATTAACGGAACGTGATGATTAAAAAGATCGTGCAGGGCGCCCTTATTGGGGCGCTTTATGCTGCCTTAACCCTTGTGGCAGCTCCTATCAGTTTCGGCCTCATGCAGGTGCGCATATCGGAAGCGCTCTGTATCCTGCCTTTTTTTACCCCTGCAGCCGTTCCGGGGCTTTTTGTTGGCTGCGTTGTAGCCAACCTGCTTGGCGGCGCTGCACTTTATGATGTGGTTTTCGGCAGCCTTGCAACGCTGCTCGCTGCTATTTTTACCCGATGGCTCAAAAACCGTGGTGCATCGAAGTGGCTTGCCCCGCTCCCAGCCGTTGTTTTCAACGCGCTCATCGTGGGCGCGCTGATGCACCTTGTGTATTTCCCGCCCGAGGAAGTATCCTACCTTGCGGGCGTGGCTTATGTGGGCGTTGGGCAGGCAATCGCCTGCTATATCCTTGGCATGCCGCTTTTCCGCGTGCTGGAACGCTATGAGGAAAAGCTGTTCCGCTTACGCTGAGCAGAGCCCATTGTTTTAGGAAGGCTGGCTTTTAAGAATGCGATTCTGCCATTTCTTGAAAGCAAGCGTAGCGCTACATCCGGTTAGAAGCCATGCAGCAAGCGGTGCTGGCTGGGAAGGCATGTGCCAATTCGGTGGCGCCAAACCAGCTGCGGCTGCGCTTTTCGGTATTCCAAAGTTTTGATTTGATATGCAGTGCGGGGCCGCTTCTTAGAAGCGGCCCCGCGTTTTGAATTCTTGTTTCAGCAATTTATTTTTGCAGATCGCGCAGCGACAATTGGCGGGTAAAGCTCATTTCAAGCATCCGCTTCGGCGCATGGCCAAACATGTTGCTGACGGACTCATGGTCATGAATCAGCTTAATCGCTTCTGCAAACATGGGCGCAGCAGAAACGATCTCGATCCGGTCGGAATGGAGCGCCGGCTCGCAATATACCGTATCCGTGGATACGAGGAGCTCGATGGGGCTATCCTCAATGCGCTGAACCGACTTTTCACTCATCACCAGGTGGGAAAGGAACGCATAAATGTGGTTTGCGCCCTTGTCCTTTAAGCCGTGCGCAACATCGATCAGCGTGCCGCCGGAGATGGTGAAGTCATCCACCACGATGCAGTTTTTGCCCTTGACGTCGCCGATGATCTCGAGCACTTTTGCGTTTTCGTCATGCCCGGCGCGCATCTTATCGCCAATGGCAACCGCGCAGCCCAGCTCGTCCGCCATAGCGCGCGCACGCTTTGCGCTGCCCGCATCCGGCGAAACTACGACCGTGTTTTCATCCACAAGGCCACGGCGCTTTGCATAGGCGCAAAGCAGGGGGCGCGCATAGAGGTGATCCACCGGTTTGGTGAAGAAGCCCTGGATCTGCGCCGCATGCAGGTCCATCGTTACAACGCGGTCTGCGCCTGCCATTTCAATGGCATCCGCGCACACGCGCGCACGAATGGAAACGCGCGGTTCATCCTTTTTATCACCCTTTGCATAGCTGAAATACGGCATGATAACGGAAATGGAGTTGGCGCTTGCGCGCTTTGCGGCGTCAATGTAAAACAGCAACTCCATGAACTCATTGTTTGCATTGAGGCCAATCGTCTGGACGAAATATACGTCCATATCCCGGATGCACTCGTTAAAGCGCACATAGGTATTTCCCTCGGAGAAATGAATGGTTGTGCAATCGCCCATGGGGCTACCTAAATAATCGCACATTTTTTGCGCAAACTGTTTGCTTGCGCTGCCCGCAAAGATCTTGATATGTCCGTTTCCGCCAAGCATATGATCCAAATTCCCCTATCATGTTTTTGGGAAACGCGGTAAATCCGCATTTTCCTGCATAGAGTATATCAAAACCCGCGGCAAGAAGCAACGCGCGTTGCAATCAAAAACTGGAAAAAAGGTCTTTAAGATAAGTTTTTGTTATATCGTTTCCAAGAGAAGGCTGTTTTTTGTGCATAATCCACTTTTTCAACTTGCGTTTGTGCAAAAAATAACACCAGCATCCCGCGAAAAGTGGCGAAAAACCAGCGCATGTTTTGCATTTTAATCGGGAAACACAACGCAAACCAAATGCGCATCACATTCCTATGTCATAAACCTTTCGAATACGGGCTCAAGCAAGGGCGTATCCTCCCACGCGCAGCCGAGCGTGGCTGCCGGGCGGTTTGCGCCATGAAAATCGCTGCCACTGGTTATGAGAAGGCCGTGCTGCTGCGCAAGAGAAAGGAACAGCGTGCGCTCCCCTTCCGTCGTGCCAGGGTAAAAAACTTCAATTCCATCCACGCCTCCCCGCACTGCATCCAGCACAGCCGCATGCTTGTCCGCGCGGATCTGGCATGGATGCGCAAGCACCGCAATGCCGCCCGCCGCATGCGCGACCGCAACCGCACGCGCAATGCTGATGTTTTCACTGCGTACAAAGGCTGGCCGCCCTTTGAGCAGGAATTTATCAAACGCATCCGCACGGGAAAGCGCATACCCTTTCTTGACAAGCGCATTCGCCATATGCAACCGCGTAATAAGCCCCTCTCCTTCTATAGCATCCTCGATGGGACAGCCGATCTCCCTTAGCCGTGCAAGCATGGCGGCGTTGCGGCGCGCGCGCTTTTGCGCGCTTTCTGCAAGCGTTGCCTTAAGCTCCTCCGCTTCCGGGTTGACACCAAGGCCAAGGATATGCATTGTAACATGGTAATCAATGTCAAATTCCACGCCGGGGATAACGCGCATGCCGATCCGTGCACCCTCCTGCATGGCTTCCGGCACGCCGCAGATGGTGTCATGGTCGGTAAGGGCAACAAAGGCAAGTCCAGCCGCCTTTGCAGCACGCACAATATCCACTGGCCGCTCTGTGCCATCGGAATAGACGGAATGCGTATGCAGATCAAACGGTTGCATGGTAAGCTCCTGTTTCAGCGGATTGGAGAAAGGCTATTCCCGCCTTTCCTCCCGTTTTAGGCCATCTTTATTAAGGGCCGGCATCGGGTTCCAAGGTTGATGAAATGCGCTCGGGTTGCTCCACCTTTAGAACTCGTTAGGCGCACTCCACAGCGGCCACTTTGCTGTACGCCCGTGTTGTAGAAAGCCGGAAAACTTCGAAAAAGTGGCCTAAGCCACTTTTTCGATGCATAGAGGCGGTTTCCCACCATCTTTCTTACATGTAAGGACGTAATCCTCTGGTTTAGTCATCCTTTTTATCAGAATCCGTCGGCGTTCCGCCGTCTTCCTTATCCCATGGGCGTTTCCAGAGGGAAGCAGGATCATTTTCCGCCCGCTGGCGTGCTTCTTCCTCTTCCTTACGGCGCTTTTCCTCTTCTTCTTTGCGCTTGCGCTCCGCTTCTTCTGCCGCAAGCACCTCGGGATCCGCGGTTTCAAGCACGCTCTGCCGCTCTTTATAGGAAACGAGCTGCACTTCCTCGCCATCGTAAATCTTTTCGAATTCCTCGCCCGTGATGCGCTCATATTCGATCAGCGCCGCCACGACGCGCTCCATCGCTGGAAGGTCGGATTCAATCACCTCGCGGGCGCGGGCGAACTGCTCTTCCAAAATGCGGCGGATCTCCGCATCCACGCGCGCTGCCACCTGCTCGGAGAAATTGCGCTGATGGCCCCAATCCTTTGCGATGAACACTTCCGTCTGCCCGCCTAAAAATACGGGGCCGATTTCATCGCTCATGCCGAATTCCACAACCATCTTGCGTGCAAGCTCAGTCGCACGCTGCAGATCGTTGTACGCGCCGGTGCAAATGTCGTCAAGCGCAACGGTTTCCGCAACCCGGCCGCCCAGCATCATGGCGATCTCATCAAGAATCTTGCCGCGGGACATATGGTTGTCGTCGTTATCCGGCATGGTCATGGTATAGCCCGCCGCCATGCCGCGTGGGATGATGGAAACCTCATGCACAGGATCGCAATTCTTAAGCTTTTTCGCAACGATCGCATGGCCTGCTTCATGGTATGCCGTAATGCGCTTATCCTCCGGTGTAATCACGCGGCTGCGCTTTTCGGGGCCCACCACCGTACGGGTGATGGCCTCTTCCAGCTCAATCATGGTGATCTTCTTCTTTTTGAAGCGCGCCGCAAGAATTGCCGCCTCATTGAGCACGTTTTCAAGATCCGCGCCCGTAAAGCCGGGGGTGCGCTTGGCCAAAATTGCAAGGTCCACGTCCTCTGCAAGGGGCTTACCTTTTGCATGCAGGCGCAAAATCGCCTCGCGCCCCTTCACATCCGGGTAGTTCACGGTGATCTGCCTGTCAAAGCGTCCGGGCCGCAAGAGTGCAGGATCGAGGATATCCGGCCGGTTGGTGGCAGCGATAACGATGATGCCTTCATTGGTGGCAAAGCCATCCATTTCAACGAGCAGCTGGTTGAGCGTCTGCTCGCGCTCATCGTGCCCGCCGCCGAGCCCTGCGCCACGCTGACGACCCACAGCATCGATTTCATCAATAAATACCACAGCCGGCGCACACTTTTTTGCGGTGCTGAACAAATCGCGCACGCGGCTTGCGCCAACGCCCACGAACATTTCAACGAAATCTGAACCGGAAATCGAGAAGAACGGCACCTGCGCTTCGCCTGCAACGGCTTTGGCAAGCAGGGTTTTGCCCGTGCCCGGAGGGCCCACAAGCAGCACGCCCTTGGGAATGCGGGCTCCCATTTCGGTAAACCTCTTCGGCGCGCGCATGAATTCCACAACTTCCTTAAGCTCTTCTTTTTCTTCTTCCGCACCCTCGACATCCGCAAAGGTGACTTTGTTGTGCGGGTCGATATGCGTGCGCGCGCGGCTCTTGCCGAAGCTCATCATCTGGTTTCCGCCGCCCTGCGAACGGAACACAAAATAATAGAAGATCGCAAACGCGCCAAGGATCAGAAGGTAGGGCAGGATGATCTCAAAGAGGGACGCTTCCGGCGGAGGATTATAGGTATACTGGAACGCATAGTCCGCCTCCGTAATGGTGCTCACATCCTTGCCGGTGAGCTCCGCCGCGATGGAATTCATGGTTTCGCGGAAGCTCTCTTCGGATGGAATGTAGCAATAGAAATCAAACCGTTTCGGGAACAGCTCCTTATCGATCTCGGAATTCGTCTTTAAGCCGACGAGTTCGCGCTCGGTGATCTCTACCGCGGCGACTTCCCCGCGCTTGACCATCGCAACGAAGTCCGTATATTCAATTTTTTTGCTATCGGCGCTGTTGCCCTTTTCAAGCCCCGTGATTGCAATGACGATCACGAGGATAATGGCGAGATAAATCAGCGGCGTTTTTAACTTCTTCAAAAGAATATCCTCCTGTGGATTCCAACGCGATTAGCATACCTCTGCCGAGGATAACTATCCTCGTAATCTTACCACAATTTTTTCCGTTGTTCAAACCCGGATTTCATGAATGTTGTGAACTTGTTGTAGAAAATGTTCTCTGCATATCCCAATTTTCATATCTGCATACCCCGGGCTCGGTGCGTGTGTCTTTTTTCTTTCTGTTTTGATGCCGTTTTCAACTCCAGTATAGATTTGGCGCCCATGGCTTATGCATTTGCCGCTGCATCCAGTAACGGATGCATCTTAGCCTCTCCTGAACAAGCAAAGAGGCTTTCTTTCAGATTTTTATAACCGATCTTCTTTTAAAACAAGAGACTGTCTGAGATAAGTATTGGTGTGTATAACTGGCCTCTTATTCATATCTTGTGAAAGCCCAAAGGAAAAGGAGCAAGGGTGTATTTCAACCTTGCTCCTATCGGTCGGAGGGTATTGTCATTCTGTAATCTTATCAAAAATTGCCTTTGTCTGCTCTGCTAAATCACAATACATTGTGTAGCTATGGGCAGATGCTCCTGTATGCCACAAATGGAAGTTTTCCTTAAAAAGGGCCTGGAATTCTTCATCTGTAAACGATGCTTTCAAATCGTCATTTATAACCAGACCATTTTGAATGAATAAATCAAGTAATTCTTCTGTGGGCATTTCGGATAATTCTTCGTAAGTATATTTCTGCCCACCTTCGGATTGAATGTCTGTTCGGGATATTCCCTCGTTATTTTGAGTTGGAGTTGTTATATCCTGTTGTCCTTGCCGGCTGCAACCGGCAAGACCCAAGCACAGACCAACGCCAATCATAATGCTATGTGCTTTCTCATAGGGATTACCTGCTTGTCAAATTGTATCTCTATTTATTTGATTTTATTTGATTTAGATGGAAAAATAAGCGGAACGTTCCATACCACACCTAAATTATAGCATATAGATTTTTGTTTGCCTCCCTCCAGAAAATGAAATTTAGGCATAAAAATATCCTCCCCGACAAAATTGTTTTGTAAGGGAATAAATTTATCCGCCAACGGCAGCACCGTTTATGCATAATAATCTTTTAAAGTGCATATTTTTTGCTCACCAATACTTATCTCAAACAGAGAGTAAAACAAAAGCAACGGATAAAAAGCACGCTTATCCATCTGTTGACAGAATTTCTGGCTGCACATAAAATATTTTATTAGGCACATCTAAGGATGCCATCATGGAATATTTGACTTTAGAGTTACTCATTCTTTCGCCAATGTCGGGAGCATGGGTTACAACAATTTATTTTTAAGAAAGTCTTGCGTTAATCCATTCGCATAGTGCTGGTAGCATGCAGGCTGCACTTTCAAAATTAGAAAACTGCCAGTCAAGTAGTGAAGGGGAAGCGCCATCAAAAGGCTTTTTTGATTATAGGCGCCGGGCGTTCCGCCCTTTCGATTTGGGTAGCACGGCCTATGCAGGCGGATAAAGCAAAGAACCTGGAATTGTGCCGGTTGATTTTTGCTGGGTGGACCAAATCAGAGAGATGGCTTGCTGCGAACTGAAACCAGCTGGGTGTTCTACATGATATGAGAACCTGTCAGTCACTGCAATGAGCGGGAACTACCACCGGAAACTGACTGGCAGCGGCAGGCACGCATTTTCAAGGATGTGCCATGGATTATGGCATTGCTGCCGCTGAATTTGAACTTACCCGGCATAATCGTCTGTACAAATTGGAGGAACACTCATGAAAATACTTGTTTTGAATGCCAGCCCAAAGGGCAAAAACTCCACCACTGTTCATACCGCTCTGTACTTGCAGGCGCTACACCCAGAACATGAATTTACCTTTATCTCGGTGGGGCAACGCATCAAAAGTTATGAAAATGACTTTACCCCTCTGCGTATAGAATTGGGAAAAGCAGACCTGCTGCTCTTTTCCTACCCGGTCTACACCTTTATCGCCCCCTATCAGCTGCATCGGTTGATCGAGCTCATTAAGGCGGATGGCATAGACCTCTCGGGTAAATTTTCCACCCAAATTACCACTTCCAAGCATTTTTATGATGTGACCGCGCATCGCTATGTTGAGGAGAATTGTTTAGATCTTGGATTAAAGGTAGTTCGCGGCCTTTCCGCAGACATGGATGATCTGCTTACCGAAAAGGGGCAGCGGGAAGCCAGAAACTTTTTTGAACAACTTCTGTTTTCCTGTGCGCATGGATTATTTGTGACGCCATCTTCCAAAGCGCCAAAGCGGGAAAAGGTCGTATATCAGCCTGTGTTAGTTTCAACTCCCAAGGTCAAAGGCAAAGATGTGGTAATCGTCACAAATCATGCGCCTTATGATGAAAACCTTGCAAACATGATTGCCGACTTCCGTGCTGCACTGCCTTTTGAGAGTCGTATTGTGAACCTCCGGGAGTTCCCTTTTGCCGGCGGTTGTCTAGGCTGTTTTGGCTGTGCCATTACCGGAAAATGCGTCTATAAAGATGGTTTCGACGACTTTTTGCGCACAGAAATCCAGAGCGCAGACGCTTTTGTTTATGCCTTTTCCATTTCCGACCACTACACGCACTCCAGCTTCAAATGTTATGATGACCGGCAGTTCTGCAACGGCCACCGCACCGTCACCCACGGTACGCCTATTGCCTATCTTATCAGCGGTGACTATCAATATGAAAGCAATCTTCGCATGATTGTGGAAAGCAGAAGCGAAGTGGGCGGGAACTATCTATGCGGTGTAGCTACCGATGAGGGAAATACAACTGCTGACATTCAAGCACTAGCTGATTCTCTGGTGTTTGCGCTGGAAAAAAAGCTCTCTCGCCCCGCCAATTTTTATGGTGTTGGCGGCATGAAAATTTTCCGGGATCTCATTTACGTTATGCAAGGTATGATGAAGGCTGATCACAGGTTTTATAAAGAGCACGGCATTTATGATTTTCCTCAGAAGCAGAAAAAACGTATTTTGCAAATGAAGCTCGTGGGGGCCATGATGGCTGTCCCCTCCGTTCAGCGAAAGCTGAAAGGCCAGATGGACCAGTACATCATCGGGCCTTATGAAAAGGTTATAGAACAAACAAAAGGAAAGAGGGTATAACATGATTTTCTATTTCTCAGGGACAGGCAATTCCGCATGGGTAGCCCAACAGTTAGCCCATCTTACTGGTGATCAAGTCTATGATATCGCCACTTTGGCAGAGATACCGGATATGCAAGCTGCAAGGCAAATTGGATTTGTATTCCCCATCTATGCCTGGGGTGCACCGGAACCGATGGTTGCATTTGCAAAAAAGTTAGTGAAAACGCAAGCATTCACCTTCGGAGTCTGTACCTGCGGAGCCGAAGCCGGTCTGGCCATGAAGTATTTTTCAAGAATCTATCCCCTTAACAGCAGCTATAGCTTGGTGATGCCCAATAATTATATTCTTGGCTCGGATACAGATGACGCCGAAACGATACGCATAAAAATTTCTACCGCCCGGGAAGAAGTGCAACGGATTTCCCATGAAATCTTACAGCAAAAAAGCGTATATCGCGTTCAAGAAGGGCCTTTCGCGGGATTCAAGTCCAATTTGGCCAACTTTGGGTTCAACAAGTTTGCCAGAAATACCAAACCATTTTATGCTACAAGCGCCTGCAATGGATGCGGCTTGTGCGTTCAAAATTGCCCGGCATCCACCATCGCCCTGGTAGATAAGATGCCGGCATGGGGAGAACGCTGCTACCAATGCATGCGCTGTATTCACGAATGTCCGCAGCAGGCCATTCAATATGGAAAAGCCACAAAAGGCAGGCATCGGTATACCATCCGGCAATATCTCACGGAGGACGAATCGTAATGCAGGAAGCCTGCATAAAGCTGGCCATATTCTTATTTGGTTTTGTTTAGTGTAAGGTATTCCTCGCTTCTTGCTCGCTGCACCAGTGGTACTGAGATATTTGCCTTGTACAAAGATCAAAGATTGTGCGGAGAACGCCTGTCCAGTCTTTTCACATAGCGATTTCCGATTTTGCTGCCGTGCAAGATGCAACTTCCTCACGCGTCGCTCTGCCGGAGGATGGGCTGTAGCTTCCCGTTTTGCATTTTGGCATGCCGAAGAAGTAAATCGTTAGGAACTTTTGCATGCGTTTCCAATGCAGATTGCAGTGCGGCCCTGGCGTTCACCGTGGTGCGCTGCAATACGGCATGGTGCTGGCATCTTACAGATTTTAACAACCGTGATGGCTTTTTTGTCTGCGCAGAATGCGCAACGGTCCCCTTGCGCTCGAATCGGTTTCCGGCACGGGTAGCCAAAGGCAAAATGCCGGTAAAGAATTGGTGCGCGCTTCGGTTGCGCTCTTTACAAACAGGCTTTTTGCGGGTATAATCAAGCTGTTAAAGCGATGATCGGGACACACGGCAATGCAATGCCCCTAAAGCGAGCTGCGGCATGGTGGAAGCGCAGCGGGAACGGCTTTGCACGCATCACCCGGGAGCGCGGAGCCCAAGGCATCCCGTTAAGCCCCGCCGTGCGCGCACGTTATAGCGCAAAGGAGTGGGCGGCATCTGCCGCCAATCCGGGTGGTACCGCGCAGAAGGCTGCGTCCCGTTTGGGGCGCGTTTTTTATTTTATAAACAATAATCCGAGCAGGAGTGAAAGCATGTATCAGAAAGTATCGACCTCGCTGAACTTCGTGGAACGCGAAAAGGAGACGCTTGCGTTCTGGAAGGAAAACAAAATCTTTGAGAAGAGCGTGGCGCTGCGCCAAGGTGCGGAGCCCTACACGTTCTACGATGGGCCACCCACCGCAAACGGGAAGCCACACATCGGCCACATTCTCACCCGCGCCATCAAGGACATCATCCCCCGCTACCGCACCATGAAGGGATACGACGTGCTGCGCAAAGCGGGCTGGGATACGCACGGCCTGCCGGTGGAACTGGAGGTGGAAAAGCTCCTCGGGCTTGATGGTAAGGAGCAGATCGAGCAATACGGAGTGGAGCCGTTCATCCAAAAATGCAAGGAATCCGTTTGGAAATACAAAGCGGAATGGGAGCAGATGAGCGACCGCGTGGGCTTCTGGGCCGATATGGAAAACCCTTATGTGACCTACGAAAACGATTATATTGAATCCGAATGGTGGGCGCTCAAGAAAATCCATGAAAAAGGGTTGCTCTATAAGGGGCACAAAATCGTCCCTTATTGCCCGCGCTGCGGAACGGCGCTCGCCTCCCACGAAGTCGCACAGGGCTATAAGGATGTTAAGGAAACCTCTGCCACCGTGCGTTTCCGCTGCAAGGATGAGGACGCTTCCTACCTGGCCTGGACCACCACGCCCTGGACGCTTCCTTCCAACGTGTGCCTCTGCGTCAATGCAAACGTAACCTACTGCCGCGCGGAGAAGGACGGCGAAGCGTTCATCCTCGCAAAGGACCTTGTGCCTTCCGTGCTGGGTGAAACGGGCGTTACCATCGTGCGCGAATTCCCGGGGAGCGAGCTGGTTGGCCGCGCCTATGAACCGCTGTTCGCCTGCTCTGAAAAGGCCTGCGGAGGCAAGCGCGCGCATTATGTTGTAGCGGATGACTACGTCACCACCACCGACGGTACGGGCATCGTCCACAATGCACCGGCATTCGGCGTAGACGACCAGCGCGTATGTGCGGAAAACGGGCTTCCGTTCATCCAGCTTGTCAACACCCGCGGCGAAATGTGCGGCGGCACACCCTGGGATGGCGTGTTCGTCAAGAAAGCAGACCCAATGATCCTTGACGCGCTGCGCGAGAGCGGGCTTCTTTTCGCTGCGCCGGAGTTCGAGCACAGCTACCCGTTCTGCTGGCGCTGCGATACGCCGCTGATCTATTATGCGCGCGAAAGCTGGTTCATTCGCATGACGGCGATCAAGGACAAGCTCATTCAATACAACCGCCGCATCAATTGGCTGCCGGAAACGATCAAGGAAGGCCGCATGGGCAACTTCCTCGAAAATGTTGTGGATTGGGGGCTTTCCCGTGAGCGCTACTGGGGCACGCCGCTGCCGGTCTGGGTTTGCCAGGAGTGCGGTGAAGTGCACGTGGTAGGCAGCCGGGAGGAACTGCGCACGCTCAACCCCAATGTTCCAGAGGATATCGAGCTGCATAAGCCGTTCCTCGACCCGATTACCTTCCCCTGCAAGAAATGCGGCGGCACGATGAAGCGCGAACCCGTGGTGATCGATTGCTGGTTTGATTCCGGTTCCATGCCGTTTGCGCAGTGGCATTACCCGTTTGAGAACAAAGAGCTGTTTGAGCGCAGATATCCTGCAAACTTTATCAGCGAAGCGCTCGACCAGACGCGCGGCTGGTTCTACACGCTGCTTGCAATTTCCACCTGCCTGTTTGACGAGCCGAGCTTCCAGAACTGCATCGTGCTTGGCCTCGTTTGCGATAAGGACGGGCAAAAGATGAGCAAGCACAAGGGCAACGTCGTCGATCCCTGGACAGTGCTTGACAATCAAGGTGCAGATGCGGTGCGCTGGTATTTTTACACGGGCTCCATGCCCTGGCTGCCAAGCCGTTTCTCCGCAGAGGCAGTTTCCGAAGCGCAGCGCAAATTCATGGGCACGCTTTGGAACACCTATGCGTTTTACATCCTTTATGCGGAGATCGATGGTTTTGATCCCACCAAGCATACGCTGCGCCCGGAGGCGCTCACGCCGATGGATCGCTGGGTGCTTTCCCGCTTGAACACGCTGGTAAAAACCGTAGATGAAAACCTTGCGGCACTGCGCATCACGGAGGCCGGGCGCGCGCTTTCCGCCTTTACGGATGAGCTTTCCAACTGGTATGTGCGCCGCTGCCGCGAACGCTACTGGGGCAAGGAAATGACGGCCGATAAGGAAGTTGCCTATATGACGCTGTTTACCGTGCTCAAGACCATGGCGCTTTTGAGCGCGCCGTTCACGCCGTTTATGGCCGAAGAAATCTACCAGAACCTCGTGCGCTCCGTGGACGCCAACGCGCCCGAAAGCGTGCACCTGTGCGATTTCCCCGCTGTGGATGCATCCCGCATCGACCCGGCGCTTGAGGCGCATATGGCTGAAGCGCTTAACATCGTCGTGCTCGGCCGCGCGGCCCGCAACGCGGCAAACATCAAAAACCGCCAGCCGCTTCCCACGATGTATGTGCAGGGCGCAGAGCTGCCGGAGATGTATGTTTCCATCATCGCGGATGAGCTCAACGTGAAGAAGGTGGAATTCGTCGCAGATGCAAGCGCATTTATCAGCTACAAGGTGAAACCCCAGCTGAAAACCCTTGGGCCGCGCTATGGCAAGGTGCTGCCGAAGATCAACGCCTACCTCCAGGGTGAAGGCATTGGCGACCGCGTGGTTGCGGCGCATAAAGCGGGGCAGGCTTATACGTTTGAGTTGGATGGCGTTTCCGTATCGCTTGCAGATGCGGACGTGCTCGTAGAACCAATGCAGAAGGCCGGCTTTGTAAGCCAGACGGAGCATGACCTCTCCGTTGTGCTGGATACCAATTTGACCCCGGCGCTCATCGAAGAGGGCTTCGTGCGCGAGCTGGTTTCCAAGGTGCAGACCATGCGCAAGGAAGCCGGGTTTGAAGTTACGGATCACATCGCGCTCACCTATGCGGGCAGCGGGCGCATCGCGGAAATTTTTGCGGCGCACAGCGCAGAGATCGCTGCGGATACGCTTTCGGATTCCATCTCGGGCGGGGACGCAAAAGGCTTTGTGAAGGAATGGGACGTCAACGGCGAGCACGTGACACTCGGCGTTGCAAAGAATTAAGCAGGGCTTTTGCGGATTTGCCGAGCACTTCGCCAAATCCGATGCAACCTTCCAGAAGCTGCGGCCACCGTGCTTCTGACAGAAAGGTTTTTCCACAAACTAAGGCGGGGCAGTCCAGCTGCCCCGCCTTTCGCGTGTCAAAAAGGAGGCATACCTGTTTTAAGCGCGTCTGGCTTCCTCATGCCCATCCCGCGCAAAAGCTTTGGCCAAAGCCGATGGGGTTTCCAATGGATTGCTGCAAGCGCGTTCCAAGCAAAAGGCTCGCTGTGCTTCAAATGGAATTTTTTGGACGGCTGCTTTTTGCGTTCAACTGGAGATTTACACTATACCAGGGCCTCGGCTTCATGCAGGATGGGAAACCCATGCTTTGGGAGCCCTGCATGGTGCCTCACGATGCATTGAGGCTGGGCGCAGTATGTGCCCAGCCTCTTTTTAGCATCGATTCATTTGTTCCGGAACAAGGCCCTTAATGCGTGCCCACCGCATAGCTGATGCCCAATATGACATACATCGCACCGAAAAGATATGGCATAAACAGCTCTCTTCCCGATGGTTTGTGGCGGAAACAATCCGTGAGCATTAGAACCTCGCCAAAATAAGCCAGCGCGCCGATGATGTAGGCAATGGCCTTAAACGTCATGTGGTTTTGATCGGAAAGCAAGGAAAGCAGGAACAGCCCAGCGGCCACCACTGCAAGCAGGTTTCTAAGGAACAGCGTGCGCGGGTTGAGCTCGCTTAAGGACTGCCCGGACTCTGCTTCCGGGGCATCATGCACATGGCCGCATTTTTCGCACACGAATCCGCCCGGCGTTTCTGCCGTTTGCTGTGCAACGTCCCGTTCCGTATCCAGAGGGGCGTTTTCCATGATCTACACGCTCCTTTTCATGGGATATAGGATATATATATATTTTATAAGAAAACAGTATGAAATGGAAGTATGAAAATACGGAAATTCTGCAAACAAAAGGGGGCGGTGCCGCGGCGCTCTACACGGGAACCATTGGCGCAGGCTTAAAGCAACCCTAGCAGCACCTGTAAAGGGAGCACGCGCAGATGAACGCCCATGAAGCGACCACAAACCCACAAGCGCCAGCGCGCAAACCTCTGCATAGCCTCTTGGTCTCTGGATGGCATACACCAGGCTGCCTCTTTCGCAGCCAAAAGGGCTGATGCGTGGCAGCATCAGCCCTTTTCATCGCGTTTTCAGAGGCATTTTGCGATTTCGGCCGCAAGCGCCACGTTGTTGTACACCAGCTTAATGTTGGAAGCAAGGCTGTTTCCGCCCGTGATCTCATGGATGCGCGCAAGCAGGAATGGTGTCGTAGCTTTGCCATGGATCCCTTTCTGCTTGGCTTCCGCGCAAGCATCCTCAATCACGCGCTCAATGTAATCCGGATCAAGCGCGTCTTCCTCCGGGATGGGATTTGTAATGAGCATACCGCCATGATACCCCAACTCATACTGCGTGCGAATCGCCGCAGCAACTTCCTCCGGCGTATCCAGCCGGCAGTCTACCGGAAGGCCGCTCTTGCGCGTATAGAATGCGGGCAGCTCATCCGTTTGGTACCCGATCACGGGCACGCCGCGCGTTTCGAGGTATTCCATGGTGAGCGGAAGGTCCAGAATGCTTTTTGCGCCTGCGCACACCACGGCAACCGGCGTTTTTCCCAGCTCCTCCAGGTCCGCAGAAATGTCCATGGTCTGCTGTGCGCCGCGATGCACGCCGCCAATGCCGCCCGTTGCATGAATGCGTATGCCCGCCATTGCGGCGAGGATCATCGTTCCGGTTACGGTCGTAGCGCCATCGAGCTTCCTTGCAACGAGAAGCGGGATATCCCGCCTGCTGGCCTTGATGACCTTGGTGCCCGTGCGGGCCAGATAATCCAGCTGCGCATCCTCCATGCCAACGCACAGCTTGCCGCCCAGGATCGCGCAGGTTGCAGGCACTGCGCCATGTTCCCGCGCAACGCGCTCGCAGCCGCGCGCAGTCTCAAGGTTCTGCGGGTATGGCATGCCATGGGAAATGATGGTGGACTCCAGCGCCACAACAGGTTTGCCCTGCGCAAGCGCCTCCTGCACCGCAGGGGATATGGATAGATGTTGGTTCAGCATACGCAAACGCTCCTTTTCAGCCGGCGAATTTAACTGGTTCTTTTTTCATAATTATAGCGAATCCTCCGCTGTTCCACAATACGCGAGAGTATGCTAAAATATAAGAACTGCAACGGATTTTGCATTCGGAATGCAGTCTTAACCTTATTTTTAAAAGAAAGGATCAGCTTTGCTCCAGCAAGGCTTAGGTTTAAAACATGCGTTCAAAAGGCGTATTTATCGCTTTAGGGAAAGCGGCGTGTTATGCGTTGCTTTTCATTGGCATACAGTTGTTCGTAAGTTTTGCCGCTGCCATATGGCTCAGCATCCGCTCCGGGATCGTGCTTTTCTCCAACGGCATTGCACCGGAGGCAACAGCGCTTGCAGCGCAGGTGGCAGACGCCTTGATCCGCAATGCGGGCTTGCTTACGCTCATTTCCAATGCGCTTACGCTTTTGCTTCTGCTGCCCGTGTTCGCGGCGCGTAAAAAAAGCTATGCGCGAGAGATCTCCCTTTTCCCGCTTTCGCCGGGCGCCATCTGGCCGCTCGTCTTGGGCGCAACAGCCCTTTCCATCGTAATTTCACTTCTGCTTGCGCTGCTCCCCATCCCGGAAGCGCTCATGGATTCCTATACGGAAGCTTCGTCGAGCCTGGATGCGCCAGGATTTATCACGGCGCTTTCCACGGTGATTTTTGCTCCCATTGCAGAGGAAGTCATATTCCGCGGGCTCGTTTATACGCGCCTGCGCCGCGCCATGCCGGTTGCGCTCGCCTGCGTGCTCTCCAGCCTTGTTTTTGCCATCCTGCATGGCGAATTGATTTGGATCGCTTATGCGTTTATGATGGGCGTTGCGCTCACGCTCGTATTTGAGCGGACCGGAACGCTCTGGTCAAGCATCATCGTTCACATCACGTTCAACCTGTTCGGTTCTTATCTCGTGCAGTATGTGCCGGGAAGCATCCTCATCCTTATCCTTGGCATTGCAGGCATCGCCTGCTGCTGGAACTGGCTTGCACGCGTTTACCCGCGCGTTTGAATCCTCTGAAAAAGCAAGAAGGCTCACAAATGGAATATAAGAGATTTGAAAATACGCTCCTCGTCCGGCTGGATCAAGGGGAAGAGATTCTGACGCAGCTTGAAGCCATCTCCAGCGCGGAGCATATCCTGCTTGCTGAGGTTAGCGGGCTTGGCGCAATCAACGAATTTACCGCCGGCGTATACAACACGGCAGAAAAGCGCTTTTCGCCCAACACGTTCCGAGGCGCATATGAGATCGTATCGCTCACCGGGACCATCTCTACCATGAATGGCAAGCATTACAGTCACATTCACATGAGCGCGGGCGACGCCATGGGCCGTGTGTTCGGCGGTCATTTGAGCCGCGCCGTCATCAGCGCCACAGGAGAGCTGGTCATCCGCATCCTAAACGGTCAAGTAGACCGGGCATTCGATGCGCAAACCGGCCTCAACCTGTTCCGCTTCGCTTGACAGCCATCTTCTTTCCAGCAAAGCGGGATTGTGAGAGCCCTGGAGGAGCGCTTATTAAGCGCACAGAAGCTTTTGTCTCTTACATCGCAAATGCGTAGAAGGTAAGCTTTCAGCAATAGCTGGATTGCATTGATTTCCCGCTGTGCGCCATGCCTTAAGCCTTTTGCGTTCCCCCACCTTAGGAGAGGCAGCCCAGGAAAACATCGCCATGAAGGGGCATATTGAGGCAATTGCATTATCATCGGAAGGCATACCGCAGTGCGTATGTCTCCTAACGCCTTTTTCGCGCATCTGCCGCACATCTGCCGTTTCAAGGGTAGAGCGACAAGTTCAGTCGTATTTGTTCTGGGCAAGGCGGCCCCGCCGCAGGCAGGGCGGGCTCCCTTCCAGGGCCGGCCAACACAGCGCCGGGGCGAATGGGCGAAATTAGCCTGTGTTTTCTTATGGTACCGCCCGTTTAGTTGTTGTGCGCAAACAAGCCATTCTAAATATGATTGGAGCATTTTTATGGAAATGAAGCACCGTTATTTCGAAGACCCGATCGTTCGCAAAATCGCCGAAGCGGAAGAATGCGTTTGGTTGAATCCCCATCTGCGCCCGGCGGAAGCTGCGCTTGCCGCTCTCCCCTATTCGCGCGCGGATGTGGAGGATGCAGCGCTTCGGCTTGCGCGCTTTGCGCCCTATATCAAGCGCTGCTTCCCCGAAACCGCAGCCGATGGCGGGCTGATCGAATCCCCGCTCACGGAGATTCCGCACATGGCAGCATTTCTGCGCAAGAGCAGCGCTCCGTGCCTGCCCGGGCGCATGCTGCTCAAGCGGGACAGTGACCTTGCCGTTGCCGGCTCCGTGAAGGCGCGCGGCGGGATCTACGAAGTGCTCAAGCACGCCGAAGCGCGCGCGTGCGCTGCGGGCCTGCTGCGCGAAACGGACGATTATTCCATTCTTGCGGAACCGGAATACAAGCGGTTTTTCCAGCAATACGAAATTGCGGTGGGCTCCACGGGCAACCTGGGCCTTTCCATCGGCATCATGAGCGCGGCGCTTGGCTTCCGCGTTACGGTACACATGTCCGCAGACGCACGGGCATGGAAAAAAGATCTGTTGCGCAGCAAAGGCGTGCGCGTGATGGAATATGCGGGCGATTATTCCGAAGCCGTGCGCCAGGGGCGCGCCCTTTCTGAAGCGGACCCGATGAGCTATTTTGTAGATGATGAAAATTCCGTGGATCTGTTCATGGGGTATGCGGTCGCAGCGCTGCGCCTGCAGGGACAACTTGCGGCGCAGGGTATTGCGGTGGATGCGGAGCACCCTCTGTTTGTGACCATTCCCTGCGGGGTCGGCGGCGCGCCCGGCGGGATCACGTTTGGATTAAAGCTGATTTATGGCGACAACGTGCATGTGTTCTATGCGGAACCCGTGCAATGCCCCTGCATGCTCCTTGGCCTTGCAACCGGCTTGAATCAGAACATTTCCGTGCAGGATGTGGGCTTAAGCGGCAAAACACATGCGGACGGCCTTGCAGTCGGCCGGCCCTCAGGGTTTGTTGGAGGCATAGTGCGCACGTTGCTCTCCGGTGCATACACGCTCGAGGACGATCGTCTCTATAACATGATGCGCGCGCTTATGGAGTGCGAATCCATTTTCATCGAGCCTTCCGCCTGCGCCTGCCTTCCTGCGCCCTCGCTGCTTGCCGCGGCGCCCGGCATGGAAGCTTACCTCGTTGCACATGGCATTTCCGCGCACATGGAAAATGCTACCCATGTGCTCTGGGCAACCGGCGGGCGGCTTGTGCCGGAAGCGGTGCGTGAAGAATACCGCAACACCTATCTGCGCTAAGCTTTCTTGCCGTCTATATTCCAAAGGCAGCCACCTATCGCAAAGCGCTGGAAAATACGCCTTGGATTCCCTATACTGCAAACATCCTTGAGGGAAACGGGGTTCCCCGGAGGAGGGCAGCATGCAGATTAAAATCCAAATCGATTCCGCCTGCGCGGAGCCAGAGCTCGTCATTCGCGCCGCAGCCGTTACGGAAGAAGTGCAGGCGCTGATCGCCCGGCTTTCGGACGCGCGGTCGTCCACCATCGCCGGATTTGCAGGGGATACGGTCCACCTGCTTCAGCCGGATGAGATCCTGCGCATTTACGCACAGCAGCAAAAGGTATATGCGCAAACTCTGGACGGCAATCTCTATGCGTTGCGTCTGCGCCTTTATGAGGCGGAAGAACGCCTTATGCCGCTGCGCTTCGTCCGCATTTCCCATTCCGAGATCGTCAATCTACGCAGGGTAAAGCGGCTTGATCTCAGCCTTTCCGGCACCATCTGCATGGAACTTTCAAACGGAATGACAGCCTTTGTTTCCCGGCGCTACGTTGCGAAAATCAAGGAAATTCTTGGCATCTGAACGAGGTGACCCATGGATATGAAAAAAACGGTGCTTTTGCGCGCGCTGCTGGGCTTTCCCCTGGGGATTGCGCTCGGCCAGCTGATTACCCTCTGCATCTCCGCCTGTTATGGCGGGGAATATTATCCCTGCGTGCCAACGCTTGTGGCGCAACTCGGCAGCGAGCTTGCAGCCGTTGCGCTTCAAACCCTTCTTTGCGGCGTGCTTGGCGCAGCCTGCGCCGCGGCATCCTGCGCATTCCAGATGGAACACTGGAGTATTTCGAAAGCCACAGCCGTCCATTTCCTCGTGCTCTCCCTATCCATGTTGCCTATCGCATATTTTTCGCATTGGATGGAGCATACCTTTGCCGGCGTGCTTGCCTATTTCGGCGTTTTTCTCGCGATTTACGCCATGATCTGGTTGCTTCTATATCGCAGCGTCCACACCAAGGTTCAAAAAATCAATAAGGCGCTCAAAAAAGGCTAGGCAGCTGCATAGGTAAGGGAGCTGCTTCGGGATATCCTTGCATCCTGTTGCAAACGCAGCGGATGCCATAGCGCCTCCTTTTATGCGCACAGCAATCCATATAAAGGCTCCCTTGCTAAGCAAGGGGGCCTTTGCAGATTTGCCGCACTTCTCGTAAAAGCCAACGCAGGCCCGTGGTCGCGATCCCACCATGGACTTCAAGCAGCAAGCAGGATGCTTAAACGTCCTGTTTGCCCTGCTGCAACCTTTGATAGATCTCCTGCATGCGCCGATCAAGCGCGGTGCTCTCTTCGGCGCAGCGTTTAAGCTCTTTGCGCAGCGCTTCATCCTCTCGAATGGCTTCGCTCGATTTATAGCGGATCTGGTGCTCAAGGCTTGCCCAAAAATCCATTGCAATGGTGCGGATTTGGATTTCAACGGGCACCGCTACGCTCCCATTGGAAAGGAAAACCGGGACGCTCACCACCAAATGCAAACTTCGATAGCCGTTTTCCTTGGGAGATTCGATATAGTCCGTGCGGCGCAGGACGATGATATCATCCTGTGTGGAAAGCATCTGGGCAATCCGGTAGATGTCGTCTATATAGTTGCAAACCACGCGCACGCCTGCAATATCCGTTAGGTTCTCCTTTGCGCTTGCAATGCTCACCTTCATCCCTTTGCGCCGCAGCTTTTCCACGATGCTGGGCAGGCTTTTCAAGCGGCTGTCGATATGGTGGATGGGGTTATGGTCATAGCGCATGTTGAATTCGGAATTCAAAATCTCAAGCTTGGTCGTGATCTCCCGAATGGCGCTGTTATAAAGCTGCACCATCTCCATAAAATCCTGCGCCTGCTCCAGGTTTGCTTCCAGCGCGCCGGGCTTGAGCGCGCTTACCTCCCGCATCAAACCATCCAGTTTTTGCATTTGCATTCTCCTTAGCCATCTGCGTTTTTTCCATGGTACCCCGCTTTTTGCAGCCGCGCAAGCGCAACATGGGTACTGCATGTGAACTTTTTCAAAAGGATTTGAAAAAAGCTTCCAGTTATACGATAATAAAAACGGCATTCGAATTTGGGGCTCATTCCCATAGGAACCATGAAATAGAAAGGAAAGCGTAAAAACAATGAAGATTGCAGTAATCACCGGCGCAAGCTCGGGCATGGGGCGCGAATTTGTGCTCCAATTGAGCAGGCAGGAACCGTTTGAGGAAATCTGGGTAATCGCGCGCAGGGCAGAGCGCCTCGAAGAGTTGAAGCAGCTCGTAAGCACGCCGCTTCGCATCGTGCCGCTAGATCTTTCTGCAAAGCCGGGCTGGGACGCTTATGCGGCGCTGCTCGCCGCGGAAAAGCCGGACGTGCGCGTTCTTGTCAATGCAAGCGGCTTTGGGCGTTTTGGGACTTATGCGGACATCCCCCTTTCGGACTCGCTCGCGATGATCGACCTCAACTGCAAGGGGCTCGTCGCGATGACGGAGCTTACGCTTCCCTACATGCATGAAGGCGCAAAGATCCTGCAGCTTGATTCCCTCTCCTCCTTCCAGCCCGTTCCCTACATCAATGTTTATGGCGCGACCAAGGCATTCGTGCTCAGCTATGCCCGCGCGCTGAACGTTGAACTCAAGCCGCGCAAAATCCGCTGCATGGCCATGTGCCCCGGCTGGGTTCAAACGGAATTTTTCGACCATGCAATCCAAAAGGGAAGCGATGCGGTAACGTATTTCAACATCATGTTTACGGCAGAGGAAGTGGTGCGCACTGCCATCAAGGATCTTTACCACAGCAACAAAGACGTTTCCATCCACGATTTCCGCATCCGCACCCAGGTGTTTTTCACAAAGCTGTTGCCGCACCGCCTCGTTATGAAGGTTTGGATGCATCAGCAGAAGCATGACCGCTAAAGCGCAGGGCCCGGCATCCTGCGCAGAGGTTGCCGTTTAACTGCAGGGGAACGGGTCCCAACGCCCCATCGCTTAAGAAAAATCGATTCCAAAGACCCACTTGATCGCGATGAGCGCAAGCGCGCCGAGGACGCTGAAGCCGATCGCCGCGCCAAGGCCGCGAAAAATGCCCGAGAGAAAGCTGCGCCAAAACAGCCGTTTGGGATCGTTCATAATCTCCGCAAGCTGGCGGATCCCGCTTTCTTCAAGCGCGTCCAGCAGCATTTCGATCCGTTTATCCCGTTCCATTGCGCAATCCCTTTCCTTAGGCCCAACAGGCCGCATTCTCGCTTAGTTTCCCCACTGCATACTTTTTTACGCGCAGCCTTGCGCTTTCCGCCATGGCTGCGCGCAACGCATAGCGGCCGGGGATACCCCCAGCCGCTATTGTCTTTCTTGTTTGTGTTATTTCATCATGTTACCGCTGGTGTTCATGTTGTTCTGCGCATAAGCGATCATGCGCTTCACCATCTCGCCGCCGATAGAACCGGCTTCACGCGCGGTGATGTCACCATTGTAACCCTGCTTCAGATTTACGTTCAGGGAGTTCGCAACTTCCGTTTTGAAGCTCTGGAGCTTCGCCTTGCTGCTGTTGTTCGCCATTGTGTTTTTCCTCCTTTCCTATCAAGTTTCTTTCTAGCAATGCAGTTACTTCTGCATGTTGTTTTCGGCATAAGCGATCATGCGCTTCACCATTTCGCCGCCAATGGAGCCGGCTTCGCGGGATGTCAAGTCGCCGTTGTAGCCCTGCTTCAGATTCACGTTCAGAGAATTCGCAACTTCCATCTTGAACGCATCCATCGCCTTCTTGGACTCGGGAACAAGAACGTTATTCCGTGCCATGTGTTTCTCACCTCCTTGATGATGTGGTCTTAACATGCGCGTTCCAAGAGGGATTTATGAATGGAAATCTATAGGAATCAATGCAAAGAAAAGCAATTCAACACGCGTGCTTTCTTTTTATATGATTTACGCGAATGCTTTTTTTATTTTGAATTTTAAAATGTTTTGGGTTGCGCTGGCGCCGATGAAAGCTCTGGATTATTTAGCGGATTGGCATAAATTGGAACATGATGCAAAATTGAATCTAAGCGGTACACCCCCTTTGCACCGCGGCTGCAATGCAGCATCGCAAACGCCCGAAAGAGCTTCCTTTTTAGGCGGTTTTCTCTGCGCAAAGATTGACTTTTTTTGCAGTTTGTTTACTATATTAAACAGAATTCATGCCATTCTGTGGGGGGAATCACAATGAAGGTTGTCCGGTTTCATGCGCGCGATCTGGATGCTGCGTTCGCGATTCAGCGTGCAGCTTTTCAACCGCTGTATGAAACATATCATGACGATATGAGCCCTTACCTGGAAAGCAAATCGGTGCTTTTGCAGAAGTATTTATCCCCGGGCACTTATGGATACCTCTTCGTTGAAAGCGGCGTTCCGGTAGGCGCCGTCAGAGTTCGCATTGATCCCGAGCACAAAACCGCCAAGATCTCTGCGCTGGCTGTGCACCCTCTGCACCAAGGCCGCGGCATCGCACAAGCGGCGCTGCGGCAAATCGAACACATTCACGATGATGTTACAACATGGCATCTCAGTACGATTTTGCAGGAAAAAAGGAATTGCCACCTTTATGAAAAGTTAGGCTACCGGCAAACAGGGGCGTTCGAACAAATCAACGATACCATGACGCTGGTATTCTATGAAAAGGGCAAATAATTCCTGTTTTGCCAATCAGTTAAGGTACGTTCCATAGACTTTTGCAATCAAACTGTGCATTTTTATTCGCGATAAGTTCATAAAGATCTTTTCAGTTTTCTATACTGCGTACCGGCAGAGCGCAGAGCGAAACTCCGCAGGCAGGCCCACCATAACAGATTGGGCCGCGCGTTTGCACGCTTTCATAAAAGGCAGGGAAATGGGTGCGCAGGCCATGGTTTTCACCCTACAAACGGTGGCCGAGGGGAAAATACGATCCATTTCAGCCGCATGTGCCCGAAAAAGCGCATGCGGGAACGCAGCAGAACCTTTTCCACATTTTGCACGAAAGCCGCCGAAAAACGCCTCCCCAAATTCGCTTTTCTCTTCCCATTTCCCGGTACTTGCGCCTGCTTTTCTCAAAGCCTTACTTTTGGTATAAAAAGGGCGCGCTGCACAATTGCATTTTGCAGCGCGCCCGTCTTTGTTCATTTCCGGCAAGTCCCTATCATCAAGCAGCGTTTCGCCGTATGGATACCATTTATAAACGCTTTTGCTTCTTTTCCAGCGCTTTCCAAAGGTTTTTGCTGCGCTCATAAACGCGCTTTGCAGCAGCACATCGGCAAGCTTTGGAAAGGTTGCCGGCAGTGCTTATGCATGTTTGGCTGGTTTATATTTCACAGGATTGGCAGCAGGTTGAACGCATGTGGTTTTTCTCGGCGTTTTCATTTGAAACTCCTTTTTGCGTTTCGCGGTTCCCATTTTGCCCAGGCCTTCCTTTAGTTGGGCGCGATCTCGCCGCGGCGCGCATCGATTAAGGCACGTGCCCGCGCTAGCATCGGCGCGCATTCCGGAGGCTGCGCAGCAAGCAGCATATCCGCCGCGGCGCGCGCATTGTTCAGCGCCGCCATATCACCAGCAAGCTTCGCTGCGGCAAACGCATCCATACCATGCTGCCGCTGGCCCAGGAATTCTCCGGGGCCACGAAGCATGAGATCCTGCTCCGCGATGGCAAAGCCATCGTTGGTCTGCGTAAGCGTCATAAGCCGCGCGCGCGCAGCCGCAGAATCCGTTTGCGCAAGCAGAAAGCAGAAGGACTCCGCGCTGCCGCGTCCTACGCGCCCACGCAGCTGGTGAAGCTGCGCCAAGCCAAACCGATCCGCATTTTCAATGACCATCACCGTAGCGTTCTTCACGTCCACGCCTACCTCGATTACCGTTGTGGAAACCAGCACATCCAGCGTGCCCGCGCGGAATGCCTCCATCACCGCTTCCTTTTGGGCAGCCGCCATCTTCCCATGCATAAGGCCTACGCGCACGGAAAGCATCTTTTGCAGCTCGGCGCACACTTCGCCCGCGCTGCGCACCTCCGGCAGCGCTTCGGATTGTTCTACGCGCGGACAAACGACGTAAGCCTGCCGCCCCGAGCGCACCTGTGCTTCCACAAAGCCATACAACGCAGCCCGCTTCGCCTGCGGCACATACCGCGTCGTTACAGGCTTGCGGCCTGGGGGCAATTCATCCAGCACGGACACGTCTAAGTCCCCATAAAGGATCAGCGAGAGCGTACGGGGAATGGGCGTTGCGCTCATAATCAGCGTATGGGGATGCGCGCCTTTTGCGCCGATAGCCGCGCGCTGGCGCACGCCAAAACGATGCTGCTCATCGGCGATCACAGCGCCCAGGTTTTTAAAATGGACGCCCGCGGAAAGCAGTGCATGCGTGCCGACGATCGCAAACGCCTCCCCGCTTTGAATCGCTTCATATGCCGCATCCCGCTCGCGCTTTTTCATGCCGCCTTGAAGCAGAAGAGCACGTGCGCCAAAGATGCTCTTGAGGGCGTTGAAATGCTGCTGCGCCAGGATCTCGGTGGGCGCCATCAGCACGCTCTGGTATCCGTTTTCCGCCGCAGCATACATGGTAAAGAGTGCGACTGCGGTTTTGCCGCTGCCCACATCCCCCTGCAAGAGGCGGTTCATCTGTCGTCCATTCGACATTTCCCGGGAAATTTCTTGCATCGCGCGGCGCTGTGCACCCGTTGGAGTAAAGGGTAGAAGCGCCAAAAAACGCTCCAGCACACCCTGCATAGAAAATGCAGGCCCTACCGTTGCCAACCGTTCGCGGCGCAGCAGGGAACACATCAGCGAAAAGAGCAGCATATCTTCAAAGGCAAGCCTGTCCCTTCCGGCTTTTGCCGCCTGCAAATCCCGCGGCAGATGCAGCGCAGAAATCGCCTCGCTCAATGGCATGAGGTTATACTGCGCAAGCAACGCATCCGGCAGGGTTTCCACGATTTTCCCTTCCGCTGCGGCAAGCGCTGCCGCAACCGCATCCCGCAAAACCTTCTGGGAAAGTCCTTGCACCAGCGGATAGAGCGGTACAACGCCTGGCAGCTGTGCATGTAGGGATGGATTCACGAGCCTTACGCCGCGGCTTCGGTCCATGCGGCCACAGGCATACCATTCCTGCCCTGCCGCAAGGCTTTGCGCGCGATAGGGCTGATTGTACCAAGTGAGAAGCAACTGCGAAGTTTTATCCTGCGCATCTGCGCCATAGGCACATGCGCGCACAGTGGTAATCTCCATCCCACGTCGGATGCGCGCATGTTTGGGCGGCGCAAGCAGGATGACATGCAGGGCAACCAACGCGCCATGCTCCGCTGAACACAGCGGCGTTTCCTGCGAGTAGTCGAGATAGTCCCGCGGTGCAAAATAGAGGAGATCGCGCAACGAAAACAGGCCCAGCTTGCCGAGCGCTTCCGCCCGGCGCGGGCCTATTCCCTTTATGCTTGTGATCGGTTCCCCGAGCTCCATTTCGGATTATTCCACGGAGAAGTAGTAATAGTACAGCGGCTGGCCGCCACGCTGCACCATGCACTCCGCATCGGGGTATTTTTCGCTTACGGCTTCAAGAAGCGCGTTTGCGTTCTGCTCATCCATGTTTTCCCCATAGAAAACGGTTACAATGGATTCTTCGCCCTTCTTTTCAATCATATTGCAAAGAAGGTTGAGTGCGACTGTATCCACGCTCTGGCCGACTTCCACAATCTCCCCATCCATGAGGCCCATAATATCGCCTTCATGGATCTCCGAGCCGTTAAAGTGCGTATCGCGCACGGCATAGGTTACCGAACCAGAGAGCACATTTTCGCTCGCTTCTTTCATAAGCTGTGCATCCTGCTGTGGCTCCGCATCCGGCTCAAAGGCAACGGCGGCTGCAATACCCTGCACCATAGTTTTGGTTGGGATTACAATCACGTTGCGGTCTGAAAGCTCTGCCGCCTGTTGTGCCGCAAGGATAATGTTGGAATTATTGGGCAGCACAAATACGTTGCGTGCATTCGCTTTTTTGATGGCGTGACCGATGGTTTCGATGCTGGGGTTCATCGTCTGCCCCCCTTGGATGATGGCCGCAACGCCAAGCGAGCGGAATACTTCGTCAATCCCTTCCCCAGCGCTTACAGCAACAATCGCGTTCTCCTTCTCATTCTTCTTCATGGTTTCAAGAAGTTCGCGGTTCTGCTCACGCATGTTTTCGATCTTGATGCGGTCCACCTCACCCAGGCGCAGGGCAAGCTGCAGGATCTTTCCGGGACAGTTCGAATGGACATGCACCTTTACGAAATCCGAATCGTATGCCACGACCACGGAGTCCCCGATCTTGTTGAGCTTCTCGCGCAACCGGTCAAGATCCGCTTCCGTAAAGGATTCGTCCAGATGAATAATAAAAAATTCCGTACAATACCCAAATTTGATGTCCTCGAGATCCTCAAGCGTTGCGCCTTCCTGCATGGGGTCTTCCGTTGCGGAAGGATCCACGTAGTCTTCGATTTCTTCGCCATCGATCGCCATTTTAAAGCCGCGGAAAATGGTAAGGAGGCCCTTGCCGCCGGAGTCGACAACGCCCGCCTCGCGCAGCACGGGGAGCAGGTCCGGCGTAATGCGCAGCGCCGCTTCGCCGCTTTCGACCATAAGGTCGATAAGCTTATAGACGTTTGCCCCTTCGCCTGCAGCCTGCGCTACCGCATCGGCAATCATGCGCGAAACGGTGAGCATTGTGCCTTCCTTTGGCTTCATTACGGCTTTATAAGCCGCTTCAGTTCCGGTTTTGAGCGCCTGCGCCAACAGCGCGCTGTCCATCTCTTCTGCGCCTGCAAGCGCGCGGGAAAAGCCACGCAGGATCTGCGAAAGGATTACGCCCGAGTTACCCCGCGCGCCCTTAAGCGAGCCCAGCGAAGCTGCGGCAGCAATTTCCGCCACCGTATCTCCCTTGCATTCTTTAATTTCCTTGACCGCACCCTGCATGGTCATGAACATGTTGGTGCCCGTGTCGCCATCCGGCACGGGAAAGACGTTGAGCGAGTCGATCAACGCCCGGTTTTTGTCGAGCAGCGCCGCGCCCGTTAAGAACATTTCCCGCAGCAGCGCGCCGCCAATGGTCGTGGTCGTATTTGTCAATTTGATTTCCTCCCTGCACCGCCGGCGCGCTGCGCGCGCAGGCGGCGAGCTCCTGTGTTATGCGCGCACAGCCTCCACGTAAATGTTGACGTTGCGCACGTTGAGCCCCGTCATATCCTTTACGCGATAGCGCACATTCTCGATTGCGTTCTTTGCCACGGCGGAAAGCGATGTTCCATAAACGATGGTAACAAACAGGTCGATATCCACCTGCTCGCCATCCTCCAGCACAGTAACCTTGACGCCGCGCTTCTGGTTATCGCCGCCAATGAGCTGCCAGAGCTGATCGCCCGTGGTCTTTGCGCTCATCCCAACGATCCCGTAATTTTCAGAAGCAGCATAGCCTGCGATCGCCGCAATGATGTCTTCCGAAATGCTGATCTTCCCCAATTCGTTGGTGATAATACCCGGCATGGTTGTGCATCCTCCTTACTTGTTTTTTGTAGTCCATTTCATAATATTGGCATGATACCATTCTTATTCTACTGCATAACGCGCGCATGCGCAAGCCGGATGCAAAATCGCCTACAAATTCTCACGTTTTGCGGCGTTTTCCTTTCAATTTTGCGCAGACGCCTCCAGTGCGAGAAGCTCCCGTTTCACATTCATTCCACCCGCATAGCCGATAAGGCTTCCATCCGCGCCAATCACGCGATGGCACGGGATTAAAATAGGGATGGGATTTCGGTTGTTTGCATGGCCAACAGCGCGAGCAGCCTTCGGATTGCCGGCAAAGCGCGCAACTGCGCCATAGCTCCGGGTTTCCCCATAAGGGATCTGCAGCAGCGCATCCCACACCCTGTGCTGCCAAGGAGTACCCTGCGGCGCAAGCGGCAGCGTGAATTCCCTGCGCTGCCCTGCAAAATATTCCGCGAGCTGCTTTGCAAGCTCTGCAAGCAGCGGCGTAGGCGCCTGCTGCGCTTCCGGCACACCGCCAAAGGAAAGCGCCGTAATCGCGCCGCATTCTTCCACGCCCGTAAGCGGGCCAATGGGCGTTAGCATAACAAAGCTGTGTTTCCCTTCCAAAATTGGGCTCTCCCCTTCTGCTTTTTTCATTTTATGTTATAATATCCTATATCCGCTTGGAAATCAATTTTTGGTGAACGCAAAAGGTTTGGAGGATATTTTATGCAGACGATTGAACGGCAGGCTATTTCCGCAATCCGCGTGCTCGCGGCAGACGCGATTCAGAAAGCCAACAGCGGCCATCCTGGCATGGCCATTGGCGCAGCACCGATGGCTTACGCCCTTTGGAAGCAGATGAAACACAATCCCAAGAACCCTTCCTGGACCGGGCGAGATCGTTTTGTGCTTTCCGCAGGGCATGCCTCCATGCTGGAATATGCACTGCTGCACCTGTACGGCTATGGACTTACCATGGAAGATTTGAAAAATTTCCGCCAGGTTGGCAGCCGCACCCCCGGCCACCCCGAATATGGCCACACGGTGGGCGTAGAAGCCACAACAGGCCCGCTGGGGCAGGGCTTTTCCATGGCGGTCGGCATGGCGATGGCCGAAGCGCACATGGCAGCCAAATTTAACCGGGAAGGCTTCCCGGTTGTAGACAACTATACCTTTGTGCTTATGGGCGATGGCTGCATGATGGAGGGCGCTGCCTCCGAAGCCGCGAGCCTTGCGGGCACGCAGAAGCTGGGAAAACTGATCGCGCTTTATGACAGCAACCGCATTTCCATTGAAGGCGATACGGACACAACGTTTGCAGAAAATGTCGCTGCCCGCTTTGCCGCCTATGGCTGGCAGGTAATCTCTGTAGATAATGGCGAAGATGTGGGTGCGGTCAGCGTAGCGCTTGAAGCAGCAAAAGCTGAAGCCGAAAAGCCTTCTCTTATCATTGTGCACACAAATATCGCGCAGGGCACTGCAAAGCAAGGCAAGGCAAGCGCGCATGGCGAACCGCTTGGGGAAGAAAACATCGTTGCAATGAAAGAAGCGATGGGTTGGACTTCCGATAAGTTCGAAATCCCCGCTGAAATCTACGCGCATTATGAAGCGCTTGCGCAGCACTGCGCAGCAGGGAATGCCGCATACGACGCCATGCTGGAAGCCTACCGGGCAGCCTATCCGGCGCTTTATGCAGAATGGACGGCTTGGCACAGCCAGGATCTCCCGGAAGCGCTCACATCGGATGAGACCTTGTTTGCAGCGGAAGGCCCCAAAGCGACCCGCGCAGCCAGCGGGGATGTGCTCAACAAGCTTGCTGCATATCTCCCGAACCTGTTCGGCGGCAGTGCCGATCTTGCCCCCTCCAATAAAACAGAAATGAAGGGCCGGGGCTTTTTTGCGCCGGATTGCCGGGAAGGTGCGAATATCCATTTTGGCGTGCGTGAGCTTGCGATGGCCTGCATCGCCAACGGCATTGCGCTTTATGGCGGTCTAAGGGCATATTGCGCCACATTTTTCGTATTCTCCGACTATGTGAAGCCGGCGCTGCGTCTTAGCGCACTTATGAAGCTGCCTGTGCTCTATATTCTTACCCATGACAGCATCGGCGTGGGTGAAGACGGTCCCACCCACCAACCTATCGAGCAGCTTGCGGCGCTGCGCGCCACGCCAAACACCTTTGTGTTCCGCCCGGCGGATCAGAAGGAGACGGCCTATGCATACTTGACTGCGCTCAAGTTGCAAGCGCCTTCCGTTTTTGCGCTTACCCGCCAGAACCTGCCACAGCTTGCAGAAACGGGCGCAGGCGCACAGCGCGGCGCTTATATCCTGCGTGACCCCAAGGGCACGCCGGATGTTATCCTCATGGCTTCCGGTTCCGAGGTGGAGCTCATTTTAAAGGCTGCGGACATCCTTGCCGTGCAGGGGTATACTGCACGCCTTGTTTCCATGCCCTGCATGGACCTGTTTGAGCAGCAGGACGAAGCCTATAAGGAAAGCGTGCTGCCTAAAGCCCTGCGCAAGCGCGTTGCGGTGGAAGCAGGAACAAGTTTCGGCTGGGGGCGCTATGTAGGGCTTGATGGAAAAACCGTTACCCTCGATCATTTTGGCGCTTCCGGACCTGCGGGAGAACTGTTCCGCGCATTCGGCTTTACCGCTGAAAATGTAGCCAAAACAGCGCTCGCAGCAATTAAGGGAGAATAATGCGATTTGCACACTGAGGGGCGGCATTTGCCGTCCCTCAGCGCATCGGAAAGCACATCGGAAACGGAGCAGGCAATCCAGCTGGATTGCCTGCTTCTGTGAGCGCCCGCAAATTGCTCCAAAGGGTTTGCGCATCAGTCATCTTCCCTGTAACTGCCCCATAGAGGACAGCGGCGCCCTTTTTCTCTTCAAAACGCGGTACAAAAACCACCGCGCACCGAACCATGGAACAGCGTTTGTTTCTTTATTAATTATTTCCGCAAAGCCTTCTTTTTCGATTCTCTCATGGAAATTCAGAATAGTTTAAAGCAGCAGGCTATGCCGTTGATTCCAAGCCAATCCCAATCCGCATATGCGATAAATGCGCTGCAAGCGATACCTATTGCCGGCTATGGGATATCCGTGCATCATCGAGCCATCCACATGGCCTATTTTTCCGATTAAACTGCCGATTGACGGCTTCAGTTCTCATTTCCATGCATTTCAGCTTTGCTCCTCCCGGCCGGTTCGCTCCAATTTCTGTTCATATAATTTAAACAAATCCTTCATGCTTCGTTCCTACGCATGCCACATTTGTGCAGTATCCTATATGCAACGAAACGGAAAGCGCCACCGCAACAGCGGGTTCACAATAGAGGTGCTTTGGATGAGAAAGGAGGCCTGCCATAGACAAACGCCCGATCAACCAACGACGATTGATGAATGATTATGATTTTTCCTAACAAGGAGTTTGCTCCTTCGGAGCCGGATTCTCCCCCGAACACGGTTCCGGTTTTTGAAAACCTTCCTGCAAAAAGATACCGGCTGCGGGCAATCCCCGGCCGGTATCGCCGATTTTGGCAAAGGCTGCTGTCGGTTTATGCCTGCCAAATTTATTCATAAAGATGCAACAGAATATTCATTTCATCTTCCTAAAGCTGCCATATTTTAGGAGTATTCTAATTACAACACAAGGGAAATCACCGCCGCATCAGCGGGTTTACAATAGAGGCGCATAAATTGCGAAAGGAGGCTGCAGAGAAAAGGGAATCCACCCGTTGGAAAGTAATGTTTTCTTCATGTTTTTGTTTTAGGAGCTTGCTCCTCTGGTACTCAAATTCCTTCCAAAAAGAGTTCCGGATTTTGAAAATCTTCCTTACGAAAATGATACCGGCTGCAGTTTCTGCGGCCGGTATTGCTGGTTTTGGGGCGCTCATCGCTTGTTCGTAAGGCCAAGGATGTAATCCGTAGTGGTTTTATGATATTGTGCAAGTGCAATGAGCACTGCGGTAGGGATATCCCGCTGGCCCAGTTCATAATTGCTATACACCTGCTGCGAACAGTTTAAAACCCGCGCCATTTCCATCTGGGTTAAATCGGCATCCTCCCGCAATTCCCGGATCCTTCTGTACATGCTGTTCACCTCATGCACAGTTTACCCAACCGCAAAATGCGGTATTGACTTTTACTGCATTTTGCAGTAAATTATTCTTGACAAAGCATATCGCACAAAGTCTTTTGCAGGTGGCCTGGCGTGGCACAGTGCCATGGTACCGCCGGAGATGCAGCCGGCGTTCTCTCTTCTCTGCCACGGAATGGTGCCACGCCAAGCCACCTGCAAAAGGAGCGCATAGGAAATTGGCCTCCGTCAGCGCACCATGCGCTAAAGGCTGAAGCACGTCCTGCAAATTTAAGGTGTGCAGACATGCTAAGGTGCAGGGCGCGGTTTGGGGTATCGCAAAAAGCAACTCGAGCCGCTTTTTCGATGTCTGCATGGCGTTTGAAACAAGGCGCTATGCGGAAAAGTTTTTGCTGCGCAAGGATCTTTTGCATCTATCGATCGCAATGCTGCCAAATTCGATGGCAGCCCTCTCCCGCGCCCTCTTTGCGCATAAGAAAAAGCAATTTCAAAAAGGCTCGTTTTCTAGCGCCATAGCAGTGAATTTTAGAAAATCGCCATCGCGCATTGCGGTTCCTGCGCCATTATGCCCTTGGAATCCATCGTCCTTACCAGCCACCCAGTGGCCGGCTCAGCTGCGTTTGCCTACAAAAAAGGCCTGCAATGCGGCAGTGCATTCTTCTTCCAGCAGGCCGCCTACAGCGGGAACCGTATGCAAAAAAGCATGATCCAATAGATCAAACACACTGCCGCAGCAGCCCGTGCGCGGCTCAAAGGCTCCAAACACAACACGGCCGAGGCGCGCGTTCACAAGCGCCCCTGCGCACATCGCGCATGGCTCCAAGGTCACATAAAGCGTACAATCAGAGAACCGCCACCCACCTTCTGCGGCAGCTGCTGCGCGCAGGCACAGCAGCTCGGCATGCGCCGTAGGATCAACGCACTGCTCCACGCGGTTATGCGCCTGGGCGAGCACCTTATCCCCCCGCACAAGCACTGCACCGACGGGCACCTCTCCCTCCGCCGCTGCAAGGCGCGCCTCAGCGAGCGCCAGGCGCATGTAATCCGCATCCTTCATTCCGCCTGCCATGCCGCTTCGCGGATGATCTCCCCAACGGTAGGATGCGGGAAGATGATCTTCTTCACCTGCGCGAGCGTCATGCCTGTTTCTACAAACACCGCAGCAGTAGAAATGAACTCCGAAGCATAGTTGGCAAGCGCCTGCATGCCGACAACGCGCTGCGATCCCCGTTCCACAACAAGCTTTGCAATGCCGTCCCCACCTTCATTTTCCGCAAGGTACCGGCCGGAAAAACGCATCGGCAGTTTTACCGTGGTCACATCGAGGCCGTTGCGCTTTGCCGTGGCCTCCGTTTCACCCACGCTCGCAAGCTCCGGGTTGGTGTATACAACCGAAGGGACGGCGCCATAGCGCATTTCATCCGCGATGCCGAGCATATCGTTTACGGCCACTTCTGCCTCGCGGTAGGCGGTGTGCGCAAGCATGCTCTTTCCGTTCACGTCCCCCGCTGCATAGACGCCTGGCACATTCGTGCGCATGTGAAGATCCGTAACAACCGCGCCGCGCGCAAGCTCCACGCCGATGGTTTCAAGCCCAAGCCCCGCCGTATTGGCCCGCCTGCCGATGGAAAGCAGCACCTTGTCCGCATCCACGCGGCATGCCTCCCCATCCTTCTCATAGCACACGCCGCCTTCGGCAAGTTCCGTCACGCGCGCGCTAAGGATAAAGCGCACACCTTTTTTTTCGTAGTTCTTCTGCAAAAGCGCAGTGAGTTCCGCATCGTTTTCGCCCGCAATATGATCGAGCATTTCCACAACCGTCACCGCGCTGCCGATGGAATTGAAGTAGGACGCCATCTCAAGGCCGATTACCCCGCCGCCGATCACCACAAGCCGTTCCGGCGCTTCCGTCAGCGCGAGGATCTCACGGTTTGTGAGCACAAAGCCGCGCTCCATGCCTTCCTTGAGCCCTGGGATCGGTGGCACTGCGGGCGCGCTGCCCGTTGCGATCAAAAGCTTCCCGGCAGTATGCGTTTCCCCGTTTACCGAAACGCGGAACCCGTTCTCATCCCGGCCTTCTATGCGGCCTTCCCCTTCAATAAGCGTTACGCCGTTCTGCTTGAGCGCAGCTTTTACACCGCCCACAAGCAGCTTCACGACCTTGTTTTTGCGCGCAACAACCTTTGCATGGTCTACAGCAAGCCCTTGCGCTGAAACGCCGTATTTTTCGCCGTGCTTTGCGCCATCGTAGAGCTTTGCGCTGTAAAGGAGCGTTTTCGTAGGGATACAGCCCTCGTTCAAGCACACGCCGCCCACGCTGCCTTTTTCGATGCACAGAACAGAAAGCCCTGCTGCGCCCGCACGCTCTGCGCCAAGGTAGCCCGCCGGGCCGCCGCCCAGCACGATCAAATCATACTGCATAGGGATGCTTCTCCTTTGGAATCGTATTTTTGTTTTCATTATTATACCATCCCGTGTGTCTGCGCGGAAGGGGTTCCAAAATCGATTGCTTTGTGATATGATACATTGCGTTTGGCATAAGAAAGAAGGGAGGATTGCAGGATGGAACGGTTGAACGCCAGCCGATCGCCGGTATTCTACGGGTTTCTCCTCGCGTTTGAATGCTTGATGTGGGGCGTGTCCAACTCGGTTTCCAAGCTGGGCTTTTCTTCCATTTCGCCCATGTGGTGTTTGGCGCTGCGCTATGCGCTTTCCACGCTTCTGTTCCTCGCCGCGTTTGGCAAGCGCTTTTTTACCCGCGTGCGCAAGAAGGATCTGCTGCCCTGCACGCTTGTTTCGCTTGCTACCGCTTCCGCCTTCATATTCGGCTTTCTCTCTTTGGTGTATACAACCGCAACAAGCGCAGGCTTCTTGATGGCGCTCGCAGTAGTAATTGCGCCGTTTCTTTCCATTCCGCTCTTGAAGGAAAAACTGGATGCGCGCAATCTCGTTCCTGTTGCAATCGTTGTGGTGGGGATGTACTGCATCTGCGGCGGTACGTTTTCATCTTTCGGGCGCGGTGAGCTCTTTGCCGTGCTCTCTTCCCTTTCCACTTCCTTTATGCTGACGCTCAGCGGAAAATTCTTGAAGGATACGGATGCCATCGTGCTTTGCACCATCCAGTGCGCCGTGTGCTTTTTGTGCTCCCTTTTCGCTGCGTTCCTGCTTGAAGGGATGCCCTCCTTTGGAGAAATTGCCCCGGCAGGTTGGTGGCTCGTGCTCTATCTTGCGTTGGGCTGCACGTTTCTTGCCTATTTGTTCCAGAACATCGCGCTCATGCATGTATCGCCTGCATTTGCTGCGCTGACCTGGTGCACAGAGCCGCTCTTCACTGCGATTTCCGCGTATTTCATCCTCCATGAACGGATGGATTTCCTCGCCTGCTGCGGCGCGCTGCTGATCCTGGCAGGAACGGTATTCGCTTCGGTGCTCGAGCTTAAAAAAGCCAAGCCTGTTGCGCCGGCCGAGCCGGTTGAATCGGAAAGCGCAGTATCGCATTAAACATAGGCTGAAACAGCAACGTGGGCGCGCCAGAAAGCGCGCCCACGTGCATGGCAGAAAAAGCGTTTTATCCATTATTCTAGCTCTCTTGGATCTTTTCCATGCGCCTTTCATAGCGATCCAAAGCCTAGCTGGCGGGTTTTAACTCACATGCTGATATGATGCCCGCACGCACGCCGTTGCACGGATAGCCGCATGGTTCACAAGAGCATGCCGCAGTGTGACGCGCTAAAAAAGGGCCGCTACCCGCCCAGAGAAGCCTCGGCAGAAATATAGCATTGAATTTAAAATAGAAACATCGCTATATGTGCACAGAAATATGGAACAGGAGCGCGCCTTCCACTGCGCCCTTTAGGCTGTCGAAAGAAGTAAAAATGCGCCACTTTTTTGAAGATTTCTTGGCTACCTTGCGCCAAAAGCATATCCAAGGAAGCTTAGAAGGAACCCTTGCCATGCAATGGTTTGCGCCTGCCTTCAGTAGGCGCGCCAGCCCTAAGGGGTTGGCAGGAATGCTACAATGCAAGCCATATGTTTCCCTGCAATGCCGGGGCGCAGCGCACCGCGTTTGATAAAGCGCCGGCGAACTTCTCAACCGAATGCAGTGCCCATATCCCCATGGAAACGGCGCGGCTGCCGCCTAACAAGAAAAGCGGGGAAAAGCACCCCCGCTTTCTTCATAGCAATGCGCATTATTATTTTACGACCAGCTTTTCGCCATCGTAATCCACCGTGAACACGGTATCCGGCGCGACATCCTGCTCAATGATATGCCTTGCAAGCAGCGTTTCCAGCTTGGATTGCAGCAGCCGCTTAAGCGGACGCGCACCATAGTGCGGGTCATACCCGGCATCTGCCACATACTGTTTTGCTGCATCGGTCAAGCGCACATCCAGCCTGCGCTCCTGCAGCCGCTTGCGCAAGTCGGCAAGGAGCAGATCCGTGATGCGGAAGATCTCATCCCGTGTGAGCGGCTTATAGTAGACGATCTCGTCCAGCCGGTTCAAGAACTCCGGCCGGAAACTCTGCTTGAGCAGCGCATCCACCTTTTTGCGCGCATCGTCAGAAATGCGCCCATCTTGAATCCCTTCCAGGATATAATTGGATCCCAAGTTCGATGTCATCACGATCACCGTGTTCTTAAAATCCACCGTGCGGCCCTGCGAGTCGGTCATGCGGCCATCGTCGAGTACCTGAAGCAGCACATTGAACACGTCCGGATGCGCCTTTTCGATTTCGTCGAACAGCACCACGCAATAGGGCTTGCGGCGCACGGCCTCGGTGAGCTGCCCGCCTTCGTCATACCCAACATAGCCCGGAGGTGCCCCGATGAGCCGCGCCACAGCGTGTTTCTCCATGTATTCGCTCATATCGATGCGCACCATGTTGTTCTCATCGTCAAACAAAGCCTGGGCAAGCGCCTTGGCAAGCTCGGTTTTGCCCACACCCGTGGGGCCGAGGAACAGGAAGCTGCCGATGGGTTTGGTTGGGTCTTTGAGCCCTGCGCGCGTGCGCAGAATCGCATCTGCTACCGCGGTCACCGCCTCATCCTGCCCGATCACCCGCTCATGCAGGATTTCCTCAAGATGCAGCAGCTTTTCGCGTTCGCCTTCCATCAGCTTAGCGACCGGGATGCCCGTCCAGCGCGCCACAATGCGGGCGATTTCCTCTTCCGTTACGCGGTCGCGCAAAAGGCCTTCGCTTTTGCCCTTTTCGCTCGCTTCTTCGGCTTCTGCAAGCGCCTCTTTCAGCTTGGGCAGCTTGCCATATTTCAGCTCGGCCGCGCGGTTCAAATCGTATTCACGTTCCGCTTTTTCCATCTCAGCGTTGAGCTGTTCGATCTCACCGCGCAGCTTCTGCACGTTTTTGATAGCATCCTTTTCGTTTTCCCATTTTGCCTTGAGCCCTGAAAACTCCTCGCGTTCCTTGGCAAGCTCCTTGCGGATCTCCGCAAGATGTTCCGCGGAAAGCTTATCGTTTTCCTTGGTAAGCGCTGCCTCCTCGATTTCAAGCTGCATGATCCGCCTGGAAATCTCATCGAGCTCCGTTGGCATGGAGTCCATCTCAGTGCGGATCATTGCGCATGCTTCATCCACAAGGTCGATCGCCTTATCGGGCAGGAAACGATCCGAAATATAGCGGTGCGAAAGCGTTGCCGCGGCAATGAGCGCATTGTCGTTGATCTTTACGCCATGGTACACCTCATAGCGCTCCTTAAGGCCGCGCAGGATGGAGATCGTATCCTCCACCGTAGGCTCATCCACCATAACGGGCTGGAAACGCCGGGAAAGCGCCGGATCTTTTTCGATGTATTTGCGATATTCATCAAGCGTTGTCGCGCCAATGCAGTGGAGCTCGCCGCGCGCAAGCATCGGCTTGAGCAGGTTGCCCGCATCCATGGAGCCTTCCGTGCGCCCTGCGCCCACGATGTTGTGGAGCTCATCAATGAAGAGGATAATGCGCCCTTCAGAGCGTTTTACCTCGCCCAGCACCGCCTTCAAGCGTTCTTCGAACTCGCCACGGAATTTTGCGCCCGCGATGAGCGCGCCCATATCGAGCGAGAAGATTTTGCGCTCTTTCAGCGACGCCGGCACATCCCCCCGCACGATGCGCTGTGCAAGCCCTTCCGCAATGGCGGTTTTGCCAACGCCCGGCTCGCCGATGAGCACCGGGTTGTTCTTCGTTTTGCGTGAGAGGATGCGGATGACATTGCGCACCTCGTCATCCCGGCCAATCACAGGGTCGAGCTTTTGCTTGCGCGCAAGCTCCACAAGATCCTGCGCATATTTGCCCAGCGCATCATAGGTGCTTTCGGGCGAATCGCTCGTTACGCGCGCGCCGCCCCGCACATCGTTGAGTACCTTCAAAAACTCGTTGCGTTCGATGGCAAACTGCTTAAACAGAGCTTTGATTGCATCGTTCGGCGCCTCCATGAGGCCAAGGAAAATATGCTCCACAGAAACATATTCATCCTTCATGTGCTGTGCCTGCTTTTCCGCAGCGTTGAGCGCGCGGTCCAGCTCCTGCGTGATATATACGCGGTCTGCCTCTCTTCCGCCGCCGGTGATCTGCGGCCGGCGCTCCACGGCAGCGCGCACAGCCTCTGTAAACGCTTCATCATCTTTTCCCATGCGCTTGATGAGGCTCGCAATAAGCGAATCCTCCTGCGTCAACAGCGCAAGCAGCAGATGCTCTTCATCCACCTGTTGATTGTTGTGCTCTATGGCGATGCTCTGTGCCCCCTGGATCGCCTCAACCGAGCGTTGGGTAAATTTGCGGATATCCATATATGAACCTCCCTTTCGGAACTATTGTTCTTGTTTTACATGGATTAGTATAGCCGATTCACCTACAATTGTCTTGACAAAACTGCGATAGGATTTTGAATTTGCTGTGAAGCTTTTCTTTCATGCACGAAAGAATTTTCATAAAAGCCTTGCTTTGCAATGCATTTTAGGGGATAATATCCGCATCGGACTGCTATTAATGTCGAAATGGAGAGAAAATCTGCCATGCAATTGTTGAAAGACCGCATCCGCGCGGAAGGGCGCGTGCTCCCTGGAAACATTATCAAAGTCGACGGTTTTTTGAATCACCGCGTGGATACCAAACTCATGCGCGCGATGGCGAAGGAATTCGGGCGGCTTTTTGATTTAACGGGCATCACGGCCGTGCTCACGGTAGAAGCATCGGGCATCGCACTTGGCGCTATCTGCGCAGAAGAGTTCGGTGTTCCGCTCATATTTGCCAAAAAAGCTAAATCCGATAACATCGAGGGCGGACTTTACCAGAGCGAAATCTTTTCTTATACTTATAAAAAGAAGGTTACGCTGCTTATGAGCAGCCAATGGCTAGGGCCAAAGGACCGAGTGCTCATCATCGATGATTTCCTTGCAAACGGAGAAGCGTTGCGTGGCCTTGTGGACATTGTGCACCAGGCCGGTGCAAGCTTGATCGGCCTTGGGATTGCCATTGAAAAAGGCTTCCAGGGCGGCGGAGACCGGCTGCGTGCGCAGGGGGAAAACGTGCAATCCCTTGCGATTATCGAGCGTGCGGATGAAAACGGGATCGTATTTCGGGACGAAGTTTAGCCCATGAGCGAAATTAGCTTTTTTGAGGCGGTTATGCTTGCCTGCTTTGGGCTTGCATGGCCGCTCAATATCATGAAGTCCCTGCGCACCAAGAGCACAAAGGGAAAAAGCATATGGTTCCTGTTTGCAATTTGGGTCGGGTATATTGCGGGCATCACGCATAAGCTGCTTTACAGCCGCGATCTGGTGTTGGTGCTCTATTGCATCAATTTTGCCATGGTAAGCGTGGATGCGCTGTTGTATCTGCATTACCGCAGCAGGGAACGATGGGTGGTAAGGACTGCGGGAGCAGGCAGCACGCCTAATTAATTACGTATACATTTTCTGAAAGGATTTTTATTTTATTTTTATGGAACGAATCGTCGTCCTCGATTTTGGCGGCCAGTATAACCAGCTGATTGCCAGGCGCGTGCGTGAAGCCGGTGTATATAGCGAACTGCTTCCGCACACAGCGTCAATCCAGGAGATTCAAGGCGAATCGCTTTCCGGCATCATCTTAACCGGCGGGCCGGATAGCGTTTATGCCAAAGGAGCAAAAGCCTGCGACAATGGCATTTTCTCGCTGGGTGTGCCCGTGCTGGGCATCTGCTATGGGATGCAGTATATCGCAAAGGTTTTTGGCGGCCGCATTGAAGCCGCGCCTGTGCGGGAATACGGCCGCACGCCCATCCGCATGCAGGATCATCCGCTGTTGCGCGGGCTCGATTCCGGAATCGTCTGGATGAACCACAACGATTCCGTGTTTGCAATGCCCGATGGGTTCTCCGCCATCGCAGAAACGGAGCACTGCCCGTTTGCCGCTTTTGCGGATGATGCGCGCAAGCTTTATGGCATCCAGTTTCATGCGGAAGTTGCGCACACGCCCAATGGTGCTCTCATTTTCCGCAATTTTCTTAAAGACATTTGCGGCTGCGCCTGTACCTATTCCCCCTCTGGCCTTGCGGATATGCTCGTCGCACAGATCCGCGCGCAGGTCGGAAAAGATCGTGTGCTAGGCGCGCTTTCCGGCGGTGTGGATTCTTCCGTTGCGTCCGTGCTGGTGCACAATGCCATTGGGGATCGGCTTACCTGCATCTTTGTGGATCATGGTTTGCTGCGGCAAAATGAAGCGGAAGAGGTACTCGGCTTTTACCGGGATCAGCTCAACCTCAACATCATCCATGTTGACGCACGCGAACGATTCCTCAGCAAGCTTGCAGGCGTAACGGACCCCGAGCAGAAGCGCAAGATCATTGGCACGGAGTTTGTTCGCGTATTTGAAGAAGAAGCGAAAAAGCTCGGCGGAGCAGAATGGCTTTTGCAGGGCACGATCTACCCGGACGTGATCGAAAGCGGGACGCAGACGGGCGCAACGATCAAAAGCCATCATAATGTAGGCGGGCTTCCCAAGGATATTGGATTCAAAGGGCTTGTTGAGCCGCTGCGCATGTTCTTTAAAGATGAAGTGCGCGCGCTTGGAGAATCGCTCGGCATCGCGCATGCGCTCGTTTGGCGGCAGCCTTTCCCCGGCCCCGGGCTTGCGATCCGCGTGCTCGGCGACATAACCGAGGAAAAGCTTTCCATTCTGCGCCAGAGCGATTTTATCCTGCGCGAGGAAATTGCCGCAGCAGGCCTGGCAGAAAAAGTGTGGCAGTATTTTACCGTGTTCACGGGGATGCGCTCCGTGGGTGTAATGGGCGATCAGCGCACGTATGATTATGCCATCGGCGTGCGCGCTGTTACTTCCACCGACGCCATGACGGTTGAATGGGCGGAGCTCCCCTACCCCCTGCTTCGGCGCATCAGCGAGCGCATCATAGGCGAAGTGCCCCACGTGAACCGTGTGGTGTATGACATTACGTCCAAGCCGCCAGGAACGATCGAATGGGAGTAATTTTCACCTCTGAAAAATCCCTTATTTATGCGGTTTTAGTCGTTTGAATGTCCTTTGTGGCAACATTATTTGAATGGTTGTTAAGGTAAAGAGCTATCAGATTTTTTGAAAGTCTGATAGCTCTTTTTTGTTTTTAAAATGTATAATATATTTATGGTGTGTCAACTGCCAGTATTTTTATGAAAGACTCTGCGGAACTGGAAAGGAGAAGGAATAATGCCGGTATTCAAAATGAGGGCAACGGTACATGGTATGTGATGCCAAGGTATGTGAGCTGGGAAAGCGAGCACAAGCAGAAAGGCAAGCGTGGCTTTACCACAAAGAAAGGTGCGCAGGAATGGGAGCGGATGTTCCAGTTGCGGAACTCTTCTGACCTTGATATGAACTTTAATGTTTTTACGGAGCTGTATATCCGATATGTAAAAACCGTCTAAAAGAAAATGCCTGGCTGACGAAGGAGCATATTATCCGCACGAAGATGCTGCCCTTTTTTGGCAAGCTGAAAATCAGCGAGATTTCCACAAAAGAGATCATCACATGTCAGAACGAGATTCTTGCCTATCGTGACGAGAAGAAAAAGCCTTATTCGCAGACCTATCTGAAAACGCTGCATAACCAGCTGCAACCTTGCAATGTTCCTTTTTTCGAGAAGTAATGAAGTTTGGACGGGTACAAGGGTGTCCTTTTCTAAGGACACCCTTGTACCCACGGAGCGCCCACGACATCTTTGTAGCCGAAGTGCTGAAAGTGTCATAATTGGGTTACGCGCTTTGAAAAAGGTGCGCAACTGGCTAGCCCGCAGTATTGCAAAACGAAGGTAGGAATACGAATGCCGAAGGAAGATTTCAGCATCGCCCGTGTGGGAAAACGGACGAGAGAGCGCGTTGGAAAGTTTGAGCGGCACATCGAGCGAAAAAATGAAAACCATGAAAATATGAATGTAGACCTGTCCCGAACGCCGATAAATATTCCTTTCAAGGCTGCGGCAAGCTGACCTATAACGAACATCTTGACAAGCTGATTGCGGACGGGACAGTATCCTTAAATGGGCTGAAAGCAGATGTAACCGTTTTTAACGAGATGATTTTGGATGTGAATACAGACTATTTTGAGAGGAACGGCGATTATGATTTCGCCTGTCGTTTCTATGAAGAAGCGCTCCATTTTGCAAAAAAGCTATATGGAAAAGACAATATTATTTCATTATTTCCGCAGTCATGCACGCCGATGAATTGAATATGGTTATGACCGAAACGTACGGAAAAACGATTTATCACTACCATCTGCACATTATGGTATTGCCGGTGGTGGATAAAGAGATGCACGGGTCGAAACGCTGCAAAGGCCCAGCGCTGGTGGAAACTGTGAAAGAAGTGATGCATCAGATCAGCCATTCAAAGAGAGAGAAATCAGAAAAAGCGTTGGATAAAAACGGAAATCCCATATTGAATCGTAACGGGAAACCTGTTTATCATGCTTTTTACATTATTTACAGGATAAGTTTTGCTAGGGCTTTGACCGTGGCGAGCGGAGAAGTGCGACAGAAATCCTAACTTCACTTGGGTACAAAATTCAACAGGGCGAAAAAAGGCTGGCAGATATTGAACAGAGAATTGCCGCTGAGCAAGTCCGTTATCACGATAACCACAAGGCTTCTATGACCTTTGCAGAGATCCACAGCTCTGGCAAAAAATCCTTTACAGGCAAATATACGGGTATCGGCTAAGGACTATGAAAAGCTGGCAATACTGGAGAAGCGCAGCTACTCGGCGGAGTCTGAAGCGCAGCGATTTAAAGAGGAAAACAGAAGCCTATCCCGTCAAATATAGGTCTCTGCAAAGCGAGGTTTCAAAGTTAAGAACTGCGCTGCGGAAGCTGACCGAAAAGTGCGGGCCGTATTTGAAGCGTTAACGATTGCGCCGCAAAAGGTCAAGGAGTTTATCGTCGGTATTCTTGGAAAGTCTAAAAAACAAGAAAAAAGTATTTATTATGATCCGGTTCCAGCTCGTAAGCAACAGTCACAGGAGCGTGAAAAACGCTCTAAAAATAAAGACTATGAAAGATAAAAAAGGCAATTGCAAAAACGATCTTTGAAAATAGGCAGCGCTTATGTGCGGCTGGGAGATTATCTGCTCTCCTGCGTGTTTTTACACACCGAAAAAGAAAACAGGCCTGTGGGCATATGGGGCAACGATATTTGGATTATCTCAAACAGCACCGCAAAGTGATTTACATTAATCTGCTCACAAGCGGCAAGCTGAACCGTTGCCTTGCGGATGTTGATGAAACAAGGCAGAAGATATGTTTTTTCGGCTGGTAGAGCAGATGGTGAAGCGTGAGGGAGTAACCGAGCAGCTAAAAACAGAAAATCAAATGGAATGGGTTCGGAAGATGAACAACATTCGCAGTCGAGCAAAAGAGATTATCAATAACGAAATTATTTACCTATGATAAGGTGGGGCAGAGCTTTCAAACTCTGCCCCACCTTTATTTATGGCTAAATTCTGTTTTTCGCTCCCCAGTCACACATACTATCTAAAATTGGAATCAGTGATTTACCCCGTTCTGTCAAGCTATACTCCACCTTTGGTGGGATCTGCGGGTATTCCTCCCGATGGACAAGCCCGTCTGCTTCTAATTCTTTTAGGGTGGTACTCAGCGTTTTGTAGGAAATGGTTTTAATATATTTCTTCAATTCGTTGAAGCGCACAACTTTAAAGCCCATCAGAGCATATAGGATAAACATCTTGTACTTTCCCTGTATTAAGGACATGGTATAGTTAAATCCGGTTTCTTCCAGATTGGCGTCGTTAATGCACTCCATGCTCATTTTATACTCTCCTAAAAGTAAGTATATAATCTCCATGTTAGTATCGCACTTTCATGTGCGTACTTGTATTGTTTTCTATTCTTGCTAAAATTATAATATCAAAAGCAGATGAAGTCAATCTGCTTAACACGGAAAGGAGTCATAACTATGCCGAAGAATTTGGGAGTCAAACCTTACTTGTTCCCTATGCCGACTTACATGATCGGCACTTACAACGAAGATAATACAGTTGATGTGATGATGATGGCGTGGGGCGGAATTTGCGCCGAAGATATGGTTGCGCTAAATCTGGAGGCAGAACATAAAACAGTGGCTAATCTGGAAACAAGGAAAGCCTTTACTCTCGCTGTCCCGGGAACAGATACGCTGCGGGAATCTGATTTTCTCGGAATCGCCAGTTCCAACAAGATGGAGGACAAATTTGAGCGCACGGGGCTTCATGCTGTTAAAAGCGAACGAGTGGACGCTCCTGTTATTACCGAATATCCGCTCACATTGGAGTGCGAGGTTGTAGAAATGCAATCCCAGCCTTATGGCCTGCGGGTGCTTGGAAAAATTGTCAATGTGCTTGCAGATGAAAATGTTTTGGATGATGCAGGGAAAATCGATGCCGGGAAACTCCATGCTTTTGCCTTTGACCAAATGCAGAATGGGTATTATGCTATTGGTGAAAAGGTAGGTCAAGCATGGCACAGCGGCGCAGACCTAATGAGAAAATAAGTGCGTGGTATGAGAGATAAGTAAAAAACTGTTATTTTAAACGGCATCTCTGCAAAACGGGAAATACTTCTGCTCTCGTCAAAGCGTTTACGGAAGGGACTAAGAGCGTCGGTAACGGATCATGGCTGTAAAGGCTGCTTTAGTGGACACAGCAGCAAGAAATGTCCCTGTTTTCAGAAAGATGACATGGCTCAGATTTACCCCACGGCAAAGACAAGCGATGTAGTTGTGTTAGCCAGCCCGCTTTACTATTGGACGATCAGCGGACAGCTTAGGACAGCACTTGACCATCTGTTTGCTTTGGAGGAAGGAGATGGGAATTTCCTCAAAGAAAATGGGAAATCGTCAGCCCTTCTGATGGCGCAGAAGGCCACGGATTTGATGACGCTGTACTTTAAACACCTGCGGAGGAAAAACCGCGGTCATGTCTTGGCTGGAGGAAATATGGAAGCTGTCGACATTAAAGGAAAGGCAGAAATCGAGTAAGCCTATACGCTTGGAAAATCTATTCAATAGTACAGAAAGGAACGAATTACAATGAAACAAATTACTTTACCTAAGGCTTCTGTGCTAACTTCACCCAACCCAGTAACGGTGGTATGCACCCAAAAACCGGATGGTTCTACGAATCTTGCAACGGTATCTTGGTGGACTTATCTCTCCTACAATCCGAGTATGATTGCTTATGCCATGGCAAAGACTTCCTACAGCGGCGAAGTGGTGCGGAATAATAAGAAGGTCATTCTTACCATTCCTGGCGCAGAAATTGCCGACGCTGTACTCGGCTGTGGCAGCACCACCGGACGCAATACCGATAAGGTTTCCAAATTCCACATTGAGCTTGCCGAAATAGAGGGCAGCGCTATCAAAATTCCCGCTCACAGCCGGGTAGCTATTGTTTGCAACTTGAAGGAATATCATGAAGTGGGCGACCATTACCTGTATATCTGCAATGTGGAACAGGTTTATGGGGATGATAGTGAAGAAGCATTGTTCGCTTGGAACGGCTATTCCCAAATTCGTCCGGCGAAATAAAAGGAGAACTCAAATGGACTTTTTACAACTTGCGGCAGGCCGCTATTCTATCCGTTCTTTCTCTGGCCGTCCGTTAACTGAAATGACGAATAAACTTTAAAAAACAGAATTCTTTATATATACTATTAAGATTTTTAAATTTTATTAGGCTCTAATCTTTACTAGAAAAGTAAAAGCCGCTTGCAGAAATGCAGGCGGCTTGTTTGCATACAGAAACTATATTAACGCTTTTTTCTATATTCTTTTGGCAGCATTTGAAAGAA
>CALVWJ010000020.1 GCA_944366945.1 uncultured Clostridia bacterium
GCGCCACTTTTGCCAACGGGGAAAGACTGGGGAAAGGCAGGTAGCTGCCGGATTTTAAAAGGCAAAGAGCACCCTGCAAGATCCTTTTTCGCTGCCCTTCCTGCTGGATGGACTGGCAGTGCATTGCCTTTGCTTCATGTCCCGCTGATATGCTGAGCGCGGCATTCGGATATTGGAAGGGAAAAGCATGCGTAGCGAGCATGCATTGACCTAGATGGCCGTTTTACTGTTCTATTCAAGGTGCAATGGTATGCTGTGCGGTAGTAACTATGTATGCTAGCGATCTCTGCAGTTTAGTAGTCAAGAATAGAGCGTTTAAGCCAATTAGCAGGCAGCACACGCGATTTATAAGACCTATTTTGCCATCATTTTTTGTCTTGCTTTGCCGTTTCTCCCTTTGCGGCTATATTAAAATGATTTTTCCAGTACTACTGCGGAGGGATAAAGAAAAAATCAGATATAAAATAGGATATGCAACTACGTCAGTGCGAATTGAAATTTTTGAAATAATTACCAGAATGCATTTCGCTGCTTTGCGCATACTAAGGCCAACCAATGAAGTGGAGGAAAAGAAAATGTCCGAAACCAAGGCTGGAAGCCAGACCATTGGCTGTCGCGTAACAAGCTGCCGCTACAATACACGCGGCTGCGATTGCCAGCTTTCCCGGATCGAGGTAGAACCCAAATGCGGTTGCCATACCGGTGAACCGTGTGATGAAAGCCTCTGTGGAAGCTACAAAGCAAAATAACGCGACAAAAAGAAGGGCAGGTCGCCCTTCTTTTTTGTTTGCATGTTGAACCTATAGAAAGCTTAAGCCTGTTGGATGTCACTGGCGCGCTGCGCGATGGTATAAGCTTAGCGGCAATAAAGCTGGATATAAGTTTCGATAGCATCCTCGATGACTTTCACGGCAGCAGCACGGTTCTGAATTTCATCGATCGCTGTCTCCTTACGTTCAAGCGATTTGTACACCGAAAAGAAATGCGACATTTCCTCAAATACATGCCGGGGAATTTCGGAGATGTCGTGATAACTGTTATAAGTGGGATCCTCAAAGGGGATTGCAATGATCTTATCATCAGCGTAGCCGTTGTCGATCATGGTAATCATGCCAATAGGATAGCATTGAATCAATGCCATGGGCTGAATGGGTTCGGAGCAAAGCACCAGCACATCCAGAGGATCCTTATCCGCAGCATAGGTGCGCGGGATAAAACCATAATTTGCAGGATAATGCGTAGAGGTATACAATACGCGATCCAGCCTTAAAATTCCAGTTTCTTTATCGAGTTCATATTTGGTCTTGCTGCCCTTGCTAATTTCAACAACGGCAAAAAAATCCTCCGGCTTAATGCGCTTTGGGGAAATATCGTGCCAAATGTTCATAAGAATTCGTTTGAAAACTCCTTCATCTGCATTTATTTTATTATAGCATTGCAGTTGAACTTGTGCAAGGTGTGAGGTGATGCGTATAAGGAAAAATTCTCTAAAGTTTATGAATGCTGCCTTTTTTGCGCGCTTTGCCAAGCATAAGCCACACAATTTATTACGTATGCGAAAAGCAGTGGTACTGCGATATGCCGGCTGTTTCATGCTTATCCCCGGTTGCGGAGGACATGCTTTTCTGGTATCCTTTGTTCAGAATGTGGTTCCACTACATAAATATAATATATATTTTGGAGAAAACGCATGGAAAACACCTTTTTGCCGCTTATCTTCCGTATGCGGTATATCAACCGCTGGAGCTTAATGTATAACACAGAAAAAGAGGACCTAATGCAGCATGCGGCCGAATGCGCATTTCTTACGCACTTCTTGGCCACCATCGGGATTCAATTTTTTGGCAAGCAGTATGATGCGGAGCGGCTTGCCGTCCATGCGCTGTTCCATGACGCTTCCGAGGTGCTTACGGGAGACCTGCCCACGCCGGTGAAATACTACAACGACGAAATGAAAAATATTTATAAGCAGATTGAAAAAAGCGCTGCGGAGAAGCTGCAAAACCACTTGCCGCCCGAATTGCGCGCGGCGTATGCGCCCTATCTTGGCACGGCGCAGCTGGCTCCGCAGGAACAGGCTTTGCTTAAATGCGCGGACAAGCTCTGCGCCTACATCAAATGCATCTATGAACGCAATGCGGGAAATATGGAGTTCCAGCATGCATACGTGGGCATTGGCCGGGAAATCGAGACCATGCAGGCGGAAAGCGACGAGCTTCAATATTTTCTTGCGCACTGCCTGCCTGCTTTTTCCCTTACGCTGGACGACCTGCAGGGAACGCTGTAAAATGCTTTATAAACAGTTTTTCTTATGGCACAGCTTTAATATTACCGCTTTATGTTGAAAAATCAATAAAAATGAGCGATTTATTGCCTGAAGTAATTGAAAATTAATTCAGGCAATATTATAATAAACACATCCAAAAGGAATTTTGCGCTAAAATGCTTTTTAAATCGAACAGCTATTTCTTAAGGACTGGCGCAAAGAACAGCCCTGCGTAAGGAGCGTTTGCAGGATTGCCGTGTCTCCTTCGCATGGTTATCAAAAACTATGAAAGGGGATTTCTAGGAACAGAGGAAATGGGTTGCTGCGTTGCTCGCGCTGATTCTGGCATGCTCGCTCTTCCCGGTGATGGCGTTTGCCGAAGGGGTGGAATGTCCAGAGGGCGATAGCTGCACGGCGCATACGGCTGCAATCGGCACAAAGCATTATACTACGCTGCAGGAGGCGATTGACGCCGCATCAAACAATGATGAGATCAAACTGCTGAAAGAAGTAACGGAACATGGGGTTACTTTTACAAAAGCTGGCGCCTATACGCTGAATTTGAACGGGAAAACATTGACGGCGGGCAAGGGAAATGATGAAATTATTGCGATCAAAACGCCGAATCTTACCCTAACGATCAAAAACGGCACCCTGGCCAGCACATACCCTGACACATACGGCATCTATGCGTATTGTGGCGGTACAGGCACGCCAGTGGACTATGCCAACCTCGACTTGCTGCTGGATGGAGTAACCATCAATTGTGCCGACCAGGCGCTTGGCGTGCAGGGGAATAACAGCGATCAAAACGTTACAGTGAAAAACAGCAAGATTTCCTGTAAGACAACGGGCATCTATTTCCCGCCGAAAACCGGAACGCTGATTGTTGAAAATTCCATTGTGGAAGCGGTAAACAACGGCATTGTGGTAAAGGGCGGAACGGTTGTGATCAGGGGCGATCAAACCAAAATCAGCGCCAGCGGCGATCGGGTAGCCCAGGATAAACCCTATGGTGGGGGCGGAGGGTTCCCCCAAACTGGAAATGCGCTCTATATTGAAGGGGGCTATTCTCTCGATGGTGCAGCGCGCCCCATCAATGTTGCAATCCAAGGCGGCACGCTGAAAAGCGAAAAAGCTTTTGCGCTTGAAATGAAGTTTGAAACGGACAAAGATAAGCAGAAAGCAGAAGTAACGGGCGGCGTGTTCTCTTCGAATGTTACCGAGTTTGCAGCGGCATCGGCCACTTCAGCCAGCCTTGAAAAGCAGAATGGCACAACAACCACAACAACATATTATGTTGGCACAGCGCAGGAAATTGCGGCCAGGATGATCGAGAATGCACAGGCAGGCGATACGATTTCCGTTCTGAAAGGCGATCTTGACCTGGGCAACAGCATTGCCGGCGGGGTAAAGGTAACCAACCAGGGGCAAGGTAAGGTAACGGTGAACGGCGCACCCGTAGGAACAACGGAAAGCACCACCTGCTTGCATCAGTGGGGCGCACCGGTGTGGAATTGGGCCGGGAATAGGGAAAGCGCAAGCGCGACCTTTACATGCGCGCGCGATGCGAAACATAAAGAGACGGTGGCGGCGAACGTGGATATCGACGGCTACGCAGGGCGGCTTGTGTATACGGCAACGGTTGCGTTCCAGGGCAAGACCTACACGGATCGGAAGACTGTGCTTTACGGCGATGGGGAACAAAGCGGCGTGATTGTGCCGGGCACCCTGGCCCCGCCTGCAACGGATGACGGCGCTGCGCTCCCGCCGCAAACGGGCAGCGAAAGCGCATGGGCGGCGGCGCTAGCATGCATTCTTGCCGGCGTGGCGTTGGGCGTTGCGGTTTACCGCATGCGCAGGCGTGGGAACCGCTGAAACAGGAACCGCCATTTCAGAAGGGTGGAGCGGCTAAAGCCGCTCCACCCTTTGCATAGCAGGCAGTGGTGGAAGATCGCGCACTGCCTGCTATGCAAAGTATTTTGCAGCGGAAAACCGGGAGAGATGCGCTTTGTGGGTTGAGGCCGCATACCAGGCGGAGCGCTGCCCTGGCTGCGCAGGTGCCCGCAATGTTTCAGTTTGCAGGCAAAGCTTGATCAAAGGGCGTTCGTCAGCCAGGCAAACGCGCTTGCAGATTCCTTCCCTTCGGGAGCAAGCGGCTTTGGAAAGGCATGGGAAATCCCCGCTTTTCTGAGGCGAACGGCCCTGCCTGCAGCGAGACGGGCGGAGGTTTGCAAACCAATATGGGAAGCCGGCCGCCAACAGGAAGATCACAGGCATATATCTTAAACGTTTGACCCCAAACAAAAGTTATTTAAAAATAAAAACCGGCCCCTTCCATAGCGAAAGGGGCCGATTGAAAGGCAGTTAAAAGATGCGGTATGCGCAGTAGAAATACTTCTGCCAATAATCCGTCTGGAAGGAGCGGTGCACAACTTCTCCGTTGCCGGAAGAGGCATCCACCATCTTGCTGCTGCTTGTGGCAATTCCAACGTGCCCTTTGGAAGAGGACATCTTGAACACGAGTACGTCGCCCTTCTGGATGTCACTCATCGAGGAGATCTTCTGGTATTTCGTTACGCTGCGCCAGGTTTTGCTGGTCATGTAGCTCTGCTTTACACCAGCCTGGTTCAAACACCAGTATACGAAGCCGGAGCAGTCAAAGCTGCTGGGCCCTTTTGCGCCGGTGCGATAGGGGCAACCGAGCTTGGAAAGTGCGATCTCTACGAAACGATCCACCGAAGCACCGTTCGAAGTGCCGCTGGAGGGGCTGGAGGTTTCCGAAGGCTTTGGCGTTGCGGCCGGGCCGGAAGTTGCAGCTGGCGTATCGGCAGCGGCTTTCTTTGCATCATCCGAACGCAGTGCCGTAAGCGTTTGACGGCCTACTTTGCCATCTACCGTAAGGCCATTGCGCTCTTGGAAAGCGCGCACCGCGGCTTCTGTGCCGGAGCCGAAATACCCGTCCGCAGAATCCAGATATCCAAGCTGCTTCAAAAGCTTTTGCACGTTTTTGACCGTATCGCCCTTCATGCCGATGGTAAGCGCATTTGCCTGCGCATCGGAGGACATGAGAACTTCCTTTGTCTGCGGGCCGATGTGGCCATCTGCAATAAGCCCGTTGAGCTCTTGGAAGAGCTTCACTGCAGCAAGCGTATCGCTGCCAAAGGTGCCGTCCGGCTCCGTGGTAAGATATGCGAGCGAATAAAGGCGCTTCTGATATTTGAGCACTTCATCGCTCTTTTCCCCATAGGAGAGCGATTTGGCGATTGCCTCTTCGCTATAAAGCATTTCACGGGTCTGCATGCCGATCATGCCGTCCACATCAAGGCCGTTGCGATCCTGGAATTCCTTTACCGCCGCTGCGGTTTCATCCCCAAAATAGCCGGTGGCTTTATCCATATAATCGAGCTCAACCAGGCGCTTTTGCAGCTCCTTTACGTCCGTGCCTTCATCGCCAACCGTTACCATATAGGGGAGCGCATCCTCCCGCATGAGGCGGTCATAAGTTTCTTCCCCGATGTAGCCGTCTACCGTAAGGCCGTGGCGGCGCTGGAACATTTCAACGGCTTCTTTGGTAACGCTGCCGTAGTATTCCGTTGGTTCATCGTAGTCCATGTAGCCAAGTTCCATGAGGCGTTCCTGCACGGCCATAACCTGCGCCCCTGTTGCGCCCTTGCCGAGCAGGATGGGGGTTGGTGTGGGAATCGGCGTCGGAGAAGGCCGCGGCGTAGCGGAAGGCTTTGGAGTATATTGATCCGAAAGGTCAATATAATCGGACGCTGCGGCGCTTTCCACCCTGGCAGGACTGCCGGAAGGCAATGCATCGCCCGCTTCCGCTGCGGCTGGGCGTTTGCCGCCTGCTGCAAAACAGAGCACCGGCACTGCAATGATCACGAGCGCCGTGCAGGCGCAGGCCACCAGCGTGCGCGGTTCGCGGCGGCGCAGGTTCTGCCCCGTGCGCTTTAGCAGGCCGGGAAATCCGCCTCCGCGCCGGAAACGGCGCATCGAGGCCCGCGTGCGGAGCGCCATGCGGCCAAGCCAACGCAGCGCGGTATTCCAGGCTTTTTTAAAATCAATTTTCATATTGCATGCATCATCCCGTTTTCTGGAACCCAGCGAAATGCCAGATTCCGCTTGATTGTAAACCTATTATATCATACCATTACGCAGAATGGGTTTGAATATTCGGTAAACAACGGTAGGATTTGCGGTGACGTCACATTTTTTACATGATTTTTACAAGACGCGCTTCCACGAGAGAAAAGGAAATGCTATAATCATACGCGGTAGGGCCTTTCGAACAAGCGCCCTAAAAAGCGGCGAATGCGCCGCCATTTGGAAGGAGTTCAAACATGTTTCGAAACAAGCAGGGCAACCTTTCTATCGGGAAGATCATCGCTGCGGCCGTTGTGGCAATTCTGGTCATTTCGATTGTGTTCGGCAGCTTTGTCGTGATTCCCGCCGGGCACACGGGCGTTGTTGTCACGTTGGGCAAGGTAAGCGACACCGTGCTGCAAGAGGGTATGCATTTCAAGATCCCCTTTGCGCAGGAGATCGTGCAGATCGATAACCGCATCGTGAAGCTCGAGGTGAGCACGGAGGCGTTCAGCAAGGATTTGCAAACCGTTTCCACGGTGCTTGCGGTAAACTACCGCATTGCGAAGAACATGAGTTATTCCATCTATAAGGAAGTCGGCGCTGCGTTTGAAGAAGTGCTCGTTTCCCCGGCGGTGAACGAGGCGCTCAAGGCCGTTGTTGCAAAATACACAGCGAGCGATCTTGTGGCAAGCCGCAGCGAGGTAAGTTTGCAGCTGGATACGGAACTGAATGAGAAGCTTAATACACGCGGCATTTACATTGAAGACCTCAATATTATCGATTGGGACTTCTCACCCGAATACATCGCGGCAGTAGAGGCCAAGCAGGTTGCGGAACAAACGCTGATTAAGACGCAAACCGAACAGGAGCAGCAGATCGTAATCGCGGAGGCGGAAGCGGAGAAGAAGGTTATCGCTGCAAACGCCGAGGCGGAAAGCTCGCTGATTGAGGCGGAAGCAGAGGCAAAACGCATCAAACTCGAAGCCGAAGCGCAGGCGGAAGCCAACCGCATTTTGGCCGAATCGGTGACGGACCCGCTGATTGACTATCAAACCATTGAAAAATGGGATGGCCAGCTGCCGCAGGTTACCATGGGCGAGAGCGGCTCGCCGCTCATCGGCGTAACGCTGCCGGAATAAAAGGGGAACCGGCGGGGCCCACGCAATGCAAGCGCATCCTGCAGCGGCCCATTCTGCTGAATTGCAATGGCGGCAGGGAGAAAAACCCTGCCGCCGTTTTTAATGCGCGGAAAATGTGCAGATTGGCGTATTGGAAAGAACAAAGAAGCCTGGAAAGGGCAAAAAATCAAGGAATAGAACGCAAAATCCCTTGTATGGCCCTGCAAGAAAGATGCAGCGCGCAACCTTGCAAGCAAGGCAAAAAACCGTTGCATAAAACGGTTACGAATAGGTGAGCGCTTTTCATTAGGCTGTGCACAAACAAAATTTAAGAGAGGCCGTAAGATTTCTGGAAAGAGCTTCCATTAAGCGGACTGCGGCGCAATGGAACCCATGCATGCTTGCACCAAATTGCAGAAATTGCGCATATTTCAAAAGGAGCGGCTATAAAAAGGCTATAACGATACCTCTACGCCGCTTTCATATCATTGCAGCAAATCCCAAATCTTGATTATTTTATCGTGAGATCAGTTGCAGAAAGCCTCATCCTTTTAAATTCTGCACGCGATGCGCAAGGCGCTTCTGGAAGAAAAGCGTCATATGATTGGATCAGATTGAAGCCTATGGAGCCAGGGAACAGGGAATGGATCAAAGCAGCATAAAGATGGACCGATGTGCGCTCGAATTTTGATGCAGCCCATCAATTCCATTTGTAAATGAAAGAGCCATTTCAATTCCTATGTTTTCGGAAGCTTTTTATATTTCAATCAATCAGATAAGATGCCGCATGAAGGGCAGCTGGCGGTTGCAAAGCAAGCGGGTTTTAAAACCTTCAATATGCGGCCACCTGCAAACCCCGGATATAAACGGATTGCAACGCCCAATCCATGCTGCAAAGGAGCAAATCGGCCAGAAGCCCTTCCCGAATCGCTCCGATTTCGCCATCCACGCCGAGCACGCGCGCAGGCGTATGGCTGGCCGCGCGCACGGCTTCCTCCGCCGGGATGCCAAAACGCACGGCGTTTTTCATGCAATCGAACAGCGTAGCAACGGAGCCGGCCAATGTGCCATCCGCAAGCGTGGCGCGCGCGCCGCATACGCGGATTGCCTGCCCCCCGAGCGTATAATCCCCATCCGGCATGCCGCAGGCGGAAAGCGCATCGCTGATTAGGCAGATGCGCCCTTCTCCAAAAAGCCGAAAGGCTGCCCGCACAGCGGAAGGGTGCACATGGATGCCATCGGCAATCAGCTCCGCCGTGACCTGCGGGCACTCTGCTGCCGCACCGATTACGCCCGGCGCGCGGTGGAGCAGGGGCGGCATGGCATTGTAGAGGTGCGTTACATGCGTTGCGCCTGCAGCAAACGCAGCGCAAGCGGCGTCATAATCCGCTTCCGTATGTGCGACGGAAACGGCTACCCCTGTCGCCGCAACGCTTTGAATCAGCGCATGCGCGCCCGGAAGCTCCGGCGCAACGCATACGATGCGGATCCGCCCGCCTGCCGCCTGCTGAAGGCGCGAAACCATGGCTGGGTCTGGGGCGCGCAAGTAGGCTGGGTTTTGCGCCCCACATTTTCCATGGCTGAAGAACGGGCCTTCCATGGTAATGCCGCGCAGCGCGGCAGCGTCCTCTGGCGGCGCTGCGCAAAATTCCGCCGCCGTATGATAGGCGGCGGCAAGCTGTTGCTCCGGCAGCGTGAGGGAAGCGGCGCTGAAGGAGGTGGTGCCGTGTGCCGCAAGGAAGCGTGCCATGCGGCATAGCCCTGCGGGAGAAGCTTCGGAAAAATCCACGCCGCTGTTGCCGTGCAGATGGATATCCACGAGCCCGGGCAGCAGCATGGCGCATGGCGTACACTCCCGCGGGCGCACGGACGCGATGCAGCCCCCTTCTACTGCGACATCACCCGTGTGGAAGCGGAAATCCGCCCCATAATACAGGATACTTTCAAACAGCATGGCGCCCCTCCTAAAGCAGCCCGCGTATCGGGCGAATTACGCTTCTTCGCAGCCAAGCGCGATCACGGCATCTGCCAGCACGCGCACGTTGAACATCAAGTCCGCAACGCTGATGGATTCGTTGGGCATATGAATGGAGGCCTCGTGGCCGGGGATTTCGCAGCCGAAAGCCACCGCATTGGGAAGATGCCGGGCATAGGTGCCGCCCCCAATGGCGAGTGGCGCTGCCGGCTCACCCGTGCGCGCGGCATAAACCTGCAGGAGCTTGGAAACGAGTTCGCTTTCCGGCGGCACACAATAGCCTTTGGAAAAGCTCGTGCGCGCTGCGGTGAGGCCGATGGGGTTAAGGCGCGCGTTAAGCGCCGCTTCGATCGTGCTGCGCTCCATGGTGATGGGAGCGCGTATGTCAATGGAAAGGCGGCGGATGCCCGTTTCATCCCACCGGATGACGCCGACGTTGAGCGTAAGCCGGCCAGAAGCGTCGGTTTTGTCCAGCCCGAAGGATTCCCCGTGGCATTCAAAGCCAAAGGCATCGGCTATGCTGGAAACGGCTTTTGCATCCGCTTCGGGCAAGGGGAGCTTGCTGAGCAGGTGGACGAGCGCGAAGAAGGCATTGCGGCCCTGCTCCGGCAAAGACGCATGGGCGGAAAGGCCGCGCACGGTGATACGGGAAGTGCTTTCATCGATGGCTTCTGCAGCGCAGCCAAATTCGCTCCGCTCCATATAGGCTTCCATGATGGGCAGGATCCGCGGGAGCGGAAGCGGGATGATCGCAATGGCTTCACCCGGAACAACGTTGGAACGTTCGCCTGCCTCGATGGTGATGGAGGACGCGTAGGGAAGCTGGTAGTCCGCGCCAAAGCCGTGCTTCTCGGAATTCACAAGCGGGTATTGCGCATCCGGCGAGAAGGACATAGTGGGGACTTCCGCGTGTTTGCAGTAATATTTAAGGCATTCCATGCCGCTTTCTTCATCACAACCCAGGATGAGGCGCACGCGGCGTTTCATCGGCAGCCCGCATGCCTTTACGGCAGCCATGGCGTAAAGCGCGGCGATTGCAGGCCCTTTATCGTCCAGCGTGCCACGGCCATAGATTTTATCGTCGTGAAGCTCCCCGCCGAAGGGAGGGTAGCTCCACCCCGTACCTGCGGGCACTACGTCCAGATGGCAAAGGATGCCGACAAGCTCTTCGCCTGCGCCAAACTCGGCGGTGCCGGCATAGCCTGCAAGATCCTCTGTTGCAAAGCCCAATTCGGCGGCAAGCCCAAGCGCACAATCCAGTGAGGCCTTGATTTCCGCCCCAAATGGCGCGCCGGGTGCAGGCGCAGCCTTTACGCTCGGAATGGCGATGATTTTCTGTACGGCTTCTATGATTTCCTGCCTGTGCGCATCTAGCCAGGCATCAACATTTGGGTTCATGTGCGCGCCTCCTTATCGGTTTATAATCGCTCCTATAAGCATAGCGGAAGAAGCGCGCTTTTGCAACCGTTCACGGAATCTTCGCTTGCTACGCGGAACGGATGCGCATAAAATAGATGTGGCATTATAATTTATAGGTAAGACGCTGGAATTAAGGGGGGGTGCATGGTGAATCTAATAGAACTGCTCAAGGTGATTTTCCTTGGCATCGTGGAGGGGATTACGGAATGGCTGCCGGTGAGCAGCACCGGGCATATGCTGCTGGTGGATGAGTTTTTGCAGCTTGATGCAAGCCAGGCGTTTAAGGATATGTTTTTTATCTTGATCCAGCTTGGTGCCATCCTTGCAGTGGTGGTGCTGTTCTGGCATAAAATGCTGCCATTCCAAGTCAAGGAGTGGGCAAAGCCCTTCTGGAAGAAGGACACGCTGCTTCTCTGGCTGAAAGTGATCGTTGCCTGCATTCCCGGCGCAGTGGTAACGCTTCTATTTGATGATTATATCGAAGCGCATCTGCATACGCCCAATGTGATCGCCGCAGCGCTCATCGTCTACGGTGTTGCCTTCATCCTGGTAGAAAACTGGAACAAAACCCGCCGCCCGCGCATCCGCACGCTTGCGGATGTGGATTATCGCACTGCGTTTTTAATCGGCATGTTTCAAGTGCTTTCCATTATCCCGGGCACATCCCGTTCTGGATCGACCATCATCGGTGCGCTCATCCTGGGCGTATCCCGCGTCGCAGCGGCGGAATTTACGTTTTTCCTCGCCGTGCCGGCCATGTTTGGCATGAGCGCGCTCAAGCTTTTGAAGTTTGGCTTCTCGTTTACGGGCGCAGAGCTTGTAATGCTTTTGCTTGGCATGGTGGTGGCGTTCCTCGTATCGCTGGGCGTAATCAAGTTTTTGATGGATTATATCAGAAAGCACGATTTCCGCGCGTTCGGCTGGTACCGAATCGCCCTGGGCGCGCTGGTGCTGGTCTATTTCCTTGCAGCTTGATAAAGCGCGAGGCACGTTCTCCCCGTTTGCACAAGCGGTGCTTATAGCAGCAAATTGATATTTTGCTTGACATTTCCAGCGCAGCGCATATAATAATGCGAGTGGCAAAAAAATATCAAACCCAATTTGCCGCAGAAGGAAATGCCATGCATTCGAAAAAAGTGGAACAATGCTTGAATTTTTGCTGCGAGGTGAGCCGCCAGCTGATCCGCAATGGCGCGGAGATCTACCGCGTGGAGGAATCGGCCAACCGCATGCTCGCGGCTTATGGATACAAGGAAGCGGAAGTATTTGCCGTGCCATCCTGCGTGATTATGAGCATTCACTATGGCGAACGCAATTACACAAAATCCGTGCGCATCAAGTCTGCAACAAACAACCTTGATAAGCTGGATCGCTTAAACGCGCTCTGCCGGGATGTGTGCCGGGAAACGCCGGAAATTGATGTGGCGCTTTCAGAACTCAAGGCTATCGTGGGCCGCCCGGTCTATCCCGTATGGCTAAGCTATTTCGGCTATGGCTGCGTGGCCGCGTTTTTTACGCTGTTCTGGGGCGGCAACGCATTGGATGCTGCGATCGCGTTCTTTTGCGGGATGATCGTGAAAGCTGTGGTCGGCCACATGGTGCGCTTGAACGCGAACGTATTTTTTGTAAATGTGTGCGCGAGTATGCTGCTTGTAATGGTTCCCGTCGTTCTGACTTACATGGGTTGTACCATGATCCATACCGATCAGATCATCATCGGCTCGATCATGCTGCTTGTGCCCGGCATTGCAATTACCAACGTGATGCGGGATGTTATCATTGGGGACTTTGTAACGGCGCTGAGTAAGCTTGCCGAAGTCTTGATTGTGGCCCTTGCAATCGCTGTGGGCATCGCGATTCCATTCGGCTTGGCTCGCGCGCTGCTTGGGGGGATTTGAAGATGGAGCAATATTTGCCCTGCCTGTATGCATTTTTAGCCTGTGCAGGCTTTTCCATTGTGTTTGAGATTAAAAAGCCCGTGCTTATTCTGCTTTCCTGCGTTACAGGCGCTGTAGGCTGGCTTGTATACTTGCTGTTTGGAAATATGGAATCCGAGGTAGTGCGCTATTTCCTTGCTACCATTGTGGTCGCGCTCCTCTCTGAGGTGTTTGCGCGGATCATGAAAGCCCCCGCTACGATTTTTCTTATCATCGGCATCGTGCCGCTCGTACCTGGCGGCGGATTGTATTACGCGATGGATGCGCTTATCAATGCGGATTATGTTTCCTTTGGCCAGAAAGGGATTGAAACAGCGGCCTGTGCCGGAGCCATTGCGGCGGGCGTTTCCGTGGTAACTTCAATTGTTCGCATGGTAGCATCCCGCCGAACGGATAAGATAAAAACAGAACATGATGGATAGCGCCAGAATATAAAGCACCGCCTTTGAGCGCAGTGAGATAAGAAACAAGCAAAAATCTTTCAGTCACTGCATTTATGGACGGTGGCAAACAGGTTACAACCAAGAACCAAGCATAGAGGGACGTTGTCAAAAGATAGCGTCCCTCTCTTTATAGAATTTTACCGCTATAAGATGCTTCCAGGCAAAAACCACAAGAACCTTTTCTTGACAGAACGAATAGTATGCAGTATATTAAATATACTCTTTGCACTGCATTACACCTTGATCCAGGGTGCGAGATCAACAGTACAAACTGAGCAGGCAATGACCCGTTTGGGTAGGATGCCGGGCCGCTGATGCGGCAGCAGATCGTTTTTAACATCTGTGGGACAGTTGTATGTTCCGCAGATGTTTTTCTATATTTATTTGCGGAACAGATTATCTCAATGAGGTGCACATAAGAGAAATATCACTGTCATTATATGTGATGAAACAGGAGGATTCTTTTATGGCAACCAAGCACGAAAAAACAAACCAATCCACTTCCAGGTCGGTCAATGAAACAGCGATTATTAGAAATTTATCATTGGTCAGCGTGATAGGAAATACTGTACTTTCGGGATTTAAAATGTTTGCCGGAATTGTAGGCAATTCCGGCGCAATGATTTCAGATGCAATCCATTCGTTTTCCGACGTTCTTACCACATTGATTGCATGGATCGGCGTAAAAGTCTCAAAAAGGGATGCAGACAGCTCCCATCCATATGGCCATGAGCGGTTGGAGCGCGTTGCATCACTGATTCTGGGCCTTGTGCTGATGGTGACTGGTATAGGCGTTGGCAAGGTAGGCGTAGAAAATATTCTTTTAGGCAATTATGATACGCTTACCATCCCCAGTGCTATCGCCCTTGTCGCCGCAGTCGTCTCCATCATTGGCAAAGAAGCGATGTATTGGTATACACGTTACTATGCAAAACTCATTAATTCATCCGCATTTCTGGCCGACGCCTGGCATCATCGTTCCGATGCTTTCTCCTCTATCGGGTCCTTGATCGGCATTGGCGGGGCCATGCTTGGAGTCCCCATACTTGATTCCGTTGCAAGCGTTGTGATCTGCCTCTTTATCATGAAAGTTGCCTACGATATTTCAAAAGACGCATTTGTCAAAATGTTGGATACATCCTGTGGAGAGGACTATGAAAAAGCGCTGAAGAAGTATGTATCTGAGCAAGAAGGTGTAATCAGTGTAGATATGCTTCATTCCAGAATGTTTGGGAATAAAGTATATATCGACCTGGAAATATCCGTGGATGGAAATCAATCTCTCCAGGATGCTCATGAAGTAGCTGAACGTGTCCACAAAGATGTTGAGCAGCAGTTTTCGGATGTCAAGCACATTATGATTCATGTAAATCCAGCTAGCAGTGCGGCTAACCATTGTTAGGCTGTCTGCTTTAAGCCTCAGCAAGTATCATCTAAACACTAGCCACTACTAGTGGCACCACCGAGCATGAAGTCAAAAACAGTTTCCTGCTTTTGGTTTGCTCAGACGCGGATGGTCAGAGCAGCAGCCATCAATTGGCCCGCAGCCTAGCTTAGATTTCATGTACTGGGATTGTGATAAAAGCCATGGCAGAAGTGCTGCATAGAAAAATTAAGCAGCAGAAAAAGCAAAAAACCAAGACAAGGGAAAACGCGATTATCTATAACTTCATTGGTTTGATTTTGAACGGGCGATGTAAAAAACAAAATATAACCCCAAAACAGCAGGGAACGGCTATAGCCGTTCCCTGCTAAAATATTCTCTTAATTCGCCGCCCTATTAACAGCGGTGCTTTTCGTTCTCCATGCTTTAACCTTTCTGCTGCAAAACAGGTGGACGCGGCGGCTTAGGGTCATCCGGCTTTGGGTGGGATAACTTATAGTAATATTGCAAAATATCGCGACGGGTTACAATGCCAATAAAAGAACCCAGATCATCTACCACAGGCACAAAGTTTTGCTTCATTGCTTGCAGCAACAGGTCTTCCAGGGATGCATTTATGTTTACCGGGGGGTTATGGTCGCGCTGAATGATATCCCGCACGTTGAGGCGTTCCTGCGCATGCGTTTCCCAAGCATTTTGTTCAGTGAGCTTCCAAAGGAAATCTCCTTCTGTAACAGTACCCACATACCGGCCTTCGCGGTCAATTACAGGGATGGCAGTATAGCCGTAGTGCTTCATTTTTTCAAGGCCCTGCCGAACAGTATTATGATCATAAATATAGGCTACGTTTGCCTTTGGCTTTAGAAAGAAGAGTACGTTCATCCCAGTCCCCTTTCTTCTGAAACGATGCGTTTTCCATTCTTTTATACCATACCACATCATAAATGCCCTGTGGTGACGGGAATGTAAACTTTATGCGGCAAGGTGCCTTTTTCGGTAAAACCAGGCATAAAACACTGAAAGCACATTCCTCCTATTTATGATACAGCTTTTTGGTTTGATATTGCGGCTCACAGGTAAGGTTAATGCCAAGTTTTTTGAAGGTCGAGCTGTCCACGCTTGAAAGAATGACCGTGGAATGTGCTTCGAGGCCGCGCAGCTTGGAAAGTTGCTGCATGGCGAGCGCGGCAGTTGGGTTGGTAGCGGCGCAAATGGAGAGGGCAATCAAGATTTCATCCGTATGTAAGCGCGGATTGTGGTTTCCAAGGTGATGAATCTTGAGATCCTGGATCGGCTCGATGATGATGGGCGAAATCAAATGCATATCATCCTGGATATTGCCGAGCGCCTTGAGTGCATTGAGCAGCAGGGCAGCGGATGCCCCAAGCAATGCGGAGGTTTTACCTGTAATGCAGCGGCCATCGGGAAGTTGGATGGCAGCAGCCGGCTGACCTGTTGCCTCTGCCTTTGCAAGCGCTGCGGCGATTACCGGGCGGTCTGCTTCGGAAATGCCGGCCTGGTTCATAAGGAGCTTGATTTTATATACACCATCGTTGCTTGCAAGACCCTGGCGCACAGCGCAGCGTTCTGCATAATAACGGCGCAGGATCTCCTGCTTGGAAGCTTCACAGCAGACGGCATCGTCAATAATGCAGTTGCCCGCCATGTTTACGCCCATGTCGGTAGGAGATTTATAGGGGCAGCATCCATAGATCTCTTTGAAAATTGCGGAGAGAACAGGGAAAATTTCAACATCGCGGTTGTAATTCACCGTGGTGACGCCATAGGCTTCGAGATGGAAGGGGTCGATCATGTTCACGTCGTTTAAATCGGCCGTAGCAGCCTCGTAAGCCAAATTGACCGGGTGCTTGAGCGGCAGGTTCCAGATGGGGAACGTTTCAAATTTGGCATATCCCGCCGCAATGCCCCGCTTATGCTCATGATAAAGCTGGGAAAGGCAGGTTGCCATTTTCCCGCTTCCGGGGCCTGGCGCGGTAACCACAACGAGCGGGCGCGTGGTCTCAATGTATTCGTTTTTGCCATAGCCCTCATCGCTTACGATATGTTCCACGTCGGAAGGGTAACCTGCAATGGGATAATGGCGGTATACCGTTACGCCAAGCGCAGCAAGCCTGCTTTGGAAAGCGTCCGCAGCGCTCTGCCCGCCATATTGCGCGAGCACAACGCTGCCTACATAAAGGCCGATGGCGCGGAAGGCGTCGATCAAGCGCAGCACATCCTGGTCATAGGTAATGCCAAGATCTCCGCGCACCTTGTTCTTTTCAATGTCCGTTGCGTTGATAACGATCACGATCTCAGCCTGATCCTTAAGCTGAAGGAGCATCTTTACCTTGCTGTCCGGTGCAAAGCCTGGCAGAACGCGCGCTGCATGGTAATCGTCAAACAGCTTTCCACCGAATTCAAGGTATAGCTTGCCGCCGAATTGGGCGATGCGCTCCCGGATGTGCTCAGACTGCATGGCAAGATACTTGCCGTTATCAAAACCGACGTTCATGATGAGAATGTTCTCCTTTATTGTTTCGCTTTGGTGTATTGGGGATGGCAGAGGGTTTCGGTTTGCGTGTGCCGGAATCCATATACTATGATAATGATTTTTGGCGCGGTTTACAACTCGTTTTTTTGATAAATATCGCATCCCATGCTATAATTGGGTGCAACCATTTTGGGGCTTGCAACGTATAAAAGATGGGAGGGATGAAAGTTGCCCGCAAGGGATTTTGAATCCATTTATGCGGACTACTCCCGCATGGTATATTGGGCGGCTTATGGTGTCCTTAAAAATGAAAGCGACGCAATGGATGTTTCCCAAAACGTGTTTTTGCGTGTAATAAAGCACCAGAAAAAACTGGAAGCCATGGAGGATTTGCAGCTGAAAAGCTGGCTTTATCGTGTAACGGTAAACCTCTGCCTGGATGGGAAGCGCAAACACAAACGGGAAGTCCTTGCGGACGAGCTGCCAGAAACGCCCATTTCCGATATGCATGCGCTGCCGGAAGCGGCGGTGCTGGATGCGGAAGCACGGCAGACGCTTTACGCGGCAATTACCGCTTTGCCGGATATTTACCGCGAAACAGTAATGCTACATTTTTTTTCCGAATTGCGGTATGAGGAGATTGCACAGCTCATGGGTGTGAGCGAAGGAACTGTAAAATCAAGAATGGCAAGGGCAAAGGAACGCCTTTTTGCCCTGCTGAAAGGAGGGGAGCAGCATGGCTGACAGGTTTGAAGAACTCATGAAAAGCATTGCAGAAGAAGCAGACGCCAAGGTGGAGTATGCGGCGATGCGGGAAGCCGTGCTGCAAAAAGCGGCTGCAGCGCGGCGCAGGCAGGTGCGGTTTGTGCGCTATGGTGCTATGGCTGCAACGCTGGTGATCCTTGCAGGCGTGGGCACATTGTTTTTAAAACAAAAGGGCGGCATGAATGCAACTGCGCGGGACGCGGAACAAGCGGCCCCACAGGCAATGGAGTATTCTTTTGCCGATTCTGCGGATGGCATTGCTCCAGCCGGAGATCCCGAAATGCCGGAAGCGGGCAATGCCAGCGTGGCAGTGCCGGAGGAAGCAGAGGAAGACGCCGTAACAAGCGGCGCGCTGCCCGAAAGCGCGCCCGTTTCGGAGAGCCCAGAGGAGAGCGACGAGAGCTTTGAAGCTACCAGCGGAGCCAACGGGTTGCTTGAGGCCGTGCCCAGCGCAACCGGAACGCCGGATGCGGAAGCAATTGCTTTCAGCCCGGAGGAGCTGTGTGCGCTCTGCTTAACGGCGCGTGCGGATGGGGCGGACGGTGCGCTCGCCTCCTTCGAATTCCTGTATGCGCCCGTAGAGACGGCGGAGGGATATAGGCTGGTGGACATCGTGGCCGATTGCTCTGGCGTCACTTACACTTACAACCGAGTAGCAGCGGAAGCGAGCGACGACGCATACGCGCTGATCCTGCCCGCTGTGAGTCTTTATGGTGCGCGGGCGGAAACGGATGCAGATGGCGTATATGCGCCGGCTGATGCGCTAGTTTCAGCCTCTGCTGAAGGCTCGCTTACCTGGATTCTTGGCGGTGGTGAAGTCAAGCTTGAACCTTATGCCGGCTGCACGCTCTCCGAAGCGGAACTGCGCGCGCTTTGCCCATTGCGGCTCATGGAGATCGAGTAAGCTTTGCGTTGTTGCATGAAAGGGCCGCCCTTATGGGCGGCCTTTAAACTATAAAAAAGGAAATCCCTTACCCTCTAGGTTGGTGTGCGCTTGCTGCGCAAGGACGTTGCGAACTTGCGCTGCACGACCCCAATCCTGCGGAAACCTATAGGGGTTGCAAACGCTAAAAGCGGGATCCTTCGGCGGGTAAAGCGTACCCCGCGGTTGGGCTTAAGTTGCCCAAACCATGATGCCCAGAACGCTCTCGAGGTTCCATACCCCCTATAGCAAGAAGAAAGTTTAAGCAAGGCTTTTGCAGATTTGCGAACCTTAAGGGGATGTGGGTTTGGAAACCAAAGGAAGCTTCGATACGCAGCGGGTTGCTCTGTGAAGGGGCCGGCTTATCGAGAAAGCGGCGCTATTTTTCAAGTTAGGCATGCCCCTTGCACCTTAGGATGGTTAGAGGCATGCCATGCAAGGCTTTTGTAGATTCGCCGTGCCGCAAATCCGATTCAAAGCTTTGGAGTGCGGCGTTGAACTTCCAAGGGCTTTCGCCCGCTAAGCCTGCTCCGCAAGCGGCTGAGCATTGCCCAAAATCTTGTGTGATTGGAAGCTGTATTTTAACCTTTTTGGATTTTGCGTTTAGCGGCGTGCACAAAGGCGGGGAAACGCAAAACTTTGGCCGGCTTTGTGCCTCTGTTAGGCGCATCCGGCTTTTACTGCCCGCGTAGCCATAAAAGTTGCGATGTTGTGTTCGTGTAGATTGCCTGCTCCGCTCGTGTCATCATAAAGGTTTGTTAGCATAAAGCCGGCCTCCAATTGGCCGTTGATCAATTCTTCAAGCGAATGGGAAAACTGCATTCCATCGTCGTTTTCCCGCAATTGCCGCGCATGCGCTTCGTTCACCAAAGGGTTGAACGGCAGCGTGTTGATAAGCGTGGTTTCGCTTTCATCAAACGCATAAAGGATTTCAAGGTTAAACCCGGATAGCAACGCGCCGCCGGGCTTGAGCACCCGATAGCATTCCTGCCAGATCGGCTTTACTTCCGCAACATAGCAATTTGATACGGGATGAAAAATCAAATCAAAGCTGCCTTCATCGAATGGAAGGCGCTTTGTCATGTCTGCTCGGAGGATGGAGATGTTGTACCCCTCCCTTTGAGCAACGATCCGTTCCTGTTCGAGCATCTTTTCCGAATAATCGAGCACGGTGCATTTTGCACCGAGCGCCGCAAAAATGGGCATTTGCTGCCCGCCGCCGCTGGCGAGCCCCAGAACGCTTTTCCCTTCCAGCGATCCAAACCAGCTATGCGGAACAAATTTTACCGGCGTAAGCTTTACATCCCATTTTCGGCGTTTCGCTTCGCTGTATGCTTCATGGCTGATGGGCTGACTCCACTCCCAGCCGTTTTCTACCCAGCGGTCGATGGTTTGTGCATTGATTTCTGTATAGTGCATCCCAAAGGCCTCCTTGCTTCCGCTGTTGGATGTGCCTCACAGGCTTACCCCGGCGGGATTTATAAGAGATTGCGCAAAGGCGAGTTACCGCATGCCTGCGCTAGAAAAATATGCTGCAAAAAATGGGCAGCGGCCTTAAACGGTAGCCATTGAACCGGCCGCAGGCACTTTAGAGCAGGCCGAAAAGCACGGCGCCTATGGCGCCCGCGCCAAAGATGATGAACGTTGGGTTTACATCCCATTTGCGCAGCACGAAAAGCGCTACGGCGAAAACGCCCACGGAGATGGGGGAGAGGGCTGAAAAAGAAAAGGCGAGCAGGGCGCCGTTCCAAAGCGCGAGGGCGAGGATGGATGCACCTGCCGCACCGATCAGCCCCACCACGCCAGGGCGAAGGCCGGAGAGGATGCCCTGCATCAGCGCAAGGCTGCGGTATTTTCGGTAAAGCCAGGCGAGCAGAATTACGATAACGCACGATGGGAACACGCAACCGAACGTTGCTACAAGCGAACCGGGCAGGCCAGCCACCTGCGTGCCAACAAAGGTGGCGGCGTTGATGGCGATGGGGCCTGGCGTCATTTCCGCAATGGTTACAACGTCGGTAAACGCTGTCATCGTAAGCCAGCCATGCTTTTCAACGATCTGTTCGCGGATGAGGGGAAGCGCTGCATAGCCGCCGCCAATGCTGAACAGGCCGATTTGAAAAAAGCTCCAGAACAATTCGAGGAAGATCATGCGCCCTTACCTCCCTCTGCGGATTTATGGGTTTGGATGAGCGTGTCCGCAAGGCCGATAACAGCGCAAGCGAGAATACAGAGCACCACATTTATGCTGAACACCGCCGACGCTGCAAACGTGCCCAGCATGATGCAGATAGGGAGCGCACGCCGCTGCTTGAGTATGCCGGCGACCATTGTGATGACCACGTTTGCAATCACGGCGGCAACGCCTGCCTGCATCCCCTTAAGCACGAGGCTTACGATGCGGTTATCGCGAAACGCGGCATAAAAGACGGAAATAATGGAGATCACAATCAACGGGGGAAGAACAGTCCCAAGCGCCGTAAGCAGCGCGCCCAGCACACCTGCTACCCGGTAGCCGATAATGATGGAAGCATTCACGGCAAGCGGGCCGGGGGAGGATTGCGCAATTGCGACCATGTCGAGCATTTCTTGCTCATCGATCCAGTGCAGCTGCTCCACAAATTTGCGCTTCAGAAGCGGTACGATTACATAACCACCGCCAAAAGTGACGGCGCTGAGTAGAAATGTGGATGAGAACAGCGTCCAATACAGCTTTGCGCTGCGTTCTTCCAAAAAGACCCCCTCCATTTCGCAGAAATTTGCTGTTTCATTGTACCACAGATGCCTTGGCTTTTGTATGGCAGGAAAGCTTATGGGCCGTGCTTGCGCTCAAAGCTACAGCAGGGTAAAATGAAAAAAACGGTTGCAGAAGGTGCACGATGGGATTCTGGATTTTTATGCTTCTGATGGTAGAGCTTATCCCCGTTGCAATGCTTGCAATTGGCTTCTGGTTTCGCCGCCGGCCGCCTGCGACGATCAACTTCATCGTCGGGTATCGGACGGCGCGTTCCATGCAAAACGAGGATACATGGCGCTTTGCGCACCAGCATTGCGGTGCAGTCTGGCAAAAAATCGGCCTCGTGCTGGTACCGCTTTCAGCCCTTATCATGGCGTTTTTCTATGATGCCTCCGAGGAGAAGGTCGGCGTCCTTGCAGGCGGGCTTTGCATCGTGCAATGCGTGGTGCTCCTGTGTTCCGTGATTCCGACCGAGCGGGCGCTTAAACGCACGTTCGATGAATCCGGCAAGCGCAGGGAAGACGCGCCGCCTCGCGCATAACATAAAAAGAGGATAAAGCCTAATAGCTCAAGGAAACATGACCGCCTCCGATGCCATTTGCCCCAGCACAGTGCCGGCCTGCAGAGCAAAGGGTTACTTGGTCAGATGCATCATGCTGAATCCAACGGGGTGTTGTATCTCGAAAAGGGCAGCCGTGCGGCAGGTGCGCGAAAGAGGAAAGGGCACGGGTTGCAACTTGCTGCCCTTCGATAACGATGCGCACCAGGGATACTTTTTAAAATGCGATTCTATTTTACGGCGTTGCCCTAGCGTTTTGCGCTTTTTGCAAGAAATGCGCAGCATGGGCGGCTGGTGAAAGCGGAACCATCTGCAAACGCACACAAGAAACTGCCCAACATCCGGTCTGTTGGAAAACACGGAAAAAAGGATTCGCTTTTATACGGGTAGAGCGCCGGGCTGACAGCCTCCGTGCTCTACCTTATAAATTCCTTGGAGCTTTGAGGCCAGCCATCAGAAAGCTCGATGCGGCTATGGCGAAATGCTCCGATAAACCTGGCCAACAAGCATTTCGGAACAAGCGCTTTTTGGCAGAAATGCTGCGGCGCCAAAGCCCAAGGAAATTATGCAAGCTTTGAGAAGGTGGCGGCGTGCTTTTGCAGCCTGCCTAGCATGCCAGAAAAGCTTTAGCACTTAGGCCTGCCGCCTTGCACGTCTCAACCGGCTTCAGTGGCACCAGCGTCATACGGCATTATTTTGCGGCAAAGGAGCAAGAAAAGTCCCTTCTTGGAATGTAGGGAAGACTCGCGGATATTTCCCTGCGCAGCAAGGATTTTTCATCGCAGCATGGGAAAGTTCCATGTAGACTTTGAAAAAGGGACGCAGCCTTTTTCACAACCAAAAGCGCAGGGCCTGCAAGCCCTGCGCACGTTGATTCAAATGGGTTTATGGTTCCTCGATCCGGCCGAAAAGCTCGGTATAAAAACGCATCTTTTCGGCGAGCTCCGGCGTGCAGTCCTCCCGGCGCATGCGCCATTGCCAGTTGCAGCCAAGTGTACTGGGCGTATTCATCCTGCTTTGTGCGCCAAGGCCAAGGTAGTCCTGCATTTGCGCCACAAAGAGCACCGCAACGGAGCTCATGCCCCCGCGGATCATGCCCCAATGAAATCCTTCGTGTGCATTTAAGCCGAGATATGCTTCCGCGCGGGCAACGTCTTCCGGCGCAGCTTCCTCTCGCCATCCCACAAGCGGCACATTGTCGTGCGTACCCGTATAGCACACGCAGTTTTCGGGGTAAGTGTGCGGGCGATACTCGCCGGGCTCACGGGAGTCGAATGCGAACTCAAGTACCTTCATGCCGGGGAAGCCGGAGCCTGTGAGCAACGCGTGCACGGCTGGGCTTAAATAGCCGAGATCTTCCGCAATGATGGGAAGTGAAGGAAACGCTGCGCGCAGTGCTGCGATGAAGTCCATGCCCGGTCCTTTTACCCAGTGCCCGCTGCAAGCGTTTGTAGCCCCATAGGGCACGCTCCAGTAACTTTCCAGCCCGCGGAAGTGGTCGATGCGCAGCACATCGTAAAGCCGCGCTGCGCTTGCGATGCGCGCCATCCACCAGCGGTAGCCATCCTTGCGCATCGCATCCCAACGGTAGAGGGGGTTGCCCCAAAGCTGGCCATCCGCGCTGAATGAATCCGGAGGAACGCCTGCAACGGCTAGCGGCGTGCAGGTATCATCGAGGAGGAAATTTTCCGGCCCAGCCCATACATCCGCAGAGTCCATAGCAACATAGATGGGGAGATCTCCGATCAAGCGCACGCCCTTTTCATGCGCGTATGCCTGCAGAGCATCCCATTGCTGGTAAAAGAGATATTGGATAAAGCAAAAGAAGCTTACGTCCTCTCGCAGCTTTGCGCTCCAAGAGGCAAGCGCTCCCTTCTTGCGCAGGCGGATATCCGCATCGTCCCATTGCGTCCAGGCGCGCATGCCAAAATGCTGTTTGAGCGCCATGAACAGCGCATAATCGGGCAGCCAGGCAGCATTTTCTTCTGCGAATGCGGTTGCCTCTGCACGCAGTTGCGTTCCTGCGCGCGCAAACGCGCGTCGCAATAAGGGCAGGCGCGCTGCGTAGATTTTCCCATAATCCACGCGCTGCGGGTCGTTGCCCCAATCCGGTGCTGCAACCTCTTCTGTGGTCAAAAGCCCAGCGCGCACCAGCGCCTCCAGGTCGATAAAATACGGGTTGCCCGCATGTGAGGAAAACGGCTGGTAAGGCGAATCTCCCACACTGGTTGGCCCAAGCGGCAAAATCTGCCAATAGCGCTGCCCTGCGGCGGCAAGAAAGTCGATAAAGCGGTATGCTTCTGCTCCAAACGTTCCAATGCCGTGCGGCGACGGAAGCGCCGAAACGGGCAGTAGAACGCCGCTGCTCCTTTTCATGATTCAAAACCTTTCCTTATTACACCGCGCCCCCATTTGGGGAGCGCGGCTTGATACTTTCTATAATTTTGCGCACTGCAAGCGCCATTATCCTTTCACTGCACCTGCCACAACGCCTTTGATGATGTGCTTCTGGCACAGCAGGTAAACGATGATGATCGGAATGATGCTCAGCATAATCACTGCCATCGAAGCGCCGAGGTCCACGGAACCATAGCTCCCCTTAAGGTACTGGACATGAATCGGGATGGTCCGGTAATCCGTAATGTCCAACACCAGATAAGGCAAAAGATAATCGTTCCATACCCACATGGTCTGCAGGATGCCGACAGAAATCATTGTGGGCTTGAGCATGGGCATGACCACCCGGAAATAAGTACGCAGCGGCCCGCAACCGTCAATTGCGGCAGCCTCCTCGATCTCAAGCGGCAGATTTCGGATGAAGCCTGCAAACATGAAAATCGCAAGCCCTGCGCCAAACCCTAGGTAGATGATGGGGATGGTATAGGGTGTGTTCAGCTTCAGCTGGTCAGCCGTGAACGTGAGCGTGAACATGACCATCTGAAACGGAACGATCATGGAAAACAGGCAAAGGTAATAGAAGATTCGCGCGAAAGTGCTGTCCACGCGGGCGATATACCAGGCCGACATCGAGCAGAACAGCAGGATCAGCGCAACCGAAACCACCGTGATCAGCAGGCTGTACGCTGCGGATTTCAAAAACGGGTAATTGCCGAACGTGAGTCCCTTCGTGTAGTTATCGAAGCCTGCAAAGGATTCTGCATCCGGCAGGGTAAAGGGGTTGAGGCTGACTGCTGCGTTGGTCTTAAAAGAGTTAATCAGCACTTGCATAATGGGGAAGATCCAGGCAAGGCAAACCAGGATAAACACGCAGGTAAGGATGGTGCTGCCCAGGGAATAACGCTTTTTCATTACTGCTGCACCTCCTTGCGGCGGGTCGCCGTGAGCTGGATAATTGCAAGAACGGCTACGAGCAGAAAGAAGATCACAGCCTTTGCCTGCGCAACGCCATGCCAGTTCTTGTTGATATTATAGGTCGAATAAATGTTGAGTGCCAGCAGCTCGGTCATGTTGATTTTTGCGCCGTCTTGAATGACCTGGGGCATGCCTTCGGTCAGCGCGAGGTTCTGATCGAACATCTTGAAGGAGTTAGTGAGCGTTAAAAACGTGCAGATGGTGATGGCGGGCATCACGTTGGGAATGGTGACGCGAAAGAGCTTTTGCCAGCTATTCGCGCCATCGATCTCGGCGGCTTCCAGCATATCCTCTGGAACTGCCTGGAGCCCAGCGATATAGATGATCATCATGTAACCGATCTGCTGCCAGGCTACAAGGATCACAAGGCCCCAGAAGCCATAGGTGGCGTTTGCGGTAAGGTAAGTGGAGTAGTGCTTTAAAATGCCATCAAAAATTAAGGACCAAATATAGCCCAGCACAACGCCGCCAATGAGGTTCGGCATGAAGAACACGGTGCGGAACAGGTTTGAGCCCCGCATTTTGCGCGTCAATGCATAGGCTACTGCAAAGGCAATTACGTTGATAAGGATGATGGATACTACGGCAAAAGCCGCAGTATTCCAGAATGCATGGCCGAAGCCAGGATCCGTCAATGCTTTTACATAGTTCTGGATGCCGATCCATTCAGCATCTTTTGCAACGTTGAAATTGCAGAAGGAAAGATAGATGCCCTGGAGGAACGGCCAGATGAATCCGATAAAAAAGCAGGCAAAGGTGGGCAATACAAATACGGGGAACCAACGCTGGATTGGGCGGCGGATTAGACGGCTGTTCACCGCCGCGCCGTCTCGTGTCTTTTTGCGCAAAGTGATCTTCCTTTCTTTCTCGGAATCGGCGTTGGGGGAAGCGCCGGTCGGGAACGGCGCCAGGCATGGCTATAGGGTGAAAACCCTAAGAGAATGGGAAACGGAGGTTAATAATAAGAATGGTACAGGGACGAGCGTGCGCCCGTCCCTTTTTTATTTCAATTTGCTTGATTAGCCGTTCTGTGCGGTGTACTCAATCGCCCAACCATCGACGAAAGCGGTTTTCACAGCTTCCCAGTTCGCATCGGTGGGATCTGCGGAGTAGGCAGCCAGAGCGGTGACCACGCCGGCGCGCCAGCTATCCACGTTGGGGGTGTGGTTGAACGCCCAGGAAACGTTGTAGTTGCCCGCTGCTGCATATTCCTGTGCATCTGCGCAGAATACGTTAGAAGGAACCTTTGCGTTCTTGAAGGAAACAGCGCCAAGGTTGTCCGCAAGCATCTGGGTGCCTTCATCAGAGGTTACAACCCAGTACAGGAAGTCCAGCGTTGCCTGGATGTCCTCTTCCGAAGCCTGGGAGTTGACTGCCCAGCAGTTTTCGGTGCCGCTGCACAGGCCAGCCGTCTCCTCGCCTTCAACGCCGCAGTAGATCGGGATCATCGCAAGATCCTCGGGGTTCATCTTGAAGCCAAGGTCATCGCTCAGCACGAGGTTTGCATATTCCCAGGAGCCGTTCTGATAGAACACAGCCTTGCCCTGGCCGAATTCAGCTTCCGCCTCGTTGCCGGTGGCAGTGGAAAGGGAAGTGGGATCCGCGGCGGAATCGGTGATGTAAAGATCCCAAACCTGGCGGAAGTTGTCAAGATAGGTGCCCTTAATGGTGGCGGGCTGCTCGGTTACGCCGTCATCCCGGAACTCATAGAACAAAGGCATGTTCGCAAGGTGGCCGGAATACCTCCAGGAAGAGGAACCTTCAAGGCCAGCGGAGGTGAAAGCGTCAAAGCCGAGCTCAGCGGAACGCGCATGGATGTCATCCGCAACAGCCTTGAGCGTTTCAAAATTGGTGATGTCATCGAGCGTGTAGCCGGCCTGCTCCAGGAGCGCGGTGTTGACGATGATGCCAAAGGACTCGTAGCAATACGCAATGGCTTTGACAGCGCCGGTTTCATCATGCAGGTTGTACTCATCGGTGGTCATTTCCTTGTAGACCGCCGTGTCGGTCAGATCCAGCATATAGTCGTTCCAATCGGCGAGACCCTGCGCATTGCCGCACTGGAAGAGCGTCGGTGCGCCATCCTTACCCATCTGCGCGTTGAGCGTATCGGAATAAGTACCGGAAGCAGCAGTGACCACCTTCACAGGCACGCCGGTCTGCTCGGTGTAAGTCGCCGCCAGCTCCTGCCATGCAGCGTCAGCTTCCGGCTTGAAGTTGAGGTAATACACGGAACCGGAAGCCGTAGCAGGCGCTTCCGTATTCGTGGCTTCGGGCGTCTCTTCCGGCGCAGTGGTGGGATCTCCCGCTACAGGCGCCTCGGTTGGATCGATGGCCTCGTTGGTATTGCAGCCAACGCATGCAAGAACCATCATGGCCGCAAGCAGAATTGCCAATCCCTTTTTCATTGTCTTGTTCCTTTCGTCAAATAAATTATTGTTTTCCCGTGCGGTTTTTCGCACAAGCTTTTTAACTTCATTCAAGGCTGCGCACCGAAGCCCCCGTGCGCAGTTTGGTTTCCATGAACACATGGTTGTTCGTTCCATCGCCCCGCAGCAGGCCGGCAAGCGTTTTAACGCTTGCAAGCGCCATTTCTTCCGCCGGCTGCTCCAGCGTGGTCAGCGTTGGGGTGCAGTAATTCGTAAGCTCCAGCCCATCGATCGCAATCACGGAACAATCCTCGGGCACGCGGATATTGTGCAGCGAAAGCTGCTTCATTGCTGCCATTGCCATTGCATCCGAAATGGCAAACAATGCCGTGAAATGCGCCCGCTCGGCCAGCCGTGCCGCCGCGTGGTAAGCATCTTCCATCTCAAAGCTGCCGGCACATTCCACCAGCGCGGGATCAAGCGCGATCCCCGCATCCGCAAGCGCTTCGCAGTACCCCTCATACCGCAATTGACTGATGGAAGCGCCGCCTTTTGCTTCAATCAGTGCGGCGATTCGGCGGTGCCCGTGCTCGATCAGAAAACGCACAGCCCGGTAAGCTTCGCGCTTATCATCGATTGCCACGGAGGAAAAACCTTCCGGATCCAGCGCACCGAATGTATTTGCATAAGTGCAACACACAAAAGGAACGCGCAGCGTGGCAACGTCCATGGCGGAATAATTGAACCTGCCGCCCAAAAAGATGATGCCGCACAGGCGCTTTTCGCGTTCCAGCATTGCGGCGGCCATCAATTCGTCATCGCTTGAACCGATCTGGTGCAGCGACATGGAATAGCCTTCCGCGTAAATCGCGCTCTCGATCGTTTTAATAATGCGCGTAAAAAATGGGTTTGCAATGCCGCGCACGATCACCGCAATGGTAGCAGATTCCCGAATTACGAGGTTCCGTGCGCTATTGTTGGGCACATAGTGGTATTGCTCCACAATTTTGAGCACTTGCGTGCGCGCTTTTTCGCTCACATCCGGATGATTGTTCAGCACGCGGGAAACTGTACTGACGCTGGTGCCGCTGTATTTTGCAATGTCTTTGATGGTTAAATGCATCAACGCCACTCATCTCCCAACGGTTCGCAAATCAAATAGCATACTCGAATTGGAAACGTTTCTGGTAACGTTTCCGGTAGCTTTATTATATCCATCCATATAGAAATTGTCAACTCTCTTCAAGAAGGTATTCCTTTATTTTTTCACGGCAAAGCGCTGTTCCCTGCACATACAGCAGTATAGTATAATGGGGATAAATTATTTGGTGCGGGAGGAGGAGCATTGCATCCTTTGTTCCCGCGGCAGATTGCCTGGTGAAGGAGGATAAAGATGCTACAATTTGGTATTTTTGCATGGTTCAGCTACCCACTACCCATCGCAGAGCGCTTAAAGCTGATTCAAGAAGCAGGCTTTGATGCGGTATCGCTTTGGTGGGGCGATGAAAATGAGGATGAGAAGGAGCGCCAACCGGCACTTGCCCGGAGGCTTGGGCTTGCGATCGACAATATCCATGCGCCCTATCCGAATGCGAATGCACTCTGGCAGGATGGACTCGCGGGGGAAGCATACCTGCACCTGCTCTGCAGCTGCATGGACGATTGCAGACAGCATGGCATCCCAACCGTTGTGGCGCATATTTCCCGGCTCTCCATTCAGCCCGAGGTGACGCCCATTGGTTTCACGCGGATAAAGCGCCTTGTGGAGCATGCAGAGAAGAGAGAGGTCAATCTTGCGATTGAAAACCTAAACTGCATCCCGCATTTGGATCGAATCTTTGCGCAGCTGGATTCCGAGCGCCTGGGGTTTTGCTATGATAGCGGGCATGAAAACTTCAACCATCCGGACGCGGACTGCCTCGCACGCTATGGACACCGTCTCTTTGCCGTGCACCTGCACGATAACGCTGGCGACGCCGATGCGCACCTGCTCCCCTATGATGGAAACATTGAATGGGAATCCGTGAAGCAGAAGCTAAAAAAATGCCGCCCCATCCCTTATTTAACGCTGGAAGTTGATTTTAAGCGCGAGCATCCACAAAGCTGCCTGTATCAAGGCCTGTCGGCTGAGCAGTTCCTTTCTCAAGCTTACTTACGGCTGCAGCGCCTTTCTTGAGCCATCGAGTGCTTTGCTGTTTACAGTTCCTTCACATATGCCCGGCAACCTTTCAAGGGGGCGCTGCGTTTGTTTGGTAGAAGAAAACGGGAGATCCCGAAAACACAGTGCATAAGGAGGAACAATCCATGAAACGGCTTTCAGCGATTCTGCTGGCAATGATGACCCTTTTTCTCATTACAGGTGTTGCTTTTGCGCAAGGCGGCACTTACACGCGCTCTTATGGCACAGTAACCGCCGTAAACACGGAAGAGAATGTGCTTTCCGTGCAAACGGGGGGTGGAACAAACACAACGATCAAATTGGACATCTTGGATAGCACGAAAATCGTAGATAATACTACGCACAAGCAGCTGCAGCTTTCGGACATCCAAGTGGGCACGACAGTATATGTTTGGCACACCGCTGGGCAAAGCACATTTGTTCCGCCCCACCGCAAAGCTTACGCGGTCGTGGCAAATGTTGCGGCCGACCAGGCGGCAGGCCAGCTTTTCGAGATCGCTTCCATTTCAAAAGGCGAAAATGGGTACACGCTGTTCAATGCGGAAGGCGATCTTTACTTAACGATCCCAAGCGCCTCGATCCCGGTCTATGGCCAAAGTGAAAAACTGAGCGCTTCGAAACTCAAGCCCGGCATGGTTCTTTTGGCATGGTATGATGTTGTGCTTGAGAGCTACCCTGGCCAGGCCAGCAGCGACACGTTGCTCATGCTTTCTACTGCAGCATCTGTTCAGCCGCCGCAAACGGGCGATTCTAGCGCGATGAACCTGCTGTTTGCCGGGCTGTCATTTACGATTTCCGCCGGTGCGGCAACGCTTCTGTTCCGGCGCCGTATGGAGCGGGCATAAAAAACCGTTAGATGATAAATGAACGGAGGGCACCCTTCACGGGTGCCCTTTTCAGATCGAAAGCAGGGCGATTGCTATCTTCAAGCTTGCCATGCTCGAACAGCTGTGAATATATCATCGCTGCAGAAGACGGGGAATATGGCGCGCCGGCAACGCTAAGCCCGAAAAGCCCTACAGTAGCGGCTGGAAATTGTTCGGCTAGGGAGGCGGGAAATTTGTCCAGGATGAAGATATACAATGAGAAGCTTAACTTGATACGGAATTTGTGCAGCCATATCCTATATGCAAAAAAGCGCCTTTTGCAAGAATCCCCGCAAAAGGCGCTTTGCAGCTAAGCTTTATTCCCCTTTGATGCGGCATCCCGCGAACTCAATCGCCGCGCGTGCCAATACGGCCGTGGGATCCACCACTGGATATGGCAAGGCATAATCCGTAAATGCGATTGGAAGCTCTGTGCAGCCCAGAACAAAAGCTTCCACGCCATCAGCAAGCATTGCGTCGAGCACCTTGCGCACGGCGGAGGTATCGAACGCGGCATTGCCTGCCTTTACACCATCGTAGATAAGAGCCATGATCTGCTTCTGCCCCATTGCATCCGGCTTGCGCACCGTTACGCCATGTGCATCAAACAGCTGCTCATAGATCCCGGTTTGGATGGTGCCATCCGTAGCGAGCAGCCCGACGGTTTTAATCCCGCGCCTGTCGATCTCATCCGCTGTAAGGCGCAGCATATGAAGCACGGGCAGTTTTGTTGCCGCGCACACACCATCGTAAAAATAATGTGCCGTGTTGCAGGGCATCATCAATACGTCTGCGCCTGCGCGCTCAAGCGTGCGAGCCGAAGCGGCAAGCTGCGGCAGCGGGTTTTCGCCGCCGGAAAGAATCGCCGCAGTGCGGTCCGGTATGTTCGTGTTGCTGTCAATGAGCACACGCGGGTGGTCTTGATCGCACCGTGCATCCGTCATCAAAACGATTTTGCGGAACAGATCCGCGGTCGCAAGCGGTCCCATGCCGCCTATGATTCCAATATTCTTTTTCATGTTAGCCTTTCTGTGAAGTGAAAATAAAACTGGGACATGCCTCCCCGCATGCTGAAGTATGGCAAGGCTACGCCAAGCTGCGGAACCGGCACAAAGGATGCTGCAAAAGCGTTTAACCTCTGCAGCATCCAATGCATTGCTATTTATTTTACGACTGCTTCCGGATCGATCGCAAACAGGCTCGCGGCACCGCCGCTGTGCAGGAACAAAACAGTTTCATTTTCCTTGATCTCGCCTTTGCGGCAAAGGTCGATAAGCCCTGCGAAGGTCTTCCCAGTATAAACCGGGTCGAGCATAATGCCCTCCTTGCGTGCCATCATCTGTACTGCTTCGAGGCCTTCTTCTGAAGGTTGGGCATAACCCGCGCCATAGTAGCGGCGGATGTCCACCTGCTCGGGCGTAAGGGAAATATCCTTATCAAGGAGCTTTGCACTTTCGGTTACGAGCTCCGCCGTGATCTCCTCAAAAGGATCATCGCATACGGCGATACCCGTTACGCTCGCGCCATCCCCATAGAGCATTGTGCCAAGCAACATGCCGGCAACGGTGCCGCCGCTGCCCGCCGTGCAGATCACGCGGTCGATCTTCACCCCGGCGGCTTTGGCCTGGCCGAACACTTCTTCGGCGCAATCCACATAGCCGAGCGTGCCAAGCGGGACGCTGCCGCCTACCGGCACAAGATAAGGCTGATGGCCGGCTGCGCGCAGCTCATCAGCAATCCGGTCCATTTCAACATAAACGTCATCGTAGCTGTCCGTATCCACAAAACGCACATCTACGCCCATAAGCGCTTCGAGTAGCAGATTGCCTTTGCGTCCCATCACACCGCGCTTTTTAAGAACCAGAATGGGCTCAATGCCAAGCCTGCGGCAGCATGCTGCGGTGAGCATGGCGTGGTTGGATTGCGCACCGCCCGTGGTCATCACGATATCGCAGCCCTTTTCCTTTGCGTCTGCAAGCAGGTATTCGAGCTTGCGCACCTTGTTGCCGCCAAGGCTCACGCCAGTCATATCATCGCGCTTGATATAAATGTTGCGTTTGAGTTCCGCGCTGATATTGTCGAGGCGGTAAAACGGCGTGGGAAGTTGCGCAAGGGAAATATAGGGAAGATTGTGTTTCATGGGCGTGCTCCTTTCTTATTCTTCTTCGTTGAGCCTGGGTAGGTTCAAAAAATCAAACGTTGCAAAGTAGTCTTTCGGCGTTTCGGCACGGCGGATCATCTGCACGCTGCCATCCTCGCGCAGCAGAAGTTCTGCACTTCTAAGCTTGCCATTGTAATTGTAGCCCATAGAGAAGCCGTGAGCGCCGGTATCATGAATGGCAAGGATGTCTCCCACCTCGATCTTGGGAAGCTTGCGGTCGATGGCAAAACGGTCGTTGCTTTCGCAGAGCGAGCCGGTGATGTCATACAGGTGATCGCAGGGCGCATCTTCTTTGCCAAGCACGGTTACATGGTGATAGGCACCATACATCGCAGGGCGCATTAGGTTAGCCGCACAGGCGTCGCAGCCGATGAAGTCCTTGTAGGTTTTCTTTTCATGCAGCACGGTGGTAACCAGCGTGCCAATTGGGCCGGTTACATAACGGCCGAGCTCGGTAAAGATGCGCGGCCGGATATCCGTTCCGTTAAAGATAGCCTCATACACTTCCCGTACCCGGTCGCCTACGACCTGGATATCCGTTTCTTCATCTTCAGGGCGGTATGGGATACCCACGCCGCCGGAAAGGTTGATAAACCCGATCTGGATGCCAAGCTCGTCATGCAGCTCCTTCGCAGTTTCAAAGAGCAGCTTAGCAAGCGTTGGATAATACATGTTATCCGTATTGTTGGAGGAAAGGAAAGCATGCAGGCCGAATTCCGTTACGCCGAGTTCCTTGAGCTTCCGCATACCTTCCGTGAGCTGCGCGCGCGTAAAACCGTATTTGGCATCAGCAGGGTTGCCCATGATCTTCGTTCCAATTTTAAACTCACCGCCCGGGTTGAAGCGGCAGCAGATCTTTTTGGGGATACCGCCATGCTTGGCGAGGAAATCAATATGCGAAATGTCATCGAGGTTGATGATGGCGTTGAGCTTGCGCGCATATTCAAAGTCCTTGGCAGGCGTGGCATTGGAGGAGAACATGATGTTTTCACCAACAATGCCTACAGCTTCGCTGAGCATAAGCTCCGCATAACTGGAGCAGTCCATGCCGCAGCCCTCTTCCTTGAGGATCTGCATCAGCACCGGGTTGGGGCAGGCTTTCACGGCGTAATACTCTTTGTACCCCGCGTTCCAGGAGAACGCCTTCTGCAGCGCCCGCACGCGTGTACGCAGCCCGTGTTCATCATAAATATGAAACGGGGTGGGGTATTCCTTGATGATGGCCTCAATCTTCGCTTTGTCGTAAGGTAATGTTTTTTTCATTGGTTTGCTGCTCCTTAGTTTTTATAGTTCAGCGTATTGGGTCATTTCCATATTGCGGGTGTACTCTGGGCCGCGCAAGCCGCGGTCTTCATATTCGATTTCACCTGCTTGATTGTCGTAAGGGTCGTGCCGCCAATGTTTCTTGGGCGGGTCAAACGGCGCGCGGAATTCGCAGTTTGCTACCATACGGTAGGGGTCGAGGTTGCCAAAATAATGCAGCCTGCGCGCTTCGTTGCCCGCGCGGTGCGCACCACCGCCATAGGAAGGATCTGCAAACATCCAACCATAGGGCGCAACATAGAACATCGCCCAGTCATGCATGCCAACATCGTTTGGTTCTGCGCAAAGGCCACTCTGCCAGCGTGCGGGGATTCCCGCGCAGCGGCACAGCGTGATGAACAGCAACGCCTGCACGCCGCAATCGCCCTTGAAGTTACGCGCGCAGTTTTCCGCGATGTTCTCAAGCCCAAAGTATTCACGCATAAAGGAATACTTCACATTGAGCGTAACGAAGTCATAGAAGATGCGCGCCTTTTCCACCGGGTTTGTTACCCCTTTGGTGAGGGATTTCACCAGCTCCTTAATATAGGGCGTGAATACGATATGCGGGTTTTCCTCCTGCGTGAAAAACGTGGGCTGCTCCGCGTCCGGCACAATTTTCATGGGGTCAACATAAGGCGCGGTATGCAGGTAGGAATATTCCACCCAGAACTCATGGTTTTCCTCCAGCACCTCTTCCCAGTAGATGGTGCGCTGCGGCGCATCTTCGGGCGCGATGTAAGCCGGTTTCCCATAATAGCCGACCAACTCAATCTCGCTCTGTTGAATGCATTTTGCAGGGATCGGGATATGAACACGCACGCGCTTGCCCTTCTCAAAGGCTTCATCCTTGATGCGGACGCTTGCACGGATTCGGATACGATTGCTGAGTTTCCCGTTTTCGCGCATGAGCCGAGCCGCGCGATCCAGCAGGCTCTCGCGGGTATTGCCGGCATCTTCTCCATCGACTCGGCCGCGGTTCACAACGCCCGCACGCGCTGCAAAAGCAGCGTCCGTTTTGATGAGCGTTTGATAAAAGCGCAGGAAATAATGCGGCTCGCCGTGCACATAGATCCAGTCGATCTTATTGTCATCCACCATGGCATGGAATTCATCTTCCGAAAAATCCGGAATTGCCGCGCGGATCTTTGCCAGGGCATCGGCCTCGCTGAACGGGTAATCCTTTTCCAGACGCAAGATCATCTCGCGCTCGCAGATAAGGCATGCGCGCAGCGCATCGGGGATCTCCCCGGCAAGGCGCTTGTCGATCAAGCGCACAGCGCCTTCAAAATCGCCCCACGTTTTACGGCGCAGGATGTCCTCCGGAAGGCCAACGTTTAAAAACTCGAAGTTGTCATTGATGTTCATTCGAAACCCCTCCTTATATGGTGGATTTATGAATCAAAAGATGGAGCCCACGGCGAGTACGCCCTTTGCAAGGTCGTCCCGATAGAGCGGGTGGCCGGGGCAGAGGCTGTTGAGCACAACGCCATCCGAACCGGCTTTACTTGTAGAGTGGATGTACATCCCATCTCCAAGATACATGGCAACATGGCCCTTAAAGAACAGCATATCGCCTTTTTTCATATGGGCCCGGTCGATTTCGTGCGTAGGAAAACCCTCTTTAATGCTTGCATTGCGGTAAAGCTTTACGCCATTGAGCAGATAGGCAGCGCCAACGAGGCCAGAGCAATCAATGCCTTGCGGCGTTTTCCCACCCCAGCGGTACTGCACGCCCATGTAGAGCTTTGCTGCTTCCACAACGCTGTTGCGCAGCTCTTCTTCACCAGCAGAAGGCGCATTGTCGTAATAGGGGCCTAGGAAGCTTTCGCGCACATAGCCTTCCGCACCGCCAATGAGGCGCACTTTTGTCCAACCCAGCGGCTTTTCCGGTGGCGCGATAAATTCTACAGCTCCGCCGCGGCATAGGCATATATGATATGGATGGGTTGCGCCGTCGGTCACTTGAATGTCGGCCCATGCAGCCCAGACGCGCCGCAGATCTGCTTTTTCCCAGCGCTCTACCTCTGCACTGTCCATACATAAATGGGATGCGTGCACGTATGTTTCATATCGATAAGGCGTGCGGATTTTATAGAATCCGTTTTCTGCCTCTGCCAAAAGCTCAACGATCTGGCCATACCAACCTTCATCGTCCGGCTCAGCCATAGGCGCCGGAGTTACAAAATAGGGGGCAATGGGGGAAATGACCAACGCGCGTTTTTCCATCTGAGTCTGTTCTCCTTTTCTGAATTTCATGGTTGCAGCGCTTTACCTCCATGCAAAACGGCTGCCACAAAAGAAACGCATTTACCAACAACAGCCCGCCCGCAAAAACGGGCAGGCGTTGCTGCATTTTCACAGAAAACTTGCTGCGGACGCCGCTTAGTCAAGCAAGCGTGCACGGTATTCCGCAAGTTCCTTCTCGTTGGCCATAACAAAATGGCCTTCTTCAATCTCCGACCACTTGGGTTTATCTACGGAATAATCGTGGCAGGAGGGATCATACACCTCAAGCACTTTTTGCTTTTCGGAAATTGGGTCAGGCATGGGGATAGCTGAAAGCAGAGCGCGTGTGTATGGATGTAACGGGTGCGCGAACAGCTTTTCCGTTTCGGCAAGCTCTACGATGACCCCCTTGTGGATTACGGCGATGCGGTCCGTAATGAAACGCATGACCGAGAGATCGTGCGCAATAAAGAGGTAGGTAAGGCCATGCTCTTTCTGCAGCGCGGAAAGCAGGTTGAGCACTTGCGCGCGGATGGAAACATCCAGCGCGGAGATCGGCTCGTCCGCAATGATAAACTCCGGCTCCATGATAAGGCTGCGCGCGATACCAATACGCTGGCGTTGCCCACCGGAAAACTCGTGCGGGAAGCGGCTTGCAAACTCTGGCAGCAGACCCACATCGGCGAGCGCTTTGGAAACCTTAGATTCCCGCTCCTCCTTGGAGAGGTGCTTCTGCACATTGATCAGCCCTTCGGAGACGATATAATCCACCTTGGCGCGCTCGTTGAGCGAAGCCATAGGATCCTGGAAAATCATCTGGATCTGCTGGGTGATGCGATTATCCAGCTCACGCGAGATCTTTCCGTTAATCTTTTCTCCCTTAAAGATGATTTCTCCTTTAGAGGTCGGGTTAATGCGGATGATCGCGCGGCCGATAGTTGTTTTGCCGGAGCCGGATTCACCCACAAGGCCAAACGTCTCGCCTTTGTAAATATCGAAGCTTACGCCTTTCACTGCAACAAAAGGTCTGCGCTTGGTGCCAAACGTTACCTCCAGATCTTTAACTTGCAGGAGGACTTCTCTGGCTTCATGTTCCATTATTGCGCACCCCCTTCCTGCTTTGCACGGATATTGCGAATATTCTTGATGTGCTCTGGTGGCTCCACCTTGGGCGCGCGGGGATCAAGCAGCCAGGTACGCGCCTTGTGCGTGGGAGAAACCTCAAAATATGGCGGCCGATGCAGGAAATCGATCTTAAGAGCCTTCGGATTGCGCGGTGCAAAGGCATCGCCGCGTACTTTATTGAACAGGTTCGGCGGTGTACCTTTGATGGAATAAAGATCCTGTCCTTTCACACCGAGCTGGGGCAGCGAGGAGAGCAGCGCCCAAGTATAAGGATGCTGCGGGGAATAAAACACCTCGTTGCAGGTGCCGATCTCTACAATATCGCCTGCATACATAACCGCGATGCGGTCTGCAACGTTGGCAACAACGCCCAAGTCGTGGGTAATGTAGATCGTCGTAAGCTGGTACTTCTTCTGCAACGCGCGGATCAAATTCAAGATCTGCGCCTGGATGGTAACATCCAGCGCGGTGGTCGGCTCGTCGCAGATAAGAATTTTAGGATTGCAGGCCATGGCGATGGCGATAACCACACGTTGGCGCATGCCGCCCGAAAATTCATGCGGATACTGTTTGTAGCGGCGCTCGGGTTCTGGAATTCCAACGTCATCGATGATCTCAATGGCGCGTTTTTTTGCATCCTCTCCGGAAATTCCCTGGTGAAGTTTGATCGCCTCTTCGATCTGCCAGCCGATGGTCTTGAGCGGATTAAGGCTCGTCATGGGGTCCTGCATGACCATGGCAACCTCTTTGCCGCGGATATTGGCCCACTCTTTTTCGGTTTTAAACTTGGCAAGATCCATACCATTATACCAGATTTCGCCAGAATCCACCCAGCCGTTTTTGTCGAGAAGGCCGATAAAATTCTTGGTGAACACCGATTTCCCAGAGCCGGATTCTCCTACAATTGCAAGGCTTTCCCCCTTGTAAATATCGAGCGAAATCCCGCGGATGGCGTGGAGCACCTGACCGCGCAGGCTAAACTTTACATTAAGGTCTTTTACGGACAAAATCACTTCTTGTTCCACAGTGCAAACGCCTCCCACTTATATATGGTTCTTCGGATCGGCTGCATCGGAGAAGGCATTGCCCACCAGATAGAAGCAGATCGTAATCACGGAAAGGATGATCGCCGGGACGATCAACTGGTAACGCAGCGTTGGCGCCATCATTAAGCCGCGGCCGCGTTCCACCAGGTTGCCCAAGGAGGGGGTATCCAATGGGAGGCCAAGGCCAATATACGCCATGAATACCTCGGACCCGATTGCGCCAGGGATCGCGAGAGCCATGCGCAGCATGACCACGGATACCATATGCGGCAACAGGTTCTTTACGATGACACGCCTTGTTGGCGTGCCGAGGCAGCGGGATGCAAGGTTGAAATCCCGGTCACGGATGATGAGCACCTGGTTGCGGATAAAGCGAGCAAGGCCGATCCAGCTCGTTATGCTCATTGCAACGATCAAAGTCACAACGCCTGGCCGCATGATATACGACGCAAGGATCAAAATGATCGTAGACGGAATGTTGTTGATAACATTATATAGCTCCGTGAGGAAGAAATCCAGCTTTCTTACGTAACCCCACAACAAACCAATGAGAATGCCGACGACAGCCTCAATGCCAGCAACAATCAAGCCGATGAGCAGGGAGGTGCGCGTGCCGCCCCACATGCGGGCCCAAAGGTCACGGCCCACGGAGTCGGTGCCGAACCAATAGACCGAGTTGGGCGCTTTATTCTTCACAAAGCTGGTCTCCAACACGATCTCCGTCGGGCTCAAGCGAGCAAGCGCCTTGTTGCCGCCACGCATGCTGCCGTCTTCAGAAATAACGGTCAGCATCGGCGTATCACTGGGAACGAACACATAGTACCAGCCAGGATTATTGGGGTCGGCGTGAACTTCCAACGGACTCCCTGTATCGGTCAAACTGATAGTGCCGGCATTGATTTGCGGTACACCCCAGCTTTCCGGCACGGTAACGTAAGCAAGCACGCAATTGGCCTCAGTATTCTCCACAAGGTCGCCCGATGTGAGTTTGGTGCCCTGCGTATATACCAGGTTTTTATCATCTACGGTTACCCAAACCGCAGGTTGCAGCGTTGTATATGCGCCATCTTCCGAGGTCACATACAAATACGGCATCTCGTCGGGTACGAACACATAATACCAGCCCGCGTTTTGGGGATCTTCCGTAAGTGCGATCTCTGTGGGCGTTCCACCTTGTTCTTCCACGTAAGCCAGCGGCATGCCCCACGATTTTGGCGTTTTTACATAGGTTAAAATGCCCTCTTCGCCTTCAATGAGATCGCCTTTTGTCAGTTTGACGCCATCAATGGAAACATCGCCATCTTCTTCAACCACCATCCAAAGCGCATTTTCGTAATAGTTGACCTCATTGGGGTCATGTTGATTCGGCAGAAGCGGCTGAATAAACGTGAATACCAGCAGGATCAACATGATGGCCAGCATCGAAACGGCTACCTTATTTTTGAAGAACATGCGCACGGTGCTGCGCCAGTAGGAATAGTTGGAATAGCCTGTGCGTTCAGCTTCTTTTTCGTCGTATTCTGCAAATTCAAACAGATCGCTTCCCAGCGTTTCAATCTCTTCCTGGGAAAGATCATCCTTCTCGCTAACCGCAAGGCTTGAAAGATGCTCTTCGATGCTTTGCTCCAGCTTGCGGCTAATTTTTTCCTTCGGCGAATATTTGCTGCTCATCGTGCGCCCTCCTTTTTAGCAAAGCTGATGCGCGGGTCAACCAAGCCCATGAGCAGGTCGCCTAACAATAGACCTAGGATACTCAGAGCAGAGAAAATGATAATCAGTGCCAGCACCATGGTGTTATCCTGCCTCTTGATAACGTCTACAAGCAACCCACCCATGCCTGGAATGGAATAGAGCGATTCTACATAGATGGAACCCGAGATGGTCAAGAGGATGGAGCCGGGAATCAAGTTTACCATTGGCACCACGGAATTGCGGAACACATGGCGGAACCAGATGGTGGTATTCGGTACACCCTTGGCGCGGGCAAGCTTAATGTAATCCTTATTGGTTTCATCCACCATGTAGCGCCTAAGCCACATGGCATAGCTGGAAATGGATGGCAGTGCCAGGGAAATGATGGGCAAAATCATGCTGGATGCTTTTGCCTCATCATACAGTAGGGGCAGACCAAACCAACTGGAACCATAAAGCTGTATTGCAATGAAGTACACCGCGTTCGGCACAGCTTGGATAAACACGATGTACGCATTTCCGAGTTTATCTGCCAGGCGGCCTTTACTGCGCGCCATTAACGCGCCAAGGCCCATGCCAAGCGGCAGGCTAACGAGGATACAGATCAAACCAAATTTCATGGAAACGGCCATCTTGGGCTCAATGATCTGTGTGATGGGATAGTTAATGCGATAACGGTGAGAGACGCCGAGGTCTCCCTGCAAAAGTTGCTTAAAAAAGCGGCCTACTTGAATATAAAGCGGATCCTTCAAGCCAAGCTCGCGCAGTCCGTTTTCGATCTGCTGCGGGGACATCTTTTCATAATTTGAAAAGTATCCTTCCTCGGGCATCAAGCGCAACAGCGCAAAGATGACCGTTATGAGGATTACGAGCGTAAGCAAGGAGCGGATAAGGCGCTTAAGCGAGTATTTGAGCACTTTCGGTTCTCCTTTTCAACTTCGTATAGGGCTGCAATTTAGAAATGTTTCAATTTTGTTGGGATGGGAAAAGCGGCCCCGCTCCGCAAAACACAGAGCAGAGCCGCTCTGTCCCTGTTCACAATTTTCCGGGCGTACAAGAACGTACGCCCGGATTTGATACGGAAAGGAAAACAAAGAGATTATTCGCCCATAGCCTCCTGCCAAGCGGCAAGCTGCTGGTTGAACTGATCCTGCGTCATAGCGGTCTTGTAAACATACTGACCCTTATAACGGCTGGTGGATTGACCCATCGCAGCAAACTGGCCCTCAAACGCGTTGAGCTTGGTTGCCTGGTAGGAACCGCCGGTGACGAACATCGGGATCACGATCGCATGTTCAAGATAGAACGCTTCTGCTGCTGCAAAGAGCTCAAAACGCTTATCCATATCGGAAGTTTCAGCTTTCGCCAGGTCTACCAGCGAGCGATACTCTTCATAAAGCGCGATGGTTTCTTCGGTCTTGGTGTTCTGGTTGATGCCGTTCTTCTCGGTGGAATCGTAGAAGAAGTTGTAGCTGCTATCCTGCGCAAACGGATCGGTCCAGGTTTCCGGATCGAGGTAGTCGGCGCCCCAGTTGAGCAGCTGGATCGCGTAGTTACCGTTGCTGCGGGTCTCAGAGAGGAAGCTCTGGCCGCTCCAGGCGAGCACCTCGATCTGGATGTAATCCGTGCCAAGCAGGTCTTCCAGCTGCTGCTTGATGACGGCGCACTGGTCAGCCCAGGTATCTACGCTCGGATTGTAGTTCATCGGGATGATGATGGGGAACTTGCAGCCGGCAGCCGTAAGCTCTTCCACTGCCTTGGCTTTGTATTCAAGCGCCAGATCAGCATTGAAGCTCTCGGTGGTGTTGAAGGTGCCAAGGTCGCCAAAGGTCACGAAGTCCTTGCCGCTCGGGGTGCTGGTAAAGCCGCGCGGCGTAACGGTGTTGATCAAGTGGAGCTGCGGATCGTCGCCAGGGATGTAGGCTTCCGTTGCAACCACACGGTCGAGGCCATGGAAAATGGACTTACGGAAGTTCTCGTTGTTCACGGCGATCGTCCAGTTTTCGGGTTCATACTCTTCAGCGAACTTCGGCTCGAAGTTGAAGCCCATGAAGTAGGAATAAGAACCTACGATGCGGGAGGTGGAAATCATCTGGCTGCGTTCGGGATCGGCCAGCCAGTCCGCAACGATGTCGGGGCCGATGCTTGCATAGTCAACTTCGCCGCGCAGGAACATTTCGGGCGCGAGCGTGCCGGCTTCTGCGTTGTAGGTCTCTTCAATACGCTCGATGTGGATGTTCTCCGCATCCCAGTTGTTCACGTTCTTGGTGTAAACGTGCTTCTGGTTGGGCTCATAAGTGGAGAGCAGGTATGCGCCGCTGAACCACATGGTGTAGTTATCCGTTGCATAGGACTCGCCCATCTCAAAAATGAGGTTGGCAGGCGCCGGCCAGTAGGTACCGAACTGCAGCGCAGTGAGGAAGTAGGGGCGCGGCTTTACGAGGTGATATTCCAGCGTGTAATCGTCCACTGCAACAACGCCGATATCCTCAGCCTTTACTTCCGGAACAACTTCAACTTCAACAGGGTTGCCCTCATCGTCAACCGCGTTGGGGTCGCCGCTCAAGTATTCGCCATTCTCATTCTGGAAGCCGCCGAGCACTGCGGAGGTGTAATCATAGTACTCCGTCGCATTTACGATCCAGCCGTCCATCATGTAGAAGTTGCTGCAGTTGTACGTTGCATCGCAGATGTAACGCGCAGCGGCCACCCAGTCATGTGCGGTAACGGGATCCTTCTGGTTTCCGTCCGCGTCATACCAATACATGCCTTCGCGGATCTTGAACGTCCAAACGAGGCCGTCCTCGCTGGTGCTCCATTCGGTCGCAGCAGAGGGCACGATGCCGCCATAGGGATCGTTTTCCACGAGGGAATCGATTACGTTGGCGCCAACGGAAAGGTTGCTGGTGGAACCGGAAACCAGGTAGTTCATGGTGTCATTCTCGTTGGAGTACAACGTGCGGTACACCTGCTCATCCGCAAACTCACGGCCATCGGGGCCGGTGGTCGCGGGCGCCTCAGTCTCTTCGGGCGCCGCAGTTTGCTCGGGCGCCTGGGTTTCGGTGCCTTCCGGCGCATCCGTCGGATCGGAAGGCGTGTCCGCGGGCTCATTGCATCCAGCAAAGATGCCGGCAACCATAACGATTGCCATGAGCAAAGCTAGAAGCTTCTTCATGTTGTTTTCTCTCCTCTTTTAGATTTATTTGGCACGGTAAAAACCGTGCCGATGCAGAAAACAGTGCTTAAAGCACAAATTCATTGTAACCGCTTTGCATGTATAATTCAACACAAGCTTTGACATAAAAATGTTATACAATTGTAACATTCCTATACATCTTGCATTGGCTAAATATGTGCAAACAAAACGCAGTAACGTTGACTAAGATGAGTTATTTGTTTACACAAAGCTTATCTGCGAGACTTTCACGCCGATTACCGGCACGGCCTTCGACTGCTTTAGCATGCAGCATAGAGCTGATTACAGATTCTTCCACGCTTTCAATCACAGCACGGAACACCAGGTCCATATCTTCTTCATAGAGTATGGAGATGGTTTCGGGTTTCCCATCGCTGTAATGCGGCAGGCGGTTGGTTGTGGAGAAAGCGAGAACGATTTCTCCGCTGCCATTGCCGGAGATGCTACCTGTGCGGGCGAGGCCGGACTGTGCACGTCTTGCAGCACGGGCGAGCTGACGTGCGGAAAGCGGAGCATCCGTTGCGATGACAATGATTACGCTGCCCTTATCTTGCTCTACTGCTTGCTTTTCAGCAAACAGGCGTGCGCCTACATGATCGCCTGCAATGGTGAGGTCGCGCAAAGAACCGAAATTTGTAAGAAGCAGTGCGCCCACAGTATAAGTGTTCCCATAAAGGCTGAACGTGCGAGAAGCAGAACCAATGCCGCCCTTAAGCGAATAGCAGCTCATGCCGGCTCCAGCACCCACAGCGCCTTCCTCAAATGTCTCTGCCGCTGCTGCGAGCGCTGCACGGGCGTGTTCCTTGGTTACATGCAGACCACGGATGTCATTGAGATGGCCATCATTGCACTCCATTACAATTGGATTTACAGTGCCTGTCTTTACGCCGATATCATCATTGCGTTCGAGCATGTATTCTACAAGAGCCGTGGAAACCGTGCCCACGGAAAGTGTATTTGTGAGCAAAATGGGGGTTTCAAGCGTACCGAGTTCCTGCACCTGCACAAGCCCCGCACTTTTTCCAAATCCGTTAATTACATGCGCTGCGCCGATGCACTTATCATGGAACAAATCCCCGCCGTGTGGCAGGATCGCAGTCACTCCGGTATGAATATCGCCCATGTGCAGTGTCACGTGTCCAACCCGCACACCGGGCACATCTGTGATCAAATTGCGTTTACCATGCTCCAGATAGCCGAACTGGAAATTATAGCGGCTTTCCACACCCATGTGTTTTTTTCTCCTTGCTTTGTTTTAATAGGTTTGGGATGAATGCTATATAGAAGCATATCTATTTTAATCTAACCCAAACGGTTTGGCAATCGGTTTTGGCGTAATTTTAACATGATCTCAACAAGAGGCGGGTAGTTTCCATACATTTCTATAATAACTTATCCCAAAAGAGAACCCAAATCCTTTTTTGAACAGCGATGGAGCCTTTTGGTTCCACATCCCCAAAATGCTATCAAGTCTGGAGCAGAGGCAATATTGGACAAAGCTGTGCGCTTAGATTTTTTGCTGGGGCCATGGAAAAAGTCCTGCCTGTCCATCTGGTTCCCCTTTACGCAGTATAGATGCCTATGCTAATATGAAAATAACGGAAGAAGCATGCAAGAACGTTTTACGAACGCATAGCCTTTGGCCGACCTGCAAGCGAATGAAGACTTGAAGTGCGCATGCGCAGTTTTTATGCTGTTCCTGTAGAGCTATGCTGGGACCCTACGGCTATTGGAAGTTGTTGGGCAAAAGGCCGTAAGAACTATGTTTTTAGCGTATCATATTTTGTATTCTATTAAAGGTGAAAAGCGTTGCGAAAGGGCCTATATTATATGACATTATCAGATAAAAGCACGATTGAACTGATGAATATGTACGCTCAGATACTTACAGAACTGAAGGCGAGGAATATTATTCGCACATATAATAGCCCAATTGGCGATTATGCGGAATGGCTGGTTTCAAAAAAACTTGGGCTAACGTTAGAAAAAAACTCTAAAAAGGGTTATGACGCGTATGAACCATCTACCAAAACGCGGTATCAAATCAAGAGCCGGTGGGAACGGGGGACTCCAAGCGCACAAAGCCGTGAGTTGAGCGTGATTCGAAATTATGAAGAGAACCAGTTTGATTCCTTAATTGTCTTGATTTTCAATGCATACTTCAAGGTAAAGGAAGCCTACGCAATCCCGCACAATGTTATTCTTCAATATGCTAGGTACAGCAAACATCAGAATGGGCACATTTTAATTGCAATGGGACCTGTACTCAAAGATACGCATATAGAGGATTTGACAAGTCGATTTGAATGAATATTACGTATTGATGCTATTTCACATGCAACAGGGCCAATTGATTCCAGTTAAAATCAATTGGCCCTGTTGCATGTGAAATCATAGAGCGCTATCCAAGGGTGGCCGCTTTACCGCTTTAAAGACTCGCATTCCGGGGAATCTGAAATCATTCCTACTCGACAAATCCTAATCAATTTTTTGTTTGGAGATTGTTCTTTGCCATATTCGTGGTGCTTTTGATTATTTGATGTATCCATATTATCCTGCCTACAATGAGCTAATGTTATCAATTTGTTATGGGGGGGTGATAAAACTCGCTTTGCAACTGCAGATAATAACAATATGCTCCCACTCAAATTATAAGCGATTTTGCTTAAAAATCTATCATTACAAACCGAAAAAACAAATCGATTGACATCTATAAGCGTTTCTTGTTTGCATTTCGGACAGTAGAGCAGGAAACTTTTCATTTCCGTATCTACTCTAATCTTATCTTACTTGTGCGTTTTTCTTCTGCATACAGGACAAAGTATCCATTCTGTTATTTTGCTATCCATAAAAACCTCTTCATCATACTATATAATTTTCTCCGTCTAAATACTGAACAAAAAATAATATTATACAACTCTTATATCGCATATATCATAACGGACGACAACATAGAATGCTGCCGCCCATTTGCTATCCGCAACATGTTCCCTGCCTTTCTCAAGTATCAGTTGCACTTGATGGTCGGATTATATATTAATAATATATAGTAATATAGTAAAGTTATTTTCCGTTTCTACGACACTTTACCAGCTTGCTTGTTTTCAATATATTAAGCTGATGAAATATCGCTGATTGCGTTGTACCAAGCTGATCTGCAAGGCTGCTGACACAAATTTCGTGTTTAGTTAAAAGGAACAAAAGCCTTACACGAGTTGGATCACCTATGATACGAAAAAGGTCTGCTAGTCGTATCAAATCCATCCGTATTGCTTAAATTCTCTGTGATAAAAATCTCCTTCCTTACAGTTTTTTCACGAACAAACAACGAATTGCATTGAGCACCGCAATAATCATTACACCGACATCCGCAAAAATTGCCATATACATGCTGACTTCACCGAAAGCCCCCAATATTAAGCAGGCAAATTTAACGCCCAATGCCAGAACAATGTTTTGATATACGATCCGCAGGCACTTCCTTGAAATCTTAATTGCCTTTGAAATTTTCATCGGATCGTCGTCCATTAAAACAATGTCCGCCGCTTCAATCGCCGCATCCGAACCCATGGCCCCCATTGCAATGCCAATATCCGCTCTGGACAATACGGGAGCGTCATTGATACCATCGCCAACGAAAGCCAATTTTGATTTTCCTGTTTTCTGCTTCAGCAAATCCTCAACCTTTGACACCTTATCCGCTGGCAGGAGCTCGCTGTAAACCTTGTCAATTCCCAACGCGCCCGCAACCTGTTCGGCAACCTTTTTGGCGTCACCGGTCAGCATGACTGTTTTTTCAATGCCCGCTGCCTTCAAAGAGGAAATCGCTTCCTTTGCATGGGGCTTTACAATATCTGAAATAACGATGTGCCCGGCATATTCGCCGCCGATTGCCATATGGATGATCGTTCCCGTGCTATGGCAGTCCCTATAAGCAATGTTAAGGTGCTTCATCAGCTTATCATTGCCTGCGGCGACCTCAATGCCATCTACTTTCGCAATAACACCATTGCCGCTAATTTCTTGAATATCGCTTACACGGGTGCGGTCAAGCTCTTTCCCATAAGCTCGCTGCAAACTCTTGCTGATTGGGTGTGACGAAGCGCTTTCCGCCAACGCAGCATATTCAATGAGTTTTTCATTTTCCATCTCACTGTGATGAATTCCGCTTACTTCAAAAACGCCCTGCGTAAGCGTACCCGTTTTGTCAAAAACAACCGTTCTGACTTTTGAAAGCGTTTCCAGGTAGTTGGAACCTTTTACTAAAATGCCCGCTTGACTTGCCCCGCCGATTCCGGCAAAGAAGCTGAGGGGAATACTGATAACAAGAGCGCACGGGCAGCTTATTACAAGGAATGTCAAAGCTCTGTATACCCAAGTACCCCAATCAGCAGACAATCCCATGCCTAACATGCGAATGAGCGGAGGAAGAATCGCTAAAGCCAATGCGCTGTAGCACACCACGGGCGTATAGACTTTTGCAAATTTCGAAATAAAGTTCTCCGACCTGGATTTTTTTGAACTGGCGTTTTCGACCAAATCCAGGATTTTAGAGGCCGTGGATTCTCCGAACTCTTTTGTGGTTTGAATCTTGAGAACGCCGGTCATATTGATGCAGCCGCTGATGACCGCATCGCCGGCTTTTGCCTCACGGGGAAGGCTCTCCCCGGTTAAAGCGCTTGTGTTCAAGCTGGAATTGCCATCCAGGATGATGCCGTCAATCGGCACTTTTTCGCCAGGCTGCACTATGATTACGCTGCCGATTTCCACCGCATCCGGATCAACCTTTTCCAGTTTGCCGCCACGCTCCATATTTGCATAGTCGGGACGAATGTCCATAAGCGCGCTGATGTTGCGGCGGCTTTTCCCAACAGCATAGCTCTGAAACCACTCGCCAACCTGGTAGAACAGCATAACTGCAATGGCTTCCAAATAATCGCCGTTTGAATAAACCGCCAGCGCCATTGCTCCAACAGTTGCGACTGCCATAAGGAAATTTTCATCAAAAACCTGCCGGTTCATTATGCCCTTCATGGCTTTTCTTAAAATGTCATAGCCGATGATGAGGTAATCGGCGAAATACAGGGCGAAGCGCACCCAGCGTCCTGCCGACGGGAACAGATATTCATCAAGCTGCGAAAACAATTCGGCTGAGAGAAATTGCAGGCCAAGCAGCATAGCAGCCGCAGCCAAAATGCGAATCAACATGGTTTTCTGCTTTTTTGTCATACTGTTTTTGCGCCTTCCAACAACGAGCAGAAGCCCCGCAGCCGTTAAGATAACTACGCTGAGCAGTATATTTACGATTAACTCTTGCATACAAACTCTTCTTTCAAATATTGTTCAATCGCTTCATTCTTTGCTGAACAAATGGGCACCCTCAAAATCGCTGCAACGGACCTGTAAGGGTGCCCTTTATCGTAATCGGTATGCGTTTACATGAAAATTTCGCAATCCGGCTCTACCTTTTTGCAAGCGGCAAGCACCTTTGACATAACTGCCTGCGGTTCCTGCCCTTCAGCAAACTCAACGATCATTTTCTGCGTCATAAAGTTTACAGTTGCGTTCTGAACGCCGTTTGTCTTGCGCGCAGCGTCCTCCATTAAGTTGGCGCAGTTGGCACAGTCAACCTCGATTTTATAAGTCTTTTTCATAGTAGGCATCCTCCATTTATTGAATTCAATGATTAAGCACTTGTTTAATTGTTTTGCGTGTAGTATAATGCAGATGCGGGCAGAAGTCAATGCCGAAAGAATACTTCCTGCCAAAAGGGATAAAAGCATTTCTAATCGGGAGAAAAAGAGGGGTAGCTATGAAGAATACGGTATTGCCGCATGAGCATAATGCGAAGGATATTCCGGAGAGCATCAAGAAAGAATTAAACAACATTGGGAAATTTCAGTTGGTTGCCGATATTTTCAAGCAGTTAGGCGACACAACTCGCATTAGGCTTTTTTGGCTTTTGTGCCATTGCGAAGAATGCGTAATCAACATTTCTGCAATGCTGGATATGTCTAGCCCTGCAGTTTCACATCATTTGCGTCTGCTTCGCAGTAGCGGATTGGTTTCAAGCCGACGAGATGGAAAAGAAGTATACTATCACGCATCAGATACAGAACAAAGTCAGTTACTTCATAAAATGATAGAGAGAATCATAGAAGTCGCTTGCCCAATTAATAATATAGGGAAAAAAGAATGAAACAGGAACATTGTTATATTCAGAATAGTCTTTCCTGTATGGAGGGAGTAAAAACAATTCCTCTATTTGCGGGAATAGAGCTTGCTTACTTATCCCTTACAGGTGGTGACAGCTTTTCAATACAGCATAAAGAAGCTTTCCACATTATGGCTATCAACTATTGTAAAAGCGGACGAATCGGCTGGAAAATGGAAAGCGGGAACTATGTTTATCTCGGCGCAGGAGATTTTTCCGTTCACATGATGAATTTATGTGCAAATTCTGAAATCAATCTTCCAAACGAGAATTATGAGGGAATTTCCATTTATATTGATTTGCAGGAGTTTACAAGTAACCCGCCTAACCTATTGCTCGGAACAGAAATTACGGGTACTACATTGTACGAAAAGCTGTGTAAAAATGATACACTTATCTCTGTTGCGGGAAACGAGCAGACAGACGCTATTTTCCGCTTCTTTTTTAACCAGCCCCAAAATGTGCAGTTACCCTATCAAAAAATAAAGGTACTAGAGCTTTTAGTGTATCTTTATAATGCGGAAAAGCTCTCCAACCAGTGTGTAACTGAATACCAAGCAGAACAGATCGAGCTCATTCGTCAAATCCACGAACAACTGTTAAACCGTCTTGAAAAGAGGATTACGATTGAAGAACTTTCAAAGCAGTATTTGATGAATCCTACCACAATGAAAGCGTTATTCAAATCGGTTTACGGTACATCTATTGCAGCACATATGAAAGAGCATCGAATGAGAAAAGCCGCTAAAATGTTGTTGGAATCAGATATGAGCATTGGTGAAATTGCATTTTCTGTGGGCTATGACAACCAAAGCAAATTTTCAACCGCCTTTAAGGATTTCTTTCAAATGCTGCCAAAAGAATATAGAAAAAAGCGTTAATATAGTTTCTGTATGCAAACAAGCCGCCTGCATTT
>CALVWJ010000021.1 GCA_944366945.1 uncultured Clostridia bacterium
GTCTTTCCATGGTCTACGTGGCCGATCGTGCCAATGTTTACGTGCGGTTTCGTGCGTTCAAATTTTGCCTTTGCCATGATAGCTCTCCTTACTTCAAGTTTATGTCAGTCTCAGTTATCAAGCTGCGCTCTGTTTAAGCGCGCAAACCAAGGATCTTTTTCGCCACGCCATCCGATACCTGTTCATAATGGTCGAACTGCATGGTGAACGTTCCGCGCCCCTGCGTGCGGGAGCGCAAATCCGTAGAATAGCCGAACATTTCAGATAGCGGGCAGATGGCATCTACAACTTGTGCGTTTCCGCGCATCTCTGTACCCTCAATGCGGCAACGCCGTGCGGTCAAGTTTCCGATTACATCGCCCATATATTCTTCCGGCATAAGCACTTCAACTTTCATCACAGGTTCAAGCAGCACGCAATGCGCTTTTTCCAGCGCATCCTTAAGCGCCATGGAACCTGCGATCTTATATGCCATTTCGGAAGAATCCACGTCGTGATAGCTGCCGTCCAAAACCGTTGCCTTAAAGTCAACCACTTCATAGCCGCCAAGCACGCCGCTGCGGGCTGCTTCTTCAATACCACTCTTGATGGCAGGGATAAATTCTTTCGGGATTACGCCACCAACGGTTTTATCCTCGAATTCAAATCCACTGCCCGGTTCAAGCGGCGAAAACTCCACAACGCAGTGACCGTATTGGCCATGGCCACCCGTCTGACGCACGTAGCGGCCTTCTGCCTTGACGGTCTTCGTGAGTGTTTCGCGATAAGCGACCTGCGGTTTGCCAACCTTGCATTCCACCCGGAACTCGCGGATCAAGCGATCCACAATGATCTCCAGGTGCAGCTCGCCCATGCCCGAAATAATAGTTTGGCCCGTTTCTTGATCGGTAAACGTCTTAAAGGTTGGATCCTCATCCGCCAACTTCAGAAGCGCCATGGTCATCTTGTCCTGGCCAGCCTTCGTTTTCGGCTCAATCGCAACCTGGATCACGGGATCTGGGAACTCCATCGTTTCCAGCAGGAGTGGGTGTTTCTCATCGCAAAGCGTATCGCCAGTACCAGTATCTTTAAGGCCCACGAGCGCGGCGATGTCGCCTGCATGCGCCTCCTCGATTTCCGTGCGGCTTGCAGCATGCATCAAAAGGATACGACCGATACGCTCCCGCTTGTTCTTCGAAGCGTTGTAGATATACGTTCCTGCTTTAAGCGTTCCGCTATAAACGCGGAAAAACGCCAGCTTTCCAACGTAGGGATCCGCCACAATCTTGAATGCAAGTGCAGCGAACGGCGCATCATCTGAGCACTCAGCGATAATCGTTTCTTGGCCATCCAGCGATGTGCCCTGTGCAGGAGGGATATCCAGTGGCGAGGGCATATAATCTACAATCGCGTTCAAAAGCGGTTGTACGCCCTTATTGCGGTACGAAGTGCCACAACATACGGGTACTAGCGTGTTTGCAATCGTTCCCTTGCGAATCGCGCGTTTGATTTCTTCCTCGCTGATCTCCTCGCCCTCGAGGTATTTTTCCATAATAGCCTCATCTTCATCGGCTGCGGCCTCAACGAGTTTCTGGCGGTATTCCTCCGCCAAATCGCGCATATTCTCCGGAATCTCTTCCTCGCGGATATCCTTCCCCTCATTGTCGTAATATACTTCAGCCTTCATCGTTACAAGGTCGATAAGGCCCACAAATTCAGCTTCCGAACCGATGGGTAGCTGAATCGGCACTGCATTGGCGCTCAAGCGTTCATGCATCATTTTTACGACATTGTAAAAGTTCGCGCCCGTAATGTCCATTTTGTTGACATACGCCAGGCGGGGTACGCCATATTTGCTGGCTTGACGCCATACCGTTTCAGATTGCGGCTCAACGCCGCCCTTCGCGCAAAAAACGGCAACAGCGCCATCCAACACGCGGAGGGAGCGCTCTACCTCCACGGTAAAGTCCACGTGACCGGGCGTATCAATAATATTGATCCGGTAGCCCTTCCAATAAGCCGTTGTCGCCGCGGAAGCGATGGTAATGCCGCGTTCCTGCTCCTGGACCATAAAGTCCATGGTAGCAGCGCCTTCGTGCACTTCTCCCAGCTTATGGATTTTTCCAGTATAAAACAGGATACGCTCGGTCGTCGTCGTCTTTCCCGCGTCTATATGTGCCATGATGCCGATGTTTCTCGTCATCTCAAGTGATGTATCTCGTGCCACGTTTTCTCCTCCTTTCCCGTGGGTTCAATTCGTTTTTATTGTATCTGTTTTCAGTTAAGGCATGCATGGGAAGCCTTTTTCATGCACTGAGAATGGGCAAAAATCAAATCCGGCGGCAAACGCCGGATTTGATGCGGCTCCTTCGTGCAGGATTTACCAGCGGTAATGGGCAAATGCCTTGTTCGCCTCTGCCATCTTGTGGGTGTCTTCCTTCTTTTTGAAGGCATTGCCCTGTGAATTGGCAGCATCCATGATTTCACCAGCAAGGCGCTCCATCATGGTGCGTTCACCGCGGCTACGGGCATAGGTCACGAGCCAGCGCAGGCCAAGCGTCTGCCGGCGCTCGGGGCGAATCTCGATCGGCACCTGGTAGGTTGCGCCGCCAACGCGGCGTGCCTTTACTTCAAGAACCGGCATGATATTCGCAAGCGCCTGTTCGAACACTTCCTTCGGGTCACGGCCCGTTTTTTCCTTAATGATTTCAAACGCGCCATAGCACGCCTTCTGGGCAGTGCCGCGTTTGCCATCAAGCATAACCTGGTTGATGAGCTTGGTTACGATCTTCCCACCATACATGGGGTCGTCCAGTACTTCACGTTTGGGGACAAAACCACGTCTCGGCATAGCGTTTTCCCTCCTTATTTCTTCGGGCGCTTCGCGCCATAGAGCGAGCGAGCCTGCATGCGCTTGGCAACGCCAGCGGTATCCAGCGCGCCACGGATAATGTGATAACGCACGCCGGGGAGATCCTTAACACGGCCGCCGCGGATCAGCACAACGGAGTGCTCCTGCAGGTTGTGGCCAATGCCAGGGATATACGCGGTACCTTCGAGACCGTCGGTCAAGCGGATACGTGCAATTTTGCGAAGCGCGGAATTCGGCTTCTTCGGGGTCATAGTACGCACTGCGGTGCATACGCCGCGGCGCTGTGGGCACTGCTTGAGAATCGGCGCATTGGATTTATACTGCACCTGCTCGCGGCCCTTGCGAACCAATTGGTTGATGGTCGGCATGATTTTCCTCCTGTAAAATTACGGTAATTGATTGTTGTTTATATGAAGAAAATCCCTTGCAACCCCTTGAAAGGGACATTTTCCACAACAGAATGCTGTTGCGCGCTTCTGCGCGCAACAAAAATTGCGTACTTTGGCGCAACAGAGGTATTTTACCATCCGCAGCGCTCCTTGTCAAACAAAATCCTGCAATTTTTCCCTATTCTTCTGTAGTTTCCACCGCCGCATTAGGCTCGGCTGCTGCGCCGTGCCCGCAGGCGCCCGTATAGAGGCCCTGCCGGAGTTTCCTTTTCGAAAAAACCACGCGGGAAACATTGCGATCTTCATAAAGCTCAAACCAGCCCAACCTGCGCATTCTCTGGAGGGCATCGATCTGAAAAATGTTGAGATACGTCTTTTTGCCATAGCGCGCACATAGCGCTTTGCGCCAAAGCCGCCCACCCATTAGGCCGCAGAGCGTAAAAACAACAAAAACAATCGCTGGCAGCGCGGGCGTAATGGCCATGAGCGGTTCCCGAATCGGGCGTATGCTCATCAAAATAAGGCCAAGCGCCATGCATATCGCTGTAGTAATGGGGGCGATATATTGCAGGGTCAAATACCGCCTGCGGCATGCATCACAGCAAGCAATCTGGATGGGCAAAATGGATCCTGTGCGCGCCTCGCGTTTGATGCCAAGAAATCCAATATGTCTGCGCCGTGGCTCAGCATTGCCGATGTCCGTCTGTGCGTACCAGGTTCTCTTTCCTTTTTCTGTTCCACGACATAGCATGCATGTATCGGTTTGAAAGAGCTCGGAGATTCCTTCTTCCGGAATCAGCTTTGCAATTGCATCAAGATCCTGCTTTAAAAGCTCCATCTCTTCGCTATTGCGGCGGCGCACAGTGCAGGCATCGCAGCTCTCCATGTTCAGCCTTGCGCAATAATCGCTGCCATGCAGCGGGCATTCCGTGTTTATATATACCCTTGGCATGCTTTGCCTCCTATCATGCAGGCTGCGCATCGCAGCCTAGCTTATGCGGGCCGCCTATGGCCGCCCGCATACAATACCAGTTATACATTAAACGTTCAAATGGTAGCAGAGCTTTCCTCTTTTTCCCCAACCTCAACGTTGCGATAGCGCTTCAAGCCAATGCCAGCAGGAATCAGCTTGCCGATAATCACGTTCTCCTTGAGGCCCACCAGCGGGTCAACTTTGCCCTTGATTGCAGCTTCCGTCAGCACGCGCGTCGTCTCCTGGAAGGACGCAGCGGACAGGAACGAATCTGTCGCAAGGGCAGCCTTCGTGATGCCAAGCAGTTTGCGCTTCGCTACAGCGGGTTGGCCGCCAGCCAGGATGGTCTCTTCATTCTCACGCTCAAAGCGGAAAATATCAACCAGTTCGCCCGGCAGCATGGAGGTGTCGCCTGCATCCTCAACCTGTACTTTGCGCAGCATCTGGCGGATGATAACCTCAATGTGCTTGTCGGCGATATCAACACCCTGGGAACGGTACGTATTCTGTACCTCGGTGAGCATATACGCCTGCACGCCCTTTACACCCTTGATCTTGAGGATGTCATTCGGATTCACGGAACCGTCCGTCAGCACATCGCCAGCTTCGATTACGTCGCCATCTTTTACGCGCAACTTCGCGCCAAACGGAATCAAGTACTTTTCAGACTCGCCATCCTCATTCGTGATGGTGGCTTCTCGCTTCTTGCCTTCGCTCAAGGATACCTTGCCGCCAATCTCTGAAATGACAGCGAGGCCCTTCGGCTTGCGCGCCTCGAAGATTTCTACCACGCGCGGCAGACCTTGCGTGATATCCTCTGCGCTCGCAACACCACCGGTGTGGAAGGTACGCATGGTAAGCTGCGTGCCCGGTTCGCCGATTGCCTGTGCGGCAATGATGCCTACCGCCTCGCCGATATCCACGTTGCCACCAGTTGCAAGGTTTGCACCATAGCACTTAGCGCAAACGCCATGCTCGCTACGACAAGTAAGCACCATGCGGCAATTGACACCCGTTACCCCTGCAGCTACAATCTTGTCTCGAATATCATAGGTAATCATGGTATCCGCATCGCAAAGCAGCTCGCCCGTTTCCGGATGGTATACAGGATCTACCGTATAGCGGCCCAAAATACGTTCAGCAAATTTTTCAACGACCTTATTGTCGTCCATGATCGCTTCGATCATCATGCCTTTTGGCGCTTCCCCGCGCGCGGCAAAGCAATCCTCCTCGCGCACGATCACATCCTGGGAAACATCCACCAGGCGGCGCGTCAGATAACCGGAGTCTGCCGTGCGCAACGCCGTATCGGCAAGGCCTTTGCGCGCGCCGTGCGAGGAAATGAAGAATTCAAGCACGGTCAAGCCCTCGCGGAAATTCGCGCGGATCGGAACCTCGATGATCTGGCCAGATGGGTCTGCCATCAAGCCGCGCATGCCGGCGAGCTGGCGGATCTGGCTGATGGAACCACGCGCGCCGGAATCGGACATCATCGTGATGGGGTTATAGGGATCAAGCGTTTCCATCAGCGCGTCCGTAACTTCGTTGGTAGCCTTTTCCCAAATCTTTATAACATTGCTCCTGCGCTCCGTTTCAGACAGAAGACCTGCGCGGAACAGGTTATCGATCCCATCCACTTCTTTTTCGGCCGCAGCCAGGATTTCCGGTTTCTTTTCTGGCACGGTAATATCCTGGAAGCCGACGGTGATACCGCCTCGGGTGGAATATTTGAATCCCAATGCCTTGATGCGGTCGAGCACCTCGCTCGTCGTGGTTGCACCGTGGCGGCGATAGCAGCGATCCACAATGCCCTTCAAATCGCCCTTTGCAACCAGTTTATCGACTTCGAGTTTAAAAATGTTTTCCTCCACAGAACGGTCCACATATCCGAGATCCTGCGGAATCGCATTATTAAAGATCACGCGGCCGAGCGAAGTCTCCATGATCTTACGGCGTTTTTCGCCGTTCCATTCGCGCTCCATGCGGATGCGCACCTTGGATTGCAGCGTAATCTCGCCGTTCTGGTAGGCCATCACCGCCTCATCTTCGCTGGAGAACGCACGCCCTTCGCCTTTCTCACCATCCCGCTGGAGGGTGAGATAATAGCAGCCAATGATCATATCCTGGGTAGGGCAGACAACCGGCTGGCCATCCTGCGGCTTCAAGATATTGTTGGAAGCCAGCATCAAGAAGCGGGCCTCGGCCTGCGCTTCCACGGAAAGCGGCACGTGCACAGCCATCTGGTCTCCGTCGAAGTCCGCGTTGAACGCGGTGCACACCAGCGGATGCAGCTTGATCGCGCGCCCTTCAACGAGCACGGGCTCAAATGCTTGAATGCCGAGCCTGTGCAGCGTAGGTGCACGGTTGAGCATAACGGGGTGATCTTTAATGACCACTTCAAGCACGTCCCAAACCTCAGTCCGCACGCGCTCCACCATGCGCTTTGCGCTCTTGATATTATGTGCAAGGCCATCTTCAACGAGCTTTTTCATCACAAACGGCTTGAACAATTCAAGGGCCATTTCCTTGGGAAGGCCGCACTGGTACATTTTCAGTTCCGGGCCGACCACGATAACGCTGCGGCCGGAATAGTCCACGCGCTTGCCCAGAAGGTTCTGGCGGAAGCGGCCCTGCTTGCCGCGCAGCATATCCGAAAGGGATTTCAGCGGGCGGTTGCCGGGGCCCGTAACGGGGCGGCCGCGCCGGCCGTTGTCGATCAAGGCGTCAACCGCCTCTTGAAGCATGCGCTTTTCGTTGCGCACGATAATATCCGGCGCACGCAGCTCGAGCAGCCGCTTTAAGCGGTTGTTGCGGTTGATCACCCGGCGGTAAAGGTCATTAAGATCGCTCGTAGCAAAACGGCCGCCATCAAGCTGCACCATGGGGCGCAGTTCCGGAGGGATCACGGGGATCACGTCCATGATGATCCATTCCGGCTTGTTGCCGCTCTTCAAGAACGCCTCGATTACCTCCAGGCGCTTGATTGCATTCGCGCGCTTCTGGCCGGAGGAATTCTCAATCTCGGATTTCAACTCGCCTTCCAGCTTTACAAGGTCGAGCTGCATCAGAAGCTCTTTGATCGCCTCCGCGCCCATGCCGGCCTTAAACGCCTTTGCGCCGAATTTCTCCTGCGCTTCACGGTATTCCTTATCCGTTAAAAGCTGCTTATACTGCAGATCGGTAGTACCGGGATCCGTTACGACGAACGCGGCAAAATAAAGCACCCTTTCCAGCGCGCGCGGGCTCATGTCAAGGAGCATTTTCATCCGGCAAGGGATGCCCTTGAAATACCAGATGTGGGACACCGGCGCCGCAAGCTCAATATGGCCCATGCGTTCGCGGCGCACTTTAGCGCGCGTGACTTCCACACCGCACTTATCGCATACTACGCCCTTATAGCGTACGCGCTTATACCGTCCACAATGGCATTCCCAGTCCTTCGTAGGCCCAAAGATGCGTTCGCAGAACAGGCCGTCCCGCTCCGGCTTCAAGGTACGATAATTGATGGTTTCGGGTTTTTTTACTTCCCCGTGGGACCATTCCCGGATCTTTTCGGGTGATGCAAGGCCAATCTGGATTGCATCGAAATTGGTGAGTTCAAACAATTCGTTTCTCTCCCTTCCGTCCCCGTTTGTTACTCGTTCTCGCCGTCTTCACCGTCGAACACGGAGAATCCATCCAGCGGCGCGTCATCGTCATCCTCATCTTCGCCTTCGTCATCGTTGAAGTCGAAGTCGTCAAATTCATGGAATTCATCGCTCGTGGAAGGCAGCAGCGTGGGCGCATCTTCTGTGCCTGCCATGTTGACATCGATGGGCGGCGTGTCGTCATCGTCCGTCAATTCGCCAATCTTGATCTCTTCCTTGTTCTCCGCCAGCACCTTGATGTCAAGGCCCAGGGACTGGAGCTCCTTGATGAGCACCTTGAAGGACTCGGGCACGCCCGGTTCCGGCACGTTCTCGCCCTTCACAATCGCCTCATACGTTTTCACGCGGCCTACCACGTCGTCCGACTTCACCGTCAAGATTTCCTGCAGCGTGTTCGCCGCGCCATAGGCTTCAAGCGCCCAAACTTCCATCTCGCCGAACCGCTGGCCGCCAAATTGCGCCTTGCCGCCGAGCGGTTGCTGCGTCACGAGAGAATATGGGCCCGTAGAGCGCGCGTGGATCTTATCATCCACCAGGTGGTGGAGCTTCAAGTAATACATATAGCCCACGGAAATGCGGTTCTCGAACGGTTCACCGCTGCGCCCATCGTACAGGATGGTCTTACCATCCTCATCACGCCCCGCCTTTTTGAGCAGGGACTTGATGTCCTCTTCCGTAGCGCCATCGAATACGGGGGTAGCGATATGCCAGCCCAGGGATTTTGCCGCCATGCCAAGGTGCAGTTCAAGCACCTGGCCGATGTTCATGCGGGAAGGCACGCCCAGCGGGTTAAGCACGATCTGAAGGGGCGTTCCATCGGGCAGGAACGGCATATCCTCCTCCGGCAGGATGCGGGAAATAACGCCCTTGTTGCCATGGCGGCCCGCCATCTTATCGCCCACGGAGATCTTGCGCTTCTGCGCGATGTATACGCGCACCAGCTCATTCACGCCTGGCGGCAGCTCGTCTTTATTTTCGCGCGTGAATACCTTCACGTCCACGATCACGCCGCCTTCGCCATGCGGCACGCGCAGGGACGTATCGCGCACCTCGCGGGCCTTTTCGCCGAAGATGGCGCGCAGCAGGCGCTCCTCCGCAGTAAGCTCCGTTTCGCCCTTTGGCGTAACCTTGCCTACAAGGATATCGCCCGAGCGCACTTCCGCGCCGATGCGGATGATGCCGCGCTCATCGAGGTCAGCAAGCGCATCTTCGCCTACATTGGGGATATCGCGCGTGATCTCTTCCTCGCCGAGCTTGGTATCCCGCGCCTCGGTTTCATGTTCTTCAATGTGGATCGAGGTATAAACGTCCTCTTTCACCAGCTTCTCGCTGATTAGGACGGCGTCCTCGTAGTTATAGCCCTCCCAGGTCATAAACCCGATGAGGATGTTGCGCCCAAGCGCGATCTCGCCCTGCTCGGTGGAGGCACCGTCTGCAATAACGTCGCCCTTCTTCACCATCTGGCCGACCGTCACGATTGGGCGCTGGTTAATGCAGGTTCCCTGGTTGGAACGCTTGAACTTAATGAGCTTATATTGATGGCGGATTCCATCGGCCGATTCGGTAACCACCCGGTCGGCGCTAACCGAAACAACCTTGGCATCCTCGCGCGCAAGCACTACCACGCCCGAGTCATGCGCTGCTTTATATTCCATGCCCGTTCCCACCACAGGTGCTTCCGGAACGAGCAGCGGCACAGCCTGGCGCTGCATGTTGGAGCCCATGAGCGCGCGGTTCGCGTCGTCGTTTTCAAGGAACGGGATCATGGCCGTTGCAACCGAAACAAGCTGCTTGGGCGAAACGTCCATATAGTCCACATCCTGGTTCTTCACTTCAATAATCTGATCGAGCTTACGCGCAACAACGCGCTCCTTCTCAAACCAGACCTTCCCATCGTGGATGCCAGTGGGTTCATTGGCTTGAGCTACGATGTAATCATCTTCCTCATCTGCAGTGAGGTAAACGATCTCATCGAGGATCTCATGATTCTTTGCATCCACCTTGCGGTATGGCGCCTCAATAAAACCGTATTTGTTGATGCGCGCATACGTTGAAAGCGAGTTAATCAAACCGATGTTCGGGCCTTCCGGCGTTTCAATGGGGCACATGCGGCCATAGTGGGAATAGTGCACGTCGCGCACATCAAATGTGGCACGCTCGCGGTTGAGTCCGCCAGGCCCGAGTGCGGAAAGGCGGCGCTTATGCGTCAGCTCCGCGAGCGGGTTGGTCTGATCCATGAACTGGGAAAGCTGCGAAGAGCCGAAAAACTCCTTGATTGCCGCCGTCACAGGCCGGATATTGATGAGGTTGGAAGGCATTGCCGTGTCCATATCCTGCAGGCTCATGCGCTCGCGCACAACGCGCTCCAGCCGCGTCATGCCAACGCGGATCTGGTTTTGCAACAGCTCGCCCACGCTGCGGATGCGCCGGTTGCCCAAGTGGTCGATATCATCCGTGCGGCCAATGCCATAGTTCATGCCAATAAGGTAGCTGATAGACGCTACGATATCATCCGGTATGATATGGCGCGGAATTAGGTCATACACATGCGTGCGCAGGAATGCCTTTAAGCCCTCCTGGTCAAGTTCTTTTTCCTTTGCCTCAGCCAGCAGCTGCATCAGCGTTGGATAATGGACTTTTTCATTCAGCCCGGCCTCTTCCGGATCAAATGCCAAGTAGCCCGCAGCATCCACAAAGTGGTTGCCGAGCACCTTGATCTTCTTATCTTCCACCGCAAGGTATACTGCTTTAATCCCGGCATTTTCAATGGCTTTTGCTGCCTCGCGGGAAATCGTTTCGCCTTCTCCAACAAGCAGTTCGCCCGTTGATTTGTCGATCACGGTCTCAGCGCTTACATGCCCTGCAATGCGGGCCGCAAGCGAAAGCTTTTTGTTGAATTTATAGCGGCCTACGCGCGCAAGGTCATAGCGCTTATCGAAAAACAGCGCATTCAAAAGGCTGCGCGCGCTTTCCTCCGTCGGCGGTTCGCCGGGGCGCTGGCGCTTATAGATTTCAATAAGGCCATCCTCTACGGATTTTGTGGTATCCTTTTCAAGCGTGGTGAGCAGGCGCTCCTCCTCGCCCAAAAGGTCGATAATCTCAGCGTTGGTACCATAACCGAGCGCCCGCAACAAAGCGGTGATGAACACCTTGCGCTGGCGGTCGATCTTTACATACATAATTTCATTGGAGTCGGTTTCATATTCAAGCCATGCGCCCCGATTCGGGATGACTTGCGCAGAAAACAAATGTTTCCCAACCTTATCAATCGCCTCGGAAAAATATACGCCAGGTGAACGCACAAGCTGGCTTACGATAACGCGTTCTGCGCCGTTGATGATGAAGGTGCCCTGCTCGGTCATGAGAGGGAAATCCCCCATGAACACCGGCTGCTCCTTCACCTCTCCGGTTTCCTTATTTATAAGGCGCACGGTGACACGCAAAGGCGCGGAATAGTTTACATCCCGCTCTTTACATTCTTCCACAGAGTATTTCGGATGATCAAAATCGATGTTATAGTCCACAAATTCGAGGACAAGTTTTTCGGAATAGTCGGTAATGGGGGAAATGTCCGCCAATACTTCCTTCAAATCCTCCGTAACAAACCGTTGATAGGAATTCTTTTGAATTTCGATCAGATCCGGCATGTCGAGGACTTCGTTGATCCGGGAAAAGCTCATGCGTTTCCTCGTGCCCATCTGCACCTCATGCACCATCGCGTTCACTCCTATACTAGCACCGCTTACGCGGCTTGATTGTTGGGCACGTCATCCCAACGTGCAGTTTTCCCCTTTTAGGCACATTCGATACCCAAAAATTGGAATTGACTTGCGGGTACAACTCAAAAAAGCCGATAATCTCCGCAAATTATCATGCTAACGCAGTTTATTATTGTATCATCGCCTGTCAAGCTTGTCAACGGGAAAAAATGTTTTATTTTTAAGAAAAGTTCCGCAACCGGGATTACATGCAAAGGCGGCACCGGGTTTATTGCCCGAGGCCGCCTCAAGCCTTATTTAATTTTTGCAAAAATCATCCTTCCGGCGGAAGTTTGCAGCACGCTCGTTACAGCAACTTCTATCGCTTCGCCCACACACTTGCGCCCTCCATCCACAACAATCATGGTGCCATCATCCAGGTAGGCAACGCCTTGTCCTGCCTCCTTGCCTTCCTTTACGACCGTAACGGTCATCTCTTCGCCCGGAAGCACGACGGGCTTAATCGCGTTTGCAAGTTCGTTGATGTTGAAAACCGGCACGCGCTGCACACCTGCAACCTTGTTTAGGTTGTAATCATTCGTTACCACAACGCCGCCCATATCATAAGCGAGCTTGATCAGCTTTGCATCCACTTCGGTCAAATCCTCATAGTCCGTTTCAACCACCTTGATGGGGATGTCGAGTTCCTGCTGCATGCGGTTGAGGATGTCGAGCCCGCGGCGGCCCCGGTTCCGTTTCAGTGCATCGGCGCTATCGGCGATGTGCCTAAGCTCCTGCAAAACGAAAGCGGGCACAATAATCGTTCCCTCAAAAATGCCCGTGCGGCAAATATCCGCAATCCGCCCATCGATAATTACAGAAGTATCGAGGATTTTGGGGCGCGCTGCACCGCTGGTTTTTCCGCTCTTATCCTTCTGGCCCCGTTTGAACCAGGACGGGATATTGATCTCCCCTTTGCGTTTTGTTACAACCGACCATCCAAGATAGGCGAACATCACATAAAGCGCAATGTTAATAAGCAGGCGCAGCCAGCTCGATGGGATACTCGCGGTGAGCGTGCTCAAAAGGAACGCGATCACAAGGCCGATGATCAGCCCCACTACGCCAAAGAAAATATCCACGAGCGCCATATCAGCGAGCATGGCTTCCGCTGCATGAATAAAAGCCGTGAAAGCGGCGATCAAGCGCGGGGAAAAAATAAAAGTAATAATGCCGCAAATCAGTCCCGCCGCAATGAAGATCACCGGTATCACCCAGGGGAGCAGCTTATCATACATGCTCATCAAGCCAAAAGAGACAAATAACCGATTCAGCGCTTCCACGATCCCGATGCCGATCACGACGCCAAGAAGCGTCGCAAATCCGCGCGCGATCTTTTTAGCCAATAAAATTCACACTCCTTTTCAATGCTGCCGGGCAGCCCGAAACTTCAAGCGGTTTACATGCCAATGGAAAGGAACAGCTCCTCCACATCCCGCCCACTTGCAGCGGCAAGCTCCGCCAGAAGCACCTGCCGCGCGCCGGAGAGCATTTTTCGTTCTCCAGCAGAAAGGCCCTTTGTTTCATCCCGCCGGCACAGGCATTTCACAACATCTGCAACATCATAAATATCGCCGCCGCGCAGCTTTTCATAGTTTTCGCGATAGCGTTTGTTCCAGTTTTCGCTCTCCTGCGCAGGCGCCTGTTTCAAGAAGCTCAGCACGCGGTCACACTCCTCCGCCGAAATCACGGCGCGCAATCCAATGCGTTCCGCGCCCTCTACCGGAACTAGCGCAGTCATTTTTCCGATGAGGAAGCGCAACACATAATAGTGCGCCACAACGCCCAGCACTGTCCGTTCTTCAATCGCTTCAATTACGCCGACTCCATGCATCGGGTAACTCACCTGGTCTCCGACTTGAAACACGGCCCCCATCCTTTCTTTATTTTTCTGCGCACAGAAGTGAAGCAAACAAGCTGCCAAACGGAACAGAATAGTTCTAGTTTAATTATACGACCCGCCGTGTGCAATGTCAAAAGAAAAGAGGGGTGGGAGCGCAGTTGCGCTCCCGTTAAGCCGCCGAAAAAGGGATTTGCGCCATTTCGGTGCGCTTGTTTCCACCATGTAGCCAGAAAGCCACGCGGAGAAAAATCGCTGTGCAACGCTTTCCGGTTTTGGCATGCATATGCCAGATTTGACGCAAACCGGGTAGAGCACGCCTATGCGCCAGCGCTGGGCATTTCCGCATTGCAAAGCATGCATCGTATGCGTTATTTCCCAGAAACCGTAAGCGTTCCTGCGAGCACGCTGGGGCTGCCGAAACATGCGCCCCCCGGCAGGCCAAAACGCAGATCGCTGCCGACGGCCTCGATGCCGCGCATCAGCGATAGGAAGGAGCCGCCCACGGTGATCTGCTCGACTGGGCGCACAGCCTGCCCATCTTTCACGAGCATTCCGGAAGCGAGAAGCGAAAACTCACCCGAAATGGGGTTGAGCCCGGCGTGCAGGCCGCTTATATCCGTGATGATAAGGCCGTCTCCCAACTTCGTCACAAGCCTTTCGAACCCATCCGGACCTGGCGCCAAGAAGAAATTGGTCGGCATTACACCGCCCTGCACGGCATTCCCGGTAGAGGCAACGCCAGCCTTCTTTGCGGTCTTCAAGTTGTGCAGCAGCGTTTTTAAAACGCCGCGCTCCACAACGGCTTTGGAAAGGGAAGGCACGCCCTCGGCATCGAATGCGCGGGGATTTACAGCATGGAATGGATCGTCCCACAGGGTAACGCATGGCGCTGCGATTGTCTCCCCTTCCTTGTCCGCAAGTAGGGAAAGCCCCTTTTGTGCGGCGTCCGCGGAAAACATGGATGAAAACGCAGAAAGAAGATCTGCCATTGCAAGGTTTTCAAACAGGATCCGGTATTTCCCAGCAGGTACAGGTGCACCGCCCAGCTGGGTCACCGCGCGCTTGGCCGCTTCCTTGGCGCACCCCTCTACATCGAACACATCATCGTTTACGCGGAAGGCAAAACCATCCTTTACCTGGCCTTCCGCAGAGGCGACCGGCGTAACGAAAGAATACGCGATGCGTTCTTCCCGCATGGCATCCAGGCCAAGCGTATTACAAATGCGCGTGCGCGTATTGCTGCTGCCCACAATGCTGCGCATCACGCGCGCAATGCGCGGATCCTGTGCTTTGGCAGCGCGCTCGAGCGCCATCGCAAGCTCGATTTTCTCCCGCTCAGATGCATCAAAAATCCGGCATTCCCGTGCTGGGAGCGTGCGGTATTCGCACTTGCCCTGCATGGGGTGGTCGTCTTCATTTTCGATGGCACGCGCATTGTCCATCGCGCGCAGCGCCAGGTTCTCCGGCGTATCCAGGCTTTCTGTATAAGCATAGCCGTTTTTCCCCGCCAGCTGCACGCGCAGGTTCAATCCGCGCGTCTGGGAAACCGAATACGCGTCCAGCTCCTGCTCCAACACCGTTGCAGAAAAGGAATTCTCCTCCAGAAAATAGAGTTCGGCTGCATCGCATCCCTCTGCAAGCGCTGCCGCGAACGCTTTCTCCTTGAATTGGTCAAAATCCATCATAGTGCGCCTCCTTTCCCGCCTACTGTAATGCCGCGCACGCGGATGCGCGGTTGGCCCACATTCGTCGGAACGCTGCCCGAGATGGAGCCGCACATGCCCGGACTCATCCACATATCCCGGCCAATGCGATCAATTTGCATCAGCACATCCGCACCGCGTCCAACGAGCGTTGCGCCGCGCACCGGGCAGAAGATTTTCCCATCTTTCACCCAATAGCCTTCCTGTACCGCGAAATTGAATTCCCCGGTGAGCGGGTTTACGCTGCCGCCGCCCATCGCCTTGGCGAAGAGCCCTTCGCCCATGGTGCGCAGCATTTCTTCCGCATCGTCTGTGCCGGGCGCAAAGAAAGTGTTGGTCATGCGCGACGTGGGTGCAAACGAGTAACCCTGCCGGCGCGCGCTGCCCGTGCGCGGGTGGTTCATCAAGCGGCTCCCCACAAGGTCTACCAGGTAGGTCTTGAGCACCCCATTTTCAATGAGCACGTTGCGCTGGGTCGGCATGCCCTCATCATCCACGTGCATGGAACCCCATTCGCCAGGAAGCGTACCATCATCCACAGCTGTAACGATCTCGCTTGCGATGCGCTGGCCGAGTTTCCCACAAAACTCCGAATTTCCCTTTGCTACGCTCGTTGCCTCCAAAGAATGCACGCACGCTTCATGCAAAATCACGCCGCCAAAGCCGCCATCGATCACCACCGGCACAAACCCGGCCGGGCAATCCGGTGCGTGCAGCATGGTAACGGCCATGCGCGCAGCCTCGCTGCCGAGCGCCGTCATATCCAGCTTCTGAAACTGTGAAAAGCCTTCGCCGCGTCCGGGGCTGACCGATCCCGTCTGCGCCTCGCCGCCTTGCATCGCGACAGCGTGGAAGCTCACGCGGCCGCGCGGCCTGCGATCCTCCGCCCAAACGCCGTCGCTTGTGGCAATGAGCACCCGCTGGTCCACATCCGCGTAGCCTGCCGTAACCTGCGTGATTTCAGCCGAATAAGCACGCGCGGCGCGTACGCCATCGCGCAAAAGCGCAACACGCGCGGCGTTATCCACCAGGGAATAGGGCTGCTGGGGTGCATCCGCACAGGCTCGCACGGTCGAAAAAGCCTGCACTTGGCATATTGGAGCGCCAGAAAGCGCTGCAGCTGCCGCACGTGCAGTCGCTATGAGCGCAGCTTCCCCCATATCCACCGTGTAGGCATATGCGCTCCGCCCACCCAGCAGCACGCGCACGCCAGCGCCGGTTCTGCGGATATACTGCGCATTTTCCACTTTATCGTCGACCATGGAAATGCTGTTCTGTTCCGTGTCTTCAAGGTAAAGTTCGCTGTAATCGCCGCCCGTTTCCAACGCGGCAGCCAATACATTCTCTGCGATCCTTTTTTCGATCAAGTCCGTTTCTCCTCCTTTTCGTTTTCCCCTTCAGACGGCTTGATTCTGCCATCCCGGATGTGGTTCTGACGAATTTTGGCCTCGTTTCCAAGCTCGCCAGGGATATAATAGCGCCGCCCCTTAACCGATGGCGGCATATATTCCTGCGCCACAACATGGCCCGGATAATCGTGCGGATATTTGTACCCCTTGCCGTGTCCTAGCTTGTCCGCGCCGCGAAACGCAGTATCTCGCAGGTGAATGGGTACCGGCTCATCCGGGACATCCTTTGCATCGGCGAACGCAGCATCCACCGCCATCACCACCGCATTGGATTTCGGGCTTTCGCACAGGAAAATGATTGCCTGGGCAAGCGGCAATTTCGCTTCCGGCATGCCGATCTGCTCAAGCGCCGTCGCGGCACTCACCGCCTGCACCATGGCCTGCGGGTTTGCAAGGCCAATATCCTCGGACGCATGGGCGATCAAGCGGCGGGCAATTACCCGTGGATCTACGCCCGCATAAATCAAACGCGCAAACCAGGCAAGCGCTGCATCGCTATCGCCGCCGCGCAAGCTTTTGCAAAAGGCAGAAAGCATATCATAGAACTGCTGGTCATCGCATTTTACCACTTTCTGCTGCACGGATTCGGCCGCAATTTCAAGGTCAATTCGGATTACGCCGTTTTGCGGCGGCGTGGTCAGAACCGCAAGCTCCAGTGCATTGAGCGCGCTGCGCGCATCCCCATTTGCAATGCGCGCAATATGTGCAAACGCCTCCGGCTCGATTTCGATTTTATAGTTTCCAAGCCCACGTTCTTTATCCGCAAGCGCATTGCGCATAGCCAGCTCTACATCCTCTGTGGAAAGCGGGTAAAACTGGAACAGCCGGCACCGGGAAACCACAGCCCCCGTCATGGAGACCATCGGGTTTTCAGTCGTGGAGCCGATGAAGCGGATCACGCCGCTTTCCAGGGCCGGCAGGATGCTGTCGCTCTGGGTCTTCGACCAGCGGTGGCACTCATCCAGCAGAAGATACGTGCTCTGGCCATACATCGAAAGGGCGTTCTGCGCTTCATCGATTACAGCGCGCACTTCCTTCACGCCGGCGGTCACGGCGTTGAGCTTTGCAATGCGCGCACCTGTCTGGTTTGCGATCACGTTTGCAAGCGTGGTCTTCCCACACCCGGGCGGCCCAAAAAAGATGGAGCTTGTGAGGCTATCCGTTTCGATCGCGCGGCGAAGGAGGCGCCCTTTTCCTACGATATGCGCCTGGCCGATAAATTCATCCAACGTGCGCGGGCGCATGCGATCCGCAAGCGGCGCACGCTTGCCTGCATTCCCGGAAAACAAGTCCATATGCGTTATTTTCTACCCCATTCTTACCCATTTTTCCTTATTTATTATAATTTACCTTTCTGCTTTACACAATCCATCAGAACGGTTATAATCCCACATGTCGCAATCTTTTCACGATTCTGCCGCACTGCGCAACGCCGTCCGGCTTTCCCCGGGGGGGTTGACTTGAAGCAGGCTTTAAGTGATAAGATTAAGTTTGCTCGCAAGAGCAATTCATATCATGGAAAGGATGCTTTTTACATGGGTTTGGGCCGTACCGTTAATGTGCTTGATGAAAGCATGCACCCAACGCACGTGATATGGCGGCTGGCATGGCCGACCGTCCTCGAGCAGCTCCTCATCATGGTCGTGCAGTATGTTGACACGGCGATGGTAGGCTCCCTCGGGAAAAACGCCACTGCTGCCATTGCCGTCACTTCCTCTTTCACCTGGCTGATGAATGGGATCTTCTCCGGCATCTCACTAGGCTTTGGCGTGCCGGTCGGGCGCTATATCGGTGCGGGTAAGCTGGATCAGGCGCGCGCCGTAATCCGGCAGTCCGTGCTGGCGATTTTTGGTTTTGGTATTCTGGCAACGCTTATCATGCAGTTCCTTGCGCCGCAGCTTCCCATCTGGCTTGGCGCTGAGGAAGCGATCCGTGCGGATGCCTCCGCCTATATTTCCATTGTAAGTTCCGTATATCTGTTCAGCCTTTCTATTAACGTTTGCTCCAACATTCTGCGCTGCGCGGGCGATACGCGCACGCCGCTGATGTTCAACATTGCAACGAACATCATCAACGTTGTGTTCAACACGCTTCTAATCTACCCAACGCGCACCGTAAACGTGTTTGGATGGCAGTTTACAATGTGGGGCGCAGGTTGGGGCGTAAGCGGTGCAGCCGTAGCTACGGCAATGGCGACCGCGTTTTCCGGCATCATGCTGCTTACGGCGTTGTTCCGCCCGACGTTCCCGGTCTCCATCCGCATCAAAGATAAGTTCCGCTTCGACAAAGCCATCTTTAAGGACATGGTGCGTCTTGGTTCCCCTGTCACCTTTGAGCGCGTCACGATCTCGCTTGGCCAGGTGGCGCTCACGGCCATGGTCACGGCAATCGGCACAGCGGAGCTTGCCGCCCACAGCCTTGCAACAACTGCAGAATCCATTACCTATATGCCAGCATTTGGCTTCTCCGCCGCTGCAACCACTCTCATCGCGCAATCCATGGGAGCAGAGCGGCCTGCGCTTGCCAAGCGCTTTGGGCGCTATTGCATGCTTGGCGCGGTGCTTTTCATGACCGCCATGGGGGCAGTGCTCTTCTTTGGCGGGCAATTCCTGGTATCGCTGTTCACGCCGGATGCTGAAGTGGTATCGCTCGGTGGCGCAGTGTTGCGCATCGAAGCGCTCGCTCAGCCCTTCTTTGCAATCTCCATGGTTGTATCCGGCATCATGCGCGGCGCACGGCAAACGAAGGTTACCTTCGTCATCGCTGCAGTCGGTATGTGGGTTGTCCGCATCCCGCTTGCCTTCGTTCTTCTGCGCACAACGGAGCTTGGGCTCACCTGCGCCTGGATCGCCATGGCGAGCGATTTGTTTGTGCGCGGCCTCATCGCCCTATACTACTATAAAAAAGGAACCTGGCTCGAACACGTTGAACCAGCGGTTGCTTAGCAGCGGATCCCATCGGAACGAAATCCAAGCCATTCTATTACGGCTGAAGCTGCGGCTTCAGCCGTTTTATAATCCTCCATCCGGAAACGAGCTTGCGCATCGGATGCCAGCGCATCCAAAAAAAGGCTCTCCCCATCCCAAAGGCCCACAACAGCCACTTCTGCTCCACAGCCACAACGCTCCTGCTGCGTAAGGGCGGCGCCAAAAACGGGGATTGCCTCCGCTCCTTTTTCCGCCTTGAGCAATTCAGCAAGGCGCAGTGCGCGCTGCGTGTTTGCCGCCGGGAACGCTTCTCCGCCCGAAATCACAATCACGACCGCGCGCCGCGCAAGGCGCTCGGAAAGCGGGCGGCGGTTGAGTATGCGCAGCGCACGTGCAAGGCCGGCGGCGTGATCTCCCCCGCGCTGCACCGGACTCGCATCCATGCAGGCAAGAACCGCTTCCAGCGACCCGGTAAGCGGGCATGACCACCGTGAAGACCCCGCTGCACCGAATGCGCAAAATGCTACGCGGTTTTCTGCATCTGCAGCGAGCACGGAGGCTGCCAGCACGCTCGCAAGGGTTTTTGCCGTCTCCTCCCGTCCAAAACAGCCGCATTCCTCTCCCTGTGCGATACGCACCGGCGCGCCGCTTGCATCCCGCGTAAAGTGGTAGCGCCACGGCTGCCAACCGTGCGCCTGTTCTTCCGAAAGGAAGCTATGGGAAAAGCGGTATTCCTGCGTTAGGGAAAGCGCCACCCATGCGCCAAGCGCCTCATCAAAAACCGTGATTTCTCCCGGTGCAGCTTCCTGCCCCTCGGCAAGCGGCGCCGCATGCGGGAATGTTACGCCCATCGCCACCTCTTCTGCATCCACGGCCACCGGCTTTAAGTAAAAGTGCTCCGGGTTCAAGCACGGGCATGCAAGCCACGGCTCGCCCGCATCTGCATCCCCCAGTTCTGTCATCTGCGATGCGTCCATTAAGAGGATCACATCCACCCCGCCTGTCCCCGCATGCGCCGCATGCAGGGGCAGGCATACCAATAGCGCAGACAGCCAGCAAAGCGCAATCCTTTTCCAAACCGCCATTTTGCCGTTTCCTCCATTCCAGTGCGTTTCGGGCCTCCGCCCACACCATCATGCAACAAAACGGAACCGGTTTCATCCCTTTCGGGAGGATACGATGGATTTCTTGCGACTTTCCCACCGTTTGCATGCATATTGCATATTTTGGAAAAGCAAAAACCGCCGCAGCGGTTTTGTTGGTTGTGTTGGTTGTTGTATTGGTTTTGCTTGCTTTCCCTATTGCAACACCTCGGTGAGCACCTTTACAAAGAAAATGGCAAGCACGATAAGAATAATTGGTTTTACGACCTTTGCTCCGCCTTTCGCAAAGAAGCGCGTGCCGATATAGTTCCCGGCAAGGCTGAAGCAACCGGCTGTAAGGCCCAGTGGGAAAATCACCTTGCCATTGAGCAAATAAACCGTAAGGGCTGCAACATTCGTGGAAAGGTTGATAGCCTTGGCAATGCCGTTTGCCTCGGAAAGCCGCATATGCGCCAGCCCCGTGAGCAACAGGATCAAAAACGTCCCGGTGCCAGGCCCGTAAAAGCCGTCATATGCGCCGATCACAAGCGCCACCACCATGGAGATGAGCGTGACCTTCCACTGCGGAAGAGCCTCCTTCTCTTCCCCCGCTGCAAGCGCTTTTCCGCTGAGCACATATGCAGCCGTAAGCGGAAGGATCACGAGCATGATAATTTTGAATACCCCGTCGTCAATTAAAAGTGCCAATTCGGCGCCACATGCAGAGCCAATTAAAGCGCTGATCACGCAATAGATAGCAAGTTTCCAGCGGATGTAGCCGCTTCTTGCGTAACGGAATGTTGCAAGGGCAGTCCCCATGCCGGAGCTTAGCTTGTTCGTGCCGATCGCCATGTGCACCGGTATCCCGGAAAGCATATAGGCGGGCAGCGAAATGAGTCCCCCACCACCAGCAACCGCATCCACAAAGCCTGCGATGAACACGAGTGGGCATACGATGAGATATGGGATAACCGTTTCCAATGGAAGCCTCTTCCCCGCAGGCGGGTTTTCCAGGAAGCCCGCGGCCATGAAACAGTATACATGCTTTCCCCTCGTTTGTATAGCCTCACGCACAATACAGTTTTTTCATCCGCATGCTTTGCATTGACGGGGTCGGATGGATTCTTTATACTTCATGGTAACAGAATCCGGGAATCCGGGCAATGCGCACGCATTAGGAGATGCCCACCATGTATCTTGCAGACCTTCATATCCATTCAAGCTATTCCCGCGCCACCAGCAAGGATTGCGACCTGGCGCACCTGGACCTTTCCGCGCGCAACAAGGGAATCCGCCTTGTCGGCACGGGGGATTTTACGCACCCGGCTTGGCGCGCTGCGCTGCGCGAGCAGCTCGTCCCTGCGGAAGAGGGGCTTTACATGCTGCGCAGCGAATTCCGCCTGCCCGCCGGCGCACTCGGGGCAGAGGAAGCCGCGCGCTTCGTCGTTTCGGGCGAAATCAGCACCATCTACAAAAAGGATGGCAAAACGCGGAAAGTGCACAGCCTCATCCTTTTGCCGGGGCTCGATGCTGCGGAAGCGCTGGCACAGCGGCTTGAAACCATCGGCAACATCCATTCGGACGGGCGGCCCATCCTGGGGCTTGATTGCGCAGACCTGCTTGCGCTCACGCTGGATATCTGCCCGGATGCCATTTTCATCCCAGCCCACATCTGGACGCCTCATTTTTCCATTTTCGGTGCGTTTTCCGGTTTTTGCACGGTGGAAGAATGCTTTGGCGGTCTTGCCGATGAAATCCATGCCCTTGAAACGGGGCTTTCCTCGGATCCGCCCATGAACTGGCGCGTCAGCGCGCTCGACCATTTTACGCTCGTCTCCAATTCGGATGCGCATTCCCCCGGGAAACTCGGGCGCGAGGCAAACTGCATGGAAGGCCCGCTTTCCTACCCGGCATTGCGCCATGCCATCCAAACGGGCGAAGGGTTCCTTGGCACAATCGAATTTTTCCCCGAGGAAGGAAAATACCACCTCGATGGCCACAGGAACTGTGGCGTATGCCTCACGCCGGAAGAAACGCTCCGCTTGGATGGAAAATGCCCCGTATGTGGCCGCAAGCTGACCATTGGCGTGGAGCACCGCGTATGTGCACTTGCCGACAGGCCGGAAGGGTTTCTCCCGCCGGGTCGGAAGGTGTTTGAAAGCCTCATCCCGTTGCCGGAGCTGATTGCTTCCGCAACGGGCGCTTCCGCCGCCGGGCAAAAGGCACGGCGCCAATATGAATCGCTTTTAAACGCGCTTGGGCCGGAATTCTATATTCTGCGGGAAGCGCCGCTTGCGGATATTGAACGCGCTGCAGGCCCATGCATCGCTGAAGGCGTGCGCCGCCTGCGGGCCGGGCAGGTAACGCGCAGCGGCGGCTATGATGGCGTTTATGGAAAAATCGCCCTCTTTTCGCCGGAAGAGCGTGCGGAACTCCAGGGGCAGCTCTCCCTGTTTGGCGCCGCTATGCCGCTTCCCCCCGCCCCCAAAAAGCCGGCTCCACGCCTGCATGAAAAGCCCCAACAGCCCGTACAGGCGCAGAAGGCCGCGCCCAATGTGCCTGCCGGCATGGACGAACTCAACCCCGAGCAGCAGCGCGCTGTTGAAACGGATGCGCCTGCCGTTGCGGTCATCGCCGGTCCCGGTACGGGCAAAACAAAGACGCTCGTGGCCCGGATTGCCCATTTGATCGAAGCGCGCGGCGTAAAGCCGGAGGAAATCACGGCCGTAACCTTCACCAACCAGGCGGCTGCGGAAATGCGGGAACGCCTTGCGGCGCGACTCGGCGGAGAGAACGCGCTTCGAGGGATGACGATCGGCACCTTCCACGCGGTTTGCCTTAGCCTGCTTCCGAAAAAAACGCTCCTGGGTGAAGCGGAAGCGGCTTCGCTCGTGCAGCAAGCACTGCGCGATGCGCAATCCCCCATGCTCCTGCGCGATGCGCAGCGCGCCATTTCACGCATTAAATGCGGCGTGCCGCTATCGGATGCTGGGATCCCTGCGCCCGTATATGAAGCCTACTGTGCAGCCTGCCGCGCGCTTGACGCGCGTGACCTGGATGATCTTCTGCTCGATGCCCTCGCCGTAGCGGAAACACCGGCCGAAACGGCCGCGAATTTACGGTTTCGCCACCTGCTGGTGGATGAATTCCAAGATATTAACGCTGTGCAGCGCAAGCTTGTGCATGCCTGGGCCAAAGGCGGGGAAAGCCTGTTTGTGATCGGTGACCCGGATCAGTCCATCTATGGCTTCCGCGGAGCAAGCGCTGCCTGCTTTGATGCGCTGCATGCCGACTTTCCCAAGCTTGTAACGCTCCACCTCAGCGCGAATTACCGCTCCACACCGCAGATCGTTACAGGTGCGCTGCAAGTCATTTCGCGCAATCCCGGCGCTCCCCGTACACTCGTCCCCATGCGCCCGGATGGCGTTGCGGTTCGCCTAATGCACGCAGATACACCGCTTGCAGAAGGCATATGGATTGCGCGGGAGATTGCGCGCATGGCAGGTGGGCTCGATATGCTTTCCGCCCATGCGGCCGCTGGGAACCGCACAGAAAATGCGCGCCCATTTTCTGATCTTGCGGTGCTTTGCCGCACGCACCGCCAGCTTGAAACTATTGAAGCCTGCCTAAGGCACGACGATATTCCCTGCGTGGTATCCGGGCGTGGGAACGAGCTTGCCGACGACGCTGTGCAAGGCGCAATCGCGTTTTTCCGCTTTCTGAATGACCCTGCGGACCAGCTCGCACTCCGCACTTGCCTGCGCCTCGCTTTCGGCTGCCCGGAAGCGGAAGTTTTCCGCATCAGCCAGGCGGTTCCAGATGCAGTGGAACACCTTACGGCGAACGCCCTTTGCACAGCCGGTTGTCCAGAAGCATTTCTTGCTGCATGGGAAGCTTACCGCCCTCGCCTCAAGCATGAAAAGCCTCGCAAGCTCATCGAGCGTTATCAAGCGGAATATGCACCTAAAAATGCTGCTTTTTCACGTCTTGCCGGTCTTGCGGCTTACTATGCGGATTTGGGCGGTTTTCTCCACGCGCTCTCCTTGGGCGAAGAGGCGGATTTGCGCCGTGCAGAGGGGCAAACGTATGCTTCCGGTGCTGTACATCTCATGACCGTGCATGGCGCCAAGGGGCTTGAATTTCCAGTAGTATTCCTTGCAGGGCTCACGGCCGGCTCGTTCCCGCTGGAACGGGAAGGGCATGTAGCTGATCTTGCGGAAGAACGCCGGCTCTTTTTTGTGGGTATGACGCGCGCGCGGGAGGAATTGATCCTCACTGCCTCCAATCCCCCCTCGGAATTTGCGCAGTCACTTCCAAGCACCGTGCAACGGGAAGTTTTGCGCCAGCATCGCCCACAGCAAGGGAAGCAGCTCACTCTGTTTTAAATTTGCCGTGCCCCTTGACGGCAGTGGGTGTTTGCGGTATGCTGAAGCAAGGCTTGAAGTGAACTTTAAGCCCGCATTCTATTGTTATTGTTTGCTTTTCCAAGTGCAAGAAGGATGTTCATGTAAAAAGGAGAGTTCTATGCCCTATACCATCAGCGAAGCTGCCGCGCGCATGCACTTGAGTGCACCTACCCTGCGTTATTATGACAAGGAAGGCCTGCTCCCCTTTGTGGACCGCAGCGCAAGCGGGGTTCGTGTATTTAAGGAATCCGATTTTGAGTGGCTCCGCTTGATCGAATGCCTCAAAGCCACCGGCATGCCCATTCGGGACATCAAGCAGTTCATCGATTGGTGCCTTGAAGGGGATGCCACGCTGCCGCAGCGGCGGGATATGTTCCGCGAACGCAGGCGCGCCGTGCTTGCGCAGATGGAACGGCTGCAAGCCACGCTTGACATTATCGATTATAAATGTTGGTATTATGAAACTGCTGCTAAGGCGGGAAGCGACCTCCCGTTGCAAAGCTTTAAGCCGGAAGACCTTCCAGAAGATGTACGAAAAATTCGAGAGCGCATCCTTGCTCGTTGTGGCTGTTGATGGTAATGCGTTGCCGCAGGCCATCATAACGCCCCCTCGAAGCGGCTTAGGGTGTTTTTTCTTGCGGCCGTTTGTTGCCCGCAAACGGATGCCAGCAAAGTGCGCTGCACGGCTTTAGGCTATCCCCGCTGGAGGCGCAGGCGCATTCCGCCTCAAGCGTTCACCGTACGCTTTGAGGCTTCACGTCCCGCATAACAAACCCGCACTTGATGCAAGCGGCCTGCTCCCTAAAAGCGATGCGTGTTTCTTCTTAGAGTACACGTAAAAAGGCCTTACGGCCTCTTGTATTTTACTTCAATTCGCATTTCCGTTCACGCTTAAACAACGCATCGAGCGCAGCGCGTGGATCGCGCCCCTCAAACAAAATCGCATACACTGCCTGGCAAATCGGCAGTTCAACCCCATAGTGCGCGCCGAGCGCAACAAGGGCACGGGTCGTATAGTATCCTTCTGCAAGCTTATCATAGGGTTCTCCGCGCACAAAGGCTTCCCCAAAACGGCGATTCTGGCTGTGCTGCGAAAAAACCGTTGCCTCATAATCTCCAAGGTGGCACAGGCCATAAGCAGAAAACGCATTCCCACCCATCGCAGCAATGAGCCGTGCGATTTCCCGCGTGCCACGGGACATCAACGCGCCCTTGAGCGTGCAAAGCGAAAGGCCGTCCAGCATGCCCGCCGCAATGCCGATAACGTTTTTTGCGGCAGCGCCGATCTCATTTCCCAGCAGGTCTTCACCATAATAAAAGCGAATTAAATCGCCGGCAAACGCTTCCGCCAGCGATTCCTTAAGCGCAGGCTCTTCGCTGTCGATCACCATGCAGTTGGGCACGCCCAAAACAAACTCCTGCACATGCCCCGGCCCCAACCATACAGCCACGCGGTTGCTTGCATCCAGCGTGCTGCGCACAATCTCGGAGAGCCGCCGCCCTGTTTCCGCCTCCAGGCCCTTCATGCATAGCACGATCGTTTTATCCCGCAGGTTCTCTCCTGCAAGCTGGTCCATCAGCGCCTGCAAATTTTGCGAAGCGATGGAAATGATGATCGTTTCGGGCGTTGCTGCTTCCGCGAGGGACATCGTAAGGCATACGCTTTCTGGAAGCGTCAAAAGGTCATTGCTGCGTGTCTCGATCAGCCTTTGCATGCGCATTGAACTTTCGCGCCCATAAAGCGTCACCGCATGTCCCAGCCGGTCAAGATACCAGGCAAGGAACGTGCCCCAACGGCCGCAGCCAATTACAGTAAGCTTCATTATAGAATACCATCCTTACAGATCATCATTTCTTCGCCTTGAATTTCGGTTCCGTTCCATGCAAAATGCGCTTAATATTCTCCCGATGCAGGAATATTACGAGCAGCGCAACGAAGATTCCCGTGATCAGCATGGGGCGCGATGTATCATGCAAAAGCAGCATGATAAGCGGATAAGCAATCGCCGCCGAAATCGAGCAGATGGAAACCGTGCGCGAAAAGTAAAAGGCAATAAAAAACACCGCAACGAGGATGAGGAACAAGCGTGGATCCAGCAAAAGCGCAACCGCTGCGCTGACCGTAACCCCTTTGCCGCCGCGAAACCCGAAAAACACGGGCCAACAATGCCCCACCAGGCATGCGCATGCTGCGGCACAGCGTCCTGCTTCCCCGCAAAGCCATGTACCCAGAAGCAAAGCTACCGCACTTTTGATAAGGTCACCCACAAAGGTGAGCACACCCGCCTTCATGCCAAACACGCGTGCCACATTGGTTGCGCCCGCGTTGCCGCTTCCATATTCGCGCACATCGGCGCCATAGAGCCGCCTGCATGCAACAATCGCTACGCTGATGGAGCCAAGCAGGTACCCCGCTACCGCCGCAAGGCCTATTTTCCAGATCTCCATGTTGTGCTTTCTCCTACCTCCGGCTGATTCTAGCCATTCTTATTTTTGGGGGAAGGGGGCCTTTACTTTTGCGCCCACGTTCTCGTGCTGGCGCCATGCAGCTTCTATCATACACGATAATGCGCCCGCATTCAAACCCCCTCTCGATTTTTCACAAAATCTCTGCAAGCCGTTCGAATGCTTCGTCGAGCCGCGCTGCATCCAGGCCGGAATAATTCACCACGATCTCATGCGTTTCCGCCCGTGTGGGTCCGTTTTGATATTCGGAAAGGAATGAAAGCCGGATTCCTGCGGCCTGCGCCTCCTTAGAAAGGACAGCATCGCTTTTTTCCGTGCGCACGCGCAAGAGGAAATGGAGCCCCGCATCCTGCTCGAGAATTTCCGCGCGCCCCGCGAGCGGGCTCCTTTCAATTGCGCTGATAAGCGCATCGCGTTCTGCCCGATAATATTTTTTCATGCGGTTGATATGGCGCTCAAAATGTCCTTCCGAAAGGAAGCGTGCAAGCGCATACTGCTCAAAGCTTGTAACCGTGCAGGAATAAAACGAAAGCGTGCGCCAGAAACGCTCCATCAGCGCTGGCGGCAGCACCATATAACTGATACGGATGGAAGGCGCAAGGCTTTTGGAAAACGTGTTGGTATATATCACCCGCCCGCCCGCATCGATGCTTTGCAGCGTGGGCAGCGGCCTGCCGGAAAAGCGGAACTCGCTGTCGTAATCATCCTCAATAATATAGCGTTCCTCCGCCTCGCTTGCCCAGGCCAGCAGCTCCTGCCGCCTGCCGATGGGCATCACAACCCCTGTTGGGAAATGGTGGGAAGGTGAAATGTGCGCAACATCCGCACCGCTTGCGCGCAGCCCTAGGGCAGACATGCCGCGTTCATCCACATCCACATACCGCACGGCAAGGCCGTTTGCTTCATAGATACGCGGGATCTTCACATGACCTGGATTCTCCACGGCATAAACATGTAAGCGCCCCAAAAGCTGCACGATCAAATTATAAAGATACTCTGACCCTGCGCCTACAACCAGCTGTTCCGCCGAAACGCGCATGCCGCGGAATTGGAACAGATATTCTGAAATTGCTTCCCGCAACTCCAGCGCTCCGTTTGCGGGCGTTGCGGAAAGAAGCTTCATCTCCCTGCGCGAAAGTTCATCCCTTAAAATACGAGACCATACGGAAAAGGGAAAGCGCGCGCAGTCCGGGTGGTTGCTACGGAAGTCCACAAAGCAGGGGATCTCCGGCGGCGCGGTTGGCAGGATTGTTTCCCTATGCGCCGGCGGTTCCGGTGCGCGCTCTACCGCGCTTGCAAAATATCCCCTGCGCGGCACAGCGTAAATATAGCCCTCAGCCAGCAGCTGCGCATAGGCGTTTTCCACCGTAATAACGCTCACCCGCATATGCTGCGCCAAGGACCTTTTAGAAGGAAGACGCTCATCCGGCGCCAGCTTGCCGGCAAGAATGTCGGCGCGGATGCTGCGATAAAGCGCAATATAAAGGGGAATGCCCTCTGAAGCGGAAAAAGAATAAGTCAACATAGCTTTTCCTTCTGGTATTATCAATTTAATTTTATTTGGTTATTTTAATAATACCAGTTCTCCCGTATCATTGCAAATGCCATGATTTACGTGGCATAAATTTGCACAAACTATGAGGTAGTTCGAATATGACGAACAAATCCATCCGCATCCTGGTACTTTCCGCATTGTTTGCTGCGCTCTCTTGCGTAGCGACGCTGGTCATCCAGATCCCCTCTCCCATGAACGGGTATGTCAATCTAGGTGATTGCTTCGTGCTCCTAGCTGGCTGGCTGCTTGGCCCTGTACATGGCACCCTGGCCGCGGCCGTAGGTTCCGCGCTGGCAGATGGGCTTACAGGCTATATGCACTATGTACCAGGCACCTTTTTCATCAAAGGGCTGGTTGCACTCATCGCATGGGCCTTAGCGAAAGCTCTACTCTCCCGCTTGGGTAGCAAGCGCACGCTTTGCAGGGCAATCTCCGCCATAATCGCGGAGCTCTGCATGGTTGCAGGCTATTATTTTTATGCTGGCCTGCTTCTCGGTAAGGGATTGGGCGCTCTTGGCGCGGCATCCAGCATCCCGGGAAATCTGGTGCAGGGCGCAGTGGGGGCCATTGCAGCAACAGCGCTTGCCCATGTGGTCGATCGATACCGCCTGTTACACAGATTTGGTGTGAACGAACTGTGACAGTTTCAATTTTGATGCAACCTTTTTGCTGTATCCTGCGTTTGAATGTATGACGCAGGAACGCCAAAAGCGCGCCTGCAGATAAAATCAAAAGGCGTTGGGGTTGAAAGCCCGTTTTATGCCCAAAAAAATTTAGGAGGAACATACAACAATGAAAAGCAAGAAAAATGTGCGCGGGGGCAAACTAATCCCTGTAATGGTAGCTCTGGTTCTTTCGGCAGCATTCGTGCTGAGCGGCTGCACCACCGGCACGCCCGAAGCGACCCCTACCACGCAGCCCACGGTAGAACCAACACTTGCCCCTACGACTGAACCCACCACCGAGCCTACCACGGATCCTACCACCGAACCCACCACGGATCCTTCGGCGGAGTCTACGCCTGCCCCGCTACCCGAGAATGTGGATGGCTTGGCTTCCGCTGAAGAAGTTACGGCCTTCTTGGAAAATGTGTACGCGAAGGTCGGGGAAGAGAATTTGCCCATGATGCTTCAGCACACCGCGCTTGACCTAACCGATATGGATGCGGTAACCTATAATACGGGGCTTACCTCGGTCGATGGAATCGATGGTATCGTGGTGTCTGAGTCCGGCGTAGGTTCCATTGCCTACTCCCTCGTTTACATCATGACCGCGGACGGCGCGGATGCAGATGCCATCCAGACGGAGCTGATGGAAAAGATCAACCCCGCAAAATGGGTTTGCGTTTCCGCTGAAAAGCTGATCTCCGTGCGTCTTGGCTCCGATGTGCTGCTGGTGATGGGTGATTCCACGCTGGCTGGCAGCGTTTATGATGCGGTCGTTGAAACCGCCCAAGGCGTGTTCACAAGCGTAGGTGAAAAAGTCGAAAAGTAACTGCTGCGTGAAAGCTTAACTTGGGGGAGCCGCATCTGCGGCTCCTTTCCATGTGGCAAGGCGGCGTCTCAAGTGCTGTATATGCCGCATGTATTGGCGTAATTCCACCCGCATTGCGCTCAGCGCGTAAAGGCATCTGAAGCCGCAGACAGCGGAGCACTTTCGCCTTTGCAAACGCGTGGATCCCAATGGATTGCAGAGAGCCGTAAACGCGGTTCCCTTTTGAAAGTCGGCGCATCGCGCTAATAAAAAAGGAGCGTCTTCATGCTGTTTTCAAGCATCACTTTCCTTTATTTCTTTTTGCCCGTAGTGCTTTTGCTGTATTTTCTTGCGCCGCGCAGGCTCAAAAATACGGTTCTTCTCCTTGCTTCGCTCGTGTTCTACGCTTATGGAGAGCCGCGCCTTGTGGTGCTCATGCTGGCAAGCGTGCTCTCTGGCTATGTGCATGGCCTGCTCATCGAGCGATTCCGAGGTAAACGGCTCGGCCGTGTGTTTTTGGTATCATCCATCTGTTTTTCGCTTGCGCCGTTACTCGTGTTTAAGTATGCGGATTTCTTTCTTACAAACCTTAACGCGCTCGGCGCATCGCTGCCGCTGCTCAAGCTTGCCCTCCCTATCGGGATCTCCTTTTACACATTCCAGATCCTAAGCTATACCGTAGATGTTGCGCGCGGCACAACCAAAGCGCAGCGCAATATCATTGATCTTGCAACCTACATCGCGCTTTTCCCGCAGCTCATTGCGGGGCCCATCGTGCGCTATACAGATGTAGAGGCCGCGCTGCGCACCCGTACGCATTCTACGGAAGCCGTTGGGGATGGCGCACTGCGCTTCTCCATTGGCCTTGGAAAAAAGGTGCTGCTTGCAAATCTGCTGGGCGAGCTGTGCGCCGCGCTCAAGGCAGCTGAGCCGAGCGTTCTTGGAAGCTGGGGCTACGCCGTATCGCTTTGCCTGCAGATCTATTTTGACTTTTCCGGCTATTCCGATATGGCCATCGGCCTTGGAACGATGCTTGGGTTCCGCTTCCCCGAAAACTTCAATTACCCGTTTATCGCAAAGAGTGCGACCGAGTTTTGGCGGCGCTGGCATATGACGCTTGGTTCCTGGTTCCGGGATTACGTTTACATTCCTTTAGGAGGCAGCCGTGTAGGCGCCTGGAAGCACGTGCGCAATATTTTAATCGTCTGGTGCCTCACCGGCTTCTGGCATGGCGCCAGCTGGAATTTCATAGCGTGGGGCCTGTTTTTCGGCGTGCTGCTCATCGCGGAAAAGCTTTTCTTTGGCCGTTGGCTGGAAAGGGCGCCGCGCGCGCTGCAGCATGTTTATCTGCTGCTCGCTGCGCTCATCAGCTTCCTCATTTTTGATGCCGCTACCCTTGCCGATGCTGGCAAGGCGATTGCCGGGCTTTTCGGCGGCGCGCCGTTTACAAACGCCCAAGGGCTGTATTCGCTTAGCAGCTATTTTGTGGTATTGGTGCTTGCTGCCTTCGGCGCAACGCCGCTTCCCAAGATGCTCTTTACGCGATTTGCAGCCACCCCGGTCGGAGAGAAACTCACCCCCATCCTCTCCCTGCTTTTTATGGCTGCACTCCTGCTGGTTTCGACTGCATACCTGGTGGACGGGTCGTTCAACCCCTTCCTCTATTTCCGCTTTTAAGGAGGCCTGCATATGAATGACAAACTAAAAAATCGGATCCTCTGCGCGGCCTTTGTGTTTATCATCGCCGGCGGCTTTGCGTTGCACCTTCTCATGCCGGATAAGGCGCTCTCCATTTCGGAACGGCGTAAGCTGGCGCAAGCGCCTTCTATAAGCCTTACCAGCATGCTCAGCGGCAAATTCTCTACCGCGTTCGACGATTATGTGCTGGATCAGTTCCCCGGGCGGGACTCTTTCCGCACGCTCAAAGCGATCGTGCAGTATTATATGCTCCGCCAGAAAGACAACAACGGCATTTTCCTCGCGGAAGGCAACATCGGGAAGCTGGAGTACCCGCTCTCGGAAAGTTCTGTGCTGCGCGCTGCGCAAAAGATTTGTTCCCTGCGCGAACAATATTTCCCCGATGCAAACGTCTATCTCTCCCTGGTCCCGGATAAAAGCTATTTCCTAGCAGCGCAAAATGGCTATCCTGCGCTTGACTATGAAAAAATGCTGGACCTGCTGCAGAAAAATACGGAAGGCGTGACCTACATCGATATTTTCGATACCCTCTCGGCAGACAAATACTACACTACCGATGCACATTGGCGGCAGGAATGCCTGCATGATACGGCCCTGCGCCTTGCTGAGGGGCTAGGCGTAGAGGATGCGTTTGCTTGGGACTACGAAGCGCATACGCTGCCCGATTTTTATGGTGTATATTACGGGCAGGCAGCACTGCCTTTCCCTCCGGATACCCTAACTTATTTAACCAGCGCCACAACGGACGGTGCGCAGGTGTATAACATCGAAACGCAGGGGACAACCAGCGTCTACGATTTGGGGAAGCTTACAGACGGCAAAAGCATGGACATGTACGACGTGTTTCTTTCCGGTGCAGCCGCAGTGCTTACGGTTACAAACCCAAACGCATCAGAGGCGGCGAAGGGACGCGAACTCATCTTGTTCCGGGATTCGTTTGGCAGCAGCATCGCGCCGCTGCTCCTCGACTGCTATGAAACGATTACCCTCGTGGACATCCGCTATATTGCAAGCGAATTTTTAAGCCAATATGTGGATTTCCATGGCCAGGATGTGCTCTTTCTCTATAGCACCACCATCATCAACAACAGCGCCATGCTCAAATAAGCAAGTTGGCCTAATTTCAAAGGGCTGCCCGGTTTTAAGGCAGCCCTTTTTGTACAAAAGATGAATGATTGCAGATTATTTTAAACTACGCTTTAAATCAGCGTTTTGTACCTAAGAAGAATAGTGCCACCGTGCCCGGGCCGGAATGCGCACCGATAATCGGGCCGATAGGGTTAATGATGATCTCTTTTGCACCAATCGTTTCGCGGATAATCGATGCGAGCTTCTGCGCATCCTTTTCGCAATCTCCATGGCTGATAAACACAACCTGTTCCTCAGGATTGATTGCGGTTTCCTGCATTTTTTTTGCGAGCATTTTAATGGAAGCAAGTCGTCCTTGCACTTTGCTTACAGGGATCAGCCGTCCTTCATCATCCACATGCAGAATGGGCTTGATGTTAAGCATCGTGCCAAAAGCTGCGGCTGCCGCAGATACCCTGCCGCCACGTTTGAGGTGCTGCAAGTCATCTACCGTGAACCAATGGCACAGTTGCGGGCGGATCTCCTCCACATAAGCTTTTACAGCATCAATATCCTTACCTTGAAGTTTCTGCTGAGCAGCAAGATATACGAAAAGCCCTTGCCCAAATGATGCGCAAAGCGTATCTACCGCATAAATTTTGCGTTCCGGATATTTTTCTTTAAGCTGTTCGGCAGCCATTGCACCAACGCCAAAAGTGCCGCTCAATGCGGAAGAAAATCCTAAATACAACACATCCCTGCCTGCAGCGAGTGCAGGCTCTACCTGCGCGATAAATTCTTCCGTGTTTGCAGCAGCAGTTTTTGCACTTATACCGGCACGCAGTTTTTCATAAAAGTCATGGAAGCCCAGCTCCCGGCCATCCAAGTAATGGGCATATTCCCTCTCTTCTACCATCACGCGAATCGGTAGAATTGCAATACCAAGTGCATCTGCCATCTCCTGCGGCATATCACAGGTAGATTCGGTAAGGATCACAAAATCGTTCACTTTTGTAAGATTTGCGTCATCTGCCATGCTTTTACCCTCCATCTTTTTAGATTTTATGCGCAACGCCATTTTAGCGTTCCGTTCCCCAGAAAACGATTGCAAGCGCGCCAGGCCCTGCATGCGCGCCGGTGGTTGGCTCAAAGCAGGCCGTGATAATGGAAACACCAGCATATGCTTGGCGCAGCATCTGCGCAAGCTGCTCCGCGTCTTCTATGCAGTCTCCATGGATAATGGCGATTTCGCCGTTTTCCGGCTGCAAAGCCTTCTGCCCATATCGCTTTACCATTTCGCGCAGAAGGCGATTTTTGCCCCGTACTTTCTCCGCTACAGCTACGCGCCCTTGCCCGTCAAAATACAGCAGCGGCTTGAGGTCCAAAATGGTGCCGATCGCTGCCGCCATGGGAGGCAGGCGTCCCCCGCGCTTTAAAAAGTTGAGATCATCCACCGAGAGGAAGTGGCACATGTTCAAGCGGTTCTCTTCCACCCATTTGACCACTTCCAAAGCGCATGCACCCCTATCCCGCATCTGCGCCGCATGCAGCACCATAAACCCTTCTCCGTAGGAACCGGAAAGCGAATCCGCAAGATACACTTGCGCAGCATATTTTGCGTTAAGCTCTTCCGCTGCCAAGACGGCAGATTGATAAGTGCCGCTAATCCCGCTTGATATACTAATATACACGATATCATGCCCTTCTTGCAAGACCGGCTCAAACGCATGCACGAAGGTGTCGCTGTTGATCAGCGATGTGCGGGCCAATGCGCCGCCCCGCAGGCGTTCAAAAAACGCTTTGCCGTCAAACGGTACGTTCTCTTCATAGCAGGTGTAGGATTCTTCCCCGATCTGATAAGTAAGCGGCACAACGCGCACGGCGTTTTGAGCCAATGTTTCGCAGGAGAGGTTGCAGGAAGAATCGGTAAAAAGAATAAAATCCATATGAGGCCATCCTTCCGCCCGGCAATTTCGGGCATAATCTAGTAATTTGAATTATGTTATCATATGATTTAAACCATGTAAAGTAATCCTATTTATTATGTTATATGTTTTTGATTCCGCGTTATGGCATATGCATGAGGGCTGTGCTATAATCGAACCAGATAAAAAGAGGGAGAATCCAATATGATGCACGACAAGGCACTTGTGACAGAAAAGCTGCGCAAATGGGAGCGGTTCCTGCAGGAATATGCGCTGCCCACCTGGGATATGCTGCCCGGAATTGATCTTTACATGGATCAAGTGATCGTGCTGCTGACGCAATACCTCAACTTCCTGCCTCGGGAAGATGGCGGGGAAAATGTAACCACACCCGCGATGATCAACAACTATGTAAAAATGAAAGTATTGCCACCCCCCGTAAAGAAACGCTATTCCCGGGTGCATCTGGCCTATTTGATCATCGTATGCATGCTCAAGCAGACGCTTGGTATTGCCCTTGTGCAGCAGATCCTGCCTTGCGATGCAAGCGAAGAAAAGGTGCATGCAGTTTACGATGCGTTTGCACGCATGCACAAGGTGGTATCTACGACGTTTGCAACGCAAGTGCGTGCAGCCGCTACACCCGTGCTGCTCTCTGCTGAACCCGATGATTCTGCAGTTGGTTGCCTTATCCTGCAATCTGCAATTGCAGCCTCCCTTTTCAAGCTTTTAACCGAAAAGCTGATCTCCTTGGGCGCGGCTGGCGCTCTTTCGAATGCTGATGTGGAAAAAGTTAACGAACCTTAACGCAAATGCACGCTTGTCCCTTTGACATTTTCCGCGCTTTCTTTTAGAATGATATCAACAAATCAGCGGCACTTGCTGAGAGCCGCCTTTTCTGCACAGGAGGAAAACAAAATATGGCATTTGATCTTCAGAAGCTGGATGCGATGCTTGCAAGCTACATTGAGAAGAAAAAACTTCCCGGCGTAGCAGTTGCTGTAAGTGGGCCCGATGGCGTTGTTTTTGAAAAGGGCTATGGCATTGCCGATCTGGAAACCCGCCGCCCCGTAGACGAAAACACGGTCTTCGGCATTGCTTCCATGAGCAAATCCATGACTACGCTTGCCTGCTGTATCCTTGCGGCAGAAGGTAAACTTTGCTTTGACGATCCTGTAAGCAAATACTTTCCTAACTTCCGCGTGCCGGGCAACCCGCAGCAGGATGTCACGTTGCACCATCTTTCCATGCATACCGCCGGCATTCCCCCGATGGAACCGCTTGAGTGGTCCATTGCTATCAACACCCCTGGGCGGGACAGCGAATGGGCGCGTGAGATGAAGCGCACCGCACCTAACAAGATGGAAACCATCGAGCAGGTGATCGACTATATCGCCAACTGCCCTTATCCGACGCTCGGCCAGGCGGGCGAATATATGAGCTATTCAAACGAGGGATATGCCATCCTTTCCTATGTAGTGGACATCGCAGCTGGAATTACGCTCGAAGAGTTCCTCATGGAGCGTGTTTTCAAGCCTATGGGCATGACCCGCACGGTACTCGATCTGGATGGAAGCGAAGCTATCGCAATGGCAGGTGGCAACATTACGCGCTTGTTTGAATCCGATGGTGACAAAGTAACCTGTGATGACAATTGGTCGATCTTGCCCCCATTCCGTGGATGCGCGTGCGTGAAATCCACCGCACACGATATGGCGCGGTATTATCAATGCCTTTCCAATCGCGGCATGATTGACGGAGTACAGGCGATCCCCGCCAAGGCAGTTGAGCTGCTGGTAGGCGCCGGGTTCCCCGAGCAGGAAAAGTCTTTCTATTGCTATGGCCTCAATAAGCGCACGAAAGCCGGCCATGTAATCTGCGAGCATTCCGGCGGACTCCATGGCGTCTCTTCCTTTGGTGGTTTCTTAAAAGATGAAAACTATGGCTTTGTTGCGCTCTGCAATCAGAGCGATTCCGATCCTGACGGGCTTGTGTGGATGATGTACAACATGGTAATGGGGCTCCCATTGGAGGAAAGCCACCGCTGGCTGCATCCCGCCGGCGAAGATTTTGCGAACCCCGAAATGCTCCTGGGTAAATATATCTGCCATGAGGGCATACCTGTGACAGTAGAGGTGTTTATGCAGGATGGCAAGCTAATGGCTCGCAACAATTACGGTGAAATGCGATTTACTTATTGTGGAGGTACTTGGTTCAGCACACAGCGCACGGATACCGGGGCACTGGGCCGCATGCACTTCCTTATCCGCAATGGTAAAGCATGGGGTGTACAGGTATACACGCGCATCTATCAGCGCATTGAGGATTGATCTTATACACTACACACGTTGTACTTAAGCTGTTGAAGAAAGTGGATGCAAATGCATCCACTTTCTTATTCCATCATAGTATTTATTATTTTTTAAATGCCGTTCAAAAACATGGACCAATTTCTTTAAAAATGCCGTCTTATTACATATAAAGTCCTAAAGTCCAGTCAGCTCATTAGGGATCTCATGCGTAGAAACGCGGGGCACAGCGCAAAGGAGCAGACATGTATTACAACTCGCAAGGGATTAAAAAGCCGCCCCTAAGGGCGGCTTTGATTGTGCTGTGGAAACCCAACAGAGGGTGGGTTAATTACGCACGGACCTTCTTAACGGTAACGGCGGCGGCAGCAACGAGCGCAACAGCGATCATCACGAAGCCAGCGATGGAGGCGCTGTCACCGGTCTGCGGCGGGTTGACGCCGGGATCGTTCGTCACGATCTCCTGAACATAACCGCTGGGGTATACCAGGCTGGCGCTGCCCTCTACGATCGTGCCAAGGTTCTTTTCAACAAGGGGATCCGTAATGTAGGCATCACCGGCATATTCAAAGCCCATGGCGCCGCAGATGTCATCCAGAACAGCCTTCACATCGCGAAGATCATCGCCAGTGATCGGCCGGGTCCCGCCTACCGGAACAAACGACGGGTTGCCGCCCATGTAGTCATGGATTGCATAAACCTGGCTATCGAGCACAACATAGATGTTTTCAACCTGGCCGCTGCTCTTGGTGTAGAAGCGGACGCCGGCGGTCCTGTCAGAAGTCTTGTATACGGTATAATCTGCGTCGGTAGCGTTTTTGGAAATGGTGTACTTCGTGCCGTTGCTGAAGAAATCGAATTGGGTCTCACTCGCATCCCACTCGTTGTAAACACCGAGGGTCGCGGTGATCTTTGCATCCTTATCGGATTTCTCTGCAGTGCCCCAGATTTCTACATAGATGGTCTTGTCACAACTCTTTTTACTAATTGCCAACGTACCGCTGGTTTTATTGCCGCTGATCAGAGCGGTATGTGTATAGGAAGTTTCGGTGGAATACTTCCACTGCGCAGTAACATCTTCCAGATTGCTGGTGGAAATCTTGAGTTTGCCTTGACCTGCTGCGAGGCGATCCTGGATATCTTTGCTCAAGTCATCATAAGCAGGAACCTTGACTTCAACGAAAGCATGCACCTTCATGCCGGCAACAACGGGATAGGTTTTATCCAGTTTGTTGTAGGTGCCGCCATACCAAACGATGGTGGATTCTTCCACGGAGAGGGGAGTAATGTTCAGATAGAGGTCTTCAAACTCGTCGGGAGTAACCGGATTATCCCAGCCAGCTGCCAGCGCGGGGGCTGCAAGCGCGAAAACCATGACGAGCGCGACTGCAAGAGTCAGAATCTTCTTCATTGTTTTGTTTCCCTTTCAA
>CALVWJ010000022.1 GCA_944366945.1 uncultured Clostridia bacterium
GGCGCTTTGCAGGCAGGGACGCTCCCCGTTTCAGCGGGCGGCACTGGGGCAACGACCAGCGCGGGGGCGCTTGCAAACCTAGGCGCGCAGGCAAAGCGGTTGACGTTTACAAACAAAACAGTCGCAACGAGCGCATGGGCATCGGACACCACCTACACGGATTACCCCTACCGCGCGGCGGTTCCGTGCACAGGGGTGACGGAAAGCATGTTTGTGCAGGTTGTGCTTGCACCGGAGGATGCAGCAGGTGGGAACTTTGCGCCGGTATGCCGGTCATATGCGGGGGGCGTGTATGTATACGCCAAGGCCGCGCCGGAAGCCGAAATCACAATTCCAACGATCGTGGCATGGGGGTGATGTAGAATGGCAGATACGCCGGTTTTGGTTTTACCCGGGGTTGTAGGCACGGTGAACGCAGGTGGCGGCGGTGGCAAAAAATTCTTATCCGGAACGTTCTCAACCGCTGCACGTACTGACCAGAACTATTTTACTGTTTCCGGATTGGATTTTGAGCCACGCGTTATTTGCATATGGCGCACATCTTACGCGAATACAGGAACGAGCGCGGTGCCGACTTCCATTGCGCGCATAGCATGGTTTGACGTAGAGACTGGATCCGGCTATTTTGGCCAAGGGAACAACGGGGGCGATGGCGGGTTCGGTAGTTGCGCTATAAGTATTTCTAAGAACGGTGCAATTACTACAATTACCACTCCATCATGTTATTACTCGGAATCATCGAACTACACGGGAAACGCATACGGGAGCTTCATGTATAACATATACGGGTGAGAAAGGAAGAAACATGAGATTTCGCAGATGGTTGTTTTACAGGCCCACAACGGGGGAAGTACAGTACGTTGGGATGCAACAAGGGGATTTTACGCCCGCTCCTGTGGAAGATTTTGCAAGCGCTCTAAGTCTTTCTGAGTGTGCATATATGGAATGGACAGAACCCGACCCGGAGGTTGAAGCGGCGTTTGCGCCGGTGGATGCGGAGGGGAAGCCGCGCAGCGTGCATGTAAGCGTAGACGTAAGCGGCGAAACGCCGGAGCTCGTGTTTTCGTATGAACCTGTTCCACAAACCGAACCGGGGGAAACGGAAGACATGGCAGCGGCGCTTGCGCTCCTTGGCGTAACGCCAAAGGAAACGGAGGGATGAGGCATGGGGAAATGGCTACAGGGCGCACAGGAGGTGCGCGCGGCAATGGACATGGCGGGCGCGAAGCTGGACGATGCGGCAGCGCTTGAAGCCATGGCGCTCTACCCGCTCTGGGAAGCGGGGCAGGCATACGCGTTGGACGCGCGCATCCGATATGGGGATTTCCTGTACCGCGTAGTGCAGGCGCATACATCGCAGGCCAATTGGACGCCGGATCAAACGCCGGCGCTTTTTGTGAAGGTGAGCCTCGCGGAATGGCCGGAATGGGTGCAGCCCACGGGCGCGCATGATGCATACAACACCGGCGATAAGGTGACCTACAACGGCGAGCATTATGTGAGCCTTATCGACGGGAACACCTGGGCGCCGGACGCATACCCGGCGGGATGGGAGAAGCAGGCATGAGCATCCAAGAAAAGAATGCAGAGATGCGCAGGGCGTACCACGATGCAGGCTACACGGGCAAAAACGTCGTGTTTGCCGTGCTGGATACGGGCGTGAACCCGGTTGGCCCGCTGCGCTATAAGGTGACCGGTGATGCGGATGAGGCAGACCACGGCACGTTTACGGCATCCATCATCCATGAATACTGCCCGGATGCGCAAATCTGGGCGTACCGTTGCGACACGCCAAACGCGATGATCGAGGCCATGGAAGATGTGCTGAGGCGGGCAAAGGGCGAAACCAGGCGGGTAGTAATCAACATGTCGCTGGGCACGGAGGCGGAAAGGATCAAAGAGGCGGTGGATGCGTGCGTGGCGGCGGGCATGCCTCTGGTGTGCGCAGCGGGGAACGACGGGCAGGAGATCCTGGACATGTACCCGAGCTGCTTTGCATCTCCAATCACAGTAGCCGCACTTGATAATAACGGCAAACGCACGTACTTTTCCACGTGGCACGGGGAGGTGGACTTCGCGGACCTTGGCCAATGGGTGGAAGGCATCAACGCAGAAGGGGATAAAGACCGCAAATCCGGCACGAGCTTTGCGGCGCCGCAGGTGGCGGGGAAGATCGGGTTGCTGCTCAGCGCCAGGCCGGACATGACGGAGCCGGAGATTTACGAGGCTCTAAAGGGCATGGCAATCGACCTTGCCAATGTGGGGCGCGACCCGTACACGGGGTACGGCTTCGTGCAATTGCCGGAGCCGGGGGAAACAGCAAAGGAGGAAACGGATATGGAAGAGCGGTTATTGAAGCTGATCCCAAAGCCGCGCATGGAAGGTGCGGATGTAAGGGAGCTGCAAACGCTGCTGAACGAACACGGCATTGCCTGCGATGTGGACGGCATCTTTGGCCCGGCCACAGACGCTGCGGTGCGGGCGTTCCAGGAGGCAAGCGGCCTTGCGGTGGATGGCATCGCCGGACCCAAAACCTGGGAGGCGCTCCGCAGGGAGCCGGACGGGCAGCCGAAGCCCGAACCGTCGGAGCTTGCGCAAGGGTTGGTGGCGTATTGCCGGGAGCACATCAGCGATATTTACGTTTGGGGCGGCAATGGGCAGACGGAAATCAGCGCCGCATGGATCCGGCGTATGGATACGAGCGAAACAAACGCGCAGCGGTCCATCGGGTTCTGGGAGCGGCAGAAATCGTATGGAATCACGGAGCTCGCAGCCTACGATTGTTCGGGCTTGATCTCCCGCTATTTACAGGACAAGGGGCTCGTAGCCGGCAAGCGGAACTGCAACCACCTGTGGAGCATGTGCGAGCCTGTCGCCAGGGTGCAGCTTATCCCCGGAGATCTCGTGTTCCGGCGTCGGGATGGCGACGCCTATCATGTTGGGGTATACATCGGCAAGGGGCGCGTAATCGAGGCGAAAGGCCGGGATGACGGCGTTGTGCAGCGTGGGATCGATGCAAGCGGGACAAGCTACTGGACGCATTTTGGCAGGCTGAAACTGGAGGGATAAAGGGTGCTTACAGATATCATTTTGGCATTACTGCCGTCGCTGTGCGTAAGCATGATTATGGCGCTTTATAACCACCGCCAGTCAAAGCGCTATAAGGCTGCGCAGGCGCGCGAAGCGCTGCGTGCGGAAGGGGAAGCGGTGCAGGTGTCGCTGCTGGTGAGCACGGCGAAGCTCTCCTACGCGCTGGCGATGGCCCGCGTAAACGGGGGCATCAACGGCGAGGTGGAGGATGGAATCAACCAGTACCGGGAAGCAATGAAGGCATTTAAAAAATTTGAGCGCAAGCTCGTAGCGGATACAAACCGAATTTCGGATTGAAAGGAGTAAAAAACGATGAAAACGAACTTTAAGGGATGGATCAAGGCGGCGGGGATCCGCGCGCTGAAAACGCTGGCGCAGACGGCGGTCGCTACGATCGGCACCTGCGCGGTGCTCTCCGAGGTAGACTGGGTGATGGTGGCCTCCGCCTCCGCCCTTGCGGCAGTGCTCAGCCTGCTCACGAGCGTGGCTGGACTGCCCGAAGTCAAGGAAGAATAAGCATGGTGCTTACGCCCCCGCGGCTATCAGCCGCGGGGGATTTTTTGTGCTGGAAAACGGTGAAAAGCTAGCCCAATGGCTCGATGGCTAGTCTGTGGAGGGAGCACACATCCTTTCTTGTGGGGATGTATGAAAACGCAGCCTGTAGTCCCGTTGGGCGGCGGATAAACAGTAAAAAGTTTTATCCTATTGTAGCGATGTGCCTCTTCATCTGATATAATTATATTAGTTTTGATAGAACCGATTGGAAGAAATTCTCCGCTTATTAATAAAGTAAAAAGAAGTGAACGTTTTATGAGTAGATACCTATTTGATGAAAGCGCAGTTGAAGGTGACATTCTATGTTTATTGAGTATATTAAATGCGAGTGAGCAGAATCACCATCTATTAGCCGAATATTCTGAAATTGGTATATTTCATATTGAGTGGATGCTTGTACAAGAACTACTGATTAGGACAGCTATAAAACTACGTTTGATTGATGACCTATTTAACCGGGCTGGAAAACCTATTGACTATTCAATTAGCAGTGTAGGATATTTGACTTCAGATACTGATGAAACCAATGAAACCAATGAAACCAAATCTGACTTGTGTTTTAGAGAGGCCTGTAATAAAATTATCCATGCAAGTGATTTCGACCCACAGTTAAAAGTTGCTAGGATAATTAATAATCATGAAGATAAGGTGTATCTTCCATTTATTAAATTGAAGGGGCAAAAGAACAGATCAGTGTGGATTGCCCATATTGATATTTCAAAATACTGTATTTGCGCCTTGACCCTTTTGCGGAGGTATGATATGAGTGAAGTCTATACCCGGACAGGAGAACTTTGACATAAAATCTTCCTAGTTTATCATGCTGTTTCAACTTTCAATGATCCTAAACTATATATCTTGCAATATATGAAATTTATAAACAAAGATAAAACCGTTTGCTGATTGCTTACAAAAACATTGATATGACTGGATTTTTCCAAGCTCTATAATGAAACTCCGACCAATCAGAGCGCCATTTTAGCATTATGAAATAACATTAATTTAATCTGCGCGAGGAAAACACTCGAATAGCGTCGTATTTTAGGATGAAGTCAAAGTAATACATAATATGTTATACCGCCAGGTCTACCACCAATAATAGATTTGCCTTTCAACGACTCCCAGCTAAAGGCATCGTCTGCTTCGCGGCCGACAAGGAAAGAGCCATCCCGCTTGGTAAGCTGCGCGACAATCATCGGGTGATCTTCCTTGCCTTCTGCTACTACATATACGCCGGTTTCCGGCCCCATTAATGCGACGTCTGCTTCCCCTGCGAGCAGGGCTGTCATGCTTTTATCGCTGCCACCACCGGTAACGATTTCGAGTTCCATTCCTTCATCTTCAAAATAGCCGAGAGAAACAGCAACGTAGAGTGGGGCATAGAAAACCGAACGAGTGACTTCATTGAGCGTAACATGGCGCAGTTCATTCTGCTTATCGCAACCGCACAACAGGAGTGTGGCGCTCAAAAGCAGGCACAGCGAAAAACATACGAGTTTTTTCATAGCAACCTCCTTAATTTTCGGGCTGCTCCATCCTATTCATACCAACTGGATTTTGGAACCATTTGAAGATATAAATAAAAGCAGGACATGCCTGCTCTGCTTTATACAATGCACCGAACGAGTTAGGAATTCTTCTTCCTCATGCGTGAAAACACCTGTATTTTAGCGTAGTGTACAAGCGCGACGAGCGCAAGAACGATTGCAACAGCCAGCACGATGATATCCAACATGCCGATCTGCGGGAAAAATCGTTTTGCCAGCGTAAGCGCAACGCTGGCATTAAAAAAGCCAGAAGCCAGCTTCCCAAACCAGTCAGAATAAACCACGACTTTCCTGCGGAACAGGATCGCACCACCGATAATCATGGTGAGCTCCTTCGCAAAAACGATAAGTATCATATAAAGCGGGAGCCAGCCACGCGTTGCAAAACACACAAGCGCAGTGAGCAGCATCAGCTTGTCCGCAAGTGGATCGAGCACTTTCCCAATGTTTGAGATCCAGTGGTTGCGCCGTGCAAGAAAGCCGTCCAGAAGGTCGGTCAAAAAAGCGGTGATGTATGTTATAAGGCATGCAAAATATTGTGCCTTCGTGAAAAAATATATAAAAACGCCTACCATTAAAATGCGTAGCGCCGAAAGTGTGTTGGGAATATGCCGCATGCAGACCTCACTTTGTTTTACTAAAATCAATCCTAATATCACCAATTATACCATACTTCAAATAAATCACCAGAAAATTTTTAGGAATACGTTGCTTTTGAGCGCGTAGAGAATCAATTTGTATTTGTTTTTTTTGATGCGTTGACAGCATGGGGTTGGAAGGATACAATAGAGAAAGTCAGTTTAAACTGGGCGTTATTTTAGTGCGCCTTTTACAAAGGAGAATGAGAATGCAAAACAAATGCAGCGGCATGCGCGCCACCCTGTTCACGTTGACACTTGCGCTGGTTTTCGCAGTTTTTGCGGGTTGCAACGCCAGGGTTACAGACCCGGTGGTTGGCAAAGTGGGCGATATGGAGATTCGCTTCCAAACATATTACAGTGTTTACGTTAACAATATGTATATGGATCAATATATTTATGGCACGTACGATGTTTCTACCACTGAGGCATATCGTGCGTATCAAGATAAGATATTCGATACCATCATCAACAGCATGCTGCCGGTCTATGTTGCCAAGCAGCAAGGTGTTACGCTGACGGATGAAGAGGAAGCGCAGGTTCAAGCCGACTTGCAGGAGCAGATCGATAGCCTCTATGAGAGTTATGCGAGCGAAGTGGACGAAACGATTACCGATGAAGCGGAGATCCGTGCTGAAGAGGAAAAACTGTTGTTGGCAGATCTCAAAGCCAATGGCTTGACGTATGAAGGCTATATCGCGGATTTGGAGGAAAGCTTGCGCGATCAAGCGATCGGCGATAAGTATGTGGATAGCCTGCTCGCAGACGTGACCGTAAGCGAAGAGGAAATTCAAGCTTATTATGACGAAAAGGTCGCGTATTATGAAGACCGTTATGAGGAAGATGCCGGAAATTATTATGATGACTATTCTTCCTATATTACCAACGGCGGATTGCAACCTCTTGTTGTCCCGGAAGGATACAATTATTATAAACACATCCTTGTGATGAACCCGGAAGAAGGGGAAGAGAAGGATGTGGATGCGATCATCGCTGAAATTTATGAGAAAATTGAAGCCGGCGAGGACTTCGATGCATTGATCGAAGAATATGGCGAAGATCCCGGCATGCAGAGCGAGCCCTATAAAACGGAAGGCTATATCTTGAGCGAAGCGAATGCTTCCGATTATTATGAAGAGTTTTCTGAGGCTGCCCTTGCGCTGGAGAATGAAGGCGATATTACGCCCGAAGCGGTAGAATCCACTTCCGGAAAACACATCATCAAGAAGCTTGGGCCTGTAGAGGCGAAAACGATTTCCCTTGATGAAGTGCGGGAGAAGATCGAAGAGCTTGTGCAGCAGGAGAAGGAAGATGCGCTGTATGCGGATTACCTTGCGCAATGGAAGGAAGAAGTCAAGATCGTAAAATACTATGACCGCGTAAACGGCGTTAAATGAGCCATGAACGAGAAGCAGCTTACCGCAGGGATTTACCGGGCGTTTGATCCGAAATCGGGCGAATCACTGGTTGGATATACGCTCAATTTTGAAGGAACACGCAAACGTCTCAAATTCGAGCTTGCGCTCAACGCCTGCTCGTATAAAACGTTGCAAACGTTCTGGAATGAAAAAGGCGGGCTTGAAATTGAGCTTCTTGAAGCATATGTGCCAGATGTAGCCATGTCCGATCTTGAGATCGATGCCCATCTGCATGCGAAGCTGTTCGCATGGCAGGAACGTCTCGGCGCGGGCACGCGGTTGCTGCAGACGCAGATTGAATAAGGAAAAGGGCGGGGAAAATCCCCGCCCTTCAGCTTGTAAAAAACCACTTGAATTTGGAACTTAGACAATTGAATTTGGCGGTGCGACAAATTCTGTGAAAGGGCTGTGCAATAAGAGAGACTTCAGAGGCTTTTAGGCTGCGCGAAAGCCCAAGGCGACTTAGGGATGGTGACCTAGGGAAACATCGCCATGAAGAGGCATATTCGGGCAGCTGCATTATCATCGTCGGGAGGAATACAACACAAACGGGTAGGGTTCCCTTTTTCGCGCATTTACCGCAAATCTGTCCGCTTCAACGGCATTTTTCATGTTTTTGACAGTTTAAAAGGATAGAAGAGATCTATAACTTATACCCCAAACAAGTGGCTACATTATTATAGTCCACGGAAAAGGTACGCCGGCACTGCCGTCCGCCGATTGTTGTTAAAGGTTTGTGATGAAATGAAAAGCCAATTGTTTTCAGCCCCTTTTCAACATCGTCTTTCCACAGTGGCACCTCCAGATGCGCCTTGCAAACACAGAAGTGCAAATTGTAAGCCAGCGAGCAGCTTTTGCAGCGGAGTAAAACGTGAATCCACCCTTGCTTTGGTTTCCCACGCAATGTTTGATAGCCGCGGCTTTTTCAATGTTGGCAATCATGAGCGCTTTTCTCTTTCTAGGGACGAATGTGCACCTGTAAAATGGGGTACTCCCAGGCTATAGATGGATAATGGCATGCTGCGAAAGGCAAGGAGGCAAAAAGTTATGCCGCAGAAACACATATAGCATGCGTCCCTGGCTTCCAAACGGCGCAGCGGTCAATTGTAAAATTTATATGAACGCGGTGCTTTCCCTGCTTTATGTACATGAAGATGGGTGCGCCTTCCCGGAAGATATGCTATAATTCTTCCCATAGATACACAATATGGCAGGAAGCGCAGAAAATGACGAAAAAGCTTTACTATGATCCAAAGTGTACCACCTGCTCAGCGGTGGTGCTTGCATGTGAGAAAGCAGGGGAAGCATATGAGGCCCTGCTGGATGCAACGGTTATTTATCCGGAAGGCGGGGGCCAGCTTTCGGATACAGGGCGAATTGGCGATGCCGTAGTTTCCCATGCGCGCGAGGCAGCGGATGGGATTTGGCATCGCATAGACCGTCCGCTTGCCGTCGGGACGACTGTTGAGGTCATGTTTGATCCACAACCGCGGTTGGACCATACGCAGCAGCATACGGGTGAACATATCCTTTCTGGCCTTGCCAAAACCATGTTTGGCGCAAGCAATGTGGGATTTCATATGGCTGAGACATATGCGACCATAGATTTAGACATGCCTTTGACTGAGGAACAATTGCAGCGCCTCGAAACGGAAGCCAACCGTGCGGTGCAGCGCAATACCCCAACAGAGACGCGCGTTGTAACGGAGCAGGAGCTCGAAAGTATAGCGCTGCGCAAACGGGCCAAAGGGCTAAAGGGGGATGAGATCCGCGTGGTATGGTGCGGCGGTGTGGACTCATGCACCTGCTGCGGTACACATTGCGCACAAAGCGGAGAAGTGGGCATGATCCGTATCACGGCGCATATGAACTATAAGGGCGGAACCCGGCTTTGGTTTGCTTGCGGCATGCGCGCTTTGCAGGAAGCGGAGGAAAATGCAGCTCTTGTGGACAAACTTGCCCGGCGCTTTAGCACGAAGCCGGAAAGCGTACTGGAAGCCGTAACCAAGCAGGGCGACGAGCTTGCGGCGCTGAAACGCACGCTGCGCGCACGCACGGAAGCACTGCTTGCATACCGGGCGCAGGCGCTGCTGGAAGCAGCGGAACCCGTGTGCGGGGTGAAAGCTGTTGTTCATGCGGAGGAGGGCTTTACGGCGCAAGAACTCAAGCTGTTTGCGGAAAAGCTCTGTGCATGCGAGCCGGCTGTCGTGGCGCTGTTTTCCGAAAATGGGGAAACGGTGCAATATCATCTCCAGCGCGCAGAAGGCGTGCAGCTGAGTATGCGGGAAGCATGTGAAGCGCTTAACGCCATAACGGGTGGCAAAGGCGGCGGCAGAGATGCTGCCGCACAGGGCAGTGCGAAAGCGCAAGCTGGCTTTGCGGAGCTTCTCTGCCAGTATGAAGGGTATCTAAAGCAGCGTTTGAAAGGGTTATAAGCGTGTGGTGCAAAAGGTATCTCGCGGCGATGGCCGCGGTGTGTATTGCGCTGTTTGCCTGCGGCTGCGCAAGGCAAACGTTAAGGGATATGCCGATTACGATCACGCCGAAAGCAGAGCAACCTTCCCCTGCGCTAACAAGTATTCCGGAGGCATCGCCCGTTGGCCGCTTTACACCGCCACCGGAAATGCAGGAATGTACCGTAGCGTGCGATGACGCGGTTAATTTGCGCGATGGCGCATCTTCCCATGCAGAGCTGATCGGAACGGTTGAGGAAGGAGCGCGCGTACGCGTTATCGAATTTCAAGAGCGCTATGCGTATGTGGAGGTGCTTGCAAGCGGCCAGAAAGGCTATATGGTAGCAGGGTATCTGCAGCCGGCAACGGATGTGTTTGGGCTGGACGTGGTTTCCATAACGGATGCATACAGTTATGATCAAATGCGGGAGGATATGCGCGCCCTTACGGAGATTTACGGCGAAACGATAAAAATTGTGATTGCGGGGGAAAGCGCAAACGGCCTTGAATTGCCCGTGATGGTGCTAGGAAACCCGCAGGCGCCGCACCATGTTTTTGTGCAAGCTGCGATCCATGCGCGCGAACATATGACGGCGCTGCTTGCAATGGCGCTTTCTGAGGCTTGGCTCAAAGCCGGCGCAAGCCAGGAAGTATGCTTTCATGTGATGCCCATGGCCAACCCAGATGGGATTCAGATCAGCCAGGGGCTGGTTTATGATTTGCATATCCAGCAGATTCAAGCAAGCGATGCTGCAGCAGCGGGAGAACAGCCAGATGAGACTGAATATCTGCGGGAATGGAAAGCAAACTACAATGGCGTTGACCTCAATCGCAATTTTGATGCGCTTTGGGAAAAGGTGGAAGCATCAACTTCCCCTTCTTCAGAAGGATACCGAGGTACGGCTCCGGAAAGTGAACCGGAAACGCAGGCACTTGTTTCTTATACAAAAAGCCGTGATTTTGATGCAACTATCAGCTACCATGCTACAGGCAGCATGATCTACTGGCAGTTTGGCGATGCAACCCAAGCGGATCGCGCTGCATATGCCTTGGCGAAGGTGATCGGTGAACTTTCTGGCTATTCGATAGAGCCGGATGATGGCACGTCGTTTGGTGGATATAAGGATTGGGCGAGCAGCAAATGCGGCATTCCCTCTCTCACCATAGAGATCGGAACCCGTTCCGCGCCGTTGCCGGAAACAGACTTTTACAATATTTGGATGCGCAACCGCTTCGTATTCCGAACGGTCGCAGAATGGGTGAAAAACGCTTGACAAAGCGCGTGTGCCCGCTTATAATATGAACGTTGCAAAGCAGAAGCCCCGCTTCTCACCCGCCGGCATGCATAGCGCCAGGCGCGGTTTATGGAATAACGCTTATCCCCTTGTGGGGATGCATTGAGCTGTTTTGTCCGGAGTGGGTGTTCTGCACCCACTCATTTATTTTATACGGAGGTGTCCACCATAGCCAGCCAAGAACTCTTGATCAACGAGGAGATCCGGGATAGGGAAGTCCGCTTAATCGATGAAAAGGGAAACCAGCAGGGTGTAGTGACATTGGATGTTGCACTGCGCATGGCAGAGGAAGCAGACCTTGATCTGGTCAAAATCGCACCGCAAGCCGTGCCGCCCGTATGCAAGATCATGGATTACGGCAAGTATCGTTTTGAGCAGGGCAAGCGCGAAAAAGAGCAGCGAAAAAACCAAAAGGTGATCGAGATCAAGGAAATCCGCCTTTCGGCAACCATTGACCAGCACGATATGGAGGTCAAGGCAAAGGCTTGCACCAAATTCTTAAGCGATGGAAACAAGGTGAAAGTCTCCATTCGCTTCCGTGGCCGCCAGGCAAAACACGGCGATATTGGGCTGGATGTGATGAACGCGTTTTGTGAAATGGTCAAGGACAGTGCTGCGGTTGACCGCCCTGCCAAGCAGGAAGGACGCAATATGTTCATGATACTTGCACCGAAAGCAAACTAAACTATTTTCCAAGAGGAGGAAATACCCCATGCCAAAAATTAAAACCCACAGGGGTGCTGCCAAGAGATTCAGCCTTACAAAAAACGGCAAGATCAAACGGGGCAAGGCTTATAAGAGCCATATCTTAACAAAGAAAACCACCAAGCGTCTGCGCGGCCTGCGCCAAACTGGTTATATTGCTGCGTGCGAAGCTAAAAAGGTCCACGAGCTCATCCCGTATAAGTAAGGAGGAACACCAACAATGGCAAGGATTAAAAGGGCGGTAAACGCCGTTAAAAAACGTCGCAAAGTGTTTAAGCTCGCAAAGGGCTATTATGGCGCAAAGAGCAAGCAATACCGTGCTGCCTCGCAGCAGGTCATGAAGTCCATGGCCTATGCGTATGTGGGCCGTAAACTTAAAAAGCGCGAATACCGCAAGCTTTGGATCGCGCGCATCAACGCGGGTGCTCGCATCTGCGGCACAACCTACAGCCGCATGATCAATGGCCTCAAGCTGGCCGGCGTGGATGTGAACCGCAAGGTTCTTGCGGATCTCGCCGTAAACGATATGAACGCGTTCCGCGAGCTCGTAAACGTTGCCAACCAGGCGCGTGCGTAAATTGCAATGGAAGGCGCAACCGGATGGCTGCGCCTTTTCTGTTATCAAGAAGAATCGTTGGCAATCGATGCAGGCAAGGCAAAATGCGTTTGCCATGGCAAGCAATGCCTCGCGCAAAGCCTGGAATGCGGCTATACCCGAATGGCTATAGGTTCGCAGAGCAACGGTAAATGCAGCTGACAAATATCGGCGGATGGCCTGCGCCGGGTATTTCTTAGGGAGACATCCCCATATTGCCGGTGGTTTGATTTTCCATGAAGATTGTTTTGTTCCAAAGGAGGATGGCAATGGTCATTGAAAGCACGCGCAATGAAGCTGTAAAGCGGGCACGCGCGCTTGCACAGCGCAAGGCCAGGCTGGAGCAGGGCGTGCATTTCATCGAAGGCGAAAAGCTGGTGCGCGAGGCTGTAGTGTCCGGCGCACAGCTTGTGGATGCTTTTATCGAAGAAGGACACGATCTGATGGCGGCAGTGCTTTCGGGCAGCGGAGCAAACGTACATGTTGTGCGCCGGAGCGTCATGGAAAGCTTAACCCAAACCGGAACGCCGCAATGGGTTTGCGCAACGGTGAAAACGCCCGATCAGCCAATCCCAGAGTATTATCCAGAAGGCTTGATCGTTGCGCTGGACTGCGTGCAGGATCCTGGAAACCTTGGAACGATTCTGCGCACGGCGGATGCGATGGGTGCGCGTGGACTGCTTTTGGGAGCGGGCTGCGCGGATCCTTGCGCGCCAAAGCCGCTGCGCGCTGCGATGGGCTCGATTTACCACATTCCGGTTTGGCAGGGCGATCTGGAACAGGAGATTGGCCGTTTGGCAGAGCAAGGCTTTGTATGCATCTGCGGGCATCTTAAAGGTGGAGATAGGCTACCAGATCCCGGGAAGAAATGCGTACTCGTAATTGGCAATGAAGGCAGCGGCGTTTCGGATGCGATCGCTGCGCAATGCGAAAAATATCGCCTGCCGATGTATGGCTTTGCAGAATCGCTCAACGCCTCTGTAGCTGCGGGCATTCTAATTTATGAGCTTGCACGCAGAATGCACGGGGCGCATTGAACGGTGCATCTACGACGGCTCCCATACAGGCGGAAGCTATGTTCATCTGGGCCTGTTGTGCATTTTGATCCGCAATATATTTGCATATGGGCGCTTTATGCACAAACCATTGCTCTGAACATTCAACAAACGGATGAAAAAAACGCTGAATGCCAACCAGATAAAAACCATCGCCATCGCAGCGATGACGCTTGACCATGTGGCGTGGCTGCTTTTCCCAGGATATCCACGGGAGCCGCTGCCGCTTATTCTTCATATCCTGGGCCGAATCACATGCCCTATCATGTGCTTTTTTGTCGCGGAAGGATACTATCATACAAGAAACATCAAAAAATATACTGTACGCCTGTTCCTGTTTGCCTTGCTGTCGCATTTTGCTTATGTGTTCGCCTTGGCAGACTTTGTGGATTGGCATTCGTTCATCCCGTTTTATTACGGCAGCATCCTAAATCAGACCAGCGTAATGTGGTCGCTCGCCTGCGGGCTTGTTATGCTGCGTGTGGCAAACAGCTCTGTGATACGGCGCAACAGCATAAAGGTATTGTTGATCGTACTGCTTTGTATTGTGAGCTTTCCAAGCGATTGGAGCTGTATTGCCGGGCTGTGCATCCTGTCTTTTGGAACCAACCGGGGCAAATGCAGGGCGCAGGTGCTATGGATGCTGTTTTATGTTGGGATCTATGCCGCCGTGTATAGCTGGGCGATTGATCCACTCTACGGCGTATTACAAATGGCAGTAGTTCTGGCGGTTCCCATTCTGTGGCTATACAATGGGCAGCGGAGCAGTAAGCGTGCACGGAGCAGCTGGGAAAAGTGGTTCTTTTATGCGTACTATCCCGTGCATCTTGGAATCATCGGCTGGCTCCAGTATATGCGGTAACCTTTATGCTGGATTCCATGTGTGCCGATACTGCATCCAGCCAGCGTGCAATATCTGCCCTTTGTAAAAGCTTTGGGCAGCGTTCCACCCATAAAAGCATTCTGCTTCAAGCCAACCGCAAAAGCACATTAGGAAAAGCTCGCCATCCATTGCGGCAGTACGCCCACGGAGCGTAGCGCCCGGTAAAGCTTCGGATTTGGCATGCCGATTACGGTAAAATAGCAGCCAGAAATGCGTTCAACCAGAAGTGAGCCGGGGCCTTGAATGCCATAGGCTCCCGCTTTGTCGAGCGGCTCGCCGGTCGCGATATAGGCGCGAATTTCCGCGTCTGAAAGCGGGCAAAAGGTAACTTCAGCGGTATCGTGGAAAAGGATGCTCTGGCTGTGGGTTAACACCGAAACCCCCGTATAGACCGTATGCGTGCGCCCACTGAGAAGCCGCAGAGTCTGGAAAGCTTCCGTTTCATCTTTGGGCTTTCCGATGATGGAACCGTCAAGATAGACGATTGTGTCCGCGCCAATAACACAGCAATCTTGATGGGAATCAAAAACGGCGGAGGCTTTACGCAGCGCCAGCTTTTCTACGAATTCGCCTGGCTCGCAGGGCGGCACATGCTCGTCCGCATCGCTTCGGATCACTTCATATTCATATCCCATCAGCGCAAGCATTTCGCGCCGCCTCGGCGATTGCGATGCAAGAATTAAACGCATAAGGATGCCTCTTTCATCATAAAGATACCTGTATAGTATAACATAAAGGTGTATAACATGCACGAAAACAGGCAATACTTTCCATCATTCCAGAACTGTGGAAAACGGGAGGTATGTTAAGGATGTGTTTTCATTTTTCCAGGATGTTGATGCGAAACATCGCAATTGACTTTGGAACTGTAAATACACTTATCGCCATTAAGGGACGCGGCATCGTGCTGCGGGAGCCTAGTGCCGTAGCGATTGCTTCGGATGGACAGAGAGAGCCGCTCGCATTTGGCGGGGAGGCTATGCAGATGCTTGGTCGCACGCCGGGCGGCATCAACGTAGTCTACCCTATGCGGGATGGCGTTGTGGCGGATTATGAACTCTCAGCTGAGATGCTGAAATATTTTATCCAGATGGCGCTTGGGCATAAGGTAGGGGCACTCGGGGTTCGCCTTGTGCTTTGCCTGCCGCTTTGCGTCACTGAAGTGGAGCGCCGTGCACTTGCGGAAGCTGCCCGCGGAGCGGGTGCGCGCGATGTGCTCATGCTGGATGAACCGCTTGCGGCAGCTGTTGGAGCGGAGCTTCCGGTATTTGAACCGGTTGGTTCCATGGTGGCGGATATTGGCGGCGGGACGACGGATGTAGCCGTGCTTGCCCTCGGAGGAATCGCTGCATCCGCCTCTGTTCGCACAGGGGGTACGCATTTGGATGCAGCAATCCGCGAGCATGTGCAGAAAGCCCATGGCGTCATGATCGGCGAACGCATGGCGGAGGAAATTAAAATAACGATAGGAAACGCCATGCCCGGCGGCACGCAGCGCATGCAGGTGCGGGGAAGAAAACTGGACACGGGCCTGCCTACCAGCTTGATCTTAAATGCAGGCGAAATTGCGCATGCAATTGCCCCGGCAGTATCGCGGATCATCGCGGCGATCAAAGATGCGCTCAGCGCAACCCCACCGGAGCTTGCGGGAGATCTCTATTCTAGCGGCATTACATTAACCGGGGGCGGCGCACAGCTGCAAGGGCTCGACAAACTGGTTGCGCAGGAAACAGGCATGCCTGTATATGTGGAGGAAAGCCCGCTTGATTGTGTGGCGCTTGGCGCATTGCGCATGCTGGACCGGCAGGAGGCGTTTACGGAAGTTGCGCATCCCTTGGAAGCGTGAGCGCTTTCTTAACATACTGTGACGTTTTCCCGCAATGCCTTGCAAGCGCCGCGCCTTGCAAGTATAATAGGGGAGCAAGAACTTATGCGGATGCGCTGCGGTTCTGTGTTGTTCAAGGAGGAACCTTTGCGCGGTTTATTTAAAAACAAACCTTTTGTCATCATGCTCATTGCCATTGTGCTTTTGGGCATTTTGGCGTTTGTAACTGCGGGCGAACGTTCGGTTTCCTGGCTGGAGAGCACAGTTGGTGCGGTCGTGCAGCCGGTGCAGACATTTGCCTCTAAAGCCTCGAATAGCATCATTGATTTTGTGCAGCGCATTTTTAAAACCACGGATGCGGACAAAGAATTGGAGCAGCTTTCTGCGCGTCTTGCGCAGCTCGAAGGTATTGAAGCAGAAAATGAGCGACTTCGCGCAGAAATCGAGCGGCTTCAAGCGCTTTTAAATTATACAGAAGTTTCCTCTGATTATACGTTCGTAACTGCGGCTGTTATCGGAAATAGTCAAGGCGTATGGTTTGATGTGTTCACAATCAATGCTGGCCGCAATATGGGAATTGAAAAGGACATGGCCGTTGTGAATGCGGATGGCCTTGTGGGCAAGGTAACGGAAGTCGGCGCAACTTGGAGTAAGGTGACTTCGATCATCGATTCCAGCACAGAGGTTTCCGTTATGGTGGAGCGGACACGCGATATTGGCTTGACGCGCGGTACGCTTACCGCTGGGTCGGATGAAATGCTCGAACTGTATTTTCTGGCCTCCGGATATGATCTTGTCCCGGGTGATGTTATTATTACAAATGGAATGGGGAGCGTCTATCCCCGTGGTATCACGGTCGGTACCGTTACAGAAGTTGCACGCAATGTGGAAGGATCCACATCGGATTACAATGCAATACTCCAACCCAGCGTAGACTTTGGCCATTTGGAAGAGGTCATGGTGATCACAGGCACGGTTGCCGAAGAAGAGGAGGCAGAATAAAATGCGCAGGCTTGCCTTGCCTCTCGCCCTCCTTGTAGCAGTATACCTTGATTCTATTCTGTTTTGCAGACTCAATATTGAAGGCATTCGGCCAGATGCTATTTTGGCAGTTGTTGTATCTGCCGGCGTGCTGCTTGGCAGCATCAAAGGCGGTTTGATTGGGCTTGGAATGGGGTTGTTTGTAGACGTGTTGTTCAGCCCTTGCGTTGGACTTTCTGCAATCGGCTATATGGTCGCAGGAGTAGCGGGGGGACTGTTTTACCAAAAATTTTATGCGGATAATGTGATCGTTCCCGCTGCGGTTGCAGCAGCCAGCGCACTTTTGAAAGAGCATATCATGATGCTGGCTGTGCGCCTTCTTGGTGGGACATTTTCTTACCCTGAGATGTTGGGCACCTACGTTTTGCCCTGCATGCTTTTGAGCGTGGCGCTTACGATGCCCGTGCATATGCTCCTCAAGCGAGCACTTGCGCGCCAGGTGCGCACGGAGCAGCGCGCTGGCAGGGCATAAAGTGCCAAAGGAGGTACGTTAGAAAAGTATGAAGAAGCCGATTGGCCGTTTTTTAATTGTTGCAGTTGTTATGCTTTGCATGATGGGTGCCTTGATTTACCGCCTCGGCACGCTTACCATCGCCGAAGGGCAAACCTGGTTGGAAGAAGCTTCCGGCCGTAAGGTGCGTTCCATTGCAGTGAAAGGCGAACGCGGACGCATCCTGGATCGCAATGGCGTTGTGCTTGCTTACAGTGAAACATGCTATAATGTGGAGTTTCTGCGCGATGCAGACAACCGAACGGATTACGATTCTGCTGTTTATACGGAATCCCTTATTAAAGCGATTGAGATCATCGAACGCAGTGGTGGCACAACGATTGATACCTCCTATCTGGCGATGGATGAAAATGGAGAGATCGTTTATGATTGGGGCGTGACCAGCGATTCAGCAATTCGTGCGCGCTTTAAGAACTTCTGTGAGGCAGTGGGCCTTAACATCCAGCGCCGCGATCCCAATTATAAGGATTACCCCAACGATTCTTCCAAGTGGGATCTTTCCAAATGGCCTACTGCGGAATACGCTTATAACTATTTGCGCCGCGCCTGGTTTATCCCGGAAGAATATACGTTTGAACAGGCAAACAAGATCATTTCCATTCGCCAGGAAGTCAGCTTAAATAACTATAGAGCCTATACGCCCATTACGATTGCTTATGATGTGGACTTTGAGGTTGTAGCGGAAATCAAGCAGCACAGCGACGAACTGGTGGGTGTGCAGGTATCTCAGAGCACCACGCGCATTTACCCGCGTGGCGAAACAGCCGCCCATATTTTGGGGTATCTTTCCCGCACGGTAGATACCGTGAGCGTGGATACGCTTCTTGCAAAAGGATATACGGAAGAAGAACTGGAACCGCTTTACAAATATGAAACGACAACCGACGACGACGGAAACACGGTGCCGCTTTTGGATGAAAACGGCGATATTGTATATGTTTACGATGAAGACGGAAACCATGTCATCGATATGACGGCAAGCTCCGGCCTTGCATATTCCTACAGCGATTATATTGGCGTGTCCGGGATCGAATCCTCCATGGAAGCCTATTTGACTGGCGCGACAAAAGAGCATCAAGGCGTGCGCGAGGTGGAGATCAACAAAAACGGCAGCATCATTCGGGAGCTTTCACAAACGAGCGCCACCAATGGCAGCGATGTGATGCTTACAATTGACATTGAATTCCAGGCTGTTTGCGAAACTGCACTGAAGAACATCATTGAAAAACTCAGCGCAGATGAGATGGACCATATGCTCCAGGATATCGCGGACAATGAGGCTGAGGGAAAAGTCAGCGAATACGCAGATAAACTGGATTCCATTGAAACCGCAAAAACGGGTGCGATCGTTGCAATGGATCCGCGCACAGGGGATGTGCTTGCACTTGCTTCCTACCCGGGGTTTGATCCAAACTGGTTTGTCCAGGGCCTTTCGGAGGAGCAGGCTGCATATCTCAACGATGAGGAAACAACGCCGCTGCGCAACAAAGCCATCTCTGCAAAATATACGCCGGGCTCCATCTTTAAGATGGTCACAGGCGTCGCGGGGGTTGCGGAAGATGTGGTTGAAATTGAGGAGCTCGTGAATGACAGGGGCGACGGGGGTTATTATTACATCTATACAACCGATGAAGACGGAAAGGAAAGTGTGCTGAAAACAAACGCGCCGCGTTGCTGGGATTGGCAGAGCGGTCATGTAGACCATGTAAATCTAACGCTTACGCAGGCGCTTGCGCAATCCTGCAACTATTACTTCTGCGAATTGGCCTACCGCATGGGTATCGATACACTCAACGAATGGGCTGGCTACTTTGGGCTTACGAGCTCTACGGGCATTGAGCTGCCTGGCGAAGCTACAGGCATCTGCGGCGGCCAGCAGGTACTTTTTGATAACACTTTGACCAATTCCGATGGCGTACTAAGCATCAGCGGGCAGAAAACGAGCCTGCCCTCGCTGGTATATCGCCGCCTATGCACACTTTTGCGTGAGTGTATGGACCAGCGCATGATGGAAATTGATGAAGACGCCGTCAGCGCCTGCGCGTTGCGTCTCATGCAGATTCAAGATGGTATGGGCCTTGACGGAAAGGGTCCGGAGATTCGCCGCATCATCAGCGAGGAGATCGGCATTCCAGAAGGTTATACCCAAACCCAGAACTGGACCAGTGAAATCGTTTCGCTGCTCAACGAAATTCAATGGAAACCGACACAGACCATCCGCGCAGGATTTGGTCAGGGCGTTTCCCTGGTGACGCCGGTGGCTGTTGCACGCTACATCTCCGCAATCGCCAACGAAGGCACGGTGTATGAAGCACATATCGTGGATAAGATCGTAGACCAGGAAGGCGATGTTGTAAAGGAGGTTGAACCCGTAGTCGTTAACGAAATCGGGGATGATTCTGCCGAATGGGACGCGATTTGGGATGCGATCAAAGCGGGCATGCAGGGCGTTGTGTCGTTGGAGGACCGCGGCACGGCCGCTAAAAAATTCAGCGATGAATTCACAGAACTGTATTTGGACCGCCTCACGGGTAAAACAGGTACGGCGCAGATCGGTATTGCCAGCATCGATATTGAAAACACGGCGTGGTTCGTTACCTATACTCCGCGCGAGGATCCGGAGCTTGTGCTTGTGATCTGCGTTCCCAACGGTTATTCCGGCTCCTGGACCATCCCAGCTGCTGAAGAAATCTATACCTGGTATTTTAATAAGCAGGATTCCGCTGCCCCGGAAACGCTTGCTGCTGTTGACGGCATCGTTCCTTAAATTTCCAGCTTTACATTCCATGCAGAAGTGCTATACTATAAAATAGAACAAATGTTCCGGCGCATAAAAGGAACAGTATGAGCATTCTGCATGTCGACCTCAATTCGTTTTATGCAAGCTGTGCCGTAGCGGACAGTTGCGGTAAATATACCACCGAAACTCCGCTCATCGTGTGCGGTGACCCCCAAAAACGCCATGGCATCGTGCTTGCGGCAACGTATCCCGTCAAGCGGCGGGGCGTGCGCGCAGGCATGCCGGTTTGGCAGGCATTGGCACTTTGCCCCAAAGCCATAACCGTCGCCCCCGAATATGGGCGATATATTGAGTATTCGGAAGCTTTTATGCAGATCATTCGAAGTTACTCTCCGGTTACCATGCGCTATGGGATTGATGAATCCTATCTCGATTATGCTGGCTGTGAGCACCTGTTTGGTGCCCCGGAAAAAGCGGCAAATTTGATTCGCGAGCGGGTCAAACGAGAGCTTTCGCTTACGGTTTCCGTTGGCGTGGGAGAAAACATGATCATGGCGAAAATGGGGAGCGATTATAAAAAACCAGATGCCGTTACGGTGGTCAATGCCCAGAACTGGGAACGATTGATGTTCCCGTTGCCGGTAGAAAACTTGATGTATGTCGGAAGAGCCAGCGCGAAACGCCTCCATGCCATGGGCGTGCAGACCATTGGCGACTTGGCGCGGCAGGATCAAGCGGCACTCCAGGCGCTTTTTGGCGTAAATGGACGTGCCATGTGGGAGCGCGCCCATGGGCGGGATGACACCCGCCTAACGAGCGAGCCGGAACCACAAAAATCCGTGAGCCATTCCACTACGCTGGCACGGGATGCCTTCGGAGATGCAGCGGTTTGCGCTGCGCTTTTGCAGCAGACCGAGTATGCCGCCTATCGCTTGCGCCGTTTGGGGTTGCGCGCCAGCCTGGTGGGCGTATCGCTGCGCTATGCGGATTTGCGGTACGAAAGTGCGCAAAAGCGTTTGCCGCGCGCTACGGATGTGACCGATGAGCTTTACAGCGCACTGCGCCCGCTTGCGCTTGCGTTGCACCATGGCCGTGCAGTGCGGCAGGTTGGCGTTTCGCTTGGGCGGCTTACGGGAGAGGCGGAGCAGCTTTCCATGTTTGAAGATGCGCGGCATATGCGTATGTGTGCGCTTGACGGCACAACAGACGCCCTGCGCAATAAGTATGGGTTTGACGTGGTGCGCCGCATGCGTACCATGGGCTTTACGCATACGGAAAAGGACGATTTTACGCCATTTGCACGCCATTTCAATTGATTTTTCTTTATGAGGGGGGGCAGCTGTTTCCCCTTTTTGCAACCTGGAAAACATGCTATAATTTATAAGAAAAGGATAAAACGTTAATCTTTTTCTAATCGAGATTGCTGGGTGCCTTTAATCTTAGGCTGTTATCCTTAAGCTGCACGGCTGGATGAGGTTGTGCAAAGCAAAGGAGAGGAGAGAAAACGATGGAACACATAGAAATGGTCGAAAAGCTTATGAGCAAGGCAAATGTCAGCTATGCGGAGGCAAAACAGGCGCTTGAAAATAACAATTGGGATATGCTGGATGCGTTGATTGAACTGGAACGGCAGGGCAAAGTCCGCACGGGGCAAGGTGCAGCGCATTATACGACAGAGCCGGAAAAGGAGCAGCAGAAAACACGGGAGGAAAAGCAAGATACCCGCAGCGGCTGGGATGAATTCTGGAGCGGTTTTTGCGGGCTGATCCGAAGAGGTATGCAGAACAGTTTTGTGGCGCAGAGACGCGGGGAAACCATCATCAGCATTCCGGTACTTTTGTTGATCGTACTGCTATGCGTCGGGTTTTGGATCATTTTGCCGCTGATGATCGTTGGGCTTTTCTGCGAATGCAGATATTCCTTCCGAGGGCCAGATCTTGGGCGCAAGGATGTGAACGATGCGATGGGGAAGGCTTCTGAATATGCAGATGATCTCAAAAACAGTGTGAAAAACGGAATGGACGAAGAAAAAAAGCGCCAGTAAGCACGTGGCGCATTACCGGGAGGAGAACCGATGGCAAAGATCCTTGTTGTAGAGGATGAAGAGAAAATTGCGCGCTTCATTGAATTGGAGCTGCAGCACGAAGGGTATGAAACGGATAAGGCGGCAGATGGACGCACGGGCCTGGAAAAGGCGGAAAGCGGAGGCTATGATCTCATGCTGCTGGACATCATGCTTCCCGGACTCAATGGGCTTGAGGTTCTGCGCAGGCTGAGAAAAAGTTCGAGCATGCCCGTCATCATGCTGACCGCCCGGGATGCGGTAATGGATAAAGTAAGCGGCCTTGACATGGGGGCGGACGATTACATCACAAAGCCGTTTGCGATCGAGGAGCTCCTAGCCCGCATCCGGGTTACGCTGCGCAAAGGTGGCAGGCAGGAAAACGTGTCGGGCGTACTATCTGCCTGTGGCGTGGAGATGCATGTTGCCGCGCATACGGTAACCTGCTGCGGAGAGGAAGTTGCCTTGACGACCAAGGAGTTCGCGCTGCTTCAAACGCTCCTTGAGAACAAGAACATTGTCCTTTCGCGCGAAACGCTCCTCACGCGCGTATGGAGTTATGATTATATCGGTGAAACGAATGTGGTGGATGTATATGTACGCTATCTACGCCAAAAGTTGGATGATGCATTTGGCATCAAGCTGATCCAAACCGTGCGCGGCGTGGGTTATGTGATAAAGGATGAGACGCCATGAGCCAAATGGAAAAAACGCGTTCCACTTCAATCGCGCGCAGGTTGAACCGGCATTTCCGCCTTCAGCAGCTTGGCGGTATTTTTGCATCGGATTTGGCGTTGATCGTGTTTGCCGTATGCTTCTGGTGCTATCTTGCGGAGGCGGAACGCGTTGCGCATTGGACGATTTGGATGGACCGGAGTTTTACGCTTGGTTCTGGCGGGACGCTTTGGGAGATGCTACAGGGCGCAACCTATACGTTTGCCTTGCGCGGGGCACAGGAGCAGGTTTTTACCGTATCAGCTGGGCATTTCCTAAGCGTATTTGCAGCGCTGATGGCCGTTATCGCTGTTTGCCAGCTGATCGGCTGGATTGGAAAGTGTGCTTCTGGGGCGGCGGAGATCCGGCGCTATTTGAAGCCGATAGACGATTTTGCGCAAGCGGCCGAACGGGCTTCCACGCAGCAGTTTGATGAAAGCAAGTTCCGGGATCTGGAGGATGCAATCGACCATATCAATGCAGCGCGGCCCGATGCAAAGCTGAACATTGGCGATGCAGAGCTGGCCGGGCTTGAAGCTGCGGTTAACAATTTAATGAAGCGCATGCACGAAAGCTATCGGCAGCAGGTGCGCTTTGTAGACGATGCAAGCCATGAGTTGCGCACGCCGATTGCTGTGATCCAGGGCTATGCAAATATGTTGGACCGCTGGGGAAAAGATGATGAAACCGTGCTCAATGAATCCATCGCTGCAATCAAGGCTGAATCCGACCATATGAAAACGTTGGTGGAGCAGCTCCTGTTTCTTGCGCGCGGCGATATGGGGCGCCAGAAATTCCAGCCGGAGCCGCTATCCCTTGGAGAAATGCTGCGCGAGATCCACGAGGAATCGGAAATGATTGATAAGGCGCACCCGTATGCGCTGTGCATCGATTGTGAGAGCACAATTTCAGCAGACCCTGCCATGTTTAAGCAGGCCGTTCGGATTCTGGTGGACAATGCTGCAAAATATACACCGGAAGGGCAGCGGATTACCCTGCGCCTGCGCATGGATGCAGCGGGCGCGCCATGCATCGACGTGCAGGATGCGGGCATCGGCGTGGCGCAGAAGGACATTGCGCATATGTTTGAGCGGTTTTATCGTAGCGATGCAGCCCGCAGCCAGGCAGGCGGCAGCGGGCTGGGGCTTTCCATTGCAAAATGGATCATAGATCAGCACAAAGGATATTTTGAGGTGATCAGCGCAGAGCAGGTTGGCACGCGCATTTCCATCCATCTGCCACAGCAGGGGGATCAGACTAGTGCATCCATCAAGAGCGCATAGCGGTGCGTTACATAAAGCAGCGTATGCTTGAGCTGGGCGGAAAACCCAACGGTGCTGTCATAGGAACCGCCAGAGAGCGATTGTAGTGCGGCTTTGGCATCGCGGTAAGCATCAAGAAGCTGAGAAAGCGTGCCATCCGTTCCGTCAAAGGAGAGCAGGCTTCCCATATCGGATTCCAGCGTGGAGAGGATTTCAAGGGCAAGCGATTGCCCTTCCTCTACGCTCATGCTATTTTTGTCAAAGTCGATCGCAGCTGCAGAAAGCGCGCGTTGCGCCTTTTCCAATGCGGCGAATCCCGCTTCGATCTGTGGGATGCTTTCCTCTGAAGCGGTTACGCGGAATGTTGCAGCAGCGGTAGAAAGCTCATAAACTGTGCAGTCAATCCCTTCATCCACGAGGCGGTTTTTAACACTTTTTGCACTTTCTGCGTCCTCATAGCCAGATGCCATGACCCGGTAGCGCGTTTCCCCTGTGGAAGCATCCTCAAGGATGTAACCGCCGGCGCCCTGCGTCTGCAGGGTTTCGGCCTGCGCTTCCGCATTGGATTTGGAGGAATACACCCCCATCTGTAACATATAACAATCCAGCGCAGGCAGAGAGACTTGCGCACTCGTAACGCTTTGGGAAGAAGCGCCGGCAGAAAGATCTACGGATGTGGAAAGGCTTCCATCCGGCGTTTGCGTGTTGGTTGCATCCTGCGTGCCATCGTTATCCGCGTCATTGTTGCCGGAAAAAGCGGAGATCATGGGCGCCATGACGTTTTCCGCAATCCATGTGCCCGCTGCGGAGGCTGAAACCAGGTAAACGATGCCGCCCACCATCAGCAAGGATACAATTGCACGCCCGGCCCCGCCAGCCGAAGCACTTCTGCGTGCGGCTGAATAAGTAGAAGCCCTTCTGCGCGAAGCTGTTTTTCTTTTCCGCCTGTACTCCATGGTATGACCCCCCGTATTCCTTAGCATTACTTTATACATATGTCTTGTACACACGCTTCATGCCACGCAAAAACGATCCACTTTTTTCGAAAAGGGTCATGAAAAATGATGGGGGAGAAATTCAATGGGTTTTGCAATATCGCATTCCTTTCAGCAACAAGGATTCCCTTTAAAGCATTTCCGATGCTTGTGGCGCATTGCGAAGTTCATTCTAATTCTAAGGAATACAAAGAACGCCCCTCCTTTTTATAAGAAGGGGCGCTTTTATCTTAACGAGCAAGCCGTAAGCCGAGTTCTGTCGGCGGATTGCTCCGCCGTGTGGCCATCTATCTTGGCGCATCGTTGCCGAAGCGCTCACGCGATTACCGAGAGCCTGGCGGGCAGCCATTTCTGCGGCAAAGCCGCAAGCGCTCTCATTCCAATCTTGCACCGGGTGGGGTTTACAGGGCGGTCAAGTCGCCAAGCCGCCGGTGAGCTCTTACCTCGCCTTTCCATCCTTACCCGCACGGATGCGGGCGGTATCTTTCTGTTGCACTTTCCCTGGAGTCGCCTCCGCCGGACGTTATCCGGCACCCTGCCCTGTGGAGCTCGGACTTTCCTCATGCGGACAAAACCGCACGCAGCCACATGGCTTACTCGTTAAAAACAGGTTTGCTTACAGTGTTATGCGTAAAGGATCCTCCCGCAGTTTTCGCATTCAACAAGCCCTGTGCCAGCAACGACACGCTTCACCGTCGCAATGGGGAGGGACATGTTGCAACCGCCGCACTGGTTGTTTTCTACGCGCGCCATAGGCACTGCATGATGCGTTTTTACGGAATCATATTTTTTCAACAACGCGGGGTCCACTTCTGCACGGCGCTTCTGTGCAGCCAGCTTTGCAGCATCCAACTCGGGCTGTGCAGCAACGATTTCGTCTTCACACTGTTTGCGCACAGCATCGTATTCCTTTTTGGCCTTGCCGGCTTTCGCATAGGTTTCCTTGTAATCAGCGGTTGCTTTTTCAATCCAAGCAAGCGTATCATAAAGCTCGCGGCGCACGGCATCGACCTGGTTGAGCAGCCGTTCGAGCGCCCGGCGGGATTCTGTCATCTCCGCAGCGGTGCATTCCTCGTCGTTTTCCATTGAGTTAAACTCGGAAAGCTCCAGCTCATATTGATGTTCGAATTCAGCAATTTGCGCAGCAAGCTTATCAACCGAGGCGCTGCGCGCATCGATCTGTTTCTGGAAGCCAGTAATAAGCGTTTGCTGCTCGCTTAAAAAGGCATGCAGCTTGTTCAGCTTTTGCCGTGAGGGGGTTGTTTTGATGCGGGCTTCAATTTTTTCAAGCGCAAGTTCTGCTTGCTGGTATTCCCAAAGCGCATCGAGTTTGTTCATGGCGTTACCTCCTGTATTTCTATGCACGGGCGTTCGTGCCTGCCGCCGTCAATCAAGCCGGGCCAAGCATGAGGCTTCCGAAAGTGTCAACCTATATTGTACATCATTTGTAAGCGCCTGTAAATGGCGGATCAAAGGCTGCAGCACAATGCGCTCCGTTTCATAATGCCCGGCTTCAATTACGTTTAAACCAAGGAACTGTGCTTCAAGCGCCTGGTGGTGCTTTATTTCGCCTGTAATGTAGGTATCGGCACCTGCAGCATATGCAGCCTGGAAATCCGATCCGCCTCCACCGCCGATGAGCGCAACGCGGGAAACTTTTGCATCCTGCGCACCGCATATGCGGACAGCCGTTTTGAGCCGATCTGCAACAAAGGCTGCAAATGCACCAAGTGATGCTGGCGTTTCCGCACTGCGGTTACCGATACGCCCAAGCTGATCGGGCGGCAGGGGGATCGCATCCAGGATGCCCAGAGCTTCCGCCAGGCAATCGTTTACGCCGCCGGGCGCGGCGTCCAGGTTGGTATGCGCAGCATAATGTGCGATGCCGTTGCGCAAGAGCAAATATGCACCTGCAGTTGCGGGGTCATCCGGAAGGATGCGCTTTATGCCGGAAAGGAACAGGGGATGGTGGGTCAGAAGCAGGTCAGCCCCCCAATCTATCGCTTCCTGTGCAGTTGCGGTGGTGCAGTCGAGCGCCAAGAGTACACGCTTGATTTCCGTCCGCTTCGTACCGATTAGCAATCCAACATTGTCAAAATCCATCGCAAGCTCTTTGGGTGCGATGTGCTCCATCGCGAGAAGAAATTCTGCCAGCTTCATTTGTTTTTCTCCTGTTCTAAAATATCGATCAACTCCTGCACGCCGGATAATTCATGCACAAGCTGTTTCGGCGATCTACCATGGGATTCTGCTTTGCGCATGCGGCGCAGCCGCCCATCCCGGCAACGCTTTAAGGCTTCAAGCAGCAATGGATCACGCTGGGCAAAAGCTATAGGGCCGAATTCCAGCAAGGCATCGCATGGCAATTCGGCTGATTGGCCGAATTGCGGTTTCACAAGGATAACTTGATAGAACCTCCCGGCATCCAATACAAAACGCTCATCCAGAATGGCATAGCCATTTTGAAGAAGATAACTGCGCAACTCTCGCGTGCCGCCCATTGGCTGCATTACAATGCGTTCCGCTGCTGCGGCAATCCGTGCGCCGTCTTGCAGCAGCCGGGCGATTAACTCACCGCCCATGCCGGTAAATACAAGTGCATCTGCTTCGCCCGGTGTAAGGTGGGATAAACCATCCGAAACGAAAAAAGAGAGTGCGTTTTCGGCCATGTTACAGCGTGCAGCAAGTGCGCGCGCTTTTTGCAGGGAATCAGCGCTAAGATCGGATGCAATCACATGGCGCGCGGCGCCCTGTTGCAATAAGGCTACAGCCAAGCGTCCATGGTCGCAGCCAATATCCGCCACGGTTCCTGCCCCGGAAAGGTAAGCTGCAGCTGCAGCAAGGCGTGGCCTTAAATGAACCTGCATGGATCCTCCAAGAATGTTTCTTATAGCTTATTGTAAAACAAAGGCGCCAGTTTTGCAAAAAAGAAAACAGAAAGGAAATTAAGCTGTTTTTCTTCCTTACGTTAACCCAGGATTTTGCATTTACCGATATAAAACACCTGTGTTATACTATATATGGAAAAATATGCAGCCAATTGCAAAAACGGCAGACAGATAGCCGTGCAGTATTGTTGCATGTGCGCTAGCGGCAACGCTCCCCTCATTGCTACTTGCAGGTGATGAGTGCGGACGCATAGCACTGGCAAGCATTGAAAAAAGGAGAAGCAAGGCATGAAGACCGTATGGGGCGAAGCGATCAATTCAAATGCAATCCTCCAGGAATACCCGCGTCCGCAGATGATGCGTGAAAGCTATTTCAATCTGAATGGCAGATGGCAGTATGCGATTGTAAAAGCAGGGGAAACGCCAATGCAGCCAGATGGGGAAATCCTCGTTCCATTTTCGCCGGAGAGCGAGCTTTCTGGCGTGCAGCGTACGCTGAAACCAAAGGAAATTCTGTGGTATATGCGTTCGTTTGTGCTGCCCCAAGGGTTTCAAGTCGGCCGTGTGCTGCTGCATTTTGGTGCCGTAGATCAAAGCGCTATGGTTTATATAAATGGGGCGGAAGTCGGAACGCATACAGGCGGGTACCTGCCGTTTTCCTTTGATATTACATCGTATCTTAAAGAAGGGGAAAACCTCCTAACCGTTTGTGTACGCGATGAAAGCGATGCTGCGTTCCATGCGCGTGGAAAACAGAAGCGCAGGCGTGGCGGTATCTGGTATACCGCGCAAAGCGGGATTTGGCAAACTGTGTGGTGTGAAAGCGTGCCTATAGATTATATTGCGGCGCTGCGCATCACGCCGCATTTTGACGAAAGTTCCGTGGAAATATGTGCATATCCGCAGGATGCAGAATGCGCCCTGCCCTGCATTGTACGGATTGGGGATGTGGTACAGCATGGCATAGCCGGAATGCCGGTAACGGTCAGCATGGAAGGTTTCAAACCATGGTCACCGGAGCATCCGCATTTATATGATTGCGAGGTGCACATGGGCGAAGACTGCGTAAAGAGCTATTTTGGCATGCGTAAGTTCAGCATAGAGCAGGATGAAGCCGGTGTGCGGCGCCTGTTTTTGAATGGACAGCCCTATTTCCATACAGGCGTGCTGGATCAAGGTTATTGGCCGGATGGGCTTTATACGGCGCCTTCGGATGACGCTATGATCAGCGACATTGTAGCAATGAAAGAACTGGGATTTAACATGCTGCGCAAGCACAGCAAAGTGGAACCCTTACGTTGGTATTATCATTGCGACCGACTGGGCATGCTTGTGTGGCAGGATATGCCAAACGGCGGGGGTAAGTATAACCCAGCTACGATCAACCTGCCCCTTATTACGGGAAAGCATATTTCAGATGGAGCGCATAATTACCGCCGCTTTGCACGGGAAGATGAGAAAGGCAGGGAAGAATATACTCAAGAGCTCCAGGAAATGGTTGCCCTGCTCTACAATAGTCCCTGCGTTGCGATGTGGGTTCTGTTTAATGAAGGATGGGGGCAGTTTGATGCAGCCGAAGCCCTGCGCTGCGTAGCCGAAATGGATCAAACGCGCACCATCGACCACGCAAGCGGGTGGCACGACCAGGGTATAGGCCAGGTGCAGAGTTTACATGTTTATTTTAAACCGTATTGCTTTATGCCGGATCGCCTGGGGCGAGCGGTGCTCTTAAGTGAATTCGGCGGATACACCCGTAAGATCGAAGGCCATTGCTTCAGCAAAAAAGAATTTGGCTATAAGCGCTTTGAATCGGATGAAGCGCTGCTCGCGGCTTGGCGCACACTCTATGAAACGGAGATCATCCCCGCAAAGCGGGAAGGGCTTGCCGCAGCAGTTTATACGCAGCTTTCGGATGTGGAAGATGAACTCAACGGAATTCTAACATATGACCGGATGGTGCAAAAACTTCCTTCCGAAGCGATACAAGAGATCAATGGAAAACTACGGAACGAAAAGCCATAAGGATTCAGTCTGCTTTTTCCACCTCAATTTCCGCAGCTTTTCCATCCAGCATGATATGGATGGTGCCTTGCTCATCGGTACGGCAAACCGTTACCCCGTAAGCTTCCAGCAGAGCCAGCGTTTCTTCGTCCGGGTGACCATAACTGTTCCCTGCGCCGGCAGAAACAATGGCTATCTGGGGTGAAACGGCAGAAAGGAAGGCTTCCGTAGTGGAAGTAGAAGAACCATGGTGCCCAAGCTTGAGCACCGTTGCGGCAAAATCCTCTGCTGGGAAGCTGACAAGCATGGCATCTTCCGCATAAGCTTCAGCATCGCCTGCAAGGAGAATTCCCGTTTCTCCATATGTGATATTGAGCACGATGCTCCAGTCGTTCAGATCCTCATAATCCATGCCTTCCAGGGGAGAAAGAATGCGCACCGATACGTCCTCATCCCATGCAATTTCTGCATGCGAGGATGCATAGGCGATCGTTGGCTTAATTTCTCGCGCCTCAAGCGCGGAGAGCATTTTTTCAAAGGTGGCTGTGGTATGCGTTACCGCAGGCATGTAAAAATTCCCGATTTCATACGTTTCTATGATCTGGGACATCCCCCCAATGTGATCGCTATGTGGATGCGTTGCAACCACAACATCGAGCAATGCAACGTCCTGTTCCTTCAGAAAGCTGTCAATTTCAGAAAAATACTGCGCTTCGCCGGCATCGATAAGCATGGTTTCTCCGCCCGGCGCACGCAAAAAAATGGAGTCCCCTTGCCCTACATCAAGTACATAGATCTCAAGCGCACCATCGAATTCGGTTTCCGGCTGCGCTGAAGTGGAAGGGGAGAAGGTAGAAGACTCTGTTTCAGCAGATGGGATGCCTGTTTGTTGCAGTCCATCCGAACCAGCAGGCGTTTGTGCAACGGCCTCCAATCCTTGGGTGAATGCTTCCGGATCGCGCAGATAAGCGATGAGCGCAAGCACGAACAGCAATGCGCAGCCCAGAACAACAGCCTTGGAACGCATAGCCTTTCTGGAACGGGAAACATTGCGCTTTTGTGAGCGAGAGGAGCGGGCTTTACGTTGCATCATCCAAAAACCTCACGGAATAAACTGCATTTCAGTATAATATAAAACGCTTGCAATGGAAAGCGCTTTTGTGGAAAATGCTGCAAGACTTGACAAGAATGCTATTGCACGCTAAACTGGCAAAGTATTATTCATCTTTGTCCATAGCATAAAATGAAATCATGCGAGGACATTCGCTATCATTCGGAGGTCATCATCATGACAAGTATGGAAAGAATCTGTGGAATCGTGAGCGAAGTAACGGGAATTGCTGCGGACACGATTGCCCAGGATCCTGCCGCCTGCCAGGGCAAACTTGATTCTCTGGATATGACGGAAATCATCCTTGAAGTTGAAGAAGCACTGGATGTGATTGTAGAGGATGAGGAACACATTACGAGCGTTGCGGATTTGATCCGCTGCGTAGAAGCGCAGATCGCGTGAAGTGTTCAAAGCAGGAAGACGAAAATGGGCGCCGGATACCGGCGCCCATTCGTATTAAAAGATTTTTCTGAAAACGCGGATGAGGCGTTCTTATAACACAAGGCCGCCATTTGGGCTGAGTACCTGTCCGGTAAAAAAGGAAGATGCATCTGAAGCCAGGAAAAAGAGAGCTTCCGCCACTTCTTCGGGGGTTCCAAGGCGGCAAAGCGGCGTTTCTTCTACAAGCGCGGCGCGCGATGGTGCATCGAGATGCGCATTCATATCCGTATCGATCACGCCAGGCGCAACGCAATTGACGCGGATGCCGGATGGACCAAGCTCTTTTGCAAGCGCTTTTGTAAAACCGATGAGGGCTGCCTTTGATGCAGAGTAAGCCACCTCGCACGAAGCGCCGACGAGGCCCCAAATAGAACTGACATTAAGGATGACGCCCGCCTGTCTCGATACCATATCGGGAAGGACAGCCTGCGTGCAATGGTATGCGCCATCTACATTCACTGCAAAAACGCGCTTCCAGTCAGCATATTCCGTATCCGTAAACAACGCGGCATATGCAACGCCGGCATTGTTAATCAGCACGTCAATATGACCAAGCGCAGCACGCGTTTCATGCACCATGCGCTTTGCATCCTCTGCGTTGGAAACATCCCCACGCACTGCAACCGTAAGGGCGCCCAAATCTGCCAACTCTGCAACCAGTGTGTGCATATTGGTTTCCGAAACGCGATATCCTACCCCAACGCGCCAGCCTGCTCTGGCAAAACGCAACGCAGCCGCGCGGCCAATGCCGCGCGACGCGCCCGTAATCAATACTGTCTTATGCAAAAAGAAGGTACCTCCGCTTTCAGCGCTTTGCTAAACCATACCACACGCACGCGCCTTAAGCAAGGCGATTGCGTTATTGCGCTTTTTTCTGCACCCCATTCACATCAATGATGGTATCCCCTTCAAGCAGCAGTTCGCTGATGGGAACAAATTCATAGCCTTCTGCAATCGCCGTTTCAAGCAGCTTGGGTAGGTATTCCTTGATTTTATAACCGTTGTTGTGGCAGAGGATAATGCAACCGGGGTGCAGTTTTGGCAGCACAGTGTCCAAAATCGTCTGCGCGCTGCGCTCTTCTTTCCAGTCTACGGTGTCTATATCCCATTGAAGTACTTCATACCCAAGCGAACGCACCGTGGTGATTACGGCATCGTTGTATTCGCCATAAGGCGCACGGAATACCTTGGTTTTTTCCCCTGTTACTTTTACCATCATTTCTTCAAAATCTTCGATTTCCTTTTGCATCTGTGCTGCAGAAAGCTGATTCATATGCGGATGCGTGGCCGTATGGTTTCCGAGCTCATGCCCCGCGTCAAAAATGGCCTTGACCTTATCTGGATATTTCTCCACCCAGAAGCCGCAAAGAAAGAATGTTGCCTTAACGTTATAGCTTTCAAGCGTTTGGAGAATAAAGTCTGTTTTGTCATCTTCCCAGGCAGCATCGATGGTGAGGGCGATTTTTTTATCGTCTCGCTCAACGCTGTATACGGGCAGCTCGCGCTTCGTCCCGGCAAGAACCTCCAATTCATATTCTTCCACAACAGCCATGCTACTTGCTGCAGTGGCATTGCCATCCGATACGGCAATCGCGATGATCACAGATGCAACTACGGCAATGAATACAATGGCCGCAATTACAAGCGTGCGTTTTGTAATGACGAAGATACGCAAAGCAATCCCCTCCAACTGAATTAAGATGATGCTTTATCTTATGAGCCGTTTTTCCATTATATTGCTTCCATTGCGTTTTGCATGCTAAAATAAAATAGATTTTGCACACAGGAAATGAAAGGCTGCTTTATGGAGGAAATCAAGGGCGTTGTAAAGAACATTGTTTTTCGCAATGAAGAAAATGGCTTTACCGTGCTGGAACTGGCTGATGAAACGGGAAGCGAGATTACCGCCGTAGGGCCGCTTCCGCTTGCAAGCGTTGGAGAACGAATTGTGGTTTCCGGCGTATGGACAGAGCATCCCACCTATGGCCGCCAACTCCGTGCAGAAAGCTGCCGCACGCTTGCGCCCGCCACGCTGACCTCGCTTGTCAGTTATCTTGGAAGCGGCCTTATCCGCGGCGTGGGGGAAAGTACGGCGCGGGAGATCGTAAATACTTTTGGGCTTGATACGCTTTCGGTGCTGGAAAACGCGCCGGAGCGTTTGACAGAGGTGCCTGGAATCGGCCGGTTACGCGCGGAAAAGATTGCAGAATCTTACGCAGCGCAGCGCGATATGCGGGATATCATGCTTGCACTGCAGGAATTCGGGGTAACGGTTTCCCAAGCGATGAAGCTCTATAAAGCTTACGGGAATTTATGCCTTGCAAAAATACAGGAAAACCCGTACAGGCTGATCGACGATATCGAAGGAATCGGTTTTTTGACCGCTGATAAAATCGCGCAGAATGCTGGCATTGCGCAGGATTCCATGTTCCGCATAAAAGCGGGGCTGAAATATACGCTGCAATGGGCACGCCAGGAAGGGCATACCTTCCTTCCACGGGAGATCCTTCTTCGCATCGCGGCAAGCGAGCGCGTACTTGGCGTAGAGATGCTGCCTGTAGAGCGCGCGCTGGATGCGTTGATCCTTGGCGGAGAGGTCGTCTATCAGCTCGTTGGCAATACAGACGGCATCTTCCTTCCAGAGATGCATTTTCTTGAGAGTGATTGTGCGAAACGCCTCTTGCAGGTATTGCATACGCCATCACCGCTCCTCTTTTTTGATCCGGAAAAACAGGTGGCACTGCTTGAAGCCGAATTGCAGCTTTCGCTTGCGCCGCAGCAGCGGGAAGCTGTGCTGCGCGCGCTTACGAGCGGGGCGCTTGTAATTACGGGCGGCCCGGGCACAGGCAAAACGACGATTCTGCGCTTTATCCTGCGCATTCTGCAGGATATGGGGCTTTCCTGTGAGCTTTGCGCGCCTACCGGCCGCGCTGCAAAACGCATGACCGAGGCCACGGGCGTGCCTGCACGCACAATCCACAGGCTTCTGGAATATGGCTATGGCGGTGAAGGCTTTCTGCGGAATGAGGAGAACCCTGTGGAGACGGATCTTATCATCGTAGACGAAATGTCCATGGTAGATGTTCCGCTCATGCATGCGCTGCTGCGTGCAGTAAGCCCAAGTACACGGCTTTTGATGGTGGGGGATTCGGATCAGCTTCCACCCGTTGGCGCAGGCAATGTGCTGCGGGACATCATTGAAAGTGGCGCGGTTCCGGTTATGCGGCTTACAGACATCTTTCGCCAAGCTGAACGCGGGATGATTGTGGAGAACGCGCATCGGATCAACAATGGTCAGCTGCCAGAGCTCTTTTCCGGCGCGGAGGATTTTATGTTCGAAGAGATCCCAGCGGCTGAAGATGTGGCCAGGCGTGTAGTTGGGCTCTGCACAGGCCGCGTAAATCGGCTTTTAACGCGGGAACTGTACCGAGATGTGCAGGTGCTCGTGCCGATGAAAAAAGGGCCGCTGGGTGTGCATGCACTCAATGGGCGTATCCAGGCCGCCATGAACCCGCCCAGCCGGCAGAAAAAAGAACGCAAGCATGGCGAGATAACGTTCCGCGAAGGCGATAAGGTTATGCAGACCAAAAACAACTACAAGCTTGCGTGGAAAAAGTCAAGGTACAACGGCATGGCAGAGGAGGGCATCGGCGTATTCAACGGTGACCTTGGTACGATCCTAAGGATAGACAACGTTGAGCAGGAGATGGAAGTGCTTTTTGATGATGAGCGCGCAGCAGTTTATGATTTCACAATGCTTGACGAATTATCGCTTGCTTATGCCGTTACCGTACATAAAAGCCAGGGAAGCGAATTTCCCATCGTCATTTTGCCGCTTGTAAGCGGGGCCCCCTCCCTCATGACGCGCAATCTGCTGTATACGGCTATAACCCGGGCGCGGGAACAGGTCTATATCCTTGGCCGGAGCCGCTGCGTTTATGATATGGTAGCAAATGGCCAAGTAAAAAAACGTTATAGCGGGTTAAGTACGTTTATTGAGGAATTGGCTCCATTGATGGGAGGAGCGCCATGAACCGCATAGCCGAGGCATTGCTTTCCTTGCTTTATCCGGAAAACGTTGCTTGTATAGCATGCGGCGAGGAAGCAAGCGTAAATACGGATGGGCTTTGTGCATCTTGCGCAGCAGGCCTTTTGCGGTGTGAAGCGCCCCATGCGGTTCGCTTCACAGATGGCTTTACGGCAGGCCTCATCTATACAGAGGAAGCCGCTCGTGCCATACAGCGGTTCAAATATGGCGATGCACGGTACTTGGCGGGCTTCTTGGCGTCGTTTCTCGATATCCCAGAAGCGTGGGATATTGAGGCGATTGTTCCTGTTCCACTGCATAAGCGGCGCCTTAACAGACGCGGTTATAACCAGAGCGCGTTGCTTGCTGAGGCGCTTGCAGCGCGTATCTGCGTGCCTGTGCGCCCGGAGCTGCTTGTGCGCGTGCGCAACACGAAAACGCAGACTAGGCTCAATATGAAGCAGCGTGCACGAAACCTGCGCGGTGCATTTCGCGCCCTGCCCGAAGCAAAAGGCATGCGCTTGCTTCTGATCGACGACGTGCGAACCACCGGCGCCACGCTTGCAGAGTGCGCGCAGGCATTGCGCGCGGCAGGTGCCAGCGCAGTTTATGCATGCGCTGCATGCGAAGAGAGCGCCCGCATTAGTCATGTTTCGAGAA
>CALVWJ010000023.1 GCA_944366945.1 uncultured Clostridia bacterium
GTTTGACGCACATTTAATCCGCTTGATTTTGAAAAATCCGGTGTACTGCGGAAAAATTGCCTATGGCCGCCGCAAGATGGAAAAAGTACGTGGCACAAGAAACGAGTATAAGCTGGTGGAACAGGACAATTACCTGTTGGCAGATGGCTTGCACGAACCGATTGTTTCGGAAGAGGTTTGGCAAGCGGCTCAGGTGAAGCTGCTGGCACAGGCAAAGAAGTACGAGCACGTCAATCGCGGGAAAGATGAACACGTACATCTGCTCTCCGGCATTGTAAAGTGCCCAGTCTGCGGAGCCGGAATGTATGGGAACAAAAGCATCAAGCATAAAGCGGACGGCACCAAGTACAAGGATTTTTATTATTACGGATGCAAGCACCGCTCCATGATACGTGGACACAAGTGCGATTACAAAAAGCAGATTCGGGAAGAACTGCTGGACGATGCCGTGGCGGAAGTCATTGTAAAGCTGGTGAGCAATCCGAAGTTTGCGGCTATGATGCAGGAAAAAATCAACATGAAAGTGGATACTGCCGCCATTGACCAGGAGATTGCCAATTACGAGAAGCAGCTGCGCCAGCATTATTCCGTCAAAGCAAAGCTGGCGGAGGAGATTGATTCTCTCGACCCGGATGACCGGCACTATGTGCGGCGCAAGGCAGACCTTGATGACCGGCTCTACAAGATGTATGATAAGATCGAAGATACGGAATCTCTGCTGATTGCAGCCAGAGCGAAAAGGCAGGCCATTGAAGCGGAAAAGCTGACCGGCGACAATATCTATAAAGTACTGATTTATTTTGAAAAACTGTACGGCGTGATGAATGAAGCGGAGCGGCGGCAGCTGATCGAGGCGTTGATCTCTGAGATTCAGATTTACCCGGAACGCCAAGCCAATGGACAGTGGTTAAAATCCATCAAATTTAAGCTGCCGATCATCGAGGAAGACATGAGTATCAGTTTGGACAACGAAGAACAAATCGAGACAGTTGCCTTGCTTTCCAAGGGAGAAATCGACTCAAATAAAGTACATGCAGAGTTCTCTTTGGAGGGCATGGGTGTCTCCGGATTCCAGAATGATGCAACTTTATAGTCAGATTAAAGAGCATGTGCTGGAGCAGACCGGCTTGAAGGTATCTTCTCTCGATATCGCCCAGATTAAGCAGAAGCATGAAACTTACAGAAGACCGAAGTCCGAAAATACCAGATAGCCCAAATTCACGCCGGAGAAGGAGGCAGCGATTACGAAAGCGATGAGGTGTTTTGGGATGGACATGAGCCTATTGACAAAGAAAACAATTTTTGTATTAACTGTTATATTAAAAAAGCTGATCCCGATAAAGCTCTCGAGAACTTTCGTGAGTGCCTAAAAATAATCAACTCTCGGAAAAATACGATGCCTTTTTGAATTCGGGTTTTTATGTGCTTTTGCGTGATGATACAAGAACATCAGAAGAAATACTGCAATACTTAAAATATATTTTCATATTTCATCACTGTTAAATCAAGTAAATAATACGAAAGGAATAAAATGAAAAATATAATACTCGTTTGTGGCTTGAATGGCGCAGGTAAAAGCACATTGGGAAAGGCTCTTGCCGAAGCATTGCATTACCAGTTTATTGATATTGAGGATATTTATTTCCCCAAAGATAATCTCGATTATCGGTATGCAAATCCACGTTCATTTGAGGAAGTGAAATCCATTTTGGCGGATATTACCTCAGAAAATGATTACTTTGTTTTGGCATCGGTTAAAGGTAACTTTGACGAGGACTTAACCTCTCGATATATGATTGTGATTTATATTGAAGCCCCAAAAGAAATGCGAGTTCAGAGAGTGTACAATCGTTTGTATAGCAAATTCGGAGAGAGAATGCGTGAGGGCGGAGATTTATATGAAAAGGAAACAGCCTTTTTGGACTTGGTTAAATCCAGAGATGAAGATACGGTTGAAAAGTGGCTGATGTCTATATCATGCTCGAGTATCAGAGTGGATGGCACTTTGCCGATATGCGATAATGTAAAACGAATTATGGAGCAACTTCATTTTGATGTATAGAAGTTGCTTGCATAGCAGCAAAAATCACGAAAAACACAGCTAAGGCATCCTGTACTTCGGGATGATTAAAGTGGAGGTATAGTCGTGACAGAGATTTTACTATTAGGGAGCTTTCATTTTTTGGAAAGTTCTATTGATTTTTATTCTAGTGAGATACAAAATGAGTTGGATTTGATCACGAGAAAATTGCTAAAATTTAATCCGGCTGTGATTGCTGTTGAAGCAGCGGCCAAGGCACAAGAATATATAGATAAGTCTTACGAAATATTTGATTTGATGGATTTGCAAGACAGAAATAAAATGCAAAATGAAACCCTTGGAGAAATATATATGTTTGGACAGAAATATCCAATTACATATAACAATGAATCTATACAGATTGGCTATAGATTAGGGAAAATGTTAGCGCACAGTAAGGTTTATGCGATAGATGATGATACCATCTTAAATATGGATGTAATGTACAACAAACCGCCATCATCGTTGAAGGAAGCTATGAATGCGTTGCATGCAGATATGAATAAGCATATGAATGATACAATTGTTGACATGTACAAATATTATAATAGTGAGGAGTGGTCGAAGCTCAACCACAGTATATATATTCAAGCTAATATGATTAGCGCAGGCAATAATTATGCTGGAGCTGAAATGGTAACGAAATGGTATGAAAGAAACCTAAAAATATTTTCCAATATTCAAAGACTTGCTGATACGTATAGGCGGATTTTTATAATTTATGGTGCTGGCCATTTGAAAATTCTAAGAGATTTAATCAATGCAGATAGCAATTTGAAATTGATTGACGCTGGTAAGTATCTGTAAATCCTGCAAAGTATCGTTAATATCCTCCGAATAAGAAAAGGATAGTATTTTAGGATGATTGAACGCGCACCCGAATCCCTTGGATAAAATGTCTGTTCTGCAAAATCAAGCATGAGAAGATTTTTTATCCATCTTGCTATTTCAGCACATTTACCCGCAACCTCTCCCATTTTATGGCAACCAAATATTCGCACGTTGTGCGACACCTGTTAACACGTTTCCGTAGACCACATATGAAGATGATAGTGTTCTACAAAGAGAAAGCTTATAGAAATCCTTAGATTTAGGTATTTTACCCTCTATGTGGTGTTTGACGCCGAGGGTTATAGGTTTTTTCATAATAGGTGAATTGAAGACTATATCATGGTTTTGGCAACTTTTGACGAGGGGGATACAAAGACTCAAGTAGTATAGAATTACTAGGAATCATTGCCCAACATAATTAGCTGTAAACTAAGGTATTTGAGTTGACAAAGTTTGGGTTTAGGTTGTATATTCGCCAAGTGAAACGTAAACGCAGGATGAAAGGTGGCTGTGTTTTTAGAGAGAAACATAACACTACCGAGTCGTGCAGCAATTTGAAGCGAACAGCTTCTTTTTACTGAGGTGCTATTGTGAAGCTAGATGCATTTTTCAGAGAATATCCCAAAGTTGCAATTGCATTTTCGGGTGGAGTTGACTCAGCATATCTTTTATATGAGGCAAAACGCCATGCAAAACAAGTAAGGGCATATTATGTAAAATCTGTTTTCCAACCGCAGTTTGAGTTGAAAGACGCTGTACGCTTGGCGGAAGAGCTTGGTATTTTCATGCGAATACTACCAGTGGACGTTCTTTCTTGTGACGCCATTGCAGCCAACTCTGCTGATCGCTGTTATCACTGTAAGAAAAGGATTTTTGAAGCGATTGGGAAAGCGGCGGAGGAGGATAACTTTTCTGTTTTGCTGGACGGAACAAATGCTTCTGATGACGCATCCGATCGTCCAGGGATGCGCGCTATTCAAGAATTATCCGTATTATCTCCATTGAGAGAGTGCGGGCTAGAGAAAGGGGAGATCCGCATTCGTTCGGAAAAAGCTGGGCTATTTACATGGAATAAGCCTGCGTATGCATGCCTTGCCACGCGTATTCCAACGGGTGAACCGATTACGCAAGAAAAATTGCAGTCAACCGAAGCAGCAGAAGATTATCTGTTTTCTTTGGGATTTACCAATTTCCGCGTGCGGCGAATGGGAAATGCAGCGAGATTGCAGGTTCCTGCCACGCAAGTTGAGAAAGTAACGAGAAATCGAGAACGTATCATGAAGGAACTGAAACAGTATTATTCTGCAGTGCTGCTGGATTTGGAGGTAAGAGAATGAAAAGTGAAATTAAAACGATTTTGGAAGCTGTACAAGCAGGAGAAATGACGGTAGATAATGCACTACTGGCGATAAAAAAAGAGCCATTTGAAGATATCGGTTACGCAAAAATTGATTTTCACCGCGAGATTCGTCAAGGAATGCCCGAGGTGATCTACGGCGCTGGAAAAACGGCAGCACAAATTATGGGAATTGTAGAACGCATGAAGCAAAATGGGCTGAAAACTATTTTGATTACACGGCTATCCCCGGAAGCTGCACAAAAGATCGTTACGGTATATGAAATGGACTATCATGCGGATGCGAAAGTAGGCATTATGGGGAATGTCCAGCAGCCAAATGGTATTGGAAAAATCGTTATAGCAACAGGTGGAACCAGCGATGTCCCTGTAGCAGAGGAAGCGGCATTGACTGCCGAAGCATATGGAAACGAAGTTATTCGTTTATACGATGTAGGTGTGGCGGGGTTGCATCGGCTGCTCGCACATCTGGATGAAATTATGAGTGCAAGTGTCATCATTGTCATAGCCGGCATGGAAGGAGCTCTTGCCAGCGTGGTCGGTGGCCTTGCGGATTGCCCGGTAATTGCTGTTCCGACCAGCATCGGATATGGCGCTTCATTCAATGGCCTATCTGCCCTATTGTCGATGCTCAATTCCTGTGCCAGTGGGGTGTCGGTTGTTAATATTGACAATGGCTTCGGAGCAGGTTATCTGGCAAGCATGATCAATCATATGGAGGCGAAATGAAATGAAAACTTTATATCTGGACTGCGGCATGGGGGCAGCGGGCGACATGTTGACGGCAGCATTATTGGAACTACTTCCAAACGGAGATGAATTTCTCTCTGAACTAAATGGTCTTAATATCCCTGGTGTGGCGTTTTTAAGAGAACCATCAGTAAAATGTGGAATCCACGGAACACATATTGCTGTAAAAGTAAACGGAGAAGAAGAAACCGAGAGGGCACATGACCACTCTCATGAGCATGGCCATGAACACAGCAATTCCAATGAACATGAATGCAAGCATGAACATTCTCATGACTCAGCACATATACATCATCACAACGGAATGCATGAAATTGAGCATATAATTGAGAATTTGCCGATATCTGCAAAAGTAAAGTCCCATGTCCTTGCAGTTTATTCTTTGATTGCGGAAGCTGAAAGCTATGTACATGACGTTCCAGTTACGAATGTTCACTTTCATGAAGTAGGAACAATGGATGCTATTGCGGATATAACAGCGGTTTGCATGCTAATGGATCGCTTATCTCCTAAGGAGGTGATCGTTTCTCCGGTTCATGTTGGCAGCGGTTATGTGCAATGCGCGCATGGAATTCTACCTGTTCCTGCTCCTGCTACAGCATATATCCTGCGGGATGTCCCAATCTATGGTGGCAGGATTAAAAGTGAGCTGTGTACGCCTACGGGTGCGGCATTGCTGAAGCACTTTGCTACAAAATTTGGCGATATGCCAGTTATGAAAACGGAGGCAATCGGCTATGGCATGGGAAAAAAAGACTTTCCTATTGCTAACTGCATTCGAGCTTTACTTGGAGAAACGGAAGAATGCAGTGATACGATCGTGCAGCTTTGCTGCAATCTTGATGATATGACCGCGGAAGCGATAGGCTTTGCAGAAGAGCAGCTTTTCGCTGCAGGTGCCTTAGAGGTATATACCATCCCAGCACAGATGAAGAAATCACGTCCCGGAATTTTGCTCTCGGTCTTATGCCAGGAAAAAGAGAAGGCGAAAATAATCCGGCTTATTTTTCAGCATACAACGACGCTTGGCATCCGTGAAAACATGAGTCGCCGCTATATTCTATCACGGGATGTGAAAAATATAAAAACTGAATTAGGCGATGTACGTGTAAAAATGTCTTCTGGGTATGGTGTGGTAAGAGAGAAATTTGAGTATGAGGACATAGCTCGTATCGCGAGAGAGCAAGGGATAAGCCTTGCAGATGTGACAAAGCTTATCCGCGGAGAGCAGAAACACCATGGGTGAGAAACACTTATGCTTCAGTCGAAACGCTGCTTGGGCAGCGTTTTGTCTTTAGGAGGCTATAAAAGAAAGGTTCCGCTTATGTGAGATCTGATTACGAAAGCCATCTTTACAAAGTTAGCCTAAGCAGTAGATCTGCTTTCAAAAATTCTGTAGATGACGACCTTGCAACTATAAAAGGCGTATGCTCAATTGAAGGCGCGTCAATTTAACATTGCTATAACTTGATGAAACAATACAAATAACCAAGCTCCCTATTCTTACCAATAAGGGAAAGACCATAGTTGCTTAATACATGACGTTAGTTGGCGAATTCCTATGGAGCAGGCAGGATAAATTGACTATCAATGCTTCGCTAGTAGCTTTCCAAATGTTTTAGCGAGGTTAAGATCCGCCACGATGACAAAAGCGCTGCGCTCTTCTAAAGCTGCTTTGTCTACAATATGTGGGGGGATGCTTTTCCACTTTCGTCGGAAGCAGAATTATAGTATAATATAATCTGTATGGCGATGAGAGGTGGAGAAGATGGCAACGAGAAAAACGGCTAAAAAGCAAAACAAACATGCAGAAGAGCAGAACAAGCGGGAAATCCTTGGAATCTGCTTGATTGCGCTTGGCCTTTTTTTCGGGGCAGGACTCTATTCCGACGCCGTTGGAGTAGTAGGCAAGGCGATTAGCACTTTTTTCTTTGGCATTTTTGGCTTGCTTGGATATTCCGTGCCTGTCCTTGTTGTGGTCTGGGGCGTACTATGTATTGTTTTTTCGGAGAATGCACTGCGGCCTAGCACGCTCTTTTTTAGCTTGTTGAGCCTCATTTCCCTGTTAACGCTGTTGCATGTTTATGCGCGTCCCATCATAGAATCTGTACCCTTTCTAGAGTACTATAAAGATGCATATGAGTATGGAACCATATATCGGGCTGGAGGTGGAATGCTCGGCGCGCTGCTTGCTTATCCATCGCTTCTTCTAATTGGCGAGGTTGGAACATACATCCTATTCATTGCGTGCATCCTTGTGGCTTTTTTAATGCTGACAAAGCTTTCAATTAAACACGCAGGCGAAAAACTAGGAGAAACCATTAAAACTGGCGTTGATCACATGGCTGCACAGCGAGAGCAGAGAAAGTCAGAGCTTTATACGGAAGCAATTGATGTGCAACCGGCTAAACAACGTGGCACAGTTGCTAAACGCCATAAAAAAGCAATTGTAAAATCCGAGGCTTTCACAATGAAAGAAGCACCCGATTCGCAAGGCGCGCCAAACTCCGTGCGCAATGCGGAAGGTGAACTGAATTTTATGCCAACCAGCGGCATGATTGAACGCAAAAAAAAGAAACAGGATATGCCGGCTCAAGATGAACAAAGCGATTTTGTGTTTCAAGGCATAGATGTTCCCTTAGAAGATGGAAGCTACTTTCAGACGGAGCCTATTGCCCCAATTGCACAAGAAGAGCGCGTTTCCAGGATTTCAGACCATGCACCATCTGCATTGGAACCGATCCCGCAAAACGAGCAACTTTGCCAAGTTGTTGAGGCGCAAAAGCCTGTAGAAGTTGAAAGTATTGATGCAGCTGCTCCGATAATCGAATATCAGCGTCCGCCGTTTACCCTGCTTAACAGCCCCAACCCGCATTATGCAGCCGGGGTGGAATCGCCGCAGGAAAAAGGCAAGCTGCTCGTAGAAACGCTTGCAAGCTTTAACATCAGCGCACGCATTCTTAACATCAGCGTCGGACCCGTTATTACCCGGTTTGAATTGCAGCCTGCGCAAGGCGTGCGCGTGAATCGGATTACGACCCTTTCGCAGGATATCGCGCTTGCGCTTGCTGCGCCGCGTGTTCGGATTGAAGCGCCTATCCCAGGCAAGGCCGCAATTGGAATCGAAATTCCCAATAAAAATACAGCGCCGGTTCTGTTGCGGGAAGTTGTGGAATCCAAAGAGTTCATGGCGGCAAAATCGCCCATTGCGTTTGCGCTGGGGAAGGATATTGCAGGAAAGGTCATGTTCGCAGATCTTGACCGCATGCCGCACTTGCTCATTGCAGGTTCAACGGGTTCCGGCAAAAGCGTGTGCATCAATGATATTATCATCAGCATGGTGTATAAATCTGCGCCAAGCGACGTGCGGATGATCTTAATCGATCCCAAGGTGGTTGAAATGAAGGTATTCGCTTCGCTTCCGCATTTGTTGCTTCCGGTTGTAACGGATCCTAAAAAAGCGGCTGGCGCGCTGAAGTGGGCCGTCATGGAAATGGAACAGCGCTATCAGAAAATGGCGCAGAAAAACGCGCGTGGATTGGATCGATACAACTCTTTGGTCGAAGAGGGCGAGCGCATGCCGCGCATCGTAATCGTGATTGACGAGCTTGCCGATTTAATGATGGTTGCAGCGAAAGAGGTAGAAGAATCTATCTGCCGCATCGCTCAGCTTGGCCGCGCCTCCGGCATTCACCTTATTGTTGCAACGCAGCGTCCATCAACGGATATTATTACGGGCCTTATCAAGGCGAACATCCCATCGCGCATTGCGTTCATGGTTTCATCGGCCGTGGATTCGCGCGTCATCATGGATGAAAGCGGCGCGGAAAAACTGCTTGGCAAGGGGGATATGCTCTTCCATGCAAATGGGGCAAATAAGCCGGTTCGTGCACAAGCGGCGTTCGTTTCAGATGAAGAAGTAGAACGCGTGATGGAATTCTTTGGGGAGAACCAAGCTGCTCCGCCAGTGCAGGAAAGCGCATTTGAAGATTTAACGCATAGCGCAGCTTCGGGTGCACAAGGCAACGGCAAACAGGAAGATGAGCTTCTGCCGGAGGCTGTTAAAATCGTTTTGGATAGCGGTCAAGCTTCCATTTCCATGATTCAGCGTCGTTTGCGCGTAGGGTATGCGCGCGCTGCGCGTTTAATCGACATTATGGAGCAAATGAAGATCGTAAGCGGTTTTGATGGCAGCAAGCCGCGCAAGCTTTTGATCGATCATGCGGAATATGCGCGCATGTTTGGTGCAGGAAATGCTGACGAAGGAGCGGAAGAATGAAAACCGTTGGGGTCGTTTCGCTGGGGTGTTCGAAAAACCTTGTAGATTCTGAACGCATTTTGGGCTGTTTTGTGGATGCTGGATTTGAAATTACACCGGATCCCAAAGAAGCGCAGGTGCTTCTAGTGAATACCTGTGGGTTTATTACGCCTGCGAAAGAGGAGTCCATCCAAACCACCTTGGAGATGGCGCAATATAAAACGCAAGGCTGCTGTAAGCTTCTTGTCATGGCTGGATGCTTAAGCCAGCGCTATGGTGCTGAGCTTCAAACGGAAATGCCGGAAGTGGATCTTTTTTGGGGCGTGCGCAATCCGGAACAACTTGTGCGCCGGGTATGCGAGATGCTGGGTGAGCCGGCAGGCTGTACCATGCACGGCCGTCGGATTCTTACTACCCCGCAGTATAGCGCATACCTTCGCATTGCAGATGGCTGTGACAATCGCTGCACCTATTGTGCGATTCCCTTAATCCGTGGTGGAAGGAAAAGCGTTCCCATGGATGCGCTCATTGCAGAAGCGCGTACGCTTGCTGAAAGCGGCGTTAAGGAGCTCACTTTGATTGCGCAGGACACGTCGGCTTATGGAACAGAGCTTTATGGGAAACCAATGTTAGCAGAGCTGCTACAAGAGCTTTGCAAATTGGATGGATTGCAATGGATCCGCGTGCTTTATGCTTATCCAAACACTGTAACGGAACCTCTGATTGAAACGATGCTTTCTCAAGATAAGATCGTAAAGTATATCGACATGCCAATCCAGCATATTGCTCCACGCCTTCTTACCTGCATGAACCGTCATGGCACGCGTGAACATATCGAGCACATGGTGGATTATATCCGCAAGGCTTCAGCAGATTTTATCCTCCGCACAACGGTGATGCTGGGATTCCCGGGAGAGACCGAAGAAGAATTCGGCCAACTGGCTGAATTTCTTCGGGCGCACCCGTTCGACAGGGTTGGCGCGTTCACTTTTTCCCCAGAAGAAGGAACGCTTGCCGCACAAATGGACGGTCAGTTGGATGAGACCACAAAGCAGCGGCGTATGGATACAATTATGCAATTACAGCAGCGTATTTCCCTGGAGCGCAATCAGAAGCGAATTGGCAGTGAAGAAGTGGTTTTGATCGAAAAGGTCTGCGATGGTGTAGCTTTTGGCCGTAGCTATGCAGAAGCGCCCGATGCGGATGGTATTATTAAAGTTTCCGGCAAGCAATGCGGCACTTTAAAGCCTGGAACATTTGCAAAAGTGAAGCTGGTGCACGCAGGCATATATGATTTGGAAGGAGAGCTTTTACAATGAATCTACCAAATAAACTCACAATGCTCCGTATCGTTCTGGTACCTGTGTTTGTCGTGTGCTTTTATCTTCCAATCAATGGAGCAATGTATATTGCGGCGGCTGTTTTTGTGATTGCATATTTCACGGATTTGCTGGATGGGCATATTGCGCGAAAACGTGGCCTCATCACGGATTTTGGAAAACTCATGGATCCCATGGCAGACAAGCTTTTAACCGCAGCTGCTATGATTATGCTGACAGCATATGGCCTATGTTCGCCCATCGCAACGTTTGTGACGATAGGCCGTGAACTTGTAATCAGCGCTTTTCGGCTTGTTTCTGCAACACAAGGCGTCGTGATCGCGGCAGGCAAAATCGGGAAGCTTAAAACCTTAACCCAGTTTATTGGCATCGTGCTAATTCTTCTCGGAAATCCACTTTTTAACCAGATTGGCGTTCCGTTGGATCAGATTATGATTTGGATCTCCGTTGTGCTCGCAGTATGGTCTTGCACGGATTATATTGTAAAAAACCTTAAGGCGTTGCACTTTAATTGATGCTTGAACGGGGGTGCTGTTGATGACCGCAGAAATCCTGTCTGTTGGTACGGAACTTTTGATGGGCAATATCTTGAATACGAACGCCCAGTATATCTCCCAAAGGCTTTGTGACCTTGGCATAAACTGTTACTTTCAGACGACAGTTGGCGATAACCATGATAGGCTTATTGACGCGGTTGACTTGGCGCTTTCCCGCGCCGATCTTCTAATCCTAACGGGCGGGCTTGGCCCTACGGCTGACGATTTAACTAAAGAAACAATTGCGGATGCATTTGGAAAAGAGCTTATCCTTGACCCACCATCTCTCGAACATATCCGCATGCGTTTTGCGCGCATGGGGCATGAGATGACACCCAATAACCTAAAACAGGCAATGTTTCCTTTGGAAAGCACTATTTTGCCGAACCTCAATGGTACGGCGCCTGGATGTATCGTGGAAGCGGAAGGAAAGGCTGCTATTTTGCTTCCAGGGCCACCGAAAGAAATGGTACCCATGTTTGAAGCTTCCGTAATGCCATATCTGCAAAACCGCAGCGGGTATACCCTGGTTTCTCGTGTCGTGCGTGTATTTGGCATGGGGGAGTCTGAAGTGGAATACCGACTGAAATCATTGATCGGGCGACAGACCAACCCAACGGTTGCCCCGTATGCACTCTCCGGTGAAATGAAGCTGCGGGTTACCGCCCGGTGCAAGAACAACGAAGAAGGCGACCGCTTGATAGCACCTGTGCTTGCAGAAATCCAAGAGACACTTGGCGATGTGATTTATTCCGTTGACGATGAAGAACTTCATGTAGCCTGCGCCGCTCTCTTAAAAGCATATAATGTGACAATTGCTGTAGCGGAAAGCTGCACAGGCGGCATGATAGCATCTAAACTCGTATCTGTGCCAGGGATTTCTGAGTTTTTTCTTGAGGGCGCAGTAACTTATTCCAACGATGCAAAGATCCGCTGTCTTGGTGTTAAAAAGGAAACACTTGCTGAACATACTGCCGTAAGCGCGGAAGTGGCACGGGAAATGGCAGATGGGATTAGGCTTGCTGCCAATGCCTCGTTGGGCCTTGCTACAACGGGAATTGCGGGGCCGGATGGTGGAACGCAAGAACGCCCGGTTGGCCTTGTATTTATTGCGCTTTCGAGCAACTGTGGAACGACAGTACGAGAATTGCATCTAACCGGGAACCGTGAGCGGATTCGCAATGCAGCAAGCCTCCATGCGCTGGATTTGCTGCGCCGCCACCTTTTAAAATATCCCGAAAATTGCTGATGCAAAGAATCCGAACATATGTTAGAATAATTTGTAACAACAGGATTTTAAAAAAAGGATGGTACTGCCCGTTATGGCAATAGAAAAAGAAAAAGCGTTAGAGATGGCACTGAGCCAGATTGAGAAACAATTTGGCAAAGGTGCTGTTATGAAGTTGGGCGATGCCGCCGCAAAGATTAGCGTATCTACGATTCCGTCTGGATGTTTGGAACTGGATTTCGCATTGGGGGTTGGCGGAATTCCGCGCGGCAGAATCATTGAAATATATGGGCCAGAATCTTCGGGCAAAACGACGATTGCTCTGCACATTATTGCTGAATCCCAGAAGCTGGGGGGTACAGCTGCATTTATCGATGCAGAACATGCGCTCGATCCCGTTTATGCGGAAAACCTTGGTGTAGATGTGGACGAGCTTTATGTTTCCCAACCGGATACCGGTGAACAGGCGCTTGAAATCTGTGAAGCGCTTGTACGCAGCGGGGCAATGGATGTTGTGGTAATCGACTCTGTGGCTGCCCTGGTTCCAAAGGCGGAAATTGAGGGCGACATGGGAGATTCCCATGTTGGCTTGCAGGCGCGGTTGATGTCGCAGGCGCTGCGTAAACTCGCAGGCGTTATCAGCAAATCCAATACGATCGTCGTTTTTATCAACCAGCTGCGTGAAAAGGTTGGCGTAATGTTTGGAAATCCCGAAACAACTACGGGAGGAAAAGCACTGAAGTTCTATGCTTCCATTCGCCTGGATGTGCGGAGAGTCGATTCCATTAAAAATGGGGGAGAAGTCATCGGAAACCGTACGCGCATTAAGGTGGTTAAGAATAAGGTCGCTCCGCCCTTTAAAACGGCTGAATTTGATATCATTTACGGGGAAGGAATTTCACACGAAGGCTCAGTGCTGGATATGGCGGTGGAGCATAAGATCATCAATAAAACAGGAGCATGGTATTCTTATGGTGACATGCGCATGGCACAGGGGCGAGATAATGCACGCTTGTTTTTAAAGGATAACCAGGCGCTGTGCGATGAAATCGAAGGAAAACTTCGCGCAGAACTTGCCACAACGGCAGTAAAACCAGAAACATCGGATATAGAATAGCTTGCGCAATTCAGTAAAAAACATATCAAATTTGATTTTGAAACGCAGGGATACGGCAGGCCGTATCCTTGACTTTTATTTTCAAAGGAGTTAAAATATCAGCGAGTAATTATATCGGTGTGTAATTTCATAGATTTTAGAGTTTATGAAATTGTGTCCATGCATACTGAGTAGTGAGATACTCGGCATTTTTATATACACTTGGAGGTGCTTGTTTGGCGGTGAATGACATTTTAATCCCCATTGCAGTTGGGGTTGTTTGTTTGGCGGCTGGTGGATTTGGCGGGTATTGTTACCGAAGAAATATTGCAGAGGCAAAAGTTGCAAAAGCAGAAGACGCAGTCAAGCAGATGATTGAAGATGCACAGAAACGTGCAGAAAACATAAAAAAAGAAACGATTTTAGAGGCAAAAGAAGAAGTTTATCGCATTAAAAGCGAAAACGAAAAAGAGAACCGCGACCGGCGCAATGAGTTGCAACGCGCAGAACGCAGATTGGTGCAGCGCGAAGAGACTCTGGATAAGAAAATTGATGGGGTGGAACAACGCGAGGAGGCGCTCAACAAAAGGCAAAAAGACGTTGAAACACTTGAAGCTTCCATTCAAGAGCTGCACGACCGTCAGCTTAAAGAGCTTGAAACGATTTCAGGAATGTCGATGGACGAGGCAAGAGAAATTCTTTTAAGCAACGTTGAGCGTGAAACGCGGCATGAAGCGGCGTTGATGATCCGCGATATTGAAGCAAAAACCAAAGAAGAAGCCGATAAACGCGCGCGAAATATTGTTTCTCTGGCCATACAGCGTTGTGCAGCAGATCATGTTGCAGAAACTACTGTATCAGTTGTGCCGCTTCCCAATGATGAAATGAAAGGCCGGATTATCGGCCGAGAGGGGCGTAATATCCGTACGCTCGAAACTGCAACTGGGGTTGACCTTATCATTGATGATACGCCGGAAGCAGTCATTCTATCAGGATTTGATCCAGTACGGCGGGAAGTAGCGCGCATTGCTTTGGAAAAACTCATTATGGATGGGCGCATTCACCCAGCGCGAATCGAAGAAATGGTTGAAAAGGCGCGCAAGGAAGTGGATGCGCAAATCCGTGAAGCCGGAGAGCAGGCGATATTTGAAACCGATATCCACGGGTTGCATCATGAACTCGTAAAAGTGCTTGGACGCTTGCGTTACCGCACAAGCTATGGGCAAAATGTATTGAAGCATTCCATTGAGGTTTCGCACCTTGCAGGAATTATGGCCGCCGAAATTGGTGCAAACATTGGCCTTGCAAAACGTGCCGGCTTATTGCATGATATCGGAAAAGCCATAGACCATGAAGTGGAAGGGCCACATGTGCAAATTGGCGCAGACCTTGCGAAAAAGTACCGTGAAAATAATCAAGTAGTAAACGCGATTATGGCGCATCATGGAGACGTTGAGCCCGCAACGGTGGAAGCCGTACTCGTACAGGCTGCCGATGCGATTTCTGCAGCGCGCCCAGGTGCCCGGCGTGAAACGCTTGAAAACTATATCAAGCGGTTGGAAAAGCTTGAGGAGATCGCGAATTCCTTTGAAGGCGTGGATAAATCCTATGCGGTTCAAGCAGGCCGTGAGGTTCGCATTGTTGTGAAACCAGAGAACGTAAATGATGCGGATACGGTAATTATGGCAAAAGAGATCGTCAAGCGCATCGAATCGGAACTCGAATATCCAGGCCAGATTAAGGTAAATGTAATTCGTGAAACGCGCGCAGTTGAGTTTGCAAAATAAAACGATTGGGACAATAAGAAAGAGGATATGCTTTCGCATATCCTCTTTTCAAGCTTCAGAAGCATGGCTAAGCTCTAGGTGGAGGTAGGTAGAAAAATGGAACGGATGTTTCCGGTCGCTGATGCGCATTGTGATTTCCTATATTATATGTACTACAATCATTATAGCCTAAAAAAAGCTGCGCCACGGCAGGCTGTTGCATTACCATATCTGCGCAAGGGTGGCGCCGCAATGCAATTCTTTGCAGCGTGGGTTGACCCCGATGCGCGCGCATCTGGTTTGCAGCAATGCCTTTGGCTAATTGATGCTTATTATCGCATGCTTGAAGACTGTGCAGATGCAGGCGTTATTCCATTTTCTCCAGAATTTACCCCGGAAGGTGGCAAAATTGCAACGGTTCTTACCGTTGAAGGAGGAGAAGCGCTAATGGGGCAGGAGGAAAACCTGCGCCTGTTTTACAGGCTAGGCGTGCGCGCAATGACCTTAACCTGGAACGCAACAAACGAACTTGCACATCCTGCTATGAGCCGCGTGAATCGAGGTCTGACAAAGCTTGGCCGCATCATTGTGCGGGAAATGGATCGTATCGGTATGGCGGTCGATGTAGCTCATTTAAGCGATGCAGGAATTGACGATGTACTCTCTATTGTAAGGCGTCCGATCTTTTCCTCTCATACAAACGCCCGTGCTATTTGCCCCCATCGGCGGTCCCTTTCCGATGAACACATCCGTGCGATTTCAAAGCAGGGAGGCGTAATCTGTGTAAATTACTATCCACCACAGCTTAATCGCACCGGGGAAGCGGGCATTGATGACGTTGTGCGGCATATACTGCACGTTGCACAGGTAGGCGGGATTGAGCATGTGGCGCTCGGGTCGGACTTTGATGGCATGGTAGAATATCCAAATGGTCTTAACAATTGGGGGGATGTTCCAAACCTTCTAAGTGCACTCTTACAGGCAGGGCTTTCCGAGGAAGAAGTACGGTGCATCGCATATGATAACCTCTACAAATATATTGCACAGTTTTACTAAGCAAAACAAGGATTTTACGCTTATCTCCAAGCGCATCCAGAATCAAAAAGACATACCATATATCCAGAAAGGTCATGCTTTTATGCTGCTAAAAGGTAACCGGCTTTGATTTACGCTTCCAGTTTATAAGCAAACGCGCAACACTCTGTTGTATTGGGCCAGCTTTTAGCAAAAAAGAATTTTTTGTGCCTTAGAGAGCAGAGAATTCTCTAAACGGATTAAACCTGTACCCATATTTGCTTCCTCAGACTAGCCAGTTGCATTATGGGTTCAGTATAGGGCTTCACAGCTCAATACGAATAGGTACAAGCTATTTATTTAAAGTGGGTACATAAAAGAGCCAGCGCATATGCACTGGCTCTTTTGGCAGGGGCAGAAAGATTCGAACTCTCAAGAACGGTTTTGGAGACCGCTATGTTACCATTACATCATGCCCCTTCAAGCTAACGAACGTATTATAGCATTACAGACATTTGTCTGTCAATGATTTCATTTGGAACCTGTTGGCATTTTTCCGCATAAACGCCAACAGGTTTAGCGATTGATTTTTGAGCAGCTTTTCTTTAGTTGCGGTTTGCAAATATTAAAGATATAATAACATTAATGTAACTATGCATATGAGGTAACCGAATGAAAAAGACCATTGAAGTTCCGCAGGAGGAGCTGCAGGCGAATTTGGACGTTGCCGCGCGCTTGCATGCGGAATTGCAGGGACGCGGGCTCAGATATTATATTGAATCCTATGGATGCCAGATGAATGACCACGATGCGGAAAAGCTTTCCGGGATGCTGCAGGCATGTGGTTATTTGCCGGCATCTTCTAAGGAAGAAGCAGATCTTTTAATCTTTAATACTTGCTGTGTGCGCGAACATGCTGAAAAACGCGTGTTTGGGAACATCGGTGCTTTAAAAAAACGCAAAGACGCAGAACCCGGACTGATAATCGGGGTATGCGGTTGCATGATGCAGCAACGCGAAGTTGCTGCACGGCTCTATAAGCGTTTTCCATTTGTTGATCTTGTGTTCGGCACACACGAGTTGCATCATTTTCCACAGCTACTTTCTCGCGCACTTGAGGGAGAACGTGTAATCAGTGTCCGGGAAAGCGATGGGGAGATTGCCGAAGGCCTTCCGGTTGTGCGCAACGGAAGCTTTTCTACCTTCGTCACAATTATGTATGGTTGTGATAATTTTTGCACCTATTGCATTGTTCCCTATGTACGCGGCCGAGAACGCTCCCGCGCTCCGGAGAATATTCTTGCAGAGGTGCGCCGCGTTGCCGAACAGGGGTTTCGCGAGGTAACGTTGCTGGGGCAGAATGTAAACTCATATGCCTATGCTGATGCTGACGTAGATTTTCCGGAATTGCTGCGGCGCACCAATGCAGTCGATGGGGTTGAACGAATTCGATTTATGACATCCCATCCGAAGGATCTTTCACCGCGCTTGATTGAAGCCATGGCAACGCTTCCTAAAGTATGCAATCATATTCATCTTCCAGTACAATCTGGGAGCAACCGCATCCTAGCTGCAATGAACCGCCGCTATACGCGCGAAAAGTATCTTGATCTCGTACAACAGATACGCGGAGCAGTAAAAGATGTTGAGATAACAACGGATATTATCGTTGGTTTCCCTGGAGAAACAGAGGAAGATTTTCTGGATACGCTTTCCTTGGTGCGCGAGGCCGGATTTGCTGCTGCATATACGTTTATGTATTCGCCGCGCCCGGGCACGCGCGCAGCAGCAATGGAGAACCAGATAGCAGAGGAAGTAAAAAAACAGCGCTTACTACGTTTGAATGCAGCAAGTACTGAACAGCTGCAAAAAGGAAACAGTAAATATATTGGGCAATGTGGAACTGTGCTGGTAGAGGGGTGTGATCAGAGAGCTGGTGAAGTTACGGCGTTTGGGAAGCTTCCAAATTTCAAGATGGTTTATTTTCCCGGCGGAGCAGAACTCATCGGTACAATGCGCGAGGTTCGCATTACAGGGACGATGAACAATTCCCTTATTGGCGATCTGATAAAATAAATGGGAGGCAGATAAATGGTAATAGATAAGGCTAGAGATCTCGGCATTGCACTCAGTGAGTCTATAGAATTCCAACGGGTGTTGCAAGCACGCGCTGCAATAGAAGAAAATGAATCGCTCGTAAATCGAATCAATTTGCTCCACGAAAAGCAGCATTTGATCGCTGACCTGCTTGCAGAAGGGGAAGCAGAAGATAGTCGGGTTGATCTTGCAACCCTTTCAAATGAAATAGAAGAAATCCAAACCGAGTTAATGGAATCAGAACCGTTTGTGGAAATGCTGGAAGCCCAGCATGCTTTTGAAGCTTTGATGCAGCGGGTAAACCGCGTGATCGCAGCATGCATTGGGGCGGATTTTGATGGGGAGGACGATGCGAACTGTTCGGGCGATTGCGGGGCCTGCAGTGGCTGTAAGCATTGAGCAAGAAGCAGCGAGCATTGGGCGGAAAAGAAATGCCCGATTTACGATAGATTAGGGAGGAAAACACGCGCTATGCCGGCGAACTTGACGCCCATGATGCAGCAATATTTGACGCTGAAGGAAAAATACAGCGATTGCTTGCTATTTTTCCGTTTGGGCGATTTTTATGAAATGTTTTTTGAGGACGCGCTGACGGCGGCGCGCGAACTGGACATCGTGCTGACGGGACGCGATTGCGGCCTTGAAGAGCGTGCGCCAATGTGCGGTGTTCCATATCATTCTGTAGATACATACATCAGCCGCTTGATTGAAAAGGGTTATAAAGTGGCTGTTTGCGAACAGCTCACAGATCCTGCACTTGCAAAGGGGCTTGTGGAGCGCGATGTGGTGCGCGTCTATACGCCTGGCACCGTAATTGAAGAGAGCATGCTCAACGAGCGCAAAAACAATTATATTGCTGCGCTTTTTCTGTGTGCGAATACGCTTGGGCTTGCCTATTGCGATGTTTCTACAGGCGAATTTACTGTGACAGAGTTTACCTCAGAAAAATGGATTGATGAGCTTACCGATGAACTTGCTCGCGTCCAGCCTACGGAAATCATTGCAAACGATGCCCTGTTCCTGCAAGAAACACTTGTGAAGCGCTTGCAGAAAAACAGTTTTTTGGAATGCTATGCAAGCTGGGCTTTCGAGCAGGAACAGGCGGACACCCGCCTATGCGCGCATTTCCATGTGGCGAGCCTTTCATGCTTTGGCTGTGAAAAGCTTGCAAGCGCAATCTCTGCAGCGGGTGCCTTGCTTGCCTATTTGGAAGAAACGCAGAAGAATTCGCTTGCGCATATAAGAAAGATCAATGTATTGCGGCGAACGCTTTATATGGGACTTGATGCATCAACCCGCAGAAATCTCGAACTGACACAGCCGTTGCGCTTTGAAGGAAGCAAAAAAGGCACCCTTTTGTATTTGCTGGATAAAACTTTGACTGCAATGGGCGCTCGCCTTTTGCGCGCATGGTTGGAGCAGCCCTTGCAAAACATGGATGATATCAATGCACGGCTCGATGCAGTAGAGGAGCTTTTAAAAAAGCAATCCACGCGGGAAGCGCTACGTAGTGCTCTCAACGCAATTTATGATATTGAGCGTCTTTGCAGCCGTATTGCATATGGTACTGTACATGCCAGGGACTGCGATGCCTTGCGTGCTTCGCTTGCACGTCTTCCCAAAGTGCTGGAAACTATTAGCACACTCGAGGCAAGCGAGTTTCGCCGCATTGCAGCAAATCTTGACCCAATGGAAGACATCTGCGCACTCTTGAATGCCGCAATCGTGGAAAACCCGCCAATCAGCATAAAAGAAGGCGGCGTAATTCGTGATGGGTTCAATCAAGAAGTGGATTCCCTTCGGAGTGCGGCGCGCGATGGAAAGAGCTGGATTGCCAAGATGGAAGCGGATGAACGGGCTGCAACGGGCATTAAAAATCTCAAAATCGGCTATAACCGCGTGTTCGGTTATTATATTGATGTTACAAAGTCCTACCAGAACCTAGTGCCTTATAATTACCAGCGCAAACAGACGCTCGCCAATTCCGAACGTTACATCACCCCGGAACTTAAAGAGCTGGAGGAGAAAATTGTTGGTGCAGAAGAAAAGCTTGTTTCTCTTGAATATAAGCTATTTCTTACTCTGCGTGAAACGCTTGCGGGGTGTATTGAACGGCTGCAACAGGATGCAAAACTTATTTCAGAGCTCGATGTATACCGAGCACTTGCCCAGGTTGCTTTTGAAAACGATTACTGCCGCCCGGCTATGCAAAAGAAAGGAGCAATCCATATTGTAGATGGGCGTCATCCCGTCGTAGAGCGAACGCTTAAAGATAGCTTTGTTCCCAACAATACGCTGCTGGATCAGAAAGAAAACCGGCTTCTTATTTTGACTGGCCCCAATATGGCTGGCAAAAGCACTTATATGCGCCAAGTAGCACTTATTGTATTAATGGCGCACGTTGGATCGTTTGTGCCAGCAAAAAAAGCTGCGATTACGGTGACGGATCGCATCTTCACCCGCGTTGGTGCCTCAGATAACCTGGCTTCCGGGCAAAGCACTTTTATGGTGGAGATGAGCGAGGTTTCCAACATTCTCAATAATGCCACTGCAAACAGCCTTTTGATATTAGATGAGATCGGGCGAGGTACCAGCACTTTTGACGGCCTCAGCATTGCATGGGCTGTTCTTGAATACATTGCAGACACAGCAAAATGTGGCGCAAAGACGCTGTTTGCAACACACTACCATGAGCTGACCGAACTTGAAGGTAAGCTTCCGGGAATTAAGAATTACCGGATTTCCGTAAAAGAGGTTGGAGATGATATCATCTTCTTGCGCCGCATCGTGCGCGGCGGCGCGGATAAAAGCTTTGGTGTTCAAGTTGCACGCCTTGCCGGTCTTCCGGATGAGGTAATTAAGCGCGCAAAGGAACTTTTGCGTGAGCTCGAGGCAGCGGATATCAACCGTGGTATTGTAGCGGAACTGCATACACCTGCGGATGACGCGCAGCAACTTACGCTGTTCGGTTCACCTGCGCCGGATGACATTGTAGAATCGCTGAAACAGATGAATGTGGACGCACTTACGCCGCTTGAAGCGCTTAATACGCTTTATGATCTGCACATGCGTGCAAAGCTAAGGTAGAGAAAAATGAGTCGAATCAAAGTACTGAGCCAATACACGGCAAATCAGATCGCAGCAGGCGAGGTAGTAGAACGACCGGCTTCTATTGTAAAGGAACTTGTGGAAAATGCAATTGATGCCGGAGCAAGCACCATTACCATAGAAACAAAAGGCGGTGGCCTTGAATCCATCCGTGTTGTGGACAATGGAAGCGGGATCGCTGCGGAAGATGCCGAAACGGCTTTCCTCCGGCATGCGACCAGTAAAATCAGCACTGCGGAGGATCTTTCGCATATTGAAACGCTAGGTTTCCGCGGCGAGGCGCTTGCCTCCATTGCGGCAGTTGCCCACGTCACGCTTAAAACACGCACAGAAGAGGACGAAGCTGGAACGCTTCTGCGAATTAGCGGCGGGACGGTGCAAGAAAAGCACGAAATCGGCATCCCCCAAGGCACTACGCTCGAAGTGGAAAACCTGTTTTTTAACGTGCCGGCGCGCCTTAAGTTTATAAAAAGCGCACGAACGGAATCCGCTTATATCAGCGAATATGTATCTCGGATGCTGATGGCAAAGCCGGGCATAGCATTCCGACTCATTCAAAATGGAAAAACCGTTTTTCAAAGCGCTGGAGACGGGAATCTGCAGGATGCAATCTACTGCGTTTATGGTGGAGATGTTTTTCCACATCTGCGTGCGCTTTCCTATGACGATGGCTATGTGCGCCTTTCTGGCTATGTCGGAACGGAGCAGGCGGCGCGCAGCAATCGAAATGCGCAGTCAGTCTATATTAATTCACGCTATATTAAATCTCAAAAGATATCCTATGCGCTCCAACGCGCCTATGATATGCGTTTGATGGTGGGCAAATTTCCTTTTGCCGTGTTGAATATTACGATTTCGCCTAATGAGATCGACGTGAATGTTCACCCGAATAAACTGGAAGTGCGTTTTAAAAATGAGGAGCGCGTTTTGCGTGCTGTAACGATTGCAACGCGCCAGGCATTGGGCGATCCAGTTGCACTGCCAACAGCACAACATAAAACTTTTGATCAAATCAGCCAAACGACCGAAAAGGAAAACGCAGCGCCCGAAGAACCGCGTATTACGGCCTACACACCCTTAGCCGAACCATCTGTGCAGGAAAAAATGGAAAAGAGTTCTTTTTCTGCGTTCGACGCTCCGGCTGCTTCTCGTGCGCCTGTGCTGCATGAGCCATCCGGCGCTTCGTCATTCGTCTATAGTCCATCTGATTTTTGCATACAGCCGCCTTCTTCTTGTGATGCCCCCGTACCATTTAAGTGCGCTACGCAGGAAGCAGAAGAGGCGCGCCCCATAGCGGCCGCACCCAAACCTATTGCGCCGGCCGCGAAAAACGAGCAGACACGCTTAAGTTGCAACGCATACCGCATCATAGGCCAAGCATTCGATTGCTACTGGATCGTGCAACAGGAAGACAGCGTATTTTTTATAGATCAACATGCCGCGCATGAACGCAGGCTTTATGAACAGCTTGCGGAAAAGGGGATTTCGGTACAGTCACAGCTTCTTCTCATGCCGGAGGTAATCAAGCTTACGCCGCTTGAGTTTGAAACTTTAATGGACAATCTTCCGCAGTTTGAAGAGCTGGGTTTTGAAATTGAGGAATTCGGCGTTTTAACTGTGAGCGTACGCGCGGTACCCTATCTCATCGGCCAGCCGGAAACTGCTGCTTTCCTGCGAGAGGCTATTGCGCAGCTTGATAAGCGAAATCGGCTTTCTACGGTTGCACTCAAGCGGGCTGCTTTGATCCAGGCGGCCTGCAAGCATGCAGTAAAGGCTGGCGAAGCGCTCGACAAGGTTGAGATTGAAGCGCTTCTATGCGAATATGAAACGGAAGGGACGCCGCTGACCTGCCCGCATGGCCGGCCTGTCATGGTAAAGATGACGAAACTCGAATTTGAAAAACTCTTTAAGAGGGTGCTTTAACCATATGCATGGGAAGCAGAAATTGTATCTGATTGTCGGACCAACGGCCAGCGGGAAAACTGCGGTATCCATTGAGGTTGCCAAACGCCTTAATGCGGAAATCATCTCAGCGGATTCCATTCAAGTATATTGCGGTATGGACATCGGTTCAGCAAAACCAACGTTGGAGGAGCGCGCAGGGATCCCACATCACATGCTTAGCGTTGTGGATCCCGATGAGCCTAAATTTAGCGTAGCGCGTTTCCGCGAGCTTGCCATCGAGTGCATTGAAGACGTCATTGCGCGCGGCAAACGGCCGCTTGTTGTTGGAGGAACGGGGCTCTATATAAATGCGCTCACCTATCCGCTTCATTTTACGGGTGCTCCAGCTGATGCGGCGCTCCGCACAAAGTATGCATTGCTGGAAGCAGAAAACCCGGGGCAGGCCTATGCGCGCTTAAAGGAAGTTGACCCCGCTTCAGCCGCGCGGCTGCATCCAAATGATAAAAAGCGCATCATCCGTGCACTTGAGGTATTTGAGCTTACTGGAACGCCACTTTCGGAAAGCTACGCAGGATTCTCATTGATGGATGAATCTCAGTTGCCATATACGCCATGCTTAGCCGGGCTAACCATGCCGCGTGAGCTTCTTTATGCACGCATTGAGCAGCGCGTGGATCAAATGATGGCACAGGGGTTGCTGGAAGAAGTGAAGATGCTCTGCGATGCAGGATATGGAGCTGAACTCCCCGCCATGCAAGGACTTGGGTATAAGCAGCTCATGCATTTTCTGGAAGGTGGCTGTACGCTTTCCGAGGCAATTGAAGAAATCAAACGGGAAACGCGCCGCTTTGCAAAGCGGCAGATTACGTGGTTCAAGCGCGATGCACGAATTCAATGGTATGATGTGTCAACCTATGGGAGCCTGGCAACGCTTGCGGATGGAATCGCAGCACAGTTTTTAGAAGAAGGTGGTGTATCAGTTGGCAAATGAAATTGAAAAGCAGGTCAATTTGCAGGATGCATTTCTTAATTTAATCCGAAAAGAGAGGATCCCTGTAACGGTACATGTAATCAACGGTTATCAGCTCAATCATCTTATGATCGTAAGCTTTGATAACTATGCAATTTTAGCAGAATGCGGCGATAAACAAATGCTGCTTTACAAACATGCCATTTCCAGTATCACTTTGGAAAAAACAAATGGCTTTTATATGGCTGATCCCCAAAAAGAAAAAAAGGATGAAACGAAGGAAGCGATAAGACAATGAACCAGACTTTGCAGCCACCCTATACAGCGCTTGGCATTTCTGAGCGCGCGCAGGCGTTCGTTGCGGCGATGGAATCGGAACTTCTGCCTGTTTTTGCCCGCATTGAAAGCATAGAATATCAGAACGAAGCGAAGGTACTCCGTGCGCTGCAACGCGAAAAGATCGCGCTGCACCATTTTGCACCCACAACCGGTTACGGATATGATGACATCGGGCGTGATGCACTGGACCGCGTGTTTGCATGCGCACTTGATGCAGAAGATGCGCTGGTACGCCCACAGTTTACTTCTGGGACGCATGCTATCTTTACTGCTCTTTCCGGCCTTCTTGAACCGGGTAACACGATGCTTTCTGCTACCGGGCGCCCCTATGATACTCTGGAAAAAGCAATTGGGATTTCGGGAGATGTATACGGCTCACTCAAAAGGATGGGGGTTGCATACGAGGAAGTGCCGCTGACTGAGGATGATAAAATCGACATTGAAGCCGTTATCGATATGCTTTTGCGCACGGATGCCTGCCTGGTATACTTTCAGCGTTCTCGAGGATATGCCTGGCGCAATGCGCTTTTGCCGGAAACAGATCTAGCCCCAGCTTTTTCGGCCGTGCGCAAAGCAAAGCCAGGTTGCATAATCGTTGTAGACAATTGCTATGGTGAATTTACGCAGCCCCATGAGCCGACTGCATTTGGGGCAGATATTGAAATTGGTTCTCTCATTAAGAACCCAGGCGGTGGGATTGCCCCCACGGGAGGATATATCGCCGGAACCCATACGTGCATTGAAAGGATTGCGCAGCGGCTTACTGTGCCTGGCATGGGACGGGAAGTTGGTTCTTATGCAGGAAGCTATGCTCCGTTTTACCAAGGACTGTTTCTCGCTCCGCACACTACTGCGCAAAGCCTAAAAACAGCGGTTCTGTTCGCGCGTGTTTTTGAAGCATGCGGCATGGAGACTCTTCCATCCAGCAGCGCAGAGCGTTCGGATATCGTGCAGTCACTGCGATTCCGTTCAGAAGAAGCGCTTATTGCTTTTTGCCGCAGTATCCAGGCAGCGTCCCCAGTCGATAGTTTTGTTGTGCCGGAACCTTGGGATATGCCGGGCTATACCAGCCAGGTCATCATGGCAGCGGGCGCGTTTGTGCAGGGAGCTTCCATTGAGCTTTCGGCAGATGCGCCAATTAAAAAGCCCTATACGGCATATGTACAGGGCGGGTTAACCTATTCGCATGGGCGGATCGGCGTGATGCTTGCGCTCGATGCGCTGTGGAAGCTTAATAGCGCCGGATAAGGCCAATTACCTTCCCATCGATTGCAACCTCTTTTGCATCCACTAGGATTGGCTCCATGCTCCTGTTTTCGGGCTGGAGCCTTATTTTTTGATTAGGCTCGTAGTAAAGCCGCTTTACGGTTGCAGTTTCATCTCCAACGCGCGCCACAACGATATCGCCTTCTGATGCTTGGCTTCCCTTATCCACAATAATCATATCCCCATCATGGATTCCGATCTCGATCATGCTGTTGCCGCGAACATTTAGAGCAAACACTTCCCCTAAAGTGCGTCCTCGCAGGAAAGAGCCAGGAATGCTAAGGTATTCTTGAATATTTTCCTCTGCAAGAATCGGCTGACCGGCGGCGACATTTCCGACGAGTGGAACGCTTACGATGCCCATGGCAGCTGTGGCCTTTGGCAGCGTAATGGAACGTTGTTTGGAAGGATTTAGAATGATAAGCCCCTTAGCAGCGAGGTTTTGCAAATGCATATGCACGGTTGAAGTTGATTTTAAGCCAACCGCAGCACCAATTTCACGCACTGTGGGCGGGATCAAATTACTTTCGATATAATCACAAATGAATGTATAAACGGCCTTCTGGGTTTTCCCAAGTTTTGGCATTTTACGCTCCTTTATGCTTTAAATGTGGTATAATGATGGTCGCAGTATAGCATACTATGCTCAAAAAATCAAACTTTTGTTCTATATATTGTGATGAGGTAACGAAATGAAGGATAGAGAAAAGCAGGTTCTCGAAAATGATTATTGCGATCTGGAGCCAGGCAAGATCTGCGACAATTGCTGCCGCTGCATCGACAATCCTGGAAAGGAATACAATACGGTATTCGCTGGATTCGACGTGCTGCAGGAGGACTTTGTGCCGGATGATGTAAACGTACTAAATGAGCCGCTGGAACGCCCTAACATTGATCCAGCGCTGCTTGCAGAATGGGAAGAAAAACTTCGCAAGCTGGAAGAAGAGGAACGTGCCGCAGAAGCTGCGCGCGAAGCAAGACGTTCCGATGGAACGCTACTCACAATTGATTTTGAGGATGAAACTTGATCAATCTTCACGCAGCTTGACAACCTGTGCGGCAAGCCTTCTGCGGTCTTCAGAAGCTGCCGCATAGTGCTTCCGCGTTGTATTTACGTCCTTATGTCCAAGCACATCTGCAACAAGATAAATGTCCCCGGTTTCACGGTATAATGTTGTCCCATAGGTGCTGCGCAACTTATGGGGCGATATTTTTTTGAGCGGTACTGCAATTGCAGCATATTTCTGCACCAGGTTTTCTACTGCCCGCACTGTAATCCGCTTGCGCTGAAGGGAAAGGAAAAGCGCTTCCTCATGGCCTTCTTCTGCAATGATACGTTCGCGCTCCAGCATATAATCCAAAAGAGCAGCGCGTGCTTCTTCCCCAAATACAAGAATGTCTTGGTTTCCACCCTTGCGGATAATCGAAAACTCATTGGCGGAGAAATTAATATCATCAAGGTTGATGCCGACGAGCTCGCTGATGCGGATCCCTGTGCCCAGAAAGAGCGTTAAAATCGCAAGGTCCCGCTTTTGCGTGCGCGCATGGTACTTTTTTTGATTCTCCGTGAGGCCATCTCCATTTTGCACGACATCAAGCAGATCTGCCACCTCGTTGGGCTCAAGCCGAATGATTGCTTTTTCCCGAATCGTTGGAAGATCAACCAGGGAAGGCGGATTATTTTTCAATTTCTCCTTTTTGCAGAAATATTTGTAAAATGCCCGAAGCGTGGAAAGCTTGCGGGCTTTCGCACGGTCTTGATTGATGATCTCGCGGTGTTCTTCATCCATATAATATGAAACATGCGCGAGATACATTTCAATTTCCGTTACGCTGATGCGATCCAGATCAGCAAGGGTAAGCTCAAGAATGCACTTCCCCTTAAGATCTGGAAGTTCAGTCGTAATATAACGGAAAAAATTCCGAAGATCGCCTGCGTAGGCATAGCGTGTGCGCACAAGCGTTTCGTTTTCGATGCCGCGGAAAAATTCCCCGCAAAACACAGGAAGCTCGGCGATTCGTTGCCGTAGCATTAGGGTATATTCTCTATATTGTCCTCCGGCATAGTTGGAAGCCATGCTGCGCCTTCCTCCTTTCCTTGATTGATTATATCATAAAACATGAATTTTGTATTGACGAAGGCACGCGCACGCGTTACCATTCTCATGAGTAGGATCTAATACGGAGAGGGAGGAACAAAGATGGATTGGATCGACCTTAGAAGCGACACGGTAACAAAGCCAACGGACGAAATGCGCGCTGCAATGGCAAGCGCAGAGGTAGGGGATGATGTTTATCAAGACGACCCAACTACCAATCGTCTAGAAGCGCGTGCAGCTGAAGTCCTAGGGTTTGAAGCTGCGCTGTTCATCACTTCGGGTACGATGGGAAACCAGCTTTCGCTGATGTGCAATACGCGCCGTGGCGATGAAGTCATCGCTGGTGCGCAGTGCCATATTGTGATGCATGAAGTTGGAGCTGCGGCAGTGCTTTCCGGTGCAAATATCCGCCAGATTCCTTATGAAAACGGGTTGCCGGTTCCAGCAAGAATTGCGGCAGCAATTCGCCCGGACGATATTCATGAGCCCCGTACAACGCTCATTTGCATGGAGAATGCTCTTGCAAACGGCCGCGTCGTTCCGATAGAAACTATGCGGGAAATTTATGAAATTGCACATGCCCATGATATTCCAGTTCATTTGGATGGTGCGCGCATTTTTAACGCAGCGGCTTCACTCGGTGTTGATGTAAAGGAGCTTACGCGCTATACGGATACATTGACCTGCTGCCTTTCCAAGGGCCTTTGCGCCCCAGTCGGCGCCATTTTCGCGGGAACCCGCGAGACGGTCGAACGTGCAAGACGTTACCGCAAAATGTTGGGCGGCGGCATGCGGCAGAACGGCATTCTTGCTGCAGCGGGATTGATCGCACTGGAAAAAATGCCAGAGCGGTTGCATGTAGACCATGAAAATGCCCGTTATCTTGCGACCTTGCTGCAGGAAATCCCAGGGATTTCGGTAAATCCGGAAGAAGTGGAAATCAACATGGTTTTCTGTACCATCGATCGCCCGCTCCCTGTGCTGGAATCTCTCCCGGAGCGTATGAAAGAATACGGCATGCTGATTGGCGGCTACGAGGAGGGGCAGTTCCGGTTTGTAACCAACCATGGTGTAACCCGTGCAAACGTAGAGCAGTTGGCTAAGGCATTGCGGGAAGTGCTGGCAGAAGCATAGCGGTAACATGCTGAAAGGCGCAGATGATTCTGCGCCTTTTTATTAAAATTCTTGAATGGGGTATTTAGAAGTATTATACTATTAAATATAGATCTAAATTTATCGAATCATGAAACAATTTGGAGGCAGGAAGCATGCGATCAACCGATCCGATTTATAAACAGTATGTTCAAATTTTGGAGGAAGAATTGATTCCAGCTATGGGGTGCACAGAACCCATAGCAATCGCATATGCGGCCGCCAAAGCGCGTGCTGCACTTGGCATGCTCCCGGAAACCTGCCATGTGGAAGCAAGTGGCAATATTATAAAAAACGTTAAGAGCGTGATCGTGCCACATACGGGTGGCATGAAGGGCATCGAAGCTGCAACATGTGCCGGCATTGTTGCCGGAAATGCAGAAGCACGGCTTGAGGTGCTTTCGGATATTAATGCTGCCCAGCAGGCAGAAATCGCGCAATATTATGCTTCGCATGACATTACGGTCTCACCAGCGCACAACGGAAAGATTTTCTATCTTTGTGTTACCGTTGGGGCAGGCAATGATTGCGCCAGTGTTACAATTGAGGATTCCCATACCAATATTACACGGATTGAACGAAATGGTACCTGCCTGTTCCAGGGAAGCGCTTCATGCATCGATGCGGTTCCAACGCAGCGGACGGATCATAGTTCGCTTTCCGTAGAGCGCATCATCGAATTTGCGGATCAACTGGATATACAAGACATTGAAGCACCCATTTCACGGCAAATCGAATATAATAGCGCAATCTCAAGAGAAGGCCTTGAACATGCATGGGGCGCACAAATTGGTCGCACATTGCTTGCAATGCGTGGAAATGATATAAAAATTCGCGTGCGTGCAGTCGCTGCTGCTGGTTCGGATGCACGCATGAGTGGATGTGAACTTCCAGTTGTGATTGTTTCAGGAAGTGGAAATCAAGGCATGACGGCAAGTTTACCTGTTATTGCATACGCAGAGGAACGGAAAGCGGAGAAAGAACTTCTTTATCGTGCGCTTGTAGTATCCGATTTGATTACAATCCATCAGAAGAGCAGCATCGGATGCTTGTCCGCATTTTGTGGCGCCGTCAGTGCCGGCTGTGGTGCAGCCGCTGGCATTGCCTATCTTGACGGGTATCGTTATGATGTGATTGCGCATACAATTGTAAATACCCTTGCAATTATTTCTGGCATGGTATGCGATGGCGCCAAAGCTTCCTGCGCTGCGAAAATCGCAATGGCCGTAGAAGCGGGGTTAATGGGATATGAAATGTATCTCAATGGCAGGCAGGAATTTGTTGCCGGTGATGGGATTGTGATAAAGGGCGTAGATAATACGATCCGTACGGTCGGCCGCATGGCGCGTGTAGGCATGCGTGAGACAGATCGCGAAATCATAGATATTATGACGGAAACAGTACGCAAATGACAAAGCTGGGATTAAATTTAGAGGCTCATCAGCATTTCCTTTAGATCTTCAAAAGACCCAGTGCGCCGTTCTACGGCAGTATGATGATAAAAAGTGCAAGCATTCTCGCTAACAGTATATTCTACTCCGGTTTCAGACCAAAGTACAATGCGCTTGTTGTTTCGACTTGCCAGGGCAAGGCCAAGCTCAACATGGGTTTCATAATTACCGGGCAACAAAAGTAAAACGAAATCAGAATCCGTTACCGAAAACACGCGCTTATATGCTGCTTCGAAAAGCTCATCATAACTGCTGCCAGGCGAAGCAGGGACGGTAACAATATGCCCATTTCGAGCAAGCATTTCTCCAATCTCAGCTATCTTTTCTGCACTTTCTCGCCCGCCAGAAATATAAAAACGCATAAAATACATTCCTCCTAAGTATAAAACTGCAAGCACATTGTAGCTTAGAAACAATCGTATTATAGCAAATTTTCGCATTTCATGAAAGGCTTAGTTTTTAGCTTGGACTTTTCAAATTATCTTTTTAATTACCTTGAAAACTATAAGATGCGAATATAATCACATATGAATATTCGAATGATTGATAATATGCTTGTAAAAATGAAAGATAGGGTAGGACATAATGACTGATCAAAACAAAGCAGGTGGCGAAGCCGCAATGGATTTTCTGGGTGCCCATGAAGACGTTGTGAAATGGATTCTGGAACGCCAGCCAGCAGATGAATATCTTTATGAGCTTGCAGAGTTATTCAAGGTTTTTGGAGACTCCACACGGATTAAAATCCTATATGCATTATTTGAGAGCGACCTTTGTGTAGGGGATTTGGCTCAGCTGGTTGGGATAAGTCAATCTGCCGTCAGCCACCAACTGAAAATACTGAAGGATGCTAAGCTAGTAAAGTTTAAAAGGGAAGGGAAGATCATCTTTTATATGTTGGATGACGACCATGTTCGAACTATGCTGAGCATGGGTATGGAACATGTTGAAGAATAAACAACGAAAAGGAGGATGGATACAATGAAAAAAACCTATGGTATTGAAGTAGACTGCGCGAATTGTGCTGCTAAAATGGAGGAAGCCGTAAAAGCAACGCCTGGCATTAAAAATGCGTGCCTCAGCTTTATGACATTAAAGCTTAACGTTGAATTTGAGGAAGGCGTAGATACCGATAGCGTAATGAGGAAGGCGTTAAAGAATTGCAAAAAAATAGAAAGTGACTGTGAGATTTATCTGTAAACGGCGCCGTTTTATGGAAGGGGGTCCTTTGGATGACGATAAAACAAAGACGGGTGTTTATTAGGATTCTTGCCGCTATAGCATTTACGGCCGCAGCGCTGTTGTTGTCCGCTTTATTCGAAATAAACGAATACCTTGAAGCGGTACTCTTTCTTATTCCTTACTTTATAATTGGCTATGATATTTTAAAAAAGGCATTCCACGGGATTCAAAACCGGCAGGTCTTTGATGAAAACTTTCTTATGGCAGTTGCGACCATTGGCGCAATACTGCTTGGCGATTTCAAAGAAAGCGTAGCCGTCATGCTGTTTTATCAGATTGGCGAACTGTTTCAAAGCGCTGCAATTGGAAAGAGCCGCAAAAGCATTGCAGCATTGATGGACATTCGGCCGGATTATGCGAATGTCATTTTACCAGATGGAAAAATCGAAAAAACGGATCCAGAACAAGTGGCAATCGGGACGCTTATTGGAGTAAACCCTGGAGAAAAGGTCCCAATTGATGGGGTTGTTATAGAAGGGGAAACGGCCCTAAATACGAGCGCATTAACCGGGGAAAGTATCCCGCAGGATGTAAAACCGGGAGATATGGTGGTGAGCGGCTGCATCAATTTAGCAAGCCCTTTAAAACTTAAGACAACAAAGGAGTTTGGAGACTCAACTGTTTCGAAAATACTGGAACTTGTGGAGCATTCCAGCATGAAAAAGTCGCGCTCCGAAAACTTTATCACGAAATTTGCGAAATACTATACACCAGCTGTGTGCTATAGCGCACTTGCTTTAGCATTACTTCCTCCAATTATAAGGTTGATTTTAGGCGATGCACCACATTGGTATGATTGGATTAAGCAGGCGCTTACCTTCCTTGTAATTAGTTGCCCATGTGCACTTGTGATTTCCATCCCGTTAAGCTTTTTTGCAGGGATTGGCTGTGCATCGAAACACGGCATATTGGTAAAAGGTTCCAATTATCTTGAAGCGCTTGCGGATGCAAAATACTTCGTATTTGATAAAACTGGTACACTTACAAAGGGTGTTTTCGAAGTGACAGGGATTTTCCCGGAAAATGGTTTTACGGAAAAAAGCCTGCTGTTTTATGCTGCCAGCGCGGAAAGTGCATCCAACCATCCAATCAGTTTAAGCTTAAAGCGTGCATATGGAGCCGAACCGGATTCGCAACGCGTCAATGGCATAAAGGAAATTGCGGGCCAGGGCGTTACCGCATGGGTAGATGGGCAGCAAGTCTATGTTGGAAATCAGAAACTCATGCAATATGCTGGAGTTGACATACTGCAAACGCATAATAGTGGCGAAAGTATGGTTTTCGTTTGCGTTTCTGGAACGTATGCTGGCTCGATTGGAATTTCTGATGTTATAAAGCCATCTTCTAAGGAAGCGATTGCTGCACTCAAAAAAATGGGGATTAAGAAAACAGTGATTCTTACAGGTGATGTGCGGGACGTTGCCGAACGGGTTGCACGCGAAATTGGCATAGATCTTGTGCGTAGTGAGTTATTGCCAGGGGATAAAGTAAACGAAGTAGAGGCCTTACTCGCCGCAAAAGGCAAACAAGAAAAGCTAGCGTTTGTTGGAGACGGCATAAATGATGCGCCTGTGCTTTCTCGTGCAGACATTGGAATTGCTATGGGAGCACTTGGTTCAGATGCAGCGATTGAAGCAGCCGATATAGTCTTAATGGATGATGATCCTTGCAAAATCGCGCTCGCAATGCGCATTTCATCGAATACGTTAAAGATCGTGCGGCAAAATATCATCTTTGCGTTAGCGGTAAAGTTTGCCTGTTTATTCCTCGGTGCGTTTGGAATTGCGACTATGTGGGAAGCAATTTTTGCAGATGTTGGGGTGATGGTGATTGCAGTTTTAAATGCAATGCGAGCAATGCGGATCAAAAGATAGTTTCGTACAAAGGCTTCGGGTAGCGTTATGCTTTCCTGGAGCTTTTTAATAACCTTTTTTGTATATGCAAAAAAAGATGGTTTGTAAAAAGCATTTGACACAAAGCGGTTTCTATGCTATTATGCTGATGTAAAAACAGTTTGACAGATGGGAGGTGGACATGCCATGGAGAATAGCCCACTTGCAAGCGCAATCTTTCTAATTGCTAGCTGCATCAGCGTTGCTTGTATCCTTGCAATGGCCGTTTTGCTCGCAAAGAAAAAGGATGAACGCCGAGCATATATTATCATGAAAGCATCTGCAAGTACGCTCTACGTTGCTGCAGCGCTTTTTCTTCTGGACTCCGTCTTGGCGGCATTCGAGCTTGGCATTGGGTTTACTTCTTTTTCTGCCCTAACAATGATTTGCATCATTTATGCGGTTGCCTTTGCGTTTTTCAAACGGAAATATGGGGATTGAATAAAAGGGGAGAAGAGAGGGAAATCATTATGCTTGAATTACTATTCCATCCTGTTTTTGTGATATTTACTATTCTGCTTTTTCTTGGCCTCGTTTTACTTTTGCTTTTCAAACGCAAAAGCCTCTCAGCTGTGCAAAAGTTAATCGTTGGGATTGTGATAGGAATTTGCTTGCTATATTTTGCATTTTTACTCTGGTCCATCGTAGGCTTTGGCAATGCGCGTCCTTCAAGAGCTCCAGTGCCTATGCCAAATGTTTAAGAGGAAGGCGGAGAAGACACCGATATTATTTCTCTGGAATTCTAACCTGTGAATAGTCCAGTAAATCCAGACACTTGCTTCAGCAAGTGTCTGGATTTATACAGGCTCTTGCATTGCCCCCCATTCATTCGGAGGGTGGAAATCAGCATGGAAGCACGGGGGACGGATTGGCTCTTGTGCAACCCAAATTTGCAGGCTCCGCTGCGTTGCTAATAGACATGCTGGATGCAACAAATACGAAGGTATAAGACTTATTTTACCTTCAAAACTAAAGTATACGATTTAAGAATCATCTGCTTATCATTTCATCTGGTAGTGATCCATCAAGATAAATGGAGTTCCAGTACTTTATAGCCGTGGTATCTTGGTTTGATATTAAGTTATATAACAAATAAGTTAATATAAAAGAAAAAGCATAATTTAAGCAATGCCTAAACTATACTTTTTGGTGCGGGAAACAGGACTTGAACCTGCATGAAGTCACCCTCACACGGACCTGAACCGTGCGCGTCTGCCAATTCCGCCATTCCCGCGAAAGTTGGTGGATGGGGATGGATTCGAACCATCGAAGTCTGTGACGGCAGATTTACAGTCTGCTCCCTTTGGCCGCTCGGGAACCCATCCACGGCAAATAAAATATAGATTTATCAATGGAGCTGGTGATGGGATTCGAACCCGCAACCTGCTGATTACAAATCAGCTGCTCTGCCAATTGAGCTACACCAGCAAACACTGCAACGTTGGTGCCTCAGAGTGGACTTGAACCACCGACACAGGGATTTTCAGTCCCTTGCTCTACCAACTGAGCTACCGAGGCGAAATTGGCGACCCGGAGGGGGCTCGAACCCCTGACCTCCAGCGTGACAGGCTGGCATTCTAACCAGCTGAACTACCGGGCCGCGACAGGCTTTCAATGTTCGTTGTCCAAACGATTGGTTGGTGGGCCTTCAGGGACTCGAACCCCGGACCAATCGGTTATGAGCCGACCGCTCTGACCAACTGAGCTAAAGGCCCACAAACAGCACTTCAAACAACGAACTGGGAATGGTGACCCCTAGGAGACTCGAACTCCTGTTACCGCCGTGAAAGGGCGGTGTCTTAACCGCTTGACCAAGGGGCC
>CALVWJ010000024.1 GCA_944366945.1 uncultured Clostridia bacterium
TGGTTTCATCCGGACGGTTCGGTTCGGGTTTTCTGCAGAAATGCATATGACGGCGCGGACTGGACCGGGTACCGGGTATTCTTAATTGGATAAGGAGGTGCACATATGATGTTTCGACGTATCGTTTTTTACGACCCTGCAAGCGGCGAAGTGGTTCATAACTGCCTTATGCAGGGCGCCTTGCTCCCCAGGACTGTGGAGCAGGAGGCGGCGTACTTTGGGCTAACAAACTACGGCGCATTTTTCTGGGCAGAACCCGACCCGGAGGTTGAGGCGGCGTTTGCGCCGGTGGATGCGGAGGGGAAGCCGCGCAGCGTGCATGTAAGTGTAGACGTAAGCGGCGAAACGCCGGAGCTCGTGTTTTCGTATGAACCTGTTCCACAAGCCGAGCCGGGTGAAACGGAAGACATGGCAGCGGCGCTTGCGCTCCTTGGCGTAACGCCAAAGGAAACGGAGGAATGAGGTATGGGGAAATGGCTACAGGGTGCACAGGAGGTGCGCTCGGCAATGGACATGGCGGGCGCGAAGCTGGATGATGCGTCGGCGCTTGAAGCCATGGCGCTTTACCCGCGCTGGGAAGCGGGAAAGTCATATGCTGCGGATGCGCGCATCCGGTATGGGGATTTCCTGTACCGCGTGGTGCAGGCGCATACATCGCAAGCCGATTGGACGCCGGATCAAACGCCGGCGCTTTTTGTGAAGGTGAGCCTCGCGGAATGGCCGGAATGGGTGCAGCCCACGGGCGTGCATGACGCATACAACACCGGCGATAAGGTGACCTACAACGGGGAGCATTATGTAAGCCTCATTGACGGGAACACCTGGTCGCCGGACGCATACCCGGCGGGATGGGAGAAGCAGGCATGAGCATCCAAGAAAAGAATGCAGAGATGCGCAAAACCTACCACGATGCAGGCTACACGGGCAAAAACGTCGTGTTTGCCGTGATGGATACTGGCACAAACCCGGTGGGTCCGCTGCGCGGCAAAGTGACCGGCGATGCGGATGGGGCAGACCACGGCACGTTTACGGCGTCGGTTATCCATGAATACTGCCCGGATGCGCAAATCTGGGCGTACCGCTGCGACACGCCAAACGCAATGATCGAGGCCATGGAGGATGTGCTGAGGCGGGCAAAGGGCGAAACCAGGCGCGTAGTAATTAACATGTCGCTGAGCACGGAGGCAGAACGGATTCGAACCGCTGTGGATGCGTGCGTTGCGGCGGGAATCCCGCTGGTGTGCGCAGCGGGGAACGACGGGCAGGAGATCCTGGACATGTACCCGAGCTGCTTCGAATCTCCAATCACAGTAGCCGCACTTGATAATAACGGCAAGCGCACGTACTTTTCCACATGGCACGGGGAGGTGGACTTCGCGGACCTTGGCCAATGGGTGGAAGGCATCAACGCAGAAGGGGATAAGGACCGCAAGTCCGGCACGAGCTTTGCCGCGCCGCAGGTGGCGGGGAAGATCGGGTTGCTGCTCAGCGCCAGGCCGGGCATGACGGAGCCGGAGATTTATGAGGCGCTCAAGGGCATGAGCGTTGATCTTGATAAGACGGGGCGCGACCCGTATACCGGGTACGGCTTCGTGCAATTGCCGGAGCCGGAGGAAACAGCAAAGGAGGAAACGGATATGGAAGAGCGGTTATTGAAGCTGATCCCAAAGCCGCGCATGGAAGGCGCGGATGTAAGGGAGCTGCAAACGCTGCTGAACGAACACGGCGTTGCCTGCGACGTGGACGGCATCTTCGACCCGGCGACAGACGCTGCGGTGCGGGCGTTCCAGGAGGCAAGCGGCCTTGCGGTGGATGGCATCGCCGGCCCTAAAACCTGGGAGGCGCTCCGCAGAAAAGCAAGCACGTCCGGCGCTTTTTCATCGTATTATGGCATATGTACAGGCGGTAGTGTAAACGTGCGCGCCGGCGGCAGCACCGCATATCGCGTGCTTGGCGTGGCGCACAAAAACGACAGGCTGCTTGTACAGCCCGGTAAAGGCTGGCCCCAGGTTGCAGCTGTGTTGCACGGCAGCATCGTAGTGGGCTATATGTCCGGCAAATACATAAGGAGGCTGGATAATGCTTTATGAAATTTTGCTGGCATTGCTGCCGTCGCTCTGCGTAAGCATGATTATGGCGCTTTATAACCACCGCCAGTCAAAACGCTACAAGGACGCGCAGGCGCGCGAAGCGCTGCGTGCGGAAGGGGAAGCGGTGCAGGTGTCGCTGCTGGTGAGCACGGCGAAGCTCTCCTACGCGCTGGCGATGGCCCGCGTAAACGGGAGCGTCAACGGCGAGGTGGAGGATGGGATCAACCAGTACCGGGAAGCAATGAAGGCATTTAAAAGATTCGAGCGCAAGCTCGTAGCGGATACAAACCGAATTTCGGAGTGAAAGGAGTATAAAACAATGAAAATAAAAACGAATTTTAAGACATGGCTCAAGGCGGCGGGGATCCGCGCGCTGAAAACGCTGGCGCAGACGGCAGTCGCCACGATCGGGACCACTGCAATGCTTTCGGGCGTAGACTGGGCGATGGTGGCATCCGCCTCCGCGCTCGCAGCGCTGCTCTCGCTGCTCACAAGCATCGGGGGGCTCCCCGAAGTGCAGGAGTAACAGAGAATCGGGCGATGGGGCGCAATCTGCCGTTTTTTCAGAAGCGCCAACTGGGCAGATCCCATCTATGCAGGGAAATCCATTTGCAAAAGGATAGTTCTTCAAGCGGGTGCGCCGGGCTTTCCTGCGCATAAAGAGGAGCGCCTATTCGGCGCGATGCGGCAGCCCAAAGTGAATTTTTCCCCTGCAGCATGCACTTAATTTCCCTAAAGCCGCTATCACACCTTTTGCATGCGCATCCCCGCCGGCACTACCGGCGGGGATGCGCGCTTATTTCGCGCGTTGCATACTATAAAGCAGGAGCGCCCAAGCCCTCCCGGCATGGGTGCTTCTCTCAATATAGAGAAAGGAATTTCCATAAGAATGATCAACGAGTTTATCGAATATTTGGATGCACAGGTCGGCCGCTCGCTCTATGTGTGGGGCGCTCAGGGCCAGACGGATATTACAGAGGCATGGATTCGCTCGCGCGAAACGAGCGAGGCAAACGTCCAGCGCGTGCTGGCGCTGTGGAAAAAATTGCAGGCAGAGGGCATATCGCCCATTGCGGCATATGATTGCTCCGGCCTCATCATGCACTATCTGCAGGATATAACCGGCTTTTATAAAACCGATTTAAGCGCCGCAGGGCTTTACGGCAAATGCACGCCTGTCACGCGAAATGCGCTTAAAAAAGGGGATCTGGTTTTCCGGCATAACGGAACCAAAATTCACCATGTTGGCGTATACGCCGGGGATGGCACCGCGATCGAATCACAGGGGCGCGACGTGGGCGTGACCCGGCGCGCGCTTGATGCGAGCGGCACGGGATACTGGAACCGCTATGGCCGCCTCCCACTTCCGGATGCGCCGGAACCCGAAAAGCCCGAGCCGGCAAAAACCTATTTTGCTACGGTTGGCGGTGGCTCGGTATATGTGCGCAGCGGGCGCAGCAGCACATCTTCTGCGCTCGGCGTTGCATATGCCGGCGACCGCATGCTTGCGCTTCCAGCGGAAAGCGGCTGGTGCGAGATCGCCGTTGCGCTGGACGGCAAGCTTGCAAAAGGCTACATGGGGGAAAGCTATGTGAAACGCGAAGGATGAACGCAGGCTGAGGGCAGCAAATGCAGGGAGAGCGCCTTTTGCAGCAAACCGTGGGCGCCGCAACAGGCAGAAATGCGCATGAAGCCTTGTGCCGCAACAGGGAAAAGCATTATAATAGCTTAAAAACCAATTGCAGCGGAGGAACAAAATGCGCATAACGCAAAGCATCGCGCACGAGTATAAGATGGCGCGCGCCCAGGCAATCGCTGCGGCTGAGGCGCGCAGGGAAGCCGCATATGCCGCATTGCCCCGCCTGCGCGCCATCGATGCGCAAAAACGGAGCATCGCTTTTGCGCTCGGCCCCAAGCTGCGAGATGCCGAAGATCCGCAAGCCCTGCGCGCTGAAGCTGAGCAGGCCATCGCCACGCTCGATGCAGAAGCGGCGCGGCTGCTTGCAGACAATGGAATCGCCCCCGAAACACTCGCGCCGCAGTTCCGCTGCCCCCAATGCGAGGACACAGGCTTCATTGGGCCGGAACGGCGCATGTGCGCCTGCCTGCGCAAGCGGCTGCTGCGCGAGGAATATGCATCTTCGGGTTTTGCGCCGGAGGCGTGCTTCGAGCGTTTCAACCCGGATATTTACCCGGATGAAGCCCAGCGGCGGCGCAGCCTGCGTGCAAAGGAGATTTGCGAAGCATATGCGCAGGCGCTCTGCTTTAACGGCGCAAAAGGCTTATTGCTGATGGGCGATGTTGGCCTTGGCAAAACCTTCCTGCTGGACTGCATTGGCCAGCGCGCGCTTGCCCAGGGCTATTCCGTGCAAAAATATACGGCTTACAACCTGCTTGACCGCATGCTGCGCGGCATGCGAGAGCGGGAAGGCGGACTTTCGGCAGCGGGGCTCGCCACGCCGGAGCTCCTTCTCATCGATGACCTGGGCACGGAACCGTTTATTCCAAACGTGACCTACGAAGTGCTTTTTTCCGCGGTGAATGAACGGCAAAACGCAGGCAAGGCAACCGTGATTGCGACGAACCTTGGCAAGGCGCAGCTGCTGGAAGATTATGGCGAACGCCTGTTTTCGCGCATCACATCGCCGCGCCTGTTCAGCGTAATTGAGCTGAAGGGAAAGAGCTTGCGATAAAACCCGAAGGGCCGCTCTGCAACTTATGCAGAGCGGCCCCTTTTTTGCGTTTTGGCTCAGCGCGTAACGTGGATGTGGATGTCTACGCCATTTTCGCGGTCTTCCTGCTCTACGGCCACGGTCATGCCGGTTTCACGCAAGGTATTCACAGCGGCGTTGATGGTATTCATAAAAAGCCGGTAATCCTTTACAATTCGCAGGATCTTCGGGCGCGGACGCGCGCCATCCGCCTTTTCGTCGTAAAGCCTGTTGAGCGTTTTGTCCACGAGCTTTTCCGTTTCCTTCACGGAGAGGCTCTTCTTTGCAATCTTATCCACGAGCGCAAGCTGGGTTTTTTCATCCTTGAGCTTTAATAACGCGCGCGCATGCCGCTCAGTTAAATGCGCCTCCGCCATGGCGGATTTTACTTCCTCTGGAAGGCGCAACAGACGCAATTTGTTTGCGATGGACGACTGACTTTTTCCAAGGCGTGCAGCCAGCTCCTCCTGGGTAAGGTTATACGTGGAAAGAAGGGTATTGTAGCACTGCGCTTCCTCAAGATAATGCAGATCCTCCCGCTGGAGGTTCTCGATGAGCGCCATCATCGCGGAGGATTCATCCTCCATCCCCTGTTCAACAATGCAGGTTACGTTTTCCATGCCGAGGCTCTTCACCGCGCGCAGGCGCCGCTCGCCTGCAACGAGCTCAAATGCGCCGTCCGGCGCTTTGCGCACCACAAGCGGCTGGATCAGCCCAACCTGGCGGATGGATTGTGCCAGCTCGGCGATGCTTTCCTCATCGAAGGTCACGCGCGGCTGATAGGGATTTCTGCGGATGGACGCAACGGGAATTTCCGTGAGTTTGCGGTCGTTCCCTTCTGTTTTTGCATCCTTTCTAAAGTCGAATACGGGCATGGTTTGCTCCCTCCTTGGATATTGGGTTCTGCACCCGAACCGTTTTTCCTGCATCGCCCACAAAGACGGACAAAACCCGTCAAATTTAGGCACCCCCTATGCAGATTAAAGCGGTTTCTTTGCAGCTGTTCCCGCTTTGCGCGGATATTCCCTGGGCGTTTTCTCCAGTTTTTGCGCTGCGATTACATAACGCGCGCCCCAGGGCGCATCGTAGTGCACAAGCTCTGCGCGTGCGTGCAGCACGCTGAGCGCATGCTGCGCATCCGAAAGCTCCTCTTCCGCTTTTGCGCCTTTATACAAAAGCGACGCGCCGCCCACCTTCAAAAACGGGATTGTCCATTCCAGCGCCACAGCTGCGGGCGCAACCGCGCGCGTGAGCGCAACATCGAACCCGCCGCGCAGCGCATCCATGCGCCCGCCATCCTCCGCACGCGCATGCACGAGCTTCACCCGGGCCTGCAACCCCAGCTCTGCGAGCACAGCCTGCAAAAAGGTAAGGCGCTTGTTGAGCGAATCGAGCAACACGGCTTTTACATCCGGCCGCGCAATGAGGATGGGGACGCCCGGGAACCCGGCGCCCGTGCCCACGTCGATGCAGCGCGCGCCCTCCGGGATATGCGCAAGCGGCAGCAGGCTATCCGCAAAATGCTTCTCTGCAACCTCTTCGGGTGCGGTAATGGCCGTGAGGTTCATGCGTGCATTCCACTCCACAAGCATGGCATAATAGGTTTCAAACTGCGCAAGCTGCTCCCCGGTGAGGAATGGGCAGCGCGTGGAAAGGGTCGCGCGCATACTACCTCCTTTTATGGCTGGGCGCCCTGCTCAGCCCCTCCGATCTCACGTTTCTTCAAATGCACAAGCAGCACGGCAATATCCGCAGGCGAAACGCCGCTGATGCGGGAGGCCTGGCCGATGGAGCGCGGCCGCTGCGCGCTGAGTTTCTGCCGTGCCTCAAGGCGCAGGCCCTCAAGCGAAGCATAGTCCATCGTTTCCGGCAGGAGCGTATCCTCCAGCGCGCGGAAGCGCTCCACCTGCGCGCGCTGCTTTTCAATATAGCCATCATAGCGCGCCATAATCTCTACCTGCGCGCGCACCTCCTCCGAAAGCGAAGGCAGGGAGGCATAAAGCCCCATGAGGTCAGTGTAGCCCACGCCATTGCGCTTGAGCAGGTCAAACAGGCGCACGCCCGTTTTAGGTACGGGCTCCCCATGCGCTCTGAGCAGCGCTGCGAGCGCCTCTCCCGGCGGGGCATAAGCGGAAAGCGCCTGCACCGCGCGGGCGATGCCCTCCTTCTTTTCCATGAGCCGCGCATAGCGGGTTTCTGAGATCAGCCCCGTGCGCAATCCAAGCTCCGTCAAGCGCAGATCTGCGTTATCCTGCCGGAGCAGCAGGCGGTATTCAGCGCGGGAGGTCATCATGCGGTAAGGCTCGTTTGTGCCCTTGGTGGCAAGATCGTCCACCAGCACGCCGATGTATGCATCCGCCCGCGAAAGCACGAGCGGGGGTTCGTTTTTCAAATACAGCGCGCAGTTGATCCCCGCATACAGCCCCTGGGCGGCGGCTTCCTCATAGCCCGAGGAACCGTTGATCTGCCCGGCAAAATAGAGGCCTGGCACCGATTTCGCGCCGAGCGTTGTATCGAGCATAAGCGGGTCGATACAATCGTATTCGATGGCATATCCCGGGCGGGTAATCCGGCAGTGCCGAAGCCCCGGCATGGTGTGGAGCATCTCCGCCTGCACCTCCTGCGGGAGGCTCGTGGACATGCCCTGCACATACATCTCATCCGTGGAAAGCCCTTCGGGTTCGATGAAGATCTGATGGCGGTCCTTGTCCGCAAAGCGGGTGATCTTATCCTCAATGGAGGGGCAATAGCGCGTGCCCGTCGCGTGGATGAGGCCGGAATACATGGCGCTGCGCTGCAGGTTCGCGCGGATGACCGCATGCGTGGCCTCGTTGGTATAGGTGAGATAGCAGGGCACCTGCGGCCTTGGGTCGCTCTGCGTTAAAAAGGAAAAATGCGGCGCCGGCACATCGCCCGGCTGGGCTTCCATTTCATCATAATCGAGCGTGCGCCCCAGCACGCGCGCCGGGGTGCCCGTTTTAAAGCGCCGCAGCGAAAAGCCAAGCGATGCAAGCGATGCGGAAAGCCCCTCTGCGCGCAAGAGGCCGCATGGCCCGCTTTGCTGCACATGGTCTCCAATGAGGATGCGGCTTTTGAGGTATACGCCCGTAGCCACGACGACGGCGCGGCAGGCGATCAGCTCCCCCTCAGTATTCACGCCGCCCGAAAGGCGTACGGCACAAACGCGGCCATCCCGCGTTAGGATTTGCTCCACTTCGCCCTGCAGCAGCGCAAGGTTTTCCTGCGCCTCCAGCGCGCGCTTCATGCGCTCGTGGTAGCGGCGCTTGTCCATCTGCGCGCGCAGGGAATGCACGGCCGGGCCTTTCCCGGTGTTGAGCATGCGCATCTGGATGAATTCCGCATCCGCAGCAAGCCCCATCTCGCCGCCGAGCGCATCCACCTCGCGCACAAGGTGCCCTTTGGATGTGCCGCCGATCGCGGGATTGCAGGCCATGAGCGCCACGGAATCCAGGTTCAAGGTAACAACGAGCGTGGAAAGGCCCATGCGCGATAGCGCGAGCGCGGCTTCGCAGCCTGCGTGCCCTGCGCCAAGCACGACCGCATCGTATGCAGCGGACATATTCCACCCTCCTTATTTTTAGAAAATTGCAACGAATCCTTACAGCGCGTTTTGCGCGCCGCGTTATATTATACCAAAAGCGGGCATGGTTGGGAAGGGCGAATTATTTCCCGTTTTTTGCGTATTTCCCAGCGCTGAATCTGCCGGACGGAAACTTAAAAAAAGTGCGTGCCGCATGACAATGCAAGCCGCATCATGTGTACTGGAACCATGGCAAGGGCAGCCAAGTGAAATATGCCGGACAGGAGGTGGGAAGGAATGGAAGAAGGATTGACGAACAATCAACTGAATGTGATTCTTGAGACAATTGCAAAGCTGATTGAAGCAAAGGCAACGCAGGAAGCCGCGCAGATCGTGCGTGACGCGAAGACAAAATAAAAAATTAGGTTCCCCAACATCTCACAAACACACGGGGACCTAACACCAACGGGGCGCAATGCCTGCCAATTGTGTTTTCATGATAACACACCAGGCCCCTAAACGCAAGCGCGCATAGCAAAGAATACAAAACCGCAAGGAGAGCCGTTTGCAAAGGATGGTGCAGCGATTGCCACAACATGCAAGCACAGTTGCCCACCCATGCCTGCATCCGAAATTTACAGTGAGAAAGCATTGACAATGCGCGCGCGCAGCGCTATAATGGCCTTGCTTTAGGGGGTGGTGAAATTCCACACCGGCGGTGATGCGGCCAACGGCCGACGAGTCCGCGAACGGCGCACATGCGCCGCCGAACCGGTTCGATCCCGGTACCGACGGTATAGTCCGGATGGAAGAAGCAAACTGCATCCAATTTTGCTTGCAATGCAACGCGCCCCCGCTTGGAAAAGCGGGGGCGTTTTTCCCCTAAAACCTACATTTTATGCGGGAGATATTTCCCGGGAAAGAAGGTTTTTTATGCGGAATGCAAAGGTTCAATGGCTGGTAAAGATGGCGGTGCTCGCAGCGCTTTCCCTCGCGCTGATGTACGTGGTGCGTTTCCCGTTTCCCGCCGCGCCCTATCTTGAGTACGACATGGCGGATGTGCCGATCCTCATTGGCACGTTCCTGTTCGGGCCTGTATCCGGCCTGGTGCTGACGTTTATCGTATCGCTGCTGCAATGGCTTACCGTTTCCGTCCAGAGCGGCTGGGTGGGCGCAGTGATGCACTTTTTTGCAACGGGCGCATTCGTGCTGGTGGCGGGCTTAATCTACAAGAAGATCCACAGCCTAAAGGGCGCGCTGCTGGGCCTTGTGTGCGGTTCGCTCGTGATGATCGCGCTGATGATCCCCCTCAACCTCTTCTTCACCGTGCATTACAACGGCATGGCGGCAGAAGCCGTGCAGGCGATGATCTGGCCTGTGATCGTTCCGTTTAACGCGCTCAAGGCAGGCATCAACTCGCTTGTGACCTTCCTGGCCTACAAGCCGATCTCCCGCCTGTTCAAGGTTCAAGAACGCCGCCCCGAACCCGTACGCTAAGGAGGTATTTGCTGCATGAAGATCCTCTTTGGCGAAAAGTGCATCGGCTGCGGCGCATGCACCAAGCAATGCCCGGAAGTGTTCGGGTTTGACCGCGAAAAACGGCGCGCGTTTGTGCGGCCGGACGCAGCGGTGGAGGCGCATGCAGCGGCTGTGCGGGATGCCGCGCTGATCTGCCTTACGGGCAACATCAAGGTCGCGGAAAACTGAACTGAAAAGGAAAAGCGGGCGCGCCACAGGGCGTGCCCGCTTTCGGTTTTGGGGCAAACGATATTCGCTGCGCTTTCTTTGTTGCGGGGATTGCGGCCCGGGGCTTTCCATCGCGCAGCAAGGCTTTCATTGGATTTACCGCGCATGTCGCCAAATCCGATAAAGCCCGGGGGCTACGCCCTCAAGTCGCTCTTAGCCACCGCACAGCCACAATCCTCGGAGCAGCACCCCGTTGCGCGTTTGCGCGCTTGCGCGGACCAGGCCGGGTTCCAGAACGCCAGAGCATGCCGCGCCCGCCGCCCATGCGCGCAAACGGAAACCCCACCCGAACAAACGGCTTTGGCGCGACATGCGCGGCGGGCAAAAGAGCCGGCTTGGTAAGCTCGAGCATCTGCGCGCGCTTTTTCACACAAACAGCTTGCGCCGCCTGCGCGAGGCCTTCTTTGCGCTTGCACCGCGCAATATCGCTGCTTACAAATGGAAATCAAGGGCTGCCGCTCCAAGCCCCCGCGGGCAGCAGCCCGTTCTTGGCGCTTTGCGCGGCGTTTACTCCACCGTGACGGATTTTGCAAGGTTGCGCGGCTTGTCAATATCGCACCCTTTGAGCAGCGCCACATAATAGGCGAAAAGCTGCAGCGGGATCAGCGGCATGGAGGGAAGCACCAGCTGCGCGCATTTGGGCAGGGTGATCACATGGTCCGCCACGGCGGGCACCGTCTGATCCGCCTCGTCCGTAAACGCGATGACCACTGCGCCGCGCGCCTTGACCTCGCGGATGTTGCTGACCATTTTTTCCCGAAGCGGCGCATAGGTGCAAAGCGCGATCACCAGTGTGCCCGGTTCAATGAGGGAGATCGTCCCATGCTTGAGCTCGCCCGCCGCATATGCTTCAGAGTGGATGTAGGAGATCTCCTTGAGTTTGAGCGAGCCCTCCAGGCATAGCGCATAATCGAGATTGCGGCCAATGAAAAAGATATCCCGCAGGTTGAAGAACAACGACGCAAGGTATTGCATCTGCTCCCGCTTGCCGAGCATGGCCGCAACCTGGTCCGGCAGCGCCGTAAGCGCCGCAACGGCCTCTTCCTGCGCCGCGTCCGCAAGGTATCCGCGCACCTTAGCAAAATGCAGCGCAATCAAGTACATCACCGCAAGCTGCGTGCTGTACGCCTTGGTGGTTGCAACGGCGATCTCCGGCCCGGCCCAGGTGTACACCACATCCTCGCTTTCATTGGCAATGGCTGAACCCACTACATTTACAATAGAAAGGATGCGCCCGCCGCGCCGCTTTGCCTCGCGCAGGGCAAAGAGCGTATCGAGCGTTTCGCCGCTCTGGCTGATGACGATCACAAGCGTGTTCGCATCCACAACCGGATCGCTGTAGCGGAACTCGGAAGCAAGTTCCACCGTTACCGGAACGTGCAGCATCTTGGAAAGCATATACTGGCTCGTCATGCCAACATAGCTTGCGGAACCGCAGGCCACAATGTAGATCTTATCGATGCCGCGGATCACTTCTTCCGTAATGCGGGTGAGCCCAAGCTCGATTTTTCCATCCCGGACGCGCGGGCTCAAGGTGTTGCGGATCGCTTCCGGCTGCTCCATGATCTCCTTGAGCATGAAATGCGCATAACCGCCCTTTTCGGCTGCGCTTACATCCCACGCAATGTATTCCGGTTCCCTTTCCACCGGGTCGCCAAAGCGGTCGTATACCGAAATGCCCTCACGGGTGAGCACGGCAAGTTCCCGCTCGCCCAGCCGCACGATTTCACGCGTATGCTTGAGCAGCGCCGGGATATCGGAAGCGATGAAGTTTTCGCCTTCCCCCAGCCCGAGGATAAGCGGGCTATCCTTGCGCACGGCGATGAGCATATTCGGGTGCGCGGCAAAGGCGATGCCGAGCGCATAAGAACCCATGAGCTGGGCTTCCGCAGCGCGCACGGCCGCAACGGGATCGCCCTTGTAATAATAATCCACAAGCTGAGCCACGATCTCGGTATCCGTATCCGAATGGAACACATACCCGTGTTCGGTTAGGAATTCGCGCAGCTGCGCATAGTTTTCCACAATGCCATTGTGCACCACGGCTACCCTGCCGCTGTGAGAAAGATGGGGGTGGGAATTCACATCCGACGGTTCGCCATGCGTCGCCCAACGGGTATGCCCCACGCCCGCTGTGCCCGGCATGGAGGCGCCGCCCTGCGTCCGCTCAAACAATACGGAAAGCCGGCCCTTTGCCTTGCATACGGAAAGCCCATCCGCGCTTAGGATGGCAAGCCCCGCCGAATCATACCCGCGGTATTCCAGCTTTTCCAGCGCCGCGAGCAAAAGGGGTGCAGCCTGCTTTGCGCCGATGTACCCTACGATTCCACACATACTGACCTCCAAAAAGAAAAATATTTCCCAGCGTGAACGCTGTTTTTTCCGCAATATAGCATATGCCACTGATTATAACAGGTTTCCCGTTGCTGTGGGATACGGGGGAATAAATAAACTGTAAATTCCGCCTGGGCGGCCCCGCGCAGCGTATCCTTTATTCTGCCGGTTTTTGTTAAATTATAAATAATATATTTTTCTTGACAACCTATGCCCTCCATGATACTATTTTTGCGATGAAAATGGAATGGTTGCGATTTGCAACGGAAAGGAGCGCTTTATGTTGCGGTTTGCTGCAAAAGTTTTTCTCTGCGCTCCGCTCGCATGCGCCCTCATCCTTAGCAGCGCCACCATCGCAACGATGGTTGGCGTATTCGTCGTGGTTGCGGTCTTCGCTGTAGTAGGCATAATCATTCGCCGCAACGTTCTGCCGGGGAGAGCGGGCTAATCGTCCTAGGGTATGCTAAGGCGGTTCCGAAATCCTCGGGGCCGCCTTTTTGCATAATAATTCAAAAAATATTATTTGAAGGAGAACTGTCCCAATGAAGAAGATCTTTGCACTGGCATTGGCCCTCATGATGGTCCTTGCCGCATTTGCAGGATGCGCCAACGATGCGACGGAACCAACCGAAACTCCCGTTGGAACCGAAGCCCCCGAAGGCACTGAAGCGCCTGCAACCACTGACAACCCCGACGCAGCTGAGCCCGCTGAAGGCGAGACGCTCATCATCGGCGGCATCGGGCCCCTCACCGGCGACTATGCCACCTACGGCGTGTCTGTAAAGCAGGGCGCTGAGATGGCCGTGAAGGAAATCAACGAAGCGGGCGGCGTGAACGGCATCACCTTCCAGCTGCTCTTCGAGGATGACCAGACCGACGCTGAAATGGCCGTGAACGCTTACAACAAGCTCATGGACAACGGCATGCAGGTTTCCCTCGGCGCAGTTACGAGCGGCGCATGCATCGCGGTTTCTGAAGTTTCCAAGGAAGACGGCATCCTCATGCTCACCCCTTCCGGCTCCCAGGTGGAGTGCATCCAGTATGACAACGGCTTCCGCATCTGCTTTGCTGACCCCGAGCAGGGCGTAAACGCTGCGAAGTTCATTGCTGAGAACGGCCTTGCCACCAAGATCGCCATCATCTACGATAAGTCCAACGACTATTCCAATGGCATCAAGGAAAACTTTGTGACCGCGGCTGCGGATCTCGGCCTTGAGATCGTTTCCGAGCAGGCGTTCACCAACCAGTCCAACACCGACTTCTCCGTGCAGCTCCAGGCGATTGCAGGAAGCGGCGCTGAACTCATCTTCCTGCCCATCTATGCACAGGAAGCCGCCTACATCCTCACGCAGGCACAGAGCGCCGGCATGGAGCAGATCTTCTTTGGCGGCGACGGCCTTGATGGCATCATCGAGAAGATCGGCGCGGACAACGTTTCCGCTACCGAAGGCGTAATGTTCCTGACCCCGTTTGATCCCAATGCCGACGAGCAGAACATCAAGTTCACGAGCGATTACCAGGCGGCTTACGGCGCCACGCCCGACCAGTTTGCGGCGGACGGCTATGACGCCATCTACACCATCAAGGCTGCGCTCGAGCAGAGCGGTGCAAAGCCCAGCGATTCCGATTTCAACGAGAAGATGATCGCCGCGATGACCGAAATCACCGTGGACGGCACGACGGGCACCATGCAGTGGGATGCCAGCGGCGCCCCCAGCAAGGCCGCTGCAGTCGTCGTACTGCGCGATGGCGCTCCGACCCCCTATACTGCTGAATAACCAAAAACGAACCACTTTCGGGGAGGGGCGGCACATCCGTCCCTCCCCCAACCGCATTTCATGCCATCCGCGCCTTTACCGCAATTTTAACCGGCGGCGCGGGCTCGGATATGGCCAGCCCCTGCTGCTGGTCCGCCCTTTTCAGGAATTCCCAAAAGGAGCTGCTCCCACAATGATGGATTTAATCGTAAACCTCGTCAGCGGCTTGAGCCTTGGCAGCATTTACGCGCTCATCGCGCTCGGCTACACCATGGTTTATGGCATCGCAAAAATGTTGAACTTCGCGCATGGCGACATCATCATGGTCGGCGCTTTTACGGTGATCACGACCGTGTCCATGCTGGGCCTTCCGCCCGCCCTCGGGATCATCGCAAGCATCGTGTGCTGCGTTGTGTTGGGCGTATGCGTAGAGCGCATCGCCTACAAACCGCTGCGCAAAGCACAGCCGCTTGCGGTTCTCATTACCGCCATTGGCGTAAGCTATTTTTTGCAGAGCCTCGCCCTTCTGATTTTCGGCTCCACGCAGCACAGTTTCCCCAAGATCATCACGGTGCCCGCCATTGAGATTGGCGGACTGACGATCCAGGGCAACATGCTCGTTACGCTCGCCGTGACCACCATAATCATGGTTGCCATGAGCCTGTTCATTGCAAAATCCCGCACCGGAAAGGCCATGCGCGCCGTTTCGGAGGATCGGGACGCCGCTGAGCTCATGGGCATCAGCGTAAACCGCACGATCACCATCACGTTCGCCATCGGCTCTGCGCTTGCAGCCGTGGCCGGCGTGTTCTACTGCACAACCTATGGCTTCATTGGTCCTTATACCGGTTCCATGCCGGGCATCAAGGCGTTCGTTGCGGCGGTGTTCGGCGGCATCGGCTCCATCCCTGGTGCCATGCTGGGCGGCATTCTTCTTGGCGTGATCGAAAACCTGGCCAAACGGTATATTTCCACTGAGCTTTCCGATGCGATCGTGTTCGCGGTACTCATCATCGTGCTGATGGTGAAGCCAACAGGGCTGCTCGGCAAGCGCGTGAACGAGAAAGTCTGAGGTGCGGAAATGGATAGCATCAAGAAAAAAAGAAAGCCGTTAACCAGCAACCTCATCACGCTTGCCATCGTGTGCGTGCTGTTTGCAGTGGTGTTCATCCTGGTGGAAACCGGAAACGCCACGCGCCACATGCGCTCGATGCTCGTTCCAATCTGCATCAACATCATCCTCGCCGTATCGCTCAACCTCACGGTGGGCTTCCTGGGCGAGCTAACGCTGGGCCATGCGGGCTTCATGTCCGTCGGCGCCTATGCGGGATGCCTGTTTTCCATCGCCATGGAGGAGATCCTGCCGATGGCGCTGCGCTTCCCGCTTGCAATGCTCGTTGGCGGCCTTGTTGCGGCCTGCTTCGGGGTGCTCATCGGCATCCCCGTGCTGCGCCTGCATGGCGACTATCTCGCCATTGTAACGCTCGCCTTTGGCGAGATCATCCGCAGCATCATTATCAACCTGGAATTCACTGGCGGCGCAGCCGGCCTCAAAGGCACGCCGCAGGATTCTACGTTCGTGATCGCCTTTGTTGTGGTGCTGATCACGCTGGTGGTCATCATGAACCTGGTCAACTCCCGCCATGGGCGCGCAATTACCGCCATCCGCGATAACCGCATCGCAGCGGAAGCGTGCGGCATTAACGTTACCTATTTCCGCATGCTTGCGTTTGTGATTGCAGCATTCTTCGCGGGCGTTGCCGGGGTGCTTTATGGGCACAACCTTTCCATCCTTTCGGCAAGCACGTTTGACTACAACAAATCCATCGAGCTCCTGGTCATCGTGGTGCTCGGCGGCATGGGCAGCATCCGCGGCAGCGTGATTTCGGCAATCATCATTACCGTGTTGCCCGAAGCGCTGCGCGAGCTGGACGATTTCCGCATGCTGATCTATGCGCTCGTGCTGATCGTGATGATGATCCTCAACGCTTCCCCGCGCTTTGCAGCGCTCAAGGGCAAGCTCAACTATAAAGCGCTCGCGGATGCAGTCCGCGCGAAGTCCGCTTCTTCCAAAGCGAACAAAGGAGGGCAAACGCATGAATAAGATGGTACCCCTGCCGAGCAAGGCAATCGTGCCCGAGCGCGATGCGGATAAGCTCCCCATTCTCGACGTACGCCACCTTGGCATCGATTTCGGCGGCCTAACCGCCGTGGACGACTTCAACTTCACCATGGGCCGCACGGAGATCGGCGGCCTCATCGGCCCGAACGGGGCCGGAAAGACCACGGTGTTCAACCTGCTTACCAACGTATACCGCCCCACGCGCGGTTCCATCCTGGTTGACGGCGTGGACACGCTGGGCATGAGCACACACCAGGTGAACAAGCTTGGCATCGCGCGCACGTTCCAGAATATCCGCCTGTTTTCCAACATGACGGTGCTCGACAACGTGAAGGTGGGCCTGCACAACAGCACAAAGAGCAACCTTTGGGCTTCCGTTACGCACGGCTTTGGCTATTATAAGGCCGAGCGCCAGGCCAAAGAGCGCGCGCTGGAGCTGCTTTCCGTGTTCCACATGCAGGATCTTGCGGGCGCAGAAGCGGGCAGCCTGCCCTATGGCGCGCAGCGGCGGCTTGAGATTGTTCGCGCGCTTGCAACGGATCCGGGCATCATGCTCCTGGATGAGCCTGCCGCCGGCATGAACCCTTCGGAAACCACGGAGCTCATGGAGAATATCCGCAAGATCCGCGATACCTTCCAGATCGCCATCATGCTCATCGAACATGATATGAGCCTTGTTATGGGCATCTGCGAGGGCATTGCGGTGCTCAATTACGGTAAGATCATCGCAAAGGGCACACCCGATGAAATCAAATCCAACCCGGCCGTAATCGAGGCCTACCTGGGCAAGAAAGGGGCGTGACGCGGCATGATGCTCAAAGTTGACGATATTCACGTTTACTATGGCCAGATTCACGCCATCAAGGGCGTTTCCTTCGAGGTGCATGAAGGGGAAGTCGTTTCGCTCATCGGCGCAAACGGCGCAGGGAAATCTACCGTGCTCAAAACCATCTCCGGCCTGCTGCGCCCCAAATCCGGCACCATCACGTTCCTTGGCAACGACATCACCCACACGGAGGCTTACAAGCTGGTCAACCGCGGCCTTGCGCAGGTACCGGAAGGCCGGCGCATCTTCCTGCAGATGACCGTGCGCGAAAACCTGGACATGGGCGCCTACACGCAAAAAGATGTTTCAGAGGCGGATATGGAAGAAGTGTTTCGCCGGTTCCCGCGGCTTAAGGAGCGCGAAAAGCAGATTGCAGGCACGCTTTCCGGCGGCGAACAGCAGATGCTTGCCATGGGCCGGGCGATGATGAGCCACCCCAAGCTGCTGATGCTGGATGAGCCCTCCATGGGCCTTGCGCCGATCCTCGTGGAGCAGATTTTCGACATCATCCGCGAATTCCACGCTTCCGGCACAACGATTCTGCTCGTGGAGCAGAATGCGGGCAAGGCGCTCGCCATCGCAGACCGCGCCTATGTGCTGGAGCAGGGCCGCATCACGCTTTCGGGCACGGGCGCGGACCTCGCCGCAAGCGACGCCGTCAAAAAGGCATACCTGGGCGGCTGAGCGCATCAAGCAAAGTTTTACGGCAGTAGGAAGCTTCCTGCTGCCGTTTTTCTTGGCTTCAAAGGCATCCAATCCTGCACATCCATCGCGTGAAAAGCATCATGTGCCGCGGGAAACGCCCTTTGAGCCGTTGCGCCATAGCGGGCAGCTTCCTGTTCCGCTGCGCGATTTATGGAAGTTGCATTCGAGATGGGAAGCGCGATTTCCATAAAAATCGCAAAGGCAGGGCAAAGCATGCTTCGCCCGCACTGCCAAGCGTTTGAAAGGCGCCCCTGCTGTTGGAACGGTGCTGTACCCATGGTTTGACAATGCAGAAAGCCCGTGCTTCGGAAAAAGCTTCCATTTCTGATTTGAATTGTTCCTAGCCTTATGATACAATACCATGCTACGCAAGCAAAGTGCTATAGGAATGGAGGAAAATGCTTGGAAAAGGATGTTTTGTGTGCGCTACAAATGCGTGAACGGGCTGAAGCCGTGCGTTTTCTGAAACAGCTTTGGAGCGAAACGCCTACCCCCTGCCCCAAATGCGGCAGCATTTATAAAACGATTCGCATTTTAGATGCGCTGCAGGAGCCTTAATTCCGATTTATTCGAAGCTGAATGGGGTTCCTGGCTTGCAGCAAAAAAAGAAAAGCGAAATGGCTACCACTGGCGAAAATGGCGCAACCCGGCTGCGCCTTATTTATGCGAATTGGCCGGCCCGGCTTCGTTAAGGCGGCCTTTTTCCAGTCGCTTATGTACCCGCCGTGCACAGGCACTTTTTTCCATTTGCGCACACCATTTGGGGCCGCAAAGGAAAGCAAGAAAGGATCCAATGCGTGCATATAAACATTGAAAGGACAAAAACGTATTATCGGTTGGAAGCGGATCAGATGCTCTGCGACTGTAATTCTTGCAAGCATTATCGTTCGCGGGTAAAATCCGCATATCCGGAGGTAGCGTCCCATCTTGCAAAATGGGGCATTGCCATGGAAAAACCGTTTGAAGCGTGCCCTTTAGAGCCGGATGCAGATGGTTTCTTAACGTATTGCGTTTGCCAGTACATCGTCTTTGGGACCTGCCCCAGCGCCGAACCATTGCAAGTTGGGGACGTAACATTGCGCCTTAGCGCCTTCCACCCAAGCACGGGGATCGGGGAAGCGCATTTTGTATTGGATGTATATCCCATTAAGCTGCAATATGAACCGGCTGCCACGCCCAACGCCCCGGATTGATCAGCGCGTTGCCATACATATGCGGCTGCCGGCTAATCGCAAAAGGGTATCGCATAAACGCTGAGGGGCCTTTTACTCGCGCTATTCTGTTTGCGCTATGGAAAACCCTCCGTCGCCGCGGGCATACGGAGGGTTTTGTTTTTTATGGGCAGTTTAATGCCAGACCAGCCAGCTGAACAGATATCCCATCGAGACGGCAACAAGGGTGAACGGAAGCCCAATGCGCATGAAATCCTGCATGCGCACTTCGTAACCTTCCTTGCGCAGGATGCCAATGGCTGCAATGTTGGCCGAGGCGCCGATGGGCGTGAGGTTCCCGCCAAGCGTTGCGCCCGTTAACAGGCCAAAGTAGAGCACGGTGGGCGAGCAACCCATGGAAAGCGCAATGCCGCTTACAACAGGGAGCATGGTGGCAACATAGGGGATATTATCCACAAAGGCTGAAATGAGCACCGAACCCCATACGATCACCGTGTACAGAAGGAAGAGGTTGTTGCCCCCGATCTTTACAAAGAAGTTGCTGATGTCATCGATGATGCCCGCGTTGGTGATGCCCGCGATCACCACGAACAGACCGGCCAGCAGGCAGAGGGTTTGATAATCGATCTCAAGGAGTGCGGTTTTTGCAGCAACATGATCCCGGTTGCGCAGGATCGAGCGCAGCGCGCCGATCACAAAGAGTCCCGTGCAGATATAACCGTTGGTGAGGGCCGGCTTGTTGGGAAGGAAAGAAGCAAGAATAAGGAGTACAATATTCCCAAGAAGCAGGAAGGTCGGGAAATAATCTTGAACCACTGTGCTCACTGCGGCGTTTACCGGCTGCCTGTTCTTGCGGAACAGGAACAGGATCACAGGGATCGTTGCAATCGCTCCGAGCTGCACAGCAAAGAAGATGCTCGGCTTTCCATCCATAAAGAAGAAGTCGAGGAAGTCCATGCCGGCGTAGCCACCCAGCATGATAGAGGTTGTATCGCCAACGAGCGTAGCTGCACCTTGCAAGTTTGATGAAACTGCGATGGAGATCAGCATGCCTACCGGGGAAATATTCAGTTTTTTCGCGATCGCAAGGCCCACGGGCGCGATCATGAGCACCGTTGCAACATTGTCCACAAACGCGGAAACCACGCCCGCAAACAGCGACATAACCACCACGACCCACATTACATTAGGCGTTTTTTGTATCAGCAACTCCGCCATGCGGTTGGGCATTTGGGATTGGATAAACAGCGAAACGGTACCCATGGTGCCGGCAAGCATCAAAAGCACATTGAAATCGATGGCTTCTGCAAGCGTGCCCAGCGGCACAAGCCCGCTCACAAGGAAAATAACGCCGCTTGTGAGCGCAACCCAGGGCCTAATCTTAGGCAGCGCAATCATAAGCACATAGGTGAGCAGGAAGACGATAAGCGCGAAAAGTTTCATACGGGTAAGCCAGCTCCTTTGTTTGATTTTTCGAAAAAAAGAAAGACTCTTACCATGGCGTTGCCACGATAAAAGTCTCGTTTCGAGCAAAAACCCCTGCGCGGCCCGGATCAAACGATGATCGGAATGGCGATACCGCGCAACACGGCGGCCGCTGGGCCCGTCCGTGCAAACTACTCCCTTTTATCTTTCTTTCGTACACATATACACATTTGCACATGCTTGCATGGTTATTATACGTGGCTTTGTGTTCCCTGTCAACCATGCGGGGGCGCCCAGCCCACCGTTGCGGACGCCCCTGCGGCACGCGCGATTATTCTGCAGCGCCCTCACGCGCCAGTTTTTCCTGGTATTGCGCGAGCTCGTGTTCATTGCAGGTGATATAATGCTTGGGCCGGATCTCCACCCAGCGGGGTTTATCCACCGTGTAGTTATGAATCGCGGGATCGTACACTTCAAGCACCTTGTGCTTCTCGCTGCGCGGATCTGGTTGGGGAATGGCCGAGAGCAGCGCGCGCGTATACGGATGCAACGGGTAGGCAAACAGCTCTTCCGTATCCGCAAGCTCCACGATGACACCCTTATGGATTACGGCAATGCGATCGGCAATGAAGCGCATCACCGAAAGATCGTGCGAAATGAAGAGGTACGTAAGCCCGCGCTGCTGTTGCATGGCGGAAAGAAGGTTGAGCACCTGCGCGCGGATGGAAACGTCCAACGCGGAAATCGGCTCATCGGCAATGATGAACTCCGGTTCCATGATGAGGCTGCGCGCAATGCCGATGCGTTGGCGCTGCCCACCGGAAAACTCATGTGGGAAACGGCTTGCAAATTCCGGCAACAGGCCCACATCCAAAAGCGCCTGCGCGACGCGCTGATCGCGCTCCGCTTTGCTCATCTCCGGATGGATGTTCATGAGCCCTTCGGAAACGATATAATCCACCTTGGCGCGCTCGTTGAGCGAGGCCATCGGATCCTGGAAAATCATCTGGATTTCCTGGGTGATCTTATGGTCCAGCTCCTTGGAGATCTTGCCGCTGATGCGCTCGCCTTTGAAGCGGATCTCGCCCTTGGCAGCCGAGTTGATGCGGATGATCGCACGGCCGATGGTGGTTTTGCCGGAGCCCGATTCGCCCACCAAACCGAATGTTTCGCCCTTGTAAATATCGAAGCTTACGCCTTTTACCGCAACGAAAGGCTTGCGGTTGGAGCCGAACTGCACTACAAGGTCTTTTACTTCCACCAGCTTTTCATCGGAAATCTTCTTCGTGTTCACAGCCGCATGCTTGGCATTGGATTCGAGCGCCTTTGCGATGGATGTATTGGGCGGTTCCACCTTGGGTGCGCGCGGGTCGAGCAGCCAGGTGCGCGCCTTATGCGTGGGGGAAACCTCAAAATAGGGCGGGCGCTCCAGGAGGTCGCCTCCCATGTGCCGGACGTGATCCTGCTCGATTTAGGCCTGCCGGATATTGACGGCACGCGCGTGCTCACGCGCCTGCGCGGATGGTATGAAGGGCCGATCATCATCGTATCGGCACGCAACCAGGAAAAAGAAAAGGTGCAGGCGCTTGACATGGGTGCAGACGATTACATCAACAAGCCGTTCAGCGCATCCGAGCTGTTGGCGCGCATCCGCGTGGCTCTGCGCCAGGCGGATAAGATCGCCGCAAACTCAGCTTCGCCCGAGATGAGCTACACCGTCGGGGATTTGACCGTGGATTTCCAGAACAGCCGCTGCTACATCGGCCGGGAAGAGGTGCACTTGACCCGCCTGGAATACCGCATCGTTGAGCTTCTGGCGCGCACGCCCGGGCGGGTGCTTACGCATGATTACATTATCTCAAGCGTGTGGGGGCCTTATGCGCCTTCGAACAATAACCTCATCCTGCGGGTGAACATCGCCAACATCCGCCGCAAGATCGAGAAAAACCACAACACGCCGCGCTATATCCTGGCGGAAATCGGCGTTGGCTACCGCATGGCAGATGCAGAAAGCCTGCCTAGCCCCAAAGAAAGCGGAAAAAGCTAAGCTACTGCCTTAGTGCTTGACATTGCGTCTTAGTTGTTATATGATGGAAATGTATCATTTGTTTGAGGTGTGTTTTTCGCATGGACGACGGCGACAGTAGCGATAATCCCAGCGGTTTCCTACCACATAAGTTAAAAAAACAAGGTATGACTTGCGTCATGAAAATGGCTGCACGTTATGCTTTTTTTGTGTTGTTTGCGCCGCATTCGCTCTGCGGGCGTCCTTTCCTGCATGCCCGCCTGCGCTGTTGATCACCCTGCCCCGCAGCTTTAAAAGTTCCTCCATTATTTCTTAAACTAAAACAGGAGTATTGTATCAATCATGGATGACAACATAATCGGCCAATTGCTTTTGCAGATCATTCTTATCGTATTCAACGCAGTGTTTGCCTGCGCGGAAATCGCTGTGCTTTCCTTTAATAACGCCAAGCTGGAAAAGCTTTCCGAAGAGGGCAACAAGCGGGCCATCCGCCTTGCGCGGCTCACCTGCCAGCCTGCGCGTTTCCTTGCAACGATTCAAGTTGCCATCACGCTTTCCGGTTTCCTCGGCAGCGCTTTTGCGGCGGAAAACTTTGCTTCCCTGCTCACGGAATGGCTCATTGGCCTCGGCGTGCGGATCCCGGTTAGCACGCTCAATTCGATCTCCGTGGTGCTCATCACGCTGATCCTTTCCTACATTACCCTGGTGTTTGGCGAACTTGTCCCCAAACGCCTTGCGATGAAAAAGGCTGAGTCCTTGAGCCTTGCGCTTTCCGGGCTGATCACGTTCATCTCGAAGTTGTTCGCGCCCATCGTCTGGCTGCTTACGGTCTCCACGAACGGCCTTCTCCGCCTCCTTGGCATCGACCCCGATGCAGAGGACAGCGAGGTTTCCGAAGAGGAGATCCGCATGCTGGTGGACAGTGGCAGCGAAAAGGGCGTGATCGATTCCGAAGAAAGCGAGATGATCCAAAACGTGTTCGAGTTCGACGACTTGACCGTGGGCGAGATCGTCACGCACCGCACGGAAATCTCGTTCCTCTGGAACGATGAAAGCGTCGAAGAATGGGATAAGACCATCAAGAGCACCTTCTATTCCTTTTACCCCATTTGCGATGAAAGCATCGATAATATCATCGGCGTGCTCAATGCGAAAGTCTACCTGCGCTTGACCGACCTCTCCCGTGAAACGGTGATGAAGGAGGCGGTCCGCGAGGTGTTTTTCGTGCCGGAAAGCATGAAGGCGGATAACCTCTTCCGCAGCATGAAAAAAAACCGCAACAACTTTGCGGTTGTGCTGGATGAATATGGCGGGACCCATGGCATCGTGACCATGAGCGACCTGCTGGTTCAGATCGTGGGTGAGTTTGACGATGAGGACACTGAGGAGGACATTGCCCCGGTAGGCAAAAACACATGGCGCATCAACTGCCGCGCTGAAATTGAAAAGCTTGAGCGCCTGTTTGATATTGAGATTGACACTGAATCCGCAACGGTTGGCGGTTGGGTGGTGGAGCAGTTCGAGGATATTCCCAACGAGGGCAGCACCCTGGTGTACGATGACAGCTTCTCCATTGAAGTGACCAAGACCGACAACAAGCGCGTGCAGGAAGTTATTGTGCGCGCAATCGAAAAGCCCAAAGAAGCGGAAGATGAAAAAGGCTAAGGCGGCAAACAGCATCTTCGGCAGGCGGGCCCGGCAGGGTCCGCCTTATTCTGTTGAAGCAGCGGGGAAATGCTGCTTATTCGGGCTCTGCAGGGTTTCTTGCGCCCTCGGCGCAAACGTAGAAACTTTTGCTGCGCAATGTCTGGCGCAGCCGCAGATGCCCTCCAGGCCGGTAAAGCTTCCGGGAGCTGCGGCGGCAAGGATCTCCAGGGGATCTTTCAGCAAGCTGAAAGGCGTCCGACCGAGCCTGCCTTTTGCTTCGCTCTTCCCGAAACGGCTCGCCAAGGCGCGTCCCTGCGTTTCCCTTTCCTAAATCGGGCGCCGCTTACCAAATACAACGTGCACCATTGCATTTTCGATTGTCCGCTTAAAGCGTGGAAGCGCGTCTGCACAACGGGCGCCGTGCTTGGGGGGGCAGTGGCGGTGGGCATCGCCATAAAGGGAGCACGCCTAACAGCTGCATTGCATCGGCGTGAGGCATATCACGGCGGGTAATGCCTCCCGCCTCTTTCGCGCTTCTGTTGCAAATCTGCCCGCTTCAAGGGCGCAGCGACAAGCGCGGCCCCATTTGGTTGAGTGCAAGGCGTTCAACAGGCATGGTGACCCCTTCAAAATCCTTCCAACGAAGCGCCGGAGCGAACAGGGCCGAGGTTGGCGGGTGTTTGCCTACGGTGCCACTCCTTTTGCGCATCCGTTGCATTGCAGGCTTTTCTCGATTAAGTTCAACCTATCGCCGCACCCTGTTTTTCGCAAAGCAAAAGAAGCGGCAGGTGCCGCTTCTTGAAAGCCGTCAAAAAGGGTTTGCAATGTTGGCTTCTTTATCCGGGGGTCTAAAGGCGGCCCTCCGGCTACGCTCTAAAAAGACATCCGTTCGTTACAGTTTCTTTTCCTTGCGGAAAAGCCAGCCTACCGCCATAAACACACAGAATACCAACAAGTACCAAGCCACATTGATCCCGTGCGCAAAGACCGCCGCAACTATCATGAATAGGCTGCCCGCCATGGCAAGCGGGAACGCAATGAACCGTTTGACCGGGGCAAGATCCTTCTCCTTGCGAATGGCCATAAAGAAAATAGGAAGATACAACGCATATAGGGTAACGATGGGCAATTCGGAAGAATCAAAGCAGATCGGCCCAAGCCAGGGCGTCGTGAGCTGCGCGCTGTAAAAGTACAACAGCCAGAACGCGCAAAGCAACAACCCCAACACGGAGGAATTGGTGGGCATGTTTGTGGTTGCATCCACCTGCTTAAACACTGCAGGCGCCGGGCCGCGGTGGCGCACGGCAAGGGCATACATGCCGCGCGTGCAGCCGAGCATCAATCCGTTGAGCGTGCCGAGGCAGGAGATCACTACGAACACGAACAGCACCGTTCCGCCCACGCGGGAGAAGATCATTTCAAATGCGGTGCGCGCGCCCGCTTCGCCGCTTTCCATCAGCGCAGCATTTGGCACGCTGCCGGCAAGTCCAACATAATAGAGGATATAAACCGCAATGATGATGAGCGTGCCCAGTACCAGCGCCCGGGGCAGATTCTTCTTGGAATCCTTGAGCTCTGCGTTGATGCTTGTGGCAATGATCCACCCTTCAAACGCAAAAGCCGTTGCTACAACGGCAGTGAACAGCGCCGTGCCGGAGGATTTCCCCGCATCCACCACGGTGGTAAAGTTCTCCACGATCATGCCGTTGCCGAGGCCCACGATGGTGCCGATGATTGCCATCAGCAAAAGGGGGATCAGCTTGATGATGGTCGTAGCCACCTGGAACCGGCCCGCAAGCACAGGGGAAAGCGCGTTGAGCGCATAGCTGGCAACGAGGAAGAACCCTGCGAGCACCATGCACTCCGGCCCCGTAATTGAAAAGCCCAGGAGCACGCTCAAATATCGCGCGCTCACCCAGGCAAGCACGCTCGTAATGCAAGGATAATATACCGTGGTCATGAACCAGCCTACAAAATAAGCATACCCTTTGCCGACCGTAACCTCGGCATAATCCACGATGCCGTTGACGTATTCATACCGCGTTGCAAGCAGAGCAAACGCATAGGCGCAGGCAATCATGATCGCACCGCCGATGGCCCAGGCCAGGATACCGAGCGGCAAGTTCCCGCCCGTTTCGGTTAAGATCTTTTCCGCCTTGAAGAAGACACCGCTGCCGACTACAATGCCGACAACCAGGCAAATGGCCGTCATAAGGCCATACTTTTTGCGCAGTTCACTGCCCATAATAAATCCTTTCCTGCTTTGTGTTTTGGGGATCGATGCGCCGGATGGTTGGGGAAGATGCAGACGCTTTGGAAACAGGAACCGCCTATGAGCGGCGCTACGCCTGCCGAAAAAACGGCGCAGGTTGTTAAGACTTTTGTGCGCTAAAACGTTATTTTAGCATACTATTTAATTCGAATAATGTCAACGAATGATCGCGAATTCTTTGCTGCGTGCATATGCGACGCAGGCCAATGTTGAACAGGGCATGAATTTTCGTGCGCTTTGCGTGCGGCTGCTCCACAAAGCGTTCTGGACATGCTATAATAGATAAATTAGTGAATGAAATATAGGGGGTCCGCATGCCGGTTTCACTTTTTATCAAACAGCTGGATGATCTGCTCGCAGAAAACGGGCTCGCATTCGTTTCTACGGTGCTCGACATCGTGATTACCTTTGCGCTGGCGTGGTTGATCGTTGCGCTGGTGCAACGCGCCGCGCGTTCGCTTGTATCCCGGCGCGCCAGCGGCCTGGAAGAGATGAAAGCGCGGCGGCTTACCACTGCGGTAACGCTTATCACGCATGCCGTTAAATATGTTGCCTATTTCATCGCTATTGCCATCGCTGTGGGCGAACTCGGTTATGCAGGGGCGATGAACTCCATGCTCGCTGCAGCAGGCATCGGCAGCCTCGCAGTGGGCATCGGCGCGCAAAGCATCATCAAGGATGTTACGGCTGGGCTCACGCTCCTGTTTGAGGATCAGCTTGCCGTGGGCGATTATATCAGCGCAGCCGGCGTGACGGGCACCGTGGAAGCCATCACGCTGCGCGCCACCACCGTGCGCTGCTACGGCGGCGAAGTGAGCGTAATCCCAAACGGCAGCATCACGGTCTTAACCAACTATTCCCGCACGGATTCCCTTGCCATTGTGGAGTTCCCCATAGCCTATGAAGCGGATGCGGAGCGCGCGCTTGCGCTGATGCGTGAAGAGGCGGAAGCGTACCATGCGGAGCTTGGCGACATCGCTGTGGAAAAGCCGGAAGTGGTGGGTGCGGTGCAGCTTTCCGGGGGTGAAATGGTGCTGCGTGCCGTGCAGCGCGTAAAGCCGCTGGAGCACTGGGCCGTGCAGCGGGAGCTGACACGGCGCATTGCGGCGCGCTTTGTGCAGGAGGGCATTGCCCTGCCGCGCACGCGCGTGCAGATGGCCGGGGAGGGAAAGGCATGATTGAACGCTTTGCTCTGGGCGACCACATCGTAATGAAGAAGCCCCATGCCTGCGGCGCAAACGAATGGATCGTAACGCGCACAGGGGCGGATGTTAAGCTTAAGTGCGTGCAATGCGGCCGCATTGTTATGCTCGACCGCGGCGATTTCGAGCGCCGCGCGCGCAAAAATCTCACAGAAGGAACGGGGAAGCCGGATGGACAGGAAGATCGATAAAAAGCTGCGCGCGCGCTTGCGCAAAAATGCGGATATGCTCCATGCAAAGGATATGGCTTACAAAAAAGCATCCGACCGGGATTTCGCGCTCTGGCTTGTGCTCGTGCTAATCGCGGCGTTCGCAGTGCGGCTGTTCCTGTTTGAACCCGTGCGCGTTTCCGGCGATTCCATGTATGACACCCTGGTGCACAACGAGCGCATGTTCGTTGAAAAGGTGAGCTACTGGTTTACCCGCCCGCAGCGCGGGGAGATCGTGATCTGCTACTACCCGAACCATACCACCACATGCGTGAAACGCGTAATTGGCGTGCCCGGGGACCGGATCGCCATCGCGGGCGGTGCGGTATACCTAAACGGCGAAAAGCTGGATGAGTCCGCCTATTGGGATGGCTTCATCTGGGGTGATATGGCGGAAACCGTGGTCCCGGAGGATTGCATCTTCGTGATCGGCGATAACCGCAACGATTCGAGCGACAGCCGCAACCCGCTCGTGGGGCCTATCCCCTATTCCCGCGTGGTGGGCCGCGTGCGCAGCGTAATCTGGCCCATCAGCCAAGCGCGAACTTTTTAAGCGCAGACGGGGAGGACGTTTATGGGAGCTCAAGAACATGCGCCCGGTACGGGGCTGATACGGCGCACGGAACAGAATCAGACGCAATACAGGCGTCTTAGGCTTTATTCCTGGCTCTGGGCGATCCTGGTGGCCGCAACTGCCGTTACGTTGCTTTTTACGGTGTGGCTTTTCGGCACAAAGGTACGCGATGGCGGTATGGCGCCTGCGCTCATGCCGGGCGATGTGATTCTGTTTGACCGGCTTGCGAAATACTGCGCGTCTCCCGCCCGTGGCGATGTTGTTGCGTTTTCAGATATTGTTGGCCGCGGCACCTATCTTGGGCGCATCGTTGGCCTCCCTGGGGAAACGATTGCCGTTTCGGGCGGGCGCGTGTACATCAACGGCGCGCTGCTGGATGAACGCGCCTATGCTATGGGCGCACTCGAGGAAGATCTCGCCGCGTTTACGCTCCCTGCAGGCAGCTTTTTGATTCTGCCAGATGACCGCGCGGATGCGACGGTGGATGCTGAGAAGCTCACCGTGGACGCTTCCCGCATCAAGGGGCGCGCGCTCATGCGCGTATCCCCGCTTTCACGCTTTGGCATGTTTTAGCATAAATATAAACCACGCGCGGAAAGCCTGCCGATGGGGCGCGGCAAAAATTTTCAAAAAAATGCTTGACAGATCGGCATCGCCCGCGTATACTGTCTACCAATGAAACCGTTGAGGGAGAGTAAGTACTTTCGGAACCCTTCTTTGCAGAGAGCCGCGGCTGGTGGAATCGCGGCATGGAGGACCGGGACGAATGGGCTCCCGAGGGCGCGCTGAACGCGAATGCAAGTAGGCAAGCCGGAGCTGGCGCTCCGTTATCAAAGGCCGGCATATGTCAGTATGCACAGAGAGGGCGCAGCATGCGCCAAGCCGGGTGGCACCGCAGGAGTTTAACCGCTCTTGTCCCTGCAAAAGCAGTAGGGACAGGGGCTTTTTTATTGCCCTCCTGTCCCGGCAAACGGGCGGGGAACGCCCCGCAAACGGCCATCGGCCGAATTCAGAAAGGAGTGCAAATCCATGAAAGACACCAACATCCCTTACAAGATCTACCTTCCCGAATCTGAACTGCCCAAGGCATGGTACAACGTGCGCGCGGATATGAAGCATAAGCCCGCGCCGCTGCTCAATCCAGCCACGCTACAGCCCATGACGGCAGAAGAGCTCGGCCATGTGTTCTGCGATGAGCTTGTTCAGCAGGAGCTCGATGACACCAACGCTTACATCCCCATCCCGGATGAGATCCGCGATTTCTACAAAATGTACCGCCCGGCTCCGCTTGTGCGCGCCTACTGCCTCGAGAAACACCTGGGCACGCCTGCGAAAATATATTACAAGTTTGAAGGCAACAACACCAGCGGCAGTCACAAGCTTAACTCCGCGATTGCCCAGGCTTATTATGCAAAGAAGCAGGGCCTCAAAGGCGTTACGACGGAAACTGGAGCCGGCCAGTGGGGCACCGCGCTCTCCATGGCCTGCGCCTATTTCAATCTGGATTGCAAGGTCTACATGGTGAAGGTCTCCTATGAACAGAAGCCGTTCCGCCGCGAAGTTATGCGCACCTATGGCGCAAGCGTTACGCCTTCCCCCTCCATGACGACCGAAGTAGGACGCAAGATTCTCGCGGAGCACCCCGGCACCACCGGCAGCCTGGGCTGCGCGATTTCCGAAGCTGTGGAAGTTGCTGTGAATACCGAAGGATACCGCTATGTGCTCGGCAGTGTGCTTTCCCAGGTATTGCTGCACCAATCTATCGTCGGTCTTGAAGCAAAAGCCGCACTGGATCAATATGGCGTAAAGCCGGATATCATCATCGGCTGCGCAGGCGGCGGCTCCAACCTGGGCGGCCTTATCTCCCCGTTTATGGGCGAAAAGCTGCGCGGAGAGCAGGATTATCGGTTCATCGCAGTGGAGCCAGCTTCCTGCCCGAGCTTGACCCGCGGCAAGTACGTTTACGATTTCTGCGATACGGGCAAGGTATGCCCGCTCGCAAAAATGTATACGCTTGGCTCCGGCTTCATTCCTTCCGCAAATCATGCTGGCGGCTTGCGCTACCATGGCATGAGCAGCATTCTTTCCCAGCTTTACGATGATGGCCTCATGGAAGCCGTTTCCGTGGAGCAGACGCGCGTGTTCGCCGCAGCGGAAGAATTTGCCCGCGTGGAGGGCATTTTGCCAGCGCCAGAAAGCAGCCACGCCATCCGCGTTGCGATCGATGAAGCACTCAAGTGCAAAGAGACCGGAGAAGAAAAGACGATTCTTTTCGGTTTGACGGGCACAGGGTATTTCGACATGGTCGCTTACCAGAAATACAACGATGGAGAAATGACCGACTATATCCCCACCGATGAAGACCTAAAGAAGGGATTTGACGGCGTACCGAAATTTCCCGGGAACATGATTTAACAAATTTGCGCAGCCTTAGCTGCACGCTTGTTGCGGGCTTGGCCCGCAACAAGCGGCGGCGCGTCATGGCGGGAAAGCGGTGAAAGCCGTTTTCCCGCGTTTTTATAAGGCAGCGCAGCACAAAGCGCCTTTTATAATTTGGAAGGCCAGCTAAAAGTGCAAAAAAGGGAAGGCTGCCCGTTCTCTTATAGCGGTATAAAAAGCATGCGCCAGAAGGATGGCGGAGAATGTGGGAAGCGGACGTGAAGCGTTTGCCCAAGCGCGGAAAACGAGCCGAGCAAAAGAAAGGCGAGCGGGGCTGAACCCGCACGGGCGCTGCGGCCCATGCGGACTGCATGTTGGGTGCATGGAAACCGCCCGGCACGTGTTCCCTCCGCGTTTGTGCGCCTTATTCCAGCGCAAAGCGCACGGACTCCAGGAAACAATAAGGTGCATCGTTTCAGTGAAGAAACGCGCCATGCGCCTTCCCAAAGGAGCTCCGTCTGCACCGTCCGCTTGCTTTCCCCATAGGTCGCGCGCGTGAACACCTCTGCCTTGCCCGCGCACAGCAACGCACAAAGAATTTTTTGCACAACGTGAAAGGATTTCCCTTTGTGCGCCGTATTCTAAGTGAAGCCACAAAACGGCAACTAAAAACAAGGGAGAGACCTCATGATGAAAAAAGGGTTAGCTGTGATTGTAACAATTGTTATGGTGCTCGGCATTGGCATGGCAAGCGCCTTTGCTGCCGGAAAGCATTTTACTGACGCCAATGGCGATGGCATTTGCGATACCTGCGGCGTTTCCGCCTCCTGTGGCAAGCACTTTGTGGATGCGGACGGCGACGGCGTATGCGATACCTGCGGCGTTTCCGCCTCCTGTGGCAGGTATTTTGTGGACGAGGACGGTGACGGCGTGTGCGATAACTGCGGCGCTTCCGCCTCCTGCGGCAGGTATTTTGTGGACGAGGACGGCGACGGCGTATGCGATAACTGCGGCGCTTCCGCCTCCTGTGGCAAGCACTTTGTGGATGCGGACGGCGACGGCGTATGCGATACCTGCGGTGCTTCCGCCTCCTGCGGCAGGTATTTTGTGGACGAGGACGGTGACGGCGTGTGCGATAACTGCGGCGCTTCCGCCTCCTGCGGCAGGTATTTTGTGGACGAGGACGGCGACGGCGTATGCGATAACTGCGGCGCTTCCGCCTCCTGCGGCAAGCACTTTGTAGATGCGGACGGCGACGGCGTATGCGATGCTGCCGGCACGCGCCCCGGCAACGGCATGGGGCGCAAAGCCGGGTTCCGGGGAGGACGCGGCAAATAATGCAGCGGTTGAGGTGGAAGAATGCGGAACGGGCAGGACGTAAGCATGGCAATTGAGCGGTATGCGGATACCGTTCAGCGGCTCTGCATGGTACATCTGAAAAACCGCGCGGATACGGAGGACATATTTCAAACGGTATTCTTGAAATATGCCCTTCATTCCGCTTCCTTTGCAAGCGAGGAACATGAAAAAGCCTGGTTCATACGCGTTACGCTCAACGCATGCAAAGACCTTTCGCGGAGCCTGTTTCACCGCCGCACCGTACCGCTGGAAGAGATCGCCGAACTTCCTGCCCAGCTCACGCCGGACTGCAGGGAAGTGCTTGGCTTGAGGCGGTGCTTTCGCTTCCCGCGCAATACAAAAGCGCCGTGTACCTGCATTACTACGAGGGCTGCACCGCCCCCGAGATCAGTCAGATTCTTGGAAAAAGGGTGAACACGGTCTACACCTTGCTGACGCGCGCAAAGAAAATGCTCAAAGAGAAGTTGGGAGGTGCCTGGTATGAGGGAGATCAATAACCGCATTAAGGACAGCTTTGACCAAATCCATGCGGATGAGGCGCTCAAGGCAAGAACCAGGGCCGTATTTGCCGAAAAGGCACAGGAACGCCAAAGGCGTCGCACGCTGCGTGCGCACCTGCGCGCACCTGCACTCGCAGTCTGCCTGCTACTCCTGCTATCCGGCGGCGGATATTGGGTTTACTTCCTGCCAACCGCAAAAATCGATATCGACATCAACCCTTCGGTTGCGCTCTCCATCAACCGGTTTAACAAAGTTCTTTCCGTGGAAGGCTACAATGCGGACGGGCAGGCACTCGCAGCTTCGCTGAAGCTGCATTACCTGGATTGCAGCGAGGCCGTTTCCGCAATCCTAAGCAGCGATAAAGTCGCATCCCTGCTCGCGGAGGATGCGCTCCTTTCCATCGCCGTCATCGGTGAGGATGATGCCCAATGCGGGGAGATTCTTGCGCGCATCTCGCAATGCACGGAAGGGCAGAAAAACGCTTATTGCTACCGCGCTGACCCCGAAGAGGCAGAGGCTGCGCGCGAAGCAGGGCTTTCTTATGGGAAATACCGCACCTTTCTGGAGCTGCAAGCCCTTGACCCAAGCATTACGCCAGAGCAGGTGCAAAGCATGAGCATGCGGGCGCTCCGCGCATGGATTGAAGCGCTCTCCGAAACGGAAGGGAGCGATGGCGTTTCCAATGATGCCCCCCAGGCGGGTGCCGAAGCCGGGCACGGCGCCGGTGGGCATGGTGCCGGGCAGGGAAGCGGCAATAATCATGGGAATGGTGGCGGTAACGGAAATGCAGGGCAGCGATAAACTGTGCCGCATGCAAATCACCCCGTTTTCAACTTACACAAGAGCAGCGCAAGCATCCGCTTGCGCTGCTCTTACATTTGCGCTGTTTCTAAGTTAGAGCTTCTCTCAAAAGCTCATGGGATGCTCGCAGTACCCCTGCTTTATTATGGCTTTGTGGCCTTTCCGTTTCATGCTGCAGGCGCCGAAAAACGCAACGCCTGCTGCCAGCAAGAGCAGCCAAGGCATCGCATTGCTGCAAGCGCCGGTCTGCGGGGGCGTCACAGCATCCTGGGCTGCCACAATGGTAAAGTTCGCCTGCGCAGTGCCTCCGCCATATACGATGCTCAGCGCATGTTTCCCTACGGACAGCGTTTCCAGATAAGCGGCCTTAAGCGCGATCACGCGGCCATCTTCTTTCACTTCATAGTTCGCTCCGCTCAGATCTCTTCCGTCTACCCGCACCTTCAATAGATCATTCTGCTTGGCGTTGGTCGTAAAGGAAAGATTATCCTTGCTGCCCCTCTGCCATATGTTGCCCGCGCCGATCACCACATTCGGCGTAGTCGGGCTCACAATGCCGGATCCCGTTGTGATATCGCCCGAACCCGTCGTGCTGCCCGGTTTCTTAGCACCGCACACGGTGCAGCCGCCATTGACGTAGCTATGGCGCGCTTTGTCAATCACTTCGCCGCATCCAGCCGCCGTGCAGACGCGCCAGTGATACGTTTCATCATACATCCAATTGCCCGGGGTATGCACGGTTATTGCTCCGCCCGCAGGCACATTGCTCCCGTTGGCGGTGACGATGCCGCTCCCATCGTTATTTACCTGCACTTTCTCCGGGAGATTGCTCAAATCGACGCTGCCGGACTGTACGGTAACAATATCACCCTCTGCCAAATCAGCTGCCGCCTTTTCGATCGAAGCTTTACCCACGGCATATTTGCTTCCACTCCCGCCAGCGTTCTCAATCTTTGCCACTGCCGCTTCCCCGGTAAAGCCGGTAGGCGCTGCCGAATATATGCCGCCCGTAATGCTGACACCGTTTGCCGTATCGGGGCTGCCGACTCCGCCTACTGTGTTCGGAGCCGTATACGCGCCGCCTTCTGCGATAATCTTGCCATCCACCTGCTTTTTGCTGTCACGCTGAATTACAAAAGCAAACGAGGTTGCATTAACAACGGCAGTGGAATCCGCCGGGATGGTGATGGTTCCCGGAACGCCGTCAGCGGATTTCGCGTACATGCCATAAGGCGCTTCAAAGGTGCCACCGGATACGGTCGTTTCGCCGGTGGAAAGCACTGCGCTGGAATTGCTGACAAACTTGCCGCCCTTAATATGGCAGGTAGCGCCGGCTCCGGTACTGACCGCTGCAACATAGCCGGTAAAGGCATATCCGGCTTGCGCAGTGAACGTGCCGCCTTCGATCGTGAGCTCGCCGGTGTTGGAGATGGCCACCAGGCTGCTCTTGTCACTGGTGGTGCTGTAGGTGATGCCACCGCCGCCAGCGCTGTCCTTAATGGTGAGCTTTCCCCCGGTGATAAGGCCGATGCTCTGGCTCAAGATGGTGCAGCCGTTGAGATCCAGCACAACCGCAGGCAGGGACATGCCGCCGACATTATACTCGTTGATTCGGAAATCCTGCCCCGCCGCCATCGTAATATTCTTCAAGAGTTTGATGGTATAGACCGTTTCCCCGCCTACTTCCTCCGACGTCAATTCGATCGCGCCTGCTTCGAGGGCGTTGTCGATGTCCACCTGGGTGGTCTTCCCTGCCGCGAAGGAAAACGTCTTTGCGTTCTCCACGGTTTCAGTCGGCACCGCCAGGGCCGTTGCCGGCAGCAGAGAGAATACCAAAATTGCGCCCAGCAATATCGCCCAAAACCTTTTTTTCATTTGCATTTCCTCCCCCTTTTGTTTTTGCAATCATTCGTATATACATAAAAAGGTACGCTCAAACACCTTCATAAAGGCAGTTTGCGCGTACCTTCAAACCTAAAAAGTTTCCCCCTAAACAGAAAATGGGCAGAATTATCCCGCTTGCTTGCTTGCTTGCTTGCTTGCTTGCTTGCTTGCTTGCTTGCTTGCTTGCTTGCTTGCTTGCTTGCTTGCTT
>CALVWJ010000025.1 GCA_944366945.1 uncultured Clostridia bacterium
CCGAACCAAACCGCACCATTTTGCGCTCGCACCCTTCCATGCCGCCAAAGGCAATCCACGGGATGTGCGAGAGCTTACGCTCCATGCTGTAAAATGCGCTCTGTTCTTGCAAGCCCAAAAATGGCGTAAATGTATATATCCCATTTTGATAGGCCCGCTCTCCAAGCTCTAAAAAACGTTTTTGCATCTGTTCGGTTTCGTTCATCGGCATGCCTCTTCGCATCATATTTTTTCTATTTTAACACATCATTCTGACAGTTTCATCTTGACGGTACCCTGCCTGCAGTTATATAAACTATAGAGATATAAAACATCCTCGGTTCGCTTTATTGATTTATCACTCTACTTGACTAAAGTGTCCAGGCATGTTATACTGCATGTGATTGTGAAACCTGGAGGGGAAAATGAACGCATCTGCACCGCGAAAACGCAGCGAACGCGCTATTTTGGAGCTTACGGCACTCTACGCGCAATATGGGTACCGCGAGTTCCGCATGAGCAAATTCGAGGAGTATGATTTTTATGCAGAATACCGCAATTTTCTGCAGGCTGAGAACATTTTGACCTTCCACGACCCCAGTGGGAAGCTGCTTGCGCTCAAGCCGGATATTACGCTTTCCATCGTGCGCAGCGTTAAAGAAGGCGCTCCACTGCCCCAGCGGCTTTGCTACAGCGAAACGGTATACCGTGCAGCGGGAGATGCGCACTCTTTTCGCGAAATCCCACAGGTGGGTCTTGAATACATCGGCGATATTGGGCTTTATGCCACATGCGAGGTGCTCTCCCTTGCGCAGGACAGCCTCGCTGCACTTTCGCGGGATTTTATCATGGATGTTTCGCATGTTGGGCTGGCCGCCGGGCTGCTTGCCGAAACCGGCCTCCCCATGCACACGCAGGCGGCGCTCTCAAGCTGCATCCGCGCAAAAAACGCGCACGAGCTGGCAGCGCTTTGCAGGGAAAACAGCGTAAACCCAACTCTTGCGGAGAAGCTGGTGCGGCTTTCCTCGCTTTACGGTCCATCGGATGCTGTGCTGCAGGAGGTGCGCACGCTCGATGTAAACGAAGCAACGCACGCGGCCATTGGTGAGCTTACCTCGCTTTGCGAAACGCTCTCCCATGCCGGCTGCGGCAGCGTAAACCTAGATTTTTCGCTTTTAAACGACCTTTCTTATTATAATGGCGTTATTTTTCAAGGGTTCCTGCCCGACCTCCACGCATGCGTGCTTTCCGGAGGGCGGTATGACAGCCTGCTGCGGAAGATGCACAAGCCCGGCGGGGCGATCGGCTTTGCGGTAAACGTTGGGCTGCTTGACGGCCTGGGCACGCCGCCGGAAGCCTACGATACCGACGTGCTGCTTCTTTTGGATGCGGATACAGATGCCGCCGAAGCGCTCGCGCAGGCAAGAAAGCTTACGGCAGAAGGAAAACGCGTTTGCGTGCGGCAAGCTGAGGATGGCGCGGTGCGCGCACTCAAAACGCTGCACATTAGTGCACCAAAAACCATGGGCCAGAAAGGATAACGTTTTGCAGGATTGGATCAGTGTAGCGCTGCCCAAGGGCAGGCTTGGCGAAAAAGCCTACGATTTATTTGAGCGCATCGGCTTCGGTTGCCCGGCAATCCGCGAAGACAACCGAAAGCTCATCTTTGAAAATGAAGCGGCGCATGTGCGGTATTTTTGGGCAAAGCCTTCGGATGTTGCGATTTATGTGGAACGCGGAGCAGCAGACGTTGGCGTTGCAGGGAAGGATATCCTGCTGGAATATGCGCCTGAAGTCTATGAGCTTTGCGATCTTGCCATGGGCAAATGCCGCATGATGGTAGCAGGCTGCCCCGGAGCGCTGCGCGATTCCGGGCGCGCATTGCGCGTTGCAACGAAATTTCCGCATATCGCAAGCGCCTATTTCGCTGCGCAAAGCCGGGACATCGACATCATCAAACTCAATGGCTCCATCGAAATTGCGCCGCTGCTCGGCCTTTCGGATGTGATCGTGGACATCGTGGAAACGGGCACAACCCTAAAGGAAAACGGGTTGACACCGCTTGAAACGGTTGTACCGATCAGCGCACGGTTCATTGCAAATAAGGTGAGTTATAAGTTCAAAAACGCGCGCGTGCGGGAGATGCAGGAGCGTCTCGCTGCACTCATCGCGCGGGAATGAGGTTTTTCATATGATACGGATCCTAAATTACAGCAAACTTGGCGCGGAAGCCGTGCTGGCGCGCGGAGCAGAAACGCCGGATGTATCGGCACCCGTTGCGGAAATTCTTACAGCAGTGCGCCAAGAAGGGGATGCGGCGCTAAGGCGCTATTGCGCTGCTTTCGATGGCATGCCGGAAAACGCGCCGCTTGAAGTATCCCCCGATGAGCTTGCTGCCGCGTGCGATGCGGTGGAGCCGGACTTCCTTGCAATTTTGCAGGAGGCTGCCGAAAACATCCGTGCGTTTCATAAGCGCCAAGTACGCGAAGGGTTTGCGCTCAGCGAGCGGGATGGCGTCGTGCTCGGCCAAAAAGTTACGCCGCTTGCCCGCGTGGGCCTTTATGTGCCTGGCGGAACGGCAAGCTACCCATCAACCGTCCTTATGGATTGCATCCCTGCAAAGCTTGCGGGCGTACCGGAGGTGATCATGGTAACGCCTGCCAAGGGCGGCAGGCTTGCGCCGGAGATTCTTGCAGCCGCAGCTGTTGCGGGCGTAAGCCGCGTGTTCCGCATCGGCGGTGCGCAGGCTGTTGCGGCGCTCGCCTATGGCACGGAGAGCATTCCCCGGGTGGACAAGATCGTCGGTCCCGGCAATATCTACGTTGCTGAGGCAAAACGCCAGGTTTACGGCCTGGTAGATATCGATATGATCGCAGGGCCTTCCGAAATTTTGATTCTTGCAGACGGCACCTGCAATGCGCGTTTTGTTGCTGCAGACCTGCTTTCCCAGGCGGAACATGATAAAAACGCTTCCGCGGTGCTCATAACGACAAGCGAACCGCTTGCAAAAGCCGTGCAGCAGGAGCTTGAACGCCAGCTTGCGCTTTTGCCCCGCGAAGAAATCGCTCGGGCTTCCATTGAAAACAATGGGAAGATCATCCTCGTGCCCACGCTGGAGGAGGGTATTGCAATCGCAAATGAAATTGCACCCGAGCACCTCGAGCTGTGCGTAGACGATCCGTTTGCTTATCTAAGCCAGATCCGCAACGCGGGTTCAATCTTCCTTGGAAAATATTGTCCCGAAGCACTCGGCGATTATTTTTCCGGCCCCAACCACACGCTTCCAACCAGCGGCACTGCGCGGTTTTCAAGCCCGCTTTCCGTGGATGATTTTGTGAAGAAGTCACAGTTTTCCTACTATACTGCAGATGCGCTCGCCCGCGTTGCAAAAAAGGTTGCGCGCTTTGCCCGCAAGGAAGGCTTGGACGCTCACGCAAAAAGCGCCCTGGTCCGTTTTGAGGAGGATGCGCAATGAGCCGTTTTTTCAGTGACCGTTTCGCTTCGCTTACCGCATATGTTCCCGGCGAACAGCCGCAGGATCAGCAGTATGTAAAGCTTAACACCAACGAATCACCCTATCCCCCTTCCCCGCGCACGCGCAGTGCGGTTTCGGATGCGGAGCTGGCACGGCTTAACCTTTATCCCGATCCAACAGGGATGCGCCTGCGCAATACCCTTGCCGCCCATTACGGCGTAAAGCCCACGAATGTGCTTCTTGCCAATGGTTCGGATGAGATCCTCTCCTTTGCCTTTATGGCCTTCTGCGATGCGCAAACGCCTGCTGTTTTCCCGGATATCAGCTACGGCTTTTATCCCGTTTACGCTGCGCTCTATGGGGTAGGAGCAAACATAATTCCCCTGCGGGAGGATTTTTCCATGGATGTGGACGCGCTGTGTGCAGCGCCCGGCATGTGCGTCCTCGCAAATCCGAATGCGCCCACCGGCATGGCGCTTCCCCGCGCCGCGATCGAACGCATCCTGCTCAGCAATCCAAACCGGGTTGTGCTTGTGGACGAAGCCTATGTGGATTTCGGCGCGGAAACCGCCCTGCCATTGCTCGCGGAACACGATAACCTGTTGATCGCGCGCACTTATTCGAAATCCCGTTCCATGGCCGGCGCACGCCTTGGCTTTGCCTTTGGGAGCGAAGCGCTGATTGCGGACCTGGAAACGATCCGCTTTTCCACAAACCCCTATAACTTAAACAGGCTCACACTCCTTCTTGGGGAAGCCGCCGTTGTGGATGATGCATACTATGCGCAGAATTGCAAGCGCATCGCCGCCACGCGGGAAAGCGCTGCTGCACGGCTCACTTCGCTCGGCTTTACGCTCACAGAGTCCAAAGCCAATTTCCTGTTTGCCAGGCATCCGGCCATCCCGGGTGAAGCGCTCTACAGCGGCCTAAAAGCGCGGGGCGTACTGGTGCGCCACTTCAACAAGCCGCGCATTGCGGAGTATGTGCGCATTACCATTGGCACGCCGGAGCAAATGGATGTGCTCTATGCGGCCATCGAAGACATTTTGAAAGGAGGCGCCCCATGCGCAAAGCAACCCTAAGCCGCACCACAAAGGAAACTGCTATTTCCCTCTCCCTGGCGCTGGATGGAACCGGCCAGGCCAGCATTGATACCGGTTGCGGCTTTCTCGACCATATGCTCACGCTCCTTGCAGCCCATGGCCGGTTTGATCTTGCCGTCTCCTGCAAGGGAGACACACAGGTGGACGATCACCACACCGTAGAGGATATCGGCATTGCGTTGGGTGAAGCGTTTGCGCAGGCGCTTGGGGAAAAGCGCGGCATTTGCCGTTATGGCAGCTTCATCCTGCCCATGGATGAAGCGCTCCTTCTGGTTGCGGCGGATCTTTCCGGGCGCGGCATGCTCTGCTGCGATCTTGCCATCCCAACGCAAAAAGTCGGCACGTTTGATACAGAGCTCGTTAAGGAATTCCTGCTCGCCTTCACGCGCAAAGCTGAGCTCACGCTGCATGTGAAGCAACTTGCAGGCGAGAATTCCCACCACATCATCGAAGGCTGCTTTAAAGCGCTTGCGCGCGCGCTGCGCGCCGCCGCAGCGCTTGATCCGCAAGCCGCAGGGGAAATTCCTTCCACAAAGGGGGTTCTCTGATGCTTGCAATTGTCGATTATGGCGTTGGCAATCTGTTTTCGCTGAAAAGCTCCCTTGCGCACATCGGCGTGGAAGCCTGCGTCACAGGCGATGCGGATACGCTGCGCCGCGCGCAGCGCATCATACTGCCCGGCGTAGGCGCATTTGGCGATGCGGCGGAAAAACTGCGCGAAAGCGGGCTTGCTTCGGTGGTTGTGCAGGAAGCTGAACGCGGGAAGCCGCTCCTTGGCATCTGCCTTGGGATGCAATTGCTGTTTGAAAAAGGCTTTGAATATGGAGAGCATGCAGGCCTTGGGCTATTGCCCGGCGCAGTACGCCCGATTGCGCCCATCATCGGCGCAGGCCTTAAGGTGCCCCATATCGGCTGGAATGCCCTAAGCTTTCCGGAAAGCAAAACCAAATCCCCGTTGTTTGCGCAGGTCGACGCCGGTGAATGCGTTTATTTTGTGCATTCCTATGCCGCGATGGAGTGCGATGCGGTCGTTACCGCCACAGCGGAATACGGCGTACAGCTCACGGCAGCGGCAGGGCTTGCGAACGTCATGGGGACGCAGTTTCATCCCGAGAAAAGCGGGGACGTGGGACTTCGCATCCTAAAAGCGTTCTCGGCGCTATAGGGGGTGCGATTTATGAAGCTTTTTCCGGCCATTGATCTCTATGAAGGCAAGGCGGTGCGCCTTACGCGGGGCGATTATGCCAAGATGACCGTTTACAGCGACGATCCTCCGCAGCTTGCGGAAGCGTTTGCGCACGCAGGAGCGGAATATCTGCACCTCGTGGATCTTGAAGGCGCAAAGAGCGGCACTACGCCAAACTTTGAAACCGTGCGCCGCATCGCCGCCGCAACGGATCTCAAGGTGGAGATCGGCGGCGGCGTGCGCAGCGAGGATGTGATCGAGCGTTATCTTTCCATCGGCGTTTGGCGCGTGATTCTTGGCACGGCCGCCTTGATGGATCCTGCGTTCCTTGCGCGCGCCGTTGCGCGCTTTGGTGCGCGCGTTGCGGTTGGCGTAGATGTGCGGGATGGCTTTGTAGCCACGCACGGCTGGCTTCAGACCTCTACAACCGGCTGCGAAGCGTTCCTTTCCCATCTGTGCGAGGTCGGCGTACATGGCGTGATCTGCACGGATATTTCCAGGGATGGTCTTCTTTCGGGCACGAACCTCGCGCTGTATGCGCGCCTTTCTTCCCGTTTCCCGCAGCTTGAAATCGTTGCTTCCGGCGGGATCACTACCCTTTCGGATGTGCAGGCGCTCGCAGGGCTTGGGCTTTATGGCGCAATCCTGGGCAAAGCGCTCTATGAAAAGAAAATCGACCTTGCCGCGGCCATCGCGGCAGCAAAGGAGCGCATATGATTACAAAGCGCATCATCCCCTGCCTTGACGTAAAGGATGGACGCGTCGTCAAAGGCGTAAATTTCCTCGGCCTTGCCGATGTCTCATCCCCTGTAAAGCTTGCATCCTATTATAGTGCCTGCGGCGCAGATGAGCTCGTGTTTTACGATATCACCGCCTCCGCAGAGGGCAGGCAGCTGTTTACGGAAATCCTAACGGAAACGGCTTCCACCGTTTTCATCCCGCTTACGGTAGGCGGCGGCATCAACAGCGTTTCAGATTTCGACCGGGTGCTTAAATGCGGCGCGGACAAGGTGAGCGTCAATTCCGGCGCGCTGCGCGATCCTTCGCTGATCCGCGATGCGGCGCGCAAATACGGCGACCAGTGCGTTGTGCTCTCTATCGATGCAAAGCGCGTGGATGGCCGCTTCCGCGTGTTTGCAAAAGGCGGGCGCGAGGATACCGGGCTTGACCTCATCGAGTGGGTCAAGCGCGGCGTTGCATTGGGCGCAGGCGAAATCGTGCTCAACAGCATCGATACCGACGGCGTAAAGCAGGGTTTCGACCTCGAAATGCTTTCCGCCGTCTGCGAAGCCACCTCCGTTCCGGTCATTGCATCCGGAGGCGCCGGATGCGCCGCAGATTTTATCGAGCTGTTCAAAACGCTTCCCAAAGTAGATGCTGGGCTTGCCGCCTCGATTTTCCACTTTGGCGACGTCAAAATTCCGGATTTAAAACGCGCGCTTTGTGAAGCGGGCATCACCATGCGAATGATAAAGGAGCAACCATGCTAAACACAGAAGAACTGAAATTCGACGCAAATGGGCTCATTCCAGCCATTGTGGTGGATGCAAAGAGCCGCAATGTACTCACGCTCGCTTACATGAACCGCGAAAGCCTAAGCATCAGCCTTGCGGAAGGCCGCACCTGCTTCTGGTCCCGTTCCCGCCAGGAGCTTTGGCGCAAGGGCGAGACCTCCGGCAACGTGCAGCATATTGTAAATATCAAGGCGGACTGCGACCGGGATGCGCTCATCGTCTATGTGGAAAAGGACGGCCCTGCCTGTCATCTCGGCACGGATTCCTGCTTCAACGATGACGTTTTTGGCAGCGAACCGTTTTCCATGCAAGGGTTATACGAACTCATCGAAGGCCGTAAAACCGAAAAGAAAGAAGGTTCCTACACCACCTATCTCTTCGAGAAAGGGCTGGATAAGATCCTTAAGAAAGTTGGCGAGGAATCGACGGAGGTCATCATCGCAGGTAAAGCCGAGGATCGGAAGGAAACCGTTTATGAGATTGCGGATCTTGCCTACCATGTGCTGGTGCTGATGGTGCAGCTTGGCATTTCCGTAGATGACATTATGGCTGAGCTTGCATCGCGCCATGTCATTGATAAAAAAGTCAAGCAGGAGAAGATGACCCAATGAGCGTGCACGCGGATTTCCATGTGCATACCACCTTCTGCGATGGTGCGGATACACCCCGCGCCATGGTGGAAGCTGCGTGCCGAGCGCATCTTGATGCGCTTGGCTTTTCGGGGCACTCGTTCGTTGCGTTTGACCCAGCGGCAGGCATGGGCGCCGAGCGTGCTGCGCTTTACCGTGCGGAAATCGCTGCTTTGCGCACAGAATATGCTGGGCAGCTCCCGATCTTCTGCGGCATTGAAAAAGACGTTTATGGGGAAGCCGATACTTCCCCCTATGATTATGTGATCGCTTCGGGGCACTATGTCCCGCTTCCGGGCGGTGGTTTTTCCCCCGTGGATGTCAGCCCAGAAATCGCAGAACATGCCATTCGCACACATTTTGGCGGCGATGCTTATCGTTATTGTGCGGCCTACTATGAAGGGCTTGCAACGCGGATCTTAGCGGAAGCCCGCGTTGATATTGTGGGGCATTTTGACCTCATCACCAAATTCAACGAAGGCGCTCTCCTCTTTGATGAGAATGACCCGCGCTATCGCGGCGCGGCGCTGGATGCGCTTGCATGTATTGCAAAAAAATGCCCGCGTTTTGAAATCAACACGGGTGCAATCAGCCGCGGTTGGCGCAGCGCGCCCTATCCGGCGCCGTTTCTCCTCAAAGAGCTGCACGCGCTCGGTTGTCACATCGTTCTTGCAAGCGACAGCCACAGCGCACAAACGCTCTGTTCCGGTTTTCCAGCAGCCGCATCGCTTGCCGCAGCCTGCGGTTTTACCGAAGCGGATGTATGGACGGATTCCGGCTTCTCCACCATCCCTTTGGGATAGCAGCGCGCTATTGGATCAGCGATGCCGCGATCAACTCCATATGCTCTTTCATCGCAGCCGCAGCGGCTTTGCTGCTGCGTTTTTTAATTGCAGCAAGGATTGCCTCATGCTGGCGGTTGATGAGCATTTCGTTGTCACTCTGAATAATGAGGATGCGGGCGTCATGAATATGCTCATTGATCAGCGATTCACATGCATTGAGCAGCGTGACCAGAAGCGGATTGCCCGATGCGCGCGCCAAAGCATAATGGAATTGCTGATCCAGCGCAGCCTTTACCTGTTCATCCTGCTCCATGTTGATGTGTGCGATCAAAGTCTCCATAATAGCGATATCCGCATCGGACGCATGGGTTGCAGCAAGGGCTGCGCTCTCCTGCTCCAGTGCGCGGCGCAGCTCATGCGTATGCAAGATGCTGCCGCGCTCCACAAGCATCATGATACTCAACGGTTCCGACATGGTGTTGCACAAATTGCTTGAAATGTAATAGCCCGATCCATGCAGGCATTCTACAAGCCCAAGGATTTCAAGCGTTTTAAGTGCCTCTCGCACCGTTGCGCGCGAAAGGCCGAACGCCGTGCATAAATGGCGTTCGCTCGGGAGTTTATCTCCCTTGCGCAGCTCGCCCGTTGCAAGGTTGCGTTTGATTTGGGAGATGATCTGATAAAGCAGGTTCGGCGGTTCAATTTTGGTAAACTGCATAAAAACGCTCGCTGTTATGAACTTGGCGCTGTGCGATCCGTGCTGCAGCGCCTTATTTTATCTTACACCCAATGAGAATAGAGCTGCAAGCCTCAAAAGTTAGGGTGCAAGAAAGCACTTGGCATTTTGCAGTGCGAATATCCGCATGCTTGTTTGGCAAGCCGCAAATCCCTCCACAGATAGAATTCGGTGCATAAAGAAAGCTCCTGAAGTTTGCATCAATTGCATACTTGTTAGAGGAGACGGAGGCGCCGCCACAAGCATCGCATCGTCCATCCCAGCAAGGCTGGGAGGAAACCACGCAAGCATGATGCCGGCAAGCCTCTCATGCGGCGTTAAAAACGCTCTCGCTTGTACTTAGATCGCCCATCCCGGAACTTGGGTCCAGCATCTGCAGCACAAAGTAAGTTTTCCGCTCTGGCGCATTGCCGTTTGTTTTTGCCCCGCCCGACGCCTAAAGTTCTTTTTAGGCTCTCGGCACAGCCCGGAGCGGTTGTTCAATTTGAGCAAAGCAAGAACAGGCGCGGCCTTCATCTCGGCAGCGCCTGTTTTCCTTCTCAGTTTACCCCTTCGCATATTGGATGCAGGAAACAAAATGTCCCGGCTTTATCTCAACCAGCGGGATGTTTTCGCCCGTACATTCCGGCCTCCGCTCGGGGCAACGCACAGCAAAGCGGCAACCCGGCTTGGGCGAAATAGGGCTTGAAAGCTCGCCATGGATCACCTCGCGCTGCGACATACGGCGGTTGAGCTTTGGCAGCGGAATGGAGGCTAGCAACGCCTTGGTATAGGGGTGCAATGGATTTGCAAACAGCTCATCAGATGAACAGAGTTCCACGTTTTGGCCAAGGTACATTACGGCGATGTCGTGGGAGATGTGCTTTACGACCGAAAGGTCATGCGTAATAAACATATACGTAATGCCCATGTTTTTCTGCAGGTCCATAAGAAGGTTGAGGATCTGCGCTTGGATGGACACATCGAGCGCGCTGACCGGTTCATCGCATACGATAAACTTGGGGTTAACGGCAAGCGCGCGGGCAACGCCGATCCTTTGGCGGCGCCCGCCATCAAGCTCATGCGGATAGGCAACCGCGAGGCGTTCTGCCAAGCCCACAATGTCCATTAGTTCCGCAACGCGCCGGTTTACCTCTGCTTTCCCGTGCAGCGTCTTCGTAAGAAGGATTGGCTCAGCGATCAGCTCGCTCACGGACAAGCGCGGATCCAGCGAGGAATACGGATCCTGGAAAATGATCTGCATCTGCTTTTTGAGCTCTTTTGCCTGGCGCGGACGCAGGGTTAGGATGTCTTCCCCCTCAAAAAGCACCTGCCCGGCCGTTGCATCGATAAGGCGGAGGATGACGCGCCCAAGCGTGCTTTTTCCGCAGCCCGATTCGCCCACAACGCCAAGCGTTTTGCCGGTGTAGATTTTCAAATTGATGTCGTCTACGGCGTGGAGCGGGCCTGCTGGTGTGCTAAAATACTTTTTTAGATGCACGGTTTCAATCAGCGGTATTTGTCCCATTTCCCTCTCCTTTCACCTGGAAGTGCCGCCAAACAGGTGGCACTTAATCCTGTGTTCCCCTTCCACATAAACCCCTGGTGCTTCTTCCCGGCAGATCGGCATGCACTGCTTGCACCGGGGATGGAATTTGCACCCCTTTGGAAGGTTGGTTGGATCCGGCATCAAACCGTCAATTTGCTCCAGCCTTTCCTTTTTGTGTTCAATGTCCGGGATCGACTGAAACAGCCCAATTGTATACGGGTGATGCTGTTTGCCCTCGAATAGATCTTCCACGCTGCCATATTCGATGATCTCACCAGCATACATAACGCCCACCTTTTCGCAGGTCTGCGCAATGATGCCCATATCGTGGGTAATCATTAGGAGCGAAGTTTTCAGCCGCTCTTTCAGCTCATTCATCATCGCCAGCACCTGCGCCTGGATGGTGACATCGAGCGCCGTGGTGGGTTCATCCGCGATCAGCAGCTGCGGGTTACAGCTTAGCGCGATCGCAATTACAACGCGCTGCTTCATGCCGCCTGAAAACTGATGCGGATAATCGTTTTTCCGATTCGCCGGGATCCCCACAAGTTCGAGAATCTCCTCCACGCGCGCTTCGATTTCTTCTTTTGTTTTGTTCTGCGTATTATGCAGGGCAAGCGCCTCAGCAATCTGGTGGCCTACGGAAATTACAGGGTTGAGCGAAGTCATCGGGTCTTGAAAAATCATGGAAATTTTTCCGCCGCGCAGTTCCCGCAGCGCCTCATCGCTCATGGCCGCAATATCTTCCCCCTGGAACAGGATACGCCCCGTGGCTTTGGCGGTGCGATCCGGCAGGAGCCTTAGAATTGCGAGCGCCGTGGATGTTTTTCCCGCCCCGGTTTCGCCCACGAGGCCAAGCGTTTCCTGCTCATGGATGGAAAGATCGATTCCGTTTACCGCATGCACGGTCTCCATATCCGTTTTATAAACGATTTCCAGGTTTTCAATCTTTAAAAGCTCATTTGGCATGGGATCACCTCAGTCCTTCAATTTGGGATCCAGCGCATCGCGCAGGCCATCGCCAATGAGCGTGATAGAAAGCGCAGCCAATACGATGCAGATGCCCGGGATTGTGATGAGATATGGGTAAGACCAAATATAGGTTTTGGCGGAAGCAAGCATAGAACCCCATTCAGGATCGGGCGGTTGGATGCCAAGCCCAAGATAGCTCATGGATGCCGCTGTCAAAATCATGCCGGAAGAGGAAAACGCCATCTGGCAGATGATGGGGCTGAGCGAATTGGGGATGATATGCTTTACGATGATTTTGAAACTGCTTGCGCCGCATGCGCGCGCAGCTTCAATAAATTCCTGCCCAACCAGCGTAACCACGGAAGAGCGTACCAGGCGTGCATATGTTGCAATGGAAGAAAAAGACAGTGCGATCAAGAGGTTCGTTAGGTTTGCCCCCAGCGCCGCGACCACCGCCATCGCAAGCAGGATGGATGGTATGCTGGAGATGATATCCATGCAGCGCATGATGATAAAGTCCCACTTTTTCCCATAAAATGCAGCAACTGCGCCAAGCAGGCCGCCGATTACCGCAGAGCAGGAAGTTGCGAGGATGCCGATGGAAAGCGAAACCCTTGCGCCATGTATGATGCGCGCAAACACATCGCGCCCATACTCGTCGGTTCCAAAGATGTGCGCATTTTCCGTAAACAGATTTTTCAGCGAGGGCGCTTCAAAGCGAGCCTGCTGGTTGGTTGCAATCGCCCTGGTATCAAAGTCTTCGATCACATCCGCAAAGACCGCAAACAGCACGAATACCGTTAATATGCAAAGGCCCAGGATCGCGGTGCGGCTTTTGCGGAACTGCCGCCAAATCATTTGGGATCTTGATTTTTTGCGCAAGGCAAGCTTTTTCTCCGTGTCGTTCATGCGGCTACCTCCCCGCTTTTAACCTTTTTCACGCGCTTGCCTGCCGCCTGGTATTGCGCCTTCACGCGAGGATCCAGCATGGAATATGCGATATCCACAAACACCATTACAAGGCAGAAGGTAAATGAAAAGAGGATCGTAATCGCCATGACCTGCGGGATGTCCTTCATGTTGATGCTATCTACAAGGATTGCGCCGATCCCGGGGATTGAAAACACGTTTTCGATTACGACGGAGCCACCCAGCATGTAAGCAAAGTTGATGCCGCATACGGTAACGATTGGCAGCAGCGCGTTGCGCAACGCATGGTTGAAAATCACGCTTTTTTCCTTTGCGCCCTTTGCGCGGGCCGTGCGGACATAATCCTGCCGTATGCACTCAAGCATGGTAGAACGGGTTATTTTCAGCAGACCGCTTGCCCCGGGCAGAATGAGCGTCATCAGAGGCAGAACATAATGTGCCGGCGTGCTCAGCCCAGCCGTTGGCAAGAGTGATAGCTGCACCCCAAACACCAGCATCAGCATCAATCCAAGCCAGAACCCCGGCACTGAGCCCAGCATCATCGCAATTACGGTTGAAATAAAATCCGCCGGTGAATATTGCTTCACCGCTGCAACAATCCCAAGCGGCACGCCGATGAGCACCTCTCCAATAATCGCCATGAGCGCAAGCCGGAGCGTAACGGGAAAGCGCGCGTTGATTTCAACGAATACCGATTGGCGCGTGCGCCAGGATTCGCCAAAATCGAGCCTTGTAATAATGCCCCAGATATAATCGCCCAGCCTTACGAAGAAGGGGCGGTCTACGCCAAATTCGTGGTTCAATTCATCTACTGCGGATTGCGGCGCGCTTGATCCCAGGATCTGCCTGCCCGGGTTGCCCGGCGTTATGGACATAATCGTAAACACCAGGATGATAACGCCAAGCATCGTCGGGATGATCAAAAGTATGCGTTTGATGAAATATCGGTACAATCTTTCCTCCTCCTTCCGTTCGTTTTTTCGTTCGCCATTAAGTTAAATAAGCGCAAAGCAATTTGAGCGTTCCTTCAACCGCCCGCAGGTTCGTCCTTTCATAGCTGTGCGATGCATAGACTCCGGGCCCAATTAAGCCATGGCGCACATCCCTTCCGGCAATGAGCGCTACCGCCACATCGGAAACGTAGCCCGAGTAACAATCCACGGCAAAATCGATCCCGTTTTCCAGGCCCAGCTGGATTAGGCGCGTAACCATTGCGTTGTTATACGGGCCATAATTATCGCGTGCTACGATGGACACCCGCGTTTCGCTCCCTTCCAGGCCTTCGCCTACGCATCCCATGTCAACGCCGAGCAGTTCTACGGCGTCTTCCGGGATGCCTGCGCCACCTGCATGGAGCACTTCTTCGTATACGGTAAAGCCAACGTAAACCTTCCGGTTCAGCGCAACTTTGTTCTCCGCAACATATTTTGAAAATGCAAGAAGAATCGCTACGCCAATCTTGTCATCCAGGAACCTGGACTTGAGCCAGCCATCCGTAGAGGCAACAAAGCGCGGATGCACGCTGATGAAATCCCCGTTCCGGATGCCCAGTGCCTCCACATCTTTTTTAGAATCCACAAGCTTATCCAGCACCACTTCCAGATTGCTTTCAAACGTGCGGACAACGTTATAATTATCGTTTACATGCGTGGAAGCATTTGTAAGCAGAATGGTTCCCTCATAGGTGCCGTTGAATTTTGTGTGAACCGTTACATTCTCGTTTTCAATGTTGTTGGGGTTCAATCCGCCTACGCGCACAATCTTCAGCCGCCCGTTTGGCTTGATCTCTTTTACCTGTGCGCCCAGGGTATCCGCATGCGCCATCAGCATGACGGGTTCGCCTTCCCCGCCCAAGCAGTACTGGATGCCCCCTTTATTAAGGTATTTCACCCGATAGCCCATGCTTTCAACTTCTTTGCTCAAGTAGCTTTGTACCGCTTCAAAAAAGCCGGAGGGACTCGGGATGGCAAGGAGTGCTTCAAGCTGTTTTAAAAGATAATCACGATATTGTTCCAACATGGTGTTGCCTCCTATCTTCTCTGCCAAGCCCCTGCACTAGGCAGGGACTTGGTCTCTACCTTGGTTATTTCCACGAACAATCGTAAAAGTAAATCACATTGGGTGAGTAAAGCGTCATGTTGAGGTCGTTGCTGCAGCCGATATTCGTGAGGCTGTTATACAGCATGACCCATCCGGAATCCTCCTGCACAAGGCGGTTAAGCTCTTGATAATAAGCAAGGCGATCTTCCTCGTTCGTAGCGCTGCGGCCAAGTTCAAACAGCTCATCGATGCGCGGATTGTTGATGCGCGGGAGATTAAATGCATCGATGGCGTCGGAATCAAACAAGATGCTATAGGCGTCCATATCCCATGCAACACCGTTATAGACCACAAGGCCCATAATGCCGATGGTATAGTTCCCTTTGCATGCATCGTCGATGAAGCTGTCGGTCACTTCGATTTCCGCATTCAAGCCGATTGCGGCAAGGTTTTCCTGCAGGATGGGTGCGATCTTTTCGCCAAAAGCAGTCGCTCCGATTTTTCCGATGTCGATGGGGGTCTGGATTCCCGCCTCTGCGATTAGCGCTTTTGCCTGTTCCAAGTCATAATCGTACGTTTTTGCATTGGGATCATAGCCAAACATCATAGAGCTTACAATGTTGGAGGTTTCTGTGCCCAAGCCATCCAAGGCAACCTCAACCATAAACGTACGGTCTACGCAGTAGTTTACGGCCTGGCGAACGAGCGGGTTATCAAAGGGGTAAACCTCGCTGTTCATATGCACGCAGGTGATATGCGGGGATTCGCTCTGGTAAATGGTAACGGAATCCATCTGGCTGAATTTTTCATAATTCGCCGTGCTGATATCCATGATGTCCACTTCACCTGTTTCCAGCGCGACTGCGGATGCAGTGCTGTCGCTGAAAATGCGCATTACAACCTGCTTAATCGGCGCCACCCCCCGATAATAATCCTCGAAAGCTTCGAGCGTAATGGAGCTGCCAACGACGCGGTCTACCATTTTATATGCGCCGCAGCCAATGGGTTTTTCGGCAAAGCCTTCCGACCCAACGCTTTCATAATAAGCTTTGGGCAGGATATAAAGCTGCACAACGTTTTCCAAAAAGGATGCATAGGGTGCCGTCAGCTTGATCTCAACGGTATAGTCTCCAGTTGCGGTCGCGCTTTCAAAGTTCGCTACGGTTGTGCCAATGTAAGTGGATGCAGCCGCCTGTTCCACAGTGAAAGCCACATCTTCCGCCTTCACCTCAGTGCCGTCATGGAATTTAACGCCCTCTTTGATTTCAAATGTATAAACTAGCCCATCCTCTGAAATGGTATAGTTTTCCGCAAGACGCGGTTCCATTTCTCCGGTATCATGGTTTACAAAATAGAGGGGTTCATAAATCTGTCTGTAAAGGTTGTGTTCCGCCGTAAGTGTGCGAAAGTTCGGGTCTGCGCTATTGATATCGCCATCCAGGCAATAGTTGAGCACGCGTTCCCCGTCCACTTCTGCCTCTTGCCCGCACCCCCATAGTGTGAAGGCGCAAAGAGCAAGCAACAAGCACAATGCAACCGTCCTTTTCATTTTGATCCTCCTTTGATTTTTATCATATTGCTCAAGGCAATACTTCAGTTTCATAGCAGATCTTGTCCGGATTTAGAATTCCGTTTGGGTCAAATGCCTGTTTGATCCGCCGCATAAGCGCCATCTGCCCGGCGCCAATCCTAGCGCGCAGCGCCTGCTGCTTGGCATAGCCGATTCCATGTTCGCCGGAAACCGTCCCGCCAAGTTCCGCCGCATGCGCATAAAGCGCGTCAAATGCTCGGGAAAGGCGCGCATCCCATTCCGATTCCGCAAGGCCGTCCCGACAAAAATACACATGGAGGTTCCCATCCCCTGCATGCCCGAAATATTCCACGCGAAGCCCACTTTCTGCAGAAATCGCAGCAAGCCGTTCCACAAATGCCGTTATCTCTGCGCGTGGTACGACCACGTCGCCTTCATCCATTTGCCCGGCAGATGCTTTGATGGCTTCCAAAAACGCGCCGCGTGCCTTCCAGACAGCGTCCGTGCGTTCGTCCGTATCAACAAAATAGCAATCAATCGCTCCTTCCTTTAGGCAAAGTTCTGCAGCGCGCTCCATGCGTTTCTCCACTTCCGCTTCCTCGCTGCCATCGAACGTAAAAAGGAGCGCCGCATCCCCCTCAAAGCGTGGAAATGGCCTCCCCAAATATTCCTCCGTCAATTCGATCACCCGCCGCGTAAGAAATTCCACGGCCGTAGGTTCCGTGCCCGATCCGATCAGCTTGGGCACAGCGGCAATCGCATCAGAAAAGGAAGCAAAGCCCGCAAGCATGCTGATGCAGGCCTGCGGCTTCGGGATCAAGCGCAGCGTTGCAGAAACGATGACGCCAAGCGTCCCCTCCGAGCCGACGAGCAAATCCTTAATGCTATAGCCGGAACTGTTCTTTACCGTTTGTGCCCCAAAGGTTTCAATGGTGCCATCTGCCAAAACCACGGTAAGTGAAAGCACATAATCGCGCGTTACGCCATATTTCACCGCCCGCATGCCGCCAGCGTTGGTGCTGATATTCCCGCCAATCGTTGCCGTTTTTTCACCGGGATCCGGGGGATACAGAAACCCCCGCGCTTCCACATAAGCGGCAAGCTCCATAAGAAGCACGCCTGGTTCAACCGTTACCGTCATGTTTTCAGCGTCAAGCGCGCGGATGCGGTTCATGGAAGTAAGATCCAGCATCACACCCCCCTGCACGGCTACTGCGCCGCCCACAAGGCCGGTGCCTGCACCGCGCGGCACCACCGGGATGCGTTCCGCATTGCAATAGGCCAGAATCTTTGCTACTTCTTCTGCGGAATTTGCCCGCAGAAGAGCCTCTGGAAAGCTGCGAACACGTTCCATCTCATCGTGCGCATAATCCTCGCTGATGCTTGCGCCAAACAGCGCGCGCTCCGGCCCTACAATCGCAGCAAGCGCAGTGCGATCCTCTTCCGTTAAACGCCGTTTCATGCGCGCACCTCCTTTTGTGTTTCTTTTTCCTGCTCGACTCTTTGGATGATTTCGGGAAGAAATGCACCCGCATCACAGCAAAGTCCTACATGCGCAATTCCGAAAATCGGTGCCGCCGGGTCATGATTGACTGCGATGATCTTGGAAGCGCCCGCCATGCCAGCGGCGAATTGCACGGAGCCGGAAATGCCCAGCGCAATAAGGTATTTGGGTTTCACGGTACGCCCCGACAGCCCGATCTGCCGTTTGGGGTCAAACAGGCCTGCCTCCACAAGCGGGCGCGTACACCCTACTTGCGCGCCAAGCAACCGCGCCAGACGATGGGCATCCTCGATGTTCCGCGCCGTCGCGCATCCGCGGCCTACTGCTATAATTGCATCCGCTTCGCTCAAATCCATTTCAAGCGGCTTGGGAATAACGCGCAGCACCTCTGCCGCAGCAGCTGGCTCCGGCATACGCAGCGCAACGATGCGGCCATTGCCTTTGTTCTGGCGCAGCGGCGGATCAAATACGCGATAGCGCACGGTGCACATCTGTGGCCGGGCCGCCTTTGTTACGATCTCAGCCATCACGTTTCCGCCAAACGCAGGCCGCGTCTGGTGCAATTCATAATCGCCGCTTAGGGAAAGGGCGGTGCAATCCGCCGTAAGCCCCGTATGAAAGCGCGCTGCAAGGCGCGGTGCAAAAGAGCGCCCAGCGGCAGTTGCGCCCGCCATTACCACGGCGGGGCGGACACGCCGGATGCAGTCTTCCATGCAGGCGGCAAAGCGCACCGGTTCAAAGGCAGCAAGCCTTTCATCGTCATAGGTATACACGGTATCCGCACCACAATCGCACAAGAAACGCGCCGCTTCGGAAACGCTATGCCCCGGCAGGGCTACCATAACGGGCATATGGCCTTTTGCAAGCTCGCGCGCTTTGCCCAAAAGCTCCAGCGTCACCGGATGCAGCCGCCCGTTCAAGAACTCCCCAAGCACGCAAATGCCATCCCAATCGCCGGAAACGCTTTTTTCGGGCCCCTCATCCAACGTAAGCGCGCCCAGTGTATCCAGCTTGAGGCATTGCCGGCACAAGCGGCAGGATGCATCAATCTGAAGCATATCCGCTTCGTCGATTCGGATTGCGCCGAATGGGCAACCATCTTGCAGCGTGCGCGCCAGCGCCTCCGTTACCTTGCTTTGATCGATTCTAATCAAGGTCTTCTCTCCTTAACCCGTGCTTATACGATCTTCTCTTCTTTTAAAATCCCAAGCATAGCTTCCGCCATAGCCTGGGCGCTTCCCTCCAAAAAGCGCCGTGTTTCCTTGTGTTCCGGCGCAAACACCCTCACCACGCGCGTCGGTGAACCTTGCATGCCATAGTGCGCTGGATCCGCATCCATTAAATTGGAAAGCGGCAACAGCTGCACGCTTTGTGCCTCCATTTCCTTCTTGCGCCGGTAGGACGGCAACCTTGGGGTGTTCGCATCCTTTTCCATGCATGCCAAGAAGGGCGGTTCCAGGCGGTATTGGCAATCGCACCCTTCCAGAGCGGCCGTAACATGCAGCGCGCCGCCGGAATGCGCCTCGATTTGCGTAACGTTTGCAACATGCGCAATGCCCAGCATTTCTGCGATCTCGGGTCCAACCTGCGCCGTATCGCCATCCGTGGTCTGCTTGCCGCAGAGGATGAGGTCCGGCATCCCAATGCGCAGAATTGCCTGGCTGAGCGCATGGCTCGTTGCAAGCACATCCGAACCGATCAATGCGCGGTCGCACAGCAGATAGGCTTTATCCGCCCCCATATACAGCGCTTCGCGCAAAGAGCTTTCCGCCTGCGCAGGCCCCATGGCCAGTGCGGTTACACTGCCGCCAAAGCATGCACGCAGGGCAAGCGCCTGCTCGATTGCGAACAGGTCAAACGGATTGAGCTTCCCCTTTGCGCTGCTGCGCAGCATGGTGCCCGTTTCGGGATCCAGCAATACGTTGTTCGTGCCCGGCACTTGTTTGATACAGACAATGATCCTCATTTTATGGCTTCCCCAATACTTGATACTATAGATATAAATTGACCTAACCAGTTTTTCTTACGATATATGGGGTTCTTCGTGCGTTTTTTGTTTCTATTGTGCTTTATTGCTTGCGGTTTAATGGTATGCGTTGTATAAATTTTAATCCCTAGTCAATTCCTAACCATAATGGTCTGACCACTTGATGTCATTATGCATGGTTTTATATGCTTTGTCAACTATTTTTTTTGCTTAAAAGCGGCTCCGGTTTTAGGAATGCCGGCACGCAGTGCGCCTTGCTGCCGCGCTACGCTTCGTTTAAAAACAATTTGATATCTGTAGAAAAAAGGCCTTTAGGGTTCGGTTCAACTTCTCGCAGGTTGTTGGGCCGCAAAAGCATCCAAGGGCCTTTCCCCCATCAAAACCATGCGGCAAGAGCCGTATCCATCCTGGAATTCCCATTGCAAAGCATTTTGTCGCTCTGGCCCTTTACAGTTTGCCCTTATCAGCCGCCCCGCATTTCCGTTGCGGTGCCTCCGCATTCGGATTTCATCTTTTAACCGCTAAAAAAGAGGCGGTACTCCCCGCCTCCTTTTTTAAATTCCCGCGCCAAAAGCTTATGCCCACACGATATAATCCGGCTTGCGTTCCTTTGCTGGTTTAGGCGGCTCGCTACGGTAACCGAGGATGCAGTTGCCAATGCCGACATAGGTTTCGCCAAGCCCCCACCGCCGCATAAGCTTTTTGCCTTCTTCCGTTTCAAACACCTGCTTCGCGCGGTGAATCCAGCAGGAGTCCACGCCGAGCGCATGTGCCGCATTCATAAGGTTTCCCATTACAAGGCTTCCATCTTCCACATAAGTTGGGACACTCGCGTCCGCAAACACGATAACGAGCGTTGGCGCGCCATAAAACGGGTCGTTTTCTGATCCCATAATTGCCGCATTCATGCGCGAAATCGCACGGATCGTTTCCGGATCCTGTACGACCACCATTTTGGGCGACATCAGCCCTTTCCCGGTTGGAGCATAGGTGCCTGCCTCGAGAATTTCCTTTAGCACATCTTGATCTACCTGTTTCGGAAGATATGCGCGGCAGCTCCGCCTTGTTTTGAGATCATCAACCGTAGTTTTCATCTAGGCACCTCCATGATTGCATTATTGTTTATATTTTGCACATATTCCCCAAATGCCGTTGTAACTTCCGGCAGCAAAAGCTTTGCGGTTTCGGGGAAAGGCAAATGTTTCATTCCATGCCTTACGAATTCGCAGCCAAGAAAATACCCTGTATCCGAATGACCGCGCCAGGCGCACCAATCTCCGAAGAAATCCTGTGTGCTCTCGCCTGCCGCAACGCGCCGGGCAAATTCCGTTGCGATTTCTGCGAGATTTTCCCTGCACCACGAAAGCCAACCATCCCTGTTTTGGTGATAAAACGCATCATCCCCGCAGAGGAGCTGCTCGCAGCGCATTGCAATCCCCTCCTGGTAAAGCTGCAGGAGCGAGCGCTCTGCCTGCGTCTTCACGGCGGGCCACCCGCCAAGCTGCGCTTTATGCCAGATATGCCCCAGCTCGTGGTAGATGAGCGATTTCATGTATGCCTCTGCCTCCCAGGAAAGCTCCAGCACCTTCTCCACCCCGATGAGCACCGCGGGCTGCCCCCGAAATTCCGTGGCCCAACCCGCTCCGTTGCAAAGCCCCAAATAGAACACGATGTCCACATCCGGCATGCCGGGCAGCAGCTGGCCGACCCGTTCCGCAAGGCTTTCCGTGGCCTGCAAAAAGGACGCATGCGCCCGCGCAAGCCCTGCAGCATCGCCAAGTGCGGCTTCTATCACGGGGAAAACCTGCTCCTTTAGGTTATAGTCCTGCGCATCCGCTTCAATCTTGTTTGCAAAGGATGCATCGTAAATGCCTGCTGCATAGCGCCGCCATGCATCCAGCGTGAAGGCTTTTCCGCTAAGCGCTGCAAGCGCGGAGAACGTATCATAAACGGTGATCATATGCGCTTCTCTTTCGAATCCTTATTGCGTATCTCTCAAAGCACAATCGTTTCCAAATCATCCGGCACAAATATGCGCCCGGAAAACGCTTCCTTTGCCTCAGCTGCATAGCGCGCCTTGCGGGTTGCGAGCGTTTCATCTTCTGTATGATAAAGCACGAGGTTCTTCGCGCCGAGCGATTCCGCCACGCGCCCTGCGTCAAGCGCGGTAGAGTGGTGCTTCTCGTAAGGGTGGAAACGCGCGCGATCGGCATACAGGCAGAAAGCCTCCGAAAGCAGCCAATCGCACCCTTCTGCGCGCGCATCTGCCTCGGGGTTATAAGGTTCATCGCCAAGGCACACAAACCGCTTTCCACCGGGCAAAAGCGCAGAAAAGCCGAATTGTTCCGCTTTTGTGGAGCGTATATCAAATGCGCGAACCTCCATGCCCAAGGCCTGGAACTCCGCACCGGGTGGAATGGCCGTAATGGCGATGCCATTGCCCATAAATTGAAGCAATCCGGGCGTGAGCGTCATGTTGCAAAAGCATGTAAGCATTTCTGCTGCTGCAGCATGGCAGCGGATTTCAAACGGATTTTTGCGCGCGCCCTTTTTCATCAGCTCCGCCATTTTACGTACGATCCAGATCGCGCCCAGGATGTGGTCTGTATGGCCATGGGTAATGAACATTCCCTCCATGGATTCAGCTTGAATGCCAGCAAGCGCAAGCTGGCGCAGGATGCCATTCCCGCCCCCTGCATCCACCAGATAATGGGAAGCGCCCTCGCGAAAGGCAAAGCAGGTATTATAGCAGCGGGTTACCATCGCATTTCCGGTGCCAAGCAGGGTCAGCTCCATTTTGCACCTCCTATTTCCTTTCCCGTTCGTCTTCCCGCCAGTCCGCTGCGATAAGGCGCACTGCTGACGCGATTGCAAACACAGCGAGCGCCGCAAATACCCATTTACTCATCTCGCTTGTCATGAAATCCATAAAGGAATTAAACCGATCGATTATAAAAAAAGTAAGCGTCATAAGCGCAAGAATAATGGTAATATGCGGGATCCATTTCTTCAACTTCATTCCGCCTCCTCTTCTTCGCTCTGTGTGCCGGCATTCGCCTCGTCTATGATATAAAGAATATCGCTCACGGAACGCCCTCCATCGATGCGTGCGTTTACAAGCTCGTTGTTCCAGACCATCTCCGCCGTTTTTCCACCATCCATATTGTATGCAGCCTTGCAGCCCATCTCTGCAAAGAAACTAGAAAGCTCCTGGAGCGTCATCCCTTCCGATTCGCTGCTGCGCCCCTCCACCATCACAAAGCAATAGTGACCCGGTTCAAAGTAGCCAATGGCACTGCGCGGATTGTTGGTCTTAATCGTTGACTGAAAGGACGTGAGCGCAGCGCCATCTTCCCCCAGCAGGGCCGGTCCAAAGCACCACGCCTGGTATGGATTGCGCGCTAGAATCGCATCCCGGTCAAATTCTGCATCGCTGATGGTCTCCATCACGCCATCATAATAGAGCACGCAGGTATCGTATCCTTTAGGGGTTCCATCCGTATAAATCTGTCCGTTTCGGATAATAAGCATACCATGGTTCATATGCGCGGAGAAATAATCACCCGAAATCGCCACGATGGCTCCCGCCTGCTGCGCCATTTTAAGCGTAAGCATCGGGGATGATCCATATGCATCATAAACCCCCGTGCGGAATGATGTTATGTCTTGGATATAAATATCCGCCACGTGGACAACGCTATCGTACGCATATTCCGTGCGCAATTCGATCGCAACGTTTTCGCTGCGGTAACTCGTTGCATCCAAGATAGTCCCAGAATCTGAAAACTTCTCCGCATATTTCGCTCCAAGAAGGCCCGTTGGTTCCGGCGTAGGCGAAGGGTTAGCGTCCGGCGCAGGCGTATTGGGGGCAGGCGTTTCCAGCTTAGGCGTTTGCGTAGACTCCGGGAGTGCCGTGGGATGCAACGGCGTTATGCGCACATGATGGAAGTAAGCAAATACCACAAGGCAGGCCCCGAATGCGGCCGCATCGAGGAGCACCATGCGCACGATTGCGCAGGTTTTAGAGGGCAGTTTGCTCATGCGCGTGCTTCCCCTTCCATCTCGGCAAAAACGAATTTGCGCTGGAGATAAAAGCTGAGCGGATATAGCCCGATCTCAACCAAAAGCTTCGCAAGCGCAAGTGGCATAAACGAGGAAATAAGGGAAAGCAATCCATAGTTTGCCAAAAGGATCCCTGCAACCACAAGGTAATAGCGAAAGATGCTTTGCTTGGAACAATCTTCAAACACATATTTCCTGTTAAGCAAGTAATTCAAAAGCGAGCTCACAATGCGGGCCAATACAACGCTGAGCAAAAGCCCCTGTGAAAGCCCTGCAAACAATGCAGAAAGCACAAGCACAAGCACATAGTCTACGGCGGCCGCAAGCAATGAAGATGCGACGAACAGCAGGATCATTTTATAGATGCGCCAGGAATCCCGAAAGGGATGGAAATGGGAGGAGGCATTATCCGCAATATAAACCGTTTCGATTGTCACCTCGCGAATCGGCACGCGATGCCGCGTTGCATAAAGCAGCACGTTGATTTCGTGCTCATAGCGTTCGCCCCGCATCTGTAGCATCATGGGAATGCGTGAAACGGAAAATGCGCGCAGCCCCGTCTGCGTATCATAAACGGCAACGCCCGTAGACAGGCGGAATACTGTGCGCGTGATTGCGTTGCCCGTGCGGCTGCGCCATGGTACCTTTCCTGTAAACCGGCGCGAGCCTAGAACGAGCGCCTCTGGATGCGCAGCCCATTCGTTGGAAATGCGCACTACATCTTTCGGCAGGTGCTGCCCATCCGCATCCACCGTTACGATGCCTTCGGATTCAGAAAAATGTTCCAAAATATATTCATATGCTGTTTTAAGCGCGCGCCCTTTTCCCCGGTTCTGGGCATGGCGCAGCAGCACCACATCCTCGGGAAGCGCTGCAAACACGCCCTGCGCCGCTTCCGAGCTTCCGTCATCCACCACGACAATCGCATAATCCGTATCGCGCTTAAGGGCTGCAACAACGCGCAACAGTTTTTCATCCGGCTCATATGCCGGGATTACAACAACCATATTTTCCCTCAATCCCCATGAAGTCTATCCTCATGCGTTTCCATTGCTTATTTTTAGAAACATATGCCAATAGTATTCTACTGCATTCCCCATTGAATGAAAAGCGTTTCCTGCCGATTTTGTCGATTTCTTATGGTCTGCTTTCCAGTCCGCGATTGACCTTTCCCCCTTTTTTTGATACGCTTAATTAAAATCAAGTCGTCGCTGCAGACGAAATGTTTTGACGTTGGAGGTGCGCACATGAAGCAGCTTGGTTTTGGAACAATGCGCCTGCCCCAGGTTCACGAGCAGGTTGACCTAAGGGAGACTGAGAAGCTTTTTGACCGCTTTTTAGAGGCCGGCTTCACGTATTTTGATACCGCGTATGGGTATCACGATTATAAAGCGGAGCTATTTGTGCGGGAAGCGCTGGTAAAGCGCCACCCGCGGGAAAGTTTCCTGCTTGCAGACAAAATGCCCGTTTGGCTTGCAAAGGAGCCTTCCGATCTCGAACGGCTTTTCCAGGAGCAGCTTGAAAAAACGGGCGCAGGCTATTTTGATTACTATCTTCTGCACTCGCTGCGCGACAAGAACATCGCGGCAGCCGATGCAGTGGACGCCTGGAGTTTCATCCGGCAAAAGAAAGAAGAAGGGCTTGTAAAACATATCGGTTTTTCTTTCCACGACACGGCTGAAACGCTCGATAAACTGCTTACGCTCCACCCGGAGATGGAATTTGTGCAGCTCCAGATCAACTATGCAGATTGGGAAAGCGAGCGCGTGCAGTCCCGCCTTTGCTATGAAACCGCGCGGCGGCACGGCAAGGCTGTTATCATCATGGAGCCTGTGCGCGGCGGATCGTTGGCGCAGCTGCAAAGCGGGCTGGCCAACCCGTTTACGGCATATGCGCCCAACGCTTCCCTTGCTTCCTGGGCGCTGCGTTTCTGCGCGTCCCTCGAGGGGGTGCTCATGGTGCTTTCCGGCATGTCGGATCTGGCGCAGGTGGAAGATAACATCAAAACATTCAGCCCGCTCCAGCCGCTTAATGCAGAGGAGCGCGCTGTGATCGAAGCAGTTCGGGAGGCGCTTGCCAAGGTGCCTTCAATTCCTTGCACGCGCTGCAATTATTGCACGGAAACCTGCCCGGCGGAAATCCCGATCCCAGATATTCTGCGCGCGCTTAACGACGGCCGCATCTATGGTGACGCCTATGCCGCAAAGCAATATGCTTCGGCCTGCCGTGACAAGGCACAGGCTTCCGCATGTCTCGGCTGTGAGGTTTGCCTTTCTCGCTGCCCGCAGCATATCCAAATCACAGAGCACCTGCATGAAGCGGTTGCAAAGTTTGAGCGCGGAGAGGATTGACGTGATTTTGAGCTGTAGAGGGTTTACGCGTCGAAAAAGTGTGCTTTAGCATTTTTGCAGGCGCAAGGCCATGCAATTTAAAACGCCTCATTACCCATTTTTGCGCATGAAAACCGTCCCTTTCAAGGGGCGGTTTTTCCTCTTTACATTCCATAACATTTCGGTTACAATCGAAGCGGACAAAGGCAGAGTAGGTTGCCGCGCGTTATGCCGCCCGAATTTCGGGCGGTGAGTGCCGTCTGGTCAGGGAGATCGCCGGGCGGACGAAAAGCTTTGCGCTTGCGGTGCGGTACCCGAATCCCGCTGCTGCATATTAGGAGGAGCCTCCTCTTTGTATGCGGTACGAGCAAATGCCGCAATTCTTTTTTGAGGAGGTTTTTGTATGTCAAAAAATGTCCATTCTTCCATTCTTAAACTTGTTGTCTGTGGCCTTTTGACCGCTCTTGGTGTAATCCTGGGCGGGCTTTTGAGCATACCTGCTATGCCATTTGGTTCCTACACGCTTAAAATCGGTTTTGGCGTGCTGCCTGTTCTTCTTGCAGGCGTATTGTTTGGGCCCGTCTATGGCGGCATCGTGGGCGCGCTCACGGACCTTTTGCAGGCGCTGCTGTTTCCCAAAGGAGCATACATGCCTTGGTTCACGCTTGTTGGCATTTTCTTTGGGCTGATCCCGGGTCTGTTTTTCATGCGGAAGCAGAAGCCAACATTCCTGCGCTTGCTTGCAGCCATCGCTGCAGGGCAACTTTTTGGCAGCGTTTTTCTCAACACGCTCCTGCTTGTAGAGCTTTATGGAAGCCCGTGGGAGCTCATTTGGGCGCGGCTGATCAACCAAGCGGTGATGATCCCGCTTTATAGCGTGCTGCTTTACATGATTTGCAAACTTCTTGCGCAGCATAAAGTCCTCGAAAAGTTAGGGCGTTCGTGAGGGAATCATGCACGGATTATTGATTGTGAACGGGTTCGTGCGCGAAGAAAGCTTTCTTGCCCTAAGGGATGCTCTTTGCGCAGCTGCAGAAGCGCACGCGATCTCCCTCGACGTGCGTGCAAACGATGCACTGCTATTTGATGCTTCCTCTGGGACGCCGCTGTTCGATGCCCCCGAATACGATTTTGCTATCCTCTGGGATAAAGACAAATATCTCGGCTTGCAGCTCGAAGCGTGCGGTATGCGCGTGTTCAACAATGTGCGTGCCCTCACGCTGTGTGATGACAAGGCGCTTACGCATATCGCGCTTGCACGCCATAACATACCGATGCCGCGCACAGTTCTTGTTCCGCGCACCTACCGCTTTGTTGGCTATGGTGGGATGGAGTTTCTGGATCGGACAGCTGCTTTCCTGGGCTTCCCGCTTATTGTAAAGGAATGCAGCGGTTCATTTGGCAAGCAGGTATACCTTGCCAATACCCGGGAAGAGGCCGCTTCGCTTTTATGCGAGCACGAGGGGACGCCCATGTTAATGCAGGAATTCGTGCGCACGAGCCTCGGGCGGGACATCCGCGCGTATGTTGTTGGAAACCGCGTGGTTGCTGCAATGGAGCGTCGTAATGATACGGATTTTCGCGCCAACGTTGCCCGCGGCGGAAGCTGCGCGCCCTATGCGCTCAACCCTGCAGAAGAATCGCTGGCGCTGCGTGCCGCTGCGCTGCTTGGCCTTGATTATGCAGGCGTGGACTTGCTGCATGGTGCGGAAGGCCCGCTCCTATGTGAAGTAAATTCAAACGCGCACTTCCACGGGCTTGCTGCCTGCACCGGCGTCGACATCGCCGGAGCGATCCTTGCGCATATTGCGCAAGTGTGTTCAAAACCCCTTTCAAGCGCAACTTGAAGCAACAATATTCCATAGGATAAAAGAAGGAGAAACTGCCATGAGCGAATCATGCAACCACGATTGCAGTAGCTGTTCTTCCAATTGCGGGGAACGCACTGCACCGCAGAGTTTAATCGAGTCGGTCAACCAGTATTCCAGCGTTAAAAAGGTAATCGCCGTCGTGAGCGGCAAGGGCGGTGTCGGCAAATCCCTTGTAACCTCTTTGCTCGCAACGCTTACACGCCGCCGCGGACACAAAACTGCTATCCTGGATGCGGACATTACCGGCCCCTCCATCCCAAATATTTTTGGGCTCCACGGGAAGGCCGAAGGCAACGAAATGGGCGTATTCCCTGCCGTTACGGAATCCGGCATCGAAGTGATGTCCATCAACCTGCTGCTGGAAAACGAAAACGATCCAGTAGTCTGGCGCGGGCCGGTCATTGCGGGCGCAGTAAAGCAGTTCTGGACTGAAGTGGTCTGGGGCGATGTGGATTATATGTTCGTCGACATGCCTCCGGGAACCGGAGATGTGCCGCTCACCGTATTCCAGTCCCTGCCGGTGGATGGTGTAATCGTTGTAACCTCGCCGCAGGAGCTTGTGTCCATGATCGTAGAAAAGGCTGTGAAGATGGCCGGGATGCTCAATGTCCCCGTGCTCGGCATTGTAGAGAATATGTCCTATTTTGAATGTCCCAACTGCCACGAAAAGCATTCGATTTTCGGTGAGAGTAACGTGGATGCTGTGGCGGCGCGCAATGGGATTACGCATGTGGCGCGGTTGCCCATTGCTCCTACGCTGGCCGATGCCTGCGACCGCGGCATGATCGAGCGCGTCAGTGCGCCCTGGCTGGAGGCCACGGTGGATCGAATCGAGCGCGGCGCCGAATAAAAGAGCATAAGTGGAGCAAACCGGCAATCTGAATGGTTGCCGGTTTTTATTTTTATTTTTAAGGCACCGCTATTTGAATAATTTCCTGCTGTGTTTTCTTTTGCGGAAAGGGTTCCATTTTAAAACC
>CALVWJ010000026.1 GCA_944366945.1 uncultured Clostridia bacterium
CTGTCCATTGTGTGCAAGCTGGAAGGCATCTTCATCGACAGCAAGCGCACTCGGAGCGTTGCCCGTGTGGGCGAGGTGGCAATCTCCTTGGACGAACAGGCCACAACCCGGAAAGGAGGCAACGTATGATTCGCGTGCGATTGAGCGCGGCTTTGGCCGTGCGGGATGGCTACACAGGGAAGCCCATCGGGCGCAATACGGTGCGGTGCTTCGTGGACGGCCAGCCCTTTCATCCGGAATATCGGGATGGAGGCTACCTATTGTTGCTCAATTTAACGCCAGGAGCGCATGCTGTCGTACTTCAAGGCGCCCGGTATCGTGAGGAGCAGGTGTTGCTCGCAGTACCGGAAACGGGCCATGCTGAGCGCAATGTGACTCTCAAGCCGGCGCCTAACTACCCTTTCTACCACGAGATGACGCAATTGTCCCTCAGCTTACTGGAAAAGGGTTCACCCATAAAAGGCCGCACCTTGTGGATTGCAGCAAAAACGGCCATGTCGGATTTAAAGCTGGCGCAAGATGCTGTAGAAGCTGGAAGCTATGAAGCAAAGCTTTTTTTCCGAGGCGGCGCGGAAGGGCGCTTCCCGGGAAATTATTTGCTGGTGGATGGAAAAAAGAGCGAAGTGGTTGCGATCTTGAGCGCAGAAGGGGGCCAGGTAAGCTTTGCTGCTCCTTTGCAATATGCCCACAAGCGCGGGGCTGCCTTTTATCCTGCGCAAGAGTATCAGACCAACCGGGAAGGGAAAATCTTGGCTTTCTTTCGTGAGCCAGTACCAGTGGAAGTCTTTGATCCGGAAAAGGCGAGTTTGGAAGGAATGCAGCTGCAAAAAGGGAAAAACCAGGGGGAGCTTGGAAAGCTGCCCCAAGAAAAAGCTTAAAAGACAAAGGAGCGGTTTATGGCAAACCAAGTTGCAAATACAGCGTCATGCAAATGCATGTTCGGTAGTGCGCCCGGCACGCTAACGGTGCCGCCCGCAGGTCGATGCATGGCATGCGGCCAGCCTGCTGCTACCATCACGGATATGGTAGTAACGCCATTTGGCATGTGCAGCAATCCTGCAAACCCGGCTACGATGAAGGTGATCGCGGGTGTGGTAACGATGGTGCCCCAGCCTTGCACTCCGGTGTTGGCCACGCCCTGGGCGCCGGGCTCCCCTACGGTATATATCGGCGGAAAACCGGCTTTAAGCAGCACCAGCGTGCTGATGTGCGCTTATGGCGGAAGCATACAAGTCGCAAGTCCTATGGCGACAACTGTAATGGTGCCTTAAAATGTGGTGGGAAAGGAAGAGCCAGGCGGCAAGCAAGCCGCTCGCAAACAAAGACAATGAGCAGGCAGCGGAACCGTTGGCAGTACAGGAGTTGGAGCCGACCGAAACGCGGCAGGTATCCTATGCGGAATTGGATCAGCCCTATAAAGATCAGTGGGAGTTGATGGAGGATGCGTTTGCCCTAATTGATTATCGGCTTTACCTTTACTATAAAAATCACCAGTGGCTGGGCCCGCAGGGAGAAATGCGCAACATGCTGGGCCTTGTGGTAAGCAGGGAAGAATTTGAGCACAACCTTACCAAGGCCGCACAGACTGGCCTTTTGGAAAAGCTCACGGAGGCGGAACTGGAGCAGCTGCGGTTAAGCGAAGCCGTGCTGGAAAGGCGGCTTAAGCTGACGGACGCGGGTGCATTCCCGCTTCTGCGGGTGCTGGAGCGGTTTTCCATGGATACGTTCCAGCGCTGGGTGTTCCTTTTGTGCTATGCTGGCAAGCTGGATGCGAAATACGAAAGGCTTTTCGCCTATTTGCAGGACGATGTAACAAAGAAAGTGCCAACCGTTCAGCTGGCGGTGCAGCTTTATCTGCCGGCTGGAAAAACGGTGGAAGAATATACTGCCGCCTTCGCCAGAAAGAGTCAGTTCAACTCTTTGTTTCAGCCGGAAGGGCTGGCAGAAGGAAATTTGCAGCTCCACCCCATGGTGCTTGCGTTTTTAAGCGCAGGTACATTGGAGGACGATCATGGGCTGCGCGTGTTCGATGGTAGATCAGATGCTCCTTCCGATCCGCTGGTAATCCAACAGGTGCTGGCTACTGAGCTGGATGGCGCAATGGCGGGTGGGGCGCAAGCCATAGCCATCACAGGAACAGAAGGTGTTGGCAAGCGGTTCCAAGTGCTGCATCTTATGGAGCGGCAAAAGGCGCTGTGCCTGTTTGCGGATATGGAGGCCATGGAGCACCCTGCCCGGGCAGTAGAGCGGGCGGCGCTCGCGGCTCGGTTGCTCGACGCATATGTGTGCTTTTACGGATTGGATAGTGTGACGCAGGAAGGGGAGATAGAGCCTGCTTCGCCAGTGCTCTCAGAAGCTTTATCTCAGGCAGATATCCAGCGGGAACCGATCTTTCTCCTCTCCCAACGGAGGATGCCAAGGCCGATTCGGCCGGCTACAGTGGAATTTTCCATTGAGCGGCCGGACGAGGCGGAACGTTTGGCTCTGTTTACCCATTATTTTGAAAAGGTACCATTGGCGCCGGAGGTGCGGCTGCAAGAGCTTTCCGCGAAATTTCGCTTTGTACCCCGGCAAATCCAGGGGGCTGGCATGCAGGCAGCGGGGTTAAGCCGCATAAGCGGTGGCGAAGCGTTGGATAACCGTACTGTGCATGCATGCTGCTACCGGCAGGTTGTGCATCGTTTGGATAAGCTTGCAAAACGCGTAGAACCCTGCTATAGCTGGGAGGATGTGGTGCTCCCCGAATCCCAGAAGCGGCTGATGCAGCAGGCTTGCAACCACGTTCGCTACCAGCACCAGGTCTACCAGGAATGGGGATTTGGCAAGAAGCTGGGCTATGGCAAGGGCCTATCCATTCTTTTTGCCGGGGCCCCGGGAACAGGCAAGACCATGTGCGCCCAGGTAATCGCGCGGGAGCTGAATATGGAGATCTATAAGATCAACATCTCCCAGATCGTAAGTAAATATATTGGAGAAACGGAAAAGAATCTCCAGGCCGTATTCACGGAGGCTAGAAACTCCAACTGCATCCTTTTCTTTGATGAGTGCGATGCGATCTTTGGCAAACGAAGCGATGTAAAGGATGCCCACGACCGGAATGCCAACGTGGAAGTGGCCTACCTTTTGCAGCAGATTGAGGATTACGACGGGGTATGCGTGCTGGCCACCAACCTGGTGCAGAACATTGACGCAGCTTTTATGCGGCGCATCACCTATGTAGTACATTTTCCATTTCCGGAGCCGCCCCAGCGCAAGGAAATCTATCTACGCACGTTGCCGGCCGGCGCTCCGGTAGATGAAGATGTGGACTGGGAGTTCATTGCGGAAAAGTTTGAACTATCCGGCGGCCATATCAAAAACATCGTTCTCGGCGCAGCCTTTATGGCAGCCGGCGAAGGAACTGCTATTTCCATGCGGCACATGCTGAGGGCGGCAGTGAATGAAATGCGCAAAAACGAGATTGTTGTGGTTCGCGAGGAACTTCGGGAATATGCGGACTTGCTGGAAGAGTAGTTTTTTGAAGTGTAGAAAAAGCGATAAGCAGAGAACGTGCATATCGAGAAAATACGGCATTGTTGAAACGACAGGAGGAGCAGCATGGCATATCAAACGGTAAAGAAGAGGCAGGAGAGCATGACCCCAATGGCTGGCAACCACAACGTGGATGCGGCTGCCGCAGCACCCAAAATAGCAGGCGGAGCTTATGGATTGGAACAGCCAGGCCTGGGAAGTGATCTGGAAGCACAGATGCAGGCACGGATCGCCCGATTCCAGAGCGGGCAGAACCCGGCGGCAGAGCAGGAAGCGGATACGATAGCGGAAGGGATTACCGGACGTACGCCGGCGGAAGTAAAAGCAGAACTGGGCGAAAAGATGGGGGCGGACTTTTCGGAAGTGCGTTTCCATACCGGGGCAGATGCGTTGGGCCGTGCGGAGAGCATGGGAGCGCGGGCGTATGCAACGGGGCGTGATGTCTACTTTGGCGAAGGTGGATTTGACCCAGCGGTTGCAGCCCATGAGCTGGTGCATACGGCACAGCAGGGGGCAGTGGATAGCGGCATGTCCACAGTAAGCGCACCTATGGGTGGTGTACAGATGATGCCTAAGTGGGCGGATTTCAAGCGAGGGCTTGGGAATGTTGGAACTATTATAAAACATGCCGCTGGGAAGGTAGGCGGTGGCATAAAACATGTCGCTGGGAAGATAGGCGGTGGCATAAAACATGCCGCTCAAGCAGTGGGCCGAGGCATCGGGGGGCTTTTCAGCCGTAGCGGAGGCCAACAGGCCGCACCACAAGCTGCTCCTGTTGCAGCCGCTCCAGCGCCGGCACCTGCGCCTGCAGTGATTCCGGCACCTGCGCCTGTGCCCGCTCCTACGCCCGCGAATACTGCGCCCATAGCGGCACCGGCCTTTAATTTTGCCCCTGGGCAAAATACTCCAGCAGAAGCCGCGGATTTTAGCCTCTTGCGCCAGCAGCTTCAAACACATTATGCTGATAAGAGCGTAGATGGAGACGCAGACAAATTCTTAACAAACAACCGCAACAATGCCAACTTCAGCGCATTTGTGAGCAGCTCGGACCGCATCCGCAATGGCCAGCCTCTGCAAGGCTTTAAATCCGGCATGGTGAACAGGATGGCCAATCGATACAATTCTGCGGATAAACTGGCACAATTTAAGGCTGTTGGCACAATGGACAATGCAGCGCGGTCGGCAGATCCGTTCGCCAGGGGAAGCGCAACAGGCTATTTGGAAGATAGCTTAGATGAGATGTCGGCCATGTTGGACAATCCGGAGATGCAGCGGTATGTGTTAGGCAATGCGCAAGCATTCCGCGCCGCTACCCAGGGGAGACAGGGCGAGGAGGACTTCTTTGGAGACGATCACAGGCTGGCGAGCACGCTGATCAACAATTTAAATTTGTACATAACCGGTAATTCCATGTTCAAGGATTCGGCGCAGACATCGCAGCAGCTTGGTATGGGTCCAGAGGGAGGAAGCGCCATTATACGTACTTCCCAAGGGGCTACTAGCATGTTTAACAGAATAAATAATCGGCATAGAGAAACGGATGGCGCTGATACCCTATCCGAGCGGGACCTGCTGCAAATGGCTCATGATCTCCAAACGAGAGATGGCGCGCATGAATACTCCAAAGATGCCATGCTGAAATACCATGGCCTTTATCAGAAAATGCGCGCTTTGATCGCCCAACAAGCTGGCTAATGGCTAGATAGGTCTTGCGGAGACAACGCAATCTTCCTCATCAATAGCGGGGAAGTGAAAAAAGAAGCGGTATGGCGGCTTTAGGAATAAAACATGGGGAGACAGGAGAAAGCAGCATGGCATATCAAACGGCAAAGAAGAGGCAGGAGAGCGTGCCCCCAATGGCCGGAAACCACAACGTGGATGCGGCTGCCGCAGCACCCAAAATAGCAGGCGGAGCTTATGGATTGGAACAGCCCAGCCTGGGAAGCGATTTGGAAGCACAGATGCAGGCACGGATCGCCCGCTTCCAAAGCCGGCAGAACCCGGTGGCGGAGCAGGAAGCGGATACGATAGCGGAAGGGATTACCGGACGCACTCCGGCGGAAGTGAAGGCAGAACTGGGCGAAAAGATGGGGGCGGACTTTTCGGATGTGCGTTTCCATACTGGAGCAGATGCATTGGGCCGTGCGGAGAGCATGGGAGCGCGGGCGTATGCAACGGGGCGTGACGTCTATTTTGGCGAAGGCGGGTTTGACCCAGCAGTTGCAGCCCATGAGCTGGTGCATACGGCACAGCAGGGGGCAGTGGATAGCGGCATGTCCACAGTAAGCGCTCCTATGGGCGGTGTACAGATGATGCCCAAGCTTCTCAGCAAGATTGGTTCTGGAATTAAGAAGGCAGGTTCTGCTATCGGAAGAGCAGCGTCTTGGGTAGGCAACAAGGTGAAAGGTTTATTCAGCAAACCCCCTGTACCGTATGGCCCACCGAATCCTACGCCACAACAACTTGCGCAGGGGAAGCAAGCTAACGATAAGCTGATACAGCAGCAGGCCCTTAAGCAGAGCGCTATGCCAGGTTTGGACTATCGGCTACAAGCAACCTTGGATAGCGCGATAGCAGATGATCGTTTTACGAGTGTCCCAAGTATACCGCTCGTAAAGCAAGCTCGTATTTTGGATCTTGCCGAGCAGAGAAAGGAAGAAAAGACAGAGCGCTATTTGGCGGCTCAAGAGGGAACAAAGCAAAAATACGGTGATGAGAAGCACTTTGGTGATTTTGGTCGACGCGTAGAAGCCTTATGGGATACGGATGATGATGCGTATAACGACAGCATGATGGATGTGATCGATAAGCTATTTGGAATAAAACAAGACTTGGCTGGCAAAGGCATTACCTCTGGCCCTCAACTGACAGCTGCATATGCGAATCAGTCCTATAGTGATGATTTTAAACAAAAGTTGCAACAGATGGTTGCGCCCGTAATGCAAGAAGTTATGGGGGAAGACTTGTCTACCGCGCAACAAAGGGGTGAAGAGGATTACTATGGAACGGCACACCTTACGGGGAAAATCCATGCGCTTGGAGACTTGCTACGACCACTGCCGGAGGATTTGCGCAATGAGGCCTTTGGCGGCGCAGATGCCCATGCAGCATACCAAGACAAGGCTAAGATGTTGGTAGGCGGCGTATTGTCCAACGGAACTACTATAAAGCAAGGACTCTATGATCAAGGCGCCATCTCTGGTGCCCAAAAGTTTGGCTATGGAAAGGGAGTAAGAATGCTGCAGGTCTTAAGAGACTTTGCGCGTTAGAAATTGGTATGTTGATTTGCTAAGCAAAACATCGGTTTGCATGCATCTTGCAACATAGCGAAGATCGGGTTTTTAACTTAGATTAGATAGATGCTAGTGCCGAAATAAGAAGGAAAATGGCGCATGAACAAAGAAAATAATTAGGAAGTGCTAAAAACTAGCATATAAGCGGATGCCGCCAGGAGCATCAAGCCTCCTGGCGGCGGATAGCATGGTTGTTTAAACACCCAAACGGGCTACATAGCGCTTTAAAAATAAAAAAGATACTTTGGCAAGCAATAGGATGATGCAGGCCTTCCATAAGGAAGAAAACGGGCCTGCAAATGCCTTTTAGAGATAGAGGGAGAAAAGAGCGGCGGGAAGCAAATGCCGTTCGGAGAGGTTACAAATGAAAGAAAAGCAATACAAGCGGATTCTGATTTTGGGTGTGCTGTGTTTACTTTTGGGCGGGATATGCTTCTTTTTCCGACCAATGTTCACGGCTGTACCTTTTACTAACACTTATGTTTTTGATGGGCCGTCCGGCGTGTATCCAGGTGCCAGCGGCCGTTTGTATGTCATTGACGCGGGAAAAAAATCCGTGCTGATAACTGACGGGGATGGAAATCTGATTCGAAGTATAACGGCTGGAGCCGATAATGATGTTAAACCCTATTATGCTTCCCTGGTGGCGGAAGGCGCGGATGGGAGCATCTATATAGCCGATGTCCGCTATGCAGGCCAAGGCACCTTGATTCGCCAAGAGCGCATTTTCCGGTACGATGCGGATGGCGGAAACGGGAGCCTGCTTTATACCATAGATTATGAACAGGAGGACCGCAAGGCACCGCTGCAATATGGCAACATACTCTCCCTCCGCGAAGAGGAAGGGGAGTTGGTGTTCACCATAAAAACCGAAACCGGGCTGGCTGTGTGCCAAATGGATCTTGAGACAGGCGAAGTCCAAAGCACAACCTATGATTTGCCCGGCCAATACATTTCCGATGCGGATGCGGAGCCTGGAACGCTGCGGCCCATTTTTACCAACCGGCTGGGCCAAGTTTGCACGGTTACGGAAGGTGCAGTAGAGGTTCTGCTGGACGAGGGACGCACCTCGTGGATGCTGTGCGCCGAAGAAGGCCAGATTTACTATACGGATCTTGCCACGAACACGGTTTTGCGCTATGAGCTGGAAAGCGGCTTTGAGGAAGTAGTCCTGGAAGCACCGGATATTGTTTATGCGGTGCAGACCGCAGACGGCAGGCTCTATGCTACGGACTATATGGGCTATTACCGGCTTATAGATGGTGAAGCAGAATATGTGGATACCCTCGCGTATACCGAACCCGTGCTGCGTTATGTCCTATGGGGCGCCTTGTTCCTCGCGGGGGTGCTGTTGCTCGCGGTGCTGTTCCTGCTTTTTGCACCGGCGTTGCGCAAACCCAAAAGCGCACTTTTCCAGCGGATGGCCATCGTCTTGGGCGTCTCGCTCTGCATGGGCGGCTTGGTGGGCTATATCACCATCAACCAGATGATTGTGAACCAAAACGCTTCCGTGATGGAGCAGCTGAACCTGTTCGCGGACATCCTGGTAGAAACGACCGATCTTGAGGCGTTTCAACGGATCGACAGCATTGATGACTACAGAAATGAGGATTACAGCCAGGTAAAAGAACCGCTGGATGGCCTTGCGGACATGACCTATGTAAACGACCTCAATTATTACTATATCCTCTATGCTGCAGATGAAACTACCATTTATGTGGTGATGGACTATGAGGATTCCTCGGTAGCCAAACATCCTGTATATGCCTGGGGTACAGAAGGATATACGGACGTATTTGTAGATGGGGAACCCATCGAGGTCAGCTCTGATGTGAGCTCTTATGGCTCTTGGTCTTTTGTGCTTAAACCGGTGTTTGATGAAGAAGGCAAAGTTGCTGCAGTTATGGAAGTAGGCGTGAACCTGGACCAACAGGTGCAGGAAAACCGGGATTTGGTCATCAACGTAGTGTTCACGGTGCTATCCACTACGCTGGTGTTGTTGATGGTCATCATTGAAACCATTTTCTATGCTGAACATCGAGAGCGCAAGATGAGCCTGCCGGAGAGCGAATTGATCCCCAGCCGGCGTTTTCCGCTGCGTACTATGGCTTTCCTGTTGTTCCTTGCGGATTGCATGCAGGATCCCTTTGTATCCATTCTGGCCAACCGGCTTTATACACCTATTCTGGGCATCCCGCAGAGCGTTGGCGCGGCTCTACCGCTTTCTGCCCAGGTGCTTTGTGCAGCGCTTTCTGCTTTCGCCTGTGGCAGCATCATTCGTAAGACTGGCGCGAAGCGGATGCTTACAATTGGGTTTATCATCCAGATGGCAGGCTTTGTGCTCTGCGGCGCCCTTATGCAATATATGGGATTGCTGATTGGTAAGATGGTTATCGGCATTGGCATTGGTGCTTTGCTGGTAAGCCTAAATTCCATCGCAGCTGCTGGCCGCAACGAAAATGAAACCGCAGAAGCCTTTACCGCCGTCAATGCGGGCACGCTGGCCGGCATTACGGTAGGTGCCGGCGTGGGCGCACTTTTGATGTATGTGTCCGATTTCTCGATGGTGTATTATGTGAGCGCCTTGATACTGGTGATAGGGCTGCTGATGTCCGTCTTTGGCGAGGATTATCGGCTGCCGCAGGCACCGCGTCAGCGTCAGCGTCAACGCCATGGGCTGGAAGTATTTCAATTCATCGGGCAGCGGAAGGTATGGAGCTTCCTTCTTCTGCTGTTGATGCCTTTCCTATGCGCGATCTCTTACCGGGAATATTTCTTCCCTCTGTATGCAGCAGAAATGGGCATAACCGAATCAGACATCGGTCGAATCTATTTGATATGTGGCTTGCTGGTAATTTACATGGGCCCATTTTTCACCAGGGTGCTCGTGGGACGGCTGGGCGGAAAATGGACAGCTGTGCTGGCAAGCGGTCTAATGATTGTGGCGACGCTGCTCTTCGCGGTGGTGCCTACTATCACGGCGGCAGTGCTGGGCATTTTGTTACTGTCTATAGCGATCTCCTTTGGCTATGCGGCACAGTCCACGTATTATTCCAGCCTACCTCAAGTGCAGTCCTATGGCGAAAGCCGTGCCATGGGCGTTTACTCCTTGTTTGACAACGGAGGGCAGACCCTGGGGCCGGTGCTTTATGGCGTGGCACTGCTTGCGGGTTACCGGCAGGGCATCATGATCGTGGGCATATTGATATTGGCGCTGCTGGCGCTGTTCCTGCTGGCCAATGTGCGTACTAAGGGAGAAAAGATGCAAGCGCAGAAGGAAAGCGTTAAAGGAGAATAGTAATATATGTTGGAATATGGACGATTGACGCAAGCGGACCTGCCAGGTATGGCGGAGATTTTCCGTAAGTTTTTAAATGATGGACCCGAGGTGGAAGCCTATTTGCGCCAGGGGATGGAAATGCCGGGTTATGTGGGCATAAAATGTACGGATGGGCAGGTGCTGGCTGCCGTGCTTACGGCTCGGCCTGGGGTGGAATTCACGTATCCAAAACCAGAGCTGGAGAAAATGATTTTGGAACGCTGGAAGGGTAAACGATTCTATACAGGGGAAATGGTAACCGTGTTGCCAGCTTATCGTGGGCAAGGTGTCGCACGAACGATGACGTTACAGTGGGCCCAAGCCATGCGGGAGAATGGGGGAGAATACCTCATGTTGGAGCTTTGGGACAAAAAAGATGGAGACGTGCCGGCGAGTGGTATGATAAAATATATAGGAACCTTGGAGGAATCTTGGGTAATTCCAGATTTCTATAAGGATCTGCATAAATACGGCATGACTTGTCCGGACTGCAGCCCAGGCCCTTGCACCTGCGGTGCAACCGTGGCGGTAATCCGCCTGTAAAAGTCTAGCCGGCAGGCCGGCTTAAAATAGGGAAAGCAGGATGATGCATGGATAGAGGAACAAGATTTAAGAGCATAGGGTCTAAATTTACCATCCTATTCACCATTATGGCACTGGTGCTATGTGTAGGCTTATGCGCATTCAGTGGGTATATCTCTTGGCGAGAGTATACCAACTTTTTCTGGCAAAAAGCCTTGGAATCGGCGAAGCTTGCTGCATGCTATGTAGATGGGGACCATATTGGCTCTTATCTGGAAACCGGTGAGATTGATCAAGCATACAAGGAACTTTACAGGACCTTGCAAGCTATCAAAAAAGAACACAACATTAAGTACCTCTATATTTTTGCTCCGGAATCGGATCACTTTACCTACATTATGGATGTGGCTTTGGAGGATGAATCTTCTCTATCATTCTCTAGCTTGGGAGATATATACGAATACACTGAATTGGAGTATGAGTATCTCTTGCCGGATGTCCAAGCCAAGCAGGAAAGCCAGGAAAAGATCGTATTGCTGCAAAATGCTTATGGCCCCGGGGTATCGGCATGGGCGCCCGTGCTGGACAGCGAGGGGAATGTAGCGGCCTATGTCGAGGCGGATTTGGCGTTGGATCTAGTGGTAGATGCCCTCAAAGGATTTTTGTGGTCTGCAGCACTGGTATGCTGCGCTTTGGCTGTGCTGACGGTGTTCTGCATGGCTATGATTACCCGCAAGATGGTATCGAAACCAGTGGCGGAGCTGACCAATAACGTATTGGAGTTCGCGAGTGGCGAAAGCCTTGCCTATCCTACCAACACTCTAAAAACTGGAGACGAAATGCAGGCTTTATCGGAAGCCTTTGGGAAAATGGCCAAGGACATTGACAACTATACGCAGAATCTGGCGGCAGTGGCAGCCGATAAGGAGCGGATTGCCACAGAGCTGAGCCTTGCTACGGACATCCAAATTTCCCTGCTGCCTCGCGCTTTCCCGGCATTCCCCAAGCGGGATGAGTTTGACATTTATGCCCAGCTTCAACCGGCCAAGGTGATGGGTGGCGATTTCTATGACTTTTTCTTGATCGACCAGCAGCATCTTGGAGTCGTAACGGGTAGCGTGTCGGGCAAGGGAATTCCGGCAGCACTGTTTATGGTGGTGGCAAAAACCATCATTAAGAACCAGATGATGACAGGAATGGATCTTGAGGATGCGATGAGCGTTATCAACGCCCGGCTGTATGAAAGCAAGACACCAGGTGTTGTCGTTCGGGCGTTTGTTGGGGTGCTCAACACTGCAACTGGCCGGTTCTGCTATGTGAATGCAGGGCAGCAAATGCCACTGTTTATGCGTAAGGACCGGGTGTTTGAATATCTGCGCAATCAAGAGATGGTCCCACTGGCAGAAACGGAGAATATCCGCTACCGCAAGATGGAGCTTAACTTCCGACAAGGGGACAGCTTGGTCCTATGCACCAATGGGATTTTCCAAGCCAAGAACCGACAAGGAGAGGAATTCGGAGCAGAGCGGCTGCGCAAGGATCTCAATAGCCGGCGCGTCATGCTGAGCAATCTGAAAGAAATCGTATCCACCATTTGTGAGGACGTAAGTTTTTACGAAGGAACGAGTCAACACGAGGATGACTTAACCATATTGGCTCTGCGTTACTATAAAGGTGATCGTGCTTGCGCAGAAATAACGGTGCAAGCACAGGAGGGGGAATTCCAACAAGCACAGCGGTTTTTGCGGCGCCAATTGGAGGAAAACAACTTGAGCGGTTTCTTCTATGCAAAGATGGCCGTGGCGGCGGAGGAAGCCTTTGCGTTGGCGGTGCATAGCTTAAAAGGAAGCGGGGAGATCGTGGTGCGGTGCGCAGTGGATGATGAAGTGGCGGATGTGGCATCGGCTAAACTTGTGACAGTATCCATTGTGTACGCCGGCTCTCAGGAGAATCCGCTGGAAGAATGCGCACCTACCCAGCAGGAGGCCGTAGCTTTTATGCGGCGTGCTATGGACGCTGTGGAGTATTTCTATCAAGATGGTAAAAATGAAATTTGCCTGCGGAAGCGTGTGACAGAATCTGCATCCGTTATCAAATAACGAAAGCATAAGGAATCCAGTTTTAGAAAAGAGGCGGAAAACATCCGCTTCTTTTCTTAATGTTTTTTGTAATAAACTTGGAGAAATAACTCTGGAATTAAGCCAGTAAAAAAAGCTAGCACAGATCCAATTGTCATGGCTCCCAAGCCAATGCATTGCTTAGGTAAAAGCGTTTTGACGCAAGGCGAGCATTAACATTTATTACACCATAAACTTAAAGCTTTAATAATACCTAAAAGTCAACAGGGATATGCAGTTTTTTAAACAATATCTGTACAAAAATAGAAATATAAAAGTATAGCTTTGGAGAAGATAAAGTATCATCCAACTACTATTAGAAGCTGTATTATTGTGTATTATGATGGAACAATATCCATTTTTAAGGGAATAGGAGAATCCCCATAACTTGATTATTTAGGAAGTGCCTACTGGGGATGGAATCGATATCTAAATGCATTTTTTAGATTATGAACGCTCTCCTATGATAAAGCCTCTAGAAGTGTTAGAACTACGAAGAGGAGGTGTAGTATTCTTTGCTATGTGGCAGGAAGAACGTAAAATTTTCAATAATTCTATTTATAACTAAAAAACAATAGAATTAAATGGAAAAAGTCGAATGGTATAGATACGAAGAGATGATAGATATAAAGATATAACAGGAAATTTTAAAGAAGGATACATCAATATATTACGGTAAAATTCCTAAGAAAAATCAGAGATAAGTTTTTGTATTGTTGGCGATGGCGCGCTTGAAAATGCTCGAAAAGCAATATGTGCAGGCTGACTTTTGTGGATGCAAAGCCATCCAAACGATTGGGCGGCAGATGCGCTCCCAGCGTGCTGCGGTGACCTATGGCGAATCTGAATAGGACACACGTGTTTAGCCCGCAGGTCGATATTGAAAAAAGAGAATTTGTTGCCTTTGGAGTTGCATGGATGCGGTACAGAGAAGTGCTACTCGTTAATAAAATGAAACGCCGCTTTATCAAATTGCTGTAGGAGTCTTCTGCGGCGCTGCGCTGAAGGAGTATGGCGCGGCACTTTTGGGCCATCAAAAGCTTCAAAGCTAAGGAAGGATGAGCTTCAGCCCATCCCTCCTCTTCTCCAGTTATAGTGCTTTGCAGGATATTTCTCTTTTATAGAAGACAACCGAAACGATTGTGGCAACCGTCCAGCCAATCGGCCAGGCACACCATATCCCGGTTGACGCAAGCGCTGTTTGTGACAGCAGGAATGCCAAGCCTACGCGGAGGATTAGGTCCGTAAAGGTTGCAACCATAAATTGACGCATCAACCCAGCTCCTCTTAAAATTCCATCAGTCACAAGCTTTGCAGAGACTATGAAGTAGAAGGGCGAGAGAGTTTTTAAGAACATAAGCCCGCAGGATAATGCCTCTGCTGTGGGGCTTTCGATGAAGAAGGGTATTAAATATCTGCCGCCGATGAAATAGAGCAAAACAAGCGGCAGTGACAGCAGCCATATCATTTTCAATCCTGCACGGAAGCCTTGCTTTACGCGCTCCGGTTTGTTCGCCCCCAGATTCTGCGCTGTGTAGTTAGAAATCCCATTTCCAACGGTTGTGAACGATGTAATTACGAGGTTATTCAATTTAACGGAGGCCGAATATCCGGCAATGATTGCAGGGCCAAAGCCATTGATAATACTCTGAATTACGATATTTCCAATAGAAATAAAGCTTTGTTGCAATGTGCTCGGGACAGCGATCTTTGCGATTTTACCGAGAATCCTTAGATCAAAGAAACGGTGGGGCGCATCGGAATGAACTTGCTTCAAACGCTTGAACACGAATACTACAGCAAGCAAGCAGCTGATGCCTTGGCACATAAAAGTTGCCCACGCAACGCCAGCTACTCCCATTCCGAAGCCTTTTACAAACCAAATATCGGCCGCAATATTGGAGGTAGACGATGCAGCCAAGAAAATAAACGGTGTTTTTGAATCCCCCAAAGCTGAAAATATACCGGTGCTGATGTTGTAAAAGAACACAAATGGAAGCCCGTATACATAAATGTCAAGATAGAGCGCTGAATCCGCAAAAATCTCAGAAGGCGTATTGATCCAATGCAACAGAGAATTGCATCCGAAAATGCCGATCAGCATGAGAATAAGGCAGATTACGCCACTTGCGAGAAAGGCTGTATAAACGGTTGTTTTGACATCCGCATAGCGTTTTGCTCCAAAAAATTCTGATACAACTACCGAGCAACCGATGTTACACCCAAATGCAAAGGCAATAAAAATTAGCGTTATTTCATAGCTGTTGCCGACCGCAGCCAGAGCATTTTCGCTGATGAACTTTCCAGCCACAAAGCTGTCGGCTATATTATAAAGCTGCTGAAAAATGATGCTGCCGAATAACGGCATGCAGAAAAGCCACAGTATTTTTGTTGGATTTCCAACGGTCAAATCTTTATTCATATATAGGCTGCCAAATCCTTATAGATTTCGTTTCGTAAATGGAACCGCCTCTGCAAATGGCAATGCTACACAGTTTCGTAAAAGCAGTTGAGGAAGTTGCTGCAAAGCTTGGGTGGACCCCTAGAATCCGCTCGCTTCCATGATGCTATGCATCATATCCAGTTTAGCGGATACAAATAGGCGAACTGATTCTAACGAATCTTCAAATAAGCTAAACATATACGATACACTTCCTCCGTTGCGTTTTTGCACGCCTACCATTATACTAGCTTTATAGATATATGTAAAATATATAGTGAGAATATGAATTATGATGAAAAGGAATGGGTGAAGATGAGAATTTCATATGACTATTACCGGATCTTTTATTATGTGGCGCGATATGGAAGCTTTTCAAAAGCAGCCGAAGCTTTGCTTTGTGGCCAACCAAACATAACGAAAACGATCAACAATCTAGAAGCTCAGCTTGGATGCAAATTGTTTTTGCGGTCGAATAAAGGCGTAACCTTGACACCCGAGGGAGAGAAGCTGTTCGAGCACGCTGAAATCGCATTTGAGAATTTAAGCAAAGCGGAAAGAGAGATTATATCGGAACGAAATTTGGATGGCGGGCTTGTCTCCATTGCTACCACGGAGATCGGGCTTTATGGCTCCTTACTTCCAGCGTTAGCGGCTTTTAATCAAGACTATCCAAGTGTGCGCATTAGGATCGCAAACCTTAACTCCCCGCAGGCAATCGAAGCTGTCCAAAAACGGGTAGCGGATTTTGCCGTTGTAACACTTCATGATAAGATGGATAGCAGCTGTTACACAAAAAAGATACGCGACTTTGCGGAAATTCTCTGCTGTAAAAAAGGTTATATGGATGGATATGAGGGGGATGTTTTTTCGCGCCCCTATATTTCGATTAATCGCAGCTCCTATACGTATCAATTTTATCAAGAATACCTTTTGTCCCAAGGCATCCATAAAGAACCAGACATTGAAGTAGCCACTGCCGATCAAGTTTTACCTCTGGTGCAAGCGGGAATGGGTATTGGCTTTATCTCTGAATTTTTAGCCGCTGATGCCCTAAAAAATGGATTTATTGAAGAAATTCCGTTGTCTATTCCCCCAAGAAATAGAAGTATTTATTTGGTGGAAGACAAGAAACGCGGCTTAAGCCTGGTAGCGAAAGAGCTCGTTAAATATTTGCACAATCCAAATTAAATGACGTTCTTCCGTACAATGCAACTTCTGAACCTACAAAGGAGTTGATCCATATGGCAGAAGGGGGATCGGAAATTATAAAATACACAAGCGTGTTCTATCGTAAATGAACATGCAGTAAAAGGATGATCATAGTGAAAGCTTCGATAAAAGCTTAATAATCGGGAATTTCGATCGATTCAAATCGGTTTTTTAGAAATGATTGTAGCCAAAGAGCATTGTGTATTTTCCAATATTATAAAAGTCTTGCCTTTTCTGCAATAATATAATATAGTATTAATGCAATATAGTAGTATTATAGTTATCGTTATCTAGTTATCGTTATCTAATAATATATTAAATAAAAAGGAAAGTGCGATACACCCATCTCCCGTCATGTGTATTGTACAACATAGGGTATGGTATGAAGAAAATTGTTGGTATAGCTGCTTCCTCCGGCAAGGCAATGGCAAAATGTATAGGGCTTGATCAATACTTAGAGTGTGATAAATCGAAGCTGACGGAACATTTTATCATAGTTTCAGATGCTTTGCCCCCGTATATCACATCTATGGACGAGCATGTGGTTGGAATAATTGCAGAAGACGGGGGAATTTTATCGCATGCTGCGTGTATTGCGCGCGAGTTTTGCATACCGTGTATAGTGTCTGTCGACGATGCAAAGGAGATGCTTATTGGGAAAACAGTTGAAATTGATGGAAGCGAGGGAACAATATGTATATTGACTATGTGAAAGAACTAGATAGAATCAGCTTCATCTATTCTGAAATATACAAATGGATTTTTGAAGTCAGCCCTGCATTTAACAAGCGAGTAGAAGCGGAAACCACAGAGTTCATGAATCCTAAGTGCGCAGCAGAATCTGTAGAGGTAAAATACAGCCTGGCATATGAAATTGCAAAGGCATGGCTCGAGCAGCTTATTGGTTTTTTTGAGCATTTAGAGACCTATGAGGGAAAGGATGGGATGCTGAAGCTTCGCTTATACACGGAGTTGCTGTTCTTTTTATATCGGGATATTCAGCAGGAGTTATTTTTATATAACACTTTATACAACAAACTACTGTTCGAGAAGAAGTTTGAAAAGGTATATGAGCAAGTAGCGCAAGGGAGAAACATCACCGTGATAGAGTTTCTTGAGTATATCGAACTTCATACAAAATATAAGTATCTTGATAATCCCAGAATCGCAAGCAAGCCTAATTTTGAGCGCATAGAAAGAGCTGTAGATGGTGCTGTTGTCGGTAATTTTATAGAGCTGCTCACAACACAGAAAAAATGGGAGCGCAAATTCAGTGATTTTATGTTGAATGATTTTTCTGAAGCGTTTATCAAAATACGGTCTGCAATTCATTCGATACTGGATAAGATGGGGATTCAAATTGATGAAGAAAGCAAGTATTGCGGGTGGACGTTATTGCGTGAGCTAAAACGCATATGTGCCTAAATTACGCTGCATTTTTAATGGTGTTGGTATTATGATAGCACAAAAGGCTAGGCGCTTAATTGAACTAGAGGCATTTGGAATCAGAGTTCCGAGATTCGCTGCGTTTACTGTTCCGTGCAGTGAGGATGGGGAAATCTCTTTGCTAAAATCTCTGTATCATGATAGAGTTTCTGAGGTTGTTGCAACGTGCAAAGAATACGTTATCATAAGGCCGTGCCTACAGCAAGAGGACGATGTGAAAGCATCTTATGCGGGAATTCTCGATTCGCCGATATTCCACAAAACCTGTATAGATGCGGATGGTTTCGCCCGCATCGTATCCTCTGTTAATGGCGATATACTGAACAACAAGCGCATAGCGGAATATTGTAAAAAGAATAAAATTCCGTTCTCGCCGCCAAGCGAAGTAAGCTATATCGTGCAGCACTTCGTTGAAGGCGAATCATCCGGTATTATGTTTACCCAAAATCCGGTTAATCGCAGAGATGAGATTGTAATAGAGTCTACCATAGGGCTGAACTGCGCATTAACTGACGGGATAGTATCTCCGGATATGTATGTCATCAATAAAAATGATTTGGATAAGTACGAGGCGACATTAGGCAGCAAAAAAAGATTCGCAGCAATTTCAGACCATGAAATTGTCATTGAAAGCAGAAGCAACGAGACAAACCGACTCTCCTTAACAGAAAGACAAATCAAGGAACTGGCCCTAATCGGAATCCGGCTGCAGAAGGTATATAACGCTCCGCAAGATATCGAGTGGACATATAGTGGCAATAAGCTTTACATATTGCAGACTCGGCCGATTGTGTTATAAAAAAGTGGGGGATCGATTTACCATATTGCAACTCATCCGATTTTGCTATAAGAAGCTAAGACGAAATCCAGTTTGCGCACGCTTCCTCTTGCCAGTCAATTCAGAGAGTATTTTCTTTCTGTTTAGGGAGCACAAAAGGAAAACAAAAAGTATGCGGAAACAGTTATGATTACAGTCATGATGGATATGTATTTGTTGATGCGTTGGGTAGAAGAATGAAACCTAACTATATCAGCAGCACGTTCTCGGTACTGTTGGAAAAGAAAGGATTAAAGCGCATCCGTTTTCGTGATCTTCGCCACAGTTGTGCATCGTTGCTTCTTGCCAATGGCGTACCGATGAAGCAAATCCAAGAATGGCTAAGTCACAGCGATTTTAATACTACTGCAAACATTTATGCTCACTTAGACTATTCCTCGAAAGTAACTTCCGCACTAGCTATGGAGAAAGGGTTGCCACTTCCGGCAGGATGTAACACCAATGGTTGGAATGGAGTTGTATCGATATAATGTCTGCCCAAAAATCACATGGGTAATAAACGCTTGACGAGATTTTGAAAAAGAAAAAAGCCAGTAAACCCGCAATGTTTACTGGCTTTTTGGCGGAGCGGGTGGGATTCGAACCCACGTGACGCTCAACACGTCAAACTGATTTCGAGTCAGCCCCGTTATGACCTCTTCGATACCGCTCCATGATTATCTTCACTGAATGCCGCTTAGAAAAAGGGCAGACATTCAAGGCAGACACTAAAATGATTATGAAATTTTCAAAGGCTGAAAACCCGCATAACTACTGGGTTTTCAACGGACACCGCGTCCGAATACATAGCGGATTTCGAGTCAGCCCCGTTATGACCACTTCGATACCACTCCCTATTTATCCTTGTTGATGAATGCGCTCTAAAAGAACAAACATTCAATACGGATATCAAGAGTATAAACTTTTCAAAGCCATAAAACCCATTTAAAATGGGATTCCCGATGGATACACCACGTTTGCTGCATCGAGCATTTCATCGCTTAGACGCAATGTACTGGCTTTTTACCTGTGTGCTCATTAAGCGCCGAGAATTTTCAAAGGAGATTCCCAGATTACTTATGCGCGCATCCCTTCGGGTATAACAACGCATTCTCGCCAAGAAAAGCAGCGCTTTACAGAGAAAGCCTCTACCGTGCTTCCAATAGAAAGCCGATGTCAACAAGTCGAAACCTATTATAGCGCAACTCTGAGGGAATTGCAATTGCTTTGTATTAAAGGCCGTTTTCTGTGATGAGCTCTATGTGAGAAAAAGCATCTTGATATAGGCAGAGGTACGGAAAAAACACAAACAGCAAAAGGGCAATGCCATGAAAGACGCATGCCCTCCTGCAGAAAACTTTGCATCCCAAGTCTGCATGAAAAGGAAAACGGCAGATGGGGTGCTACATCCAGCACGCAACAGGCTGAGCAACGCAACTATGCCGCACGCCGGATACGTATTCTTACGATCCCGCCTGTGCAGCAACTACGGATTCGGCGAAGCTGTTGTCCACCAATTCCGAAAAGTCTACGCGCGTTCCAAGTTCGCCAGCGCTTTCCATGATGTCCTGCAGGCGCGTGAAAGAATCCTCGGTCATGATAGGCGTTTGCGTCCAAGAGTCGGTTGCCCGATAGCTTTGCGCTACAATAGAGAGCGTTTCAATCGAAGAATCGGGGAAGAAGGGCTGCATTGCCTCAGCGATCTCCGCATCGCTTGCAGCTTGCACCCAAAGCTGCGCACGGTACAACGCCCGCACGAATGCTTCTACGAATTCTGGATCGTTTTCAATGGTTTCCGGCGCGACCATAAAAGCAGTATATGGTACTTCGCCGGATTCCAGTCCAACATTGGCAACGATATAGCCCTTGCCAGCTGCCTCAAATTCGGATGCTGTGGGCTCAAAGAGTGTAACAAAATCGCCAGTACCACTTTCAAACGCGCCGCCCATCAAATTGAATTGCACGTTATTAATCACTTCAACATCGACTCCCGGCGTGAGCCCGTGTTGCTTGAGAACATATTCAAGAGTCATAAATGGCATACCGCCAGGTACACCATATTATGTATTACGAAGCGTAAAAGATATCGTATGATCGGGATGGACCGTAATTTCGTTTATGGTGCGCAGCCAGAACTCTTTCTTTTCCGGCCGCCCCAGGGATGCATATATTTTAAGCGCAGAGCGAATGGAGTCCGTGTCCACCAGGGGAATGGGCTGCGCTGCGCTCATGGCTTTTTCGAGCGTCTGCTTCAGTTCGGTGTAATCCCGTTCGTATTCGTCCCGGTCGATCAGATCGGCCAGGTAGAGATCCTTCAGCTTGGTCATTTTCCGGCGGATGAGAGCTTCGTCAATGCGCGGCCTTTCGGCGTGTGCTCGAGCTGCCTCGGTATTCCAGCGGTCGCATTCGGACACGATGTGCGCAAAAAGCCATTGTTCAATGAAATCTTCCCGGATGTTCTTTGCGTAGGGGCAATCGCCAACGTATACGTGCGTGTTGCAGCGGTAATAATAGTGCCCTTTGCATACCATGCCCGACATCCGGTTGCCGCATGTACCGCAGCGGACGAGCCCCTTGAACAGATAGACCCGGCCGCGCACGGCGCCGGAATTGCGTTGCGCGCGTATGGAAAGCAGCTCTTGGGCAAGATCAAACGTCTTTTCTTCTACGACAAGGCCGCGATACCCTCTGTTTGAGAGAAGCTTCCGAAATGTGGTAATGTCGCGGCGGATGCCGTGGGTATTTGCCGCATAGCGCTGCGCAGCATACAGGGAGTGGTTCGCAACGAAAAAGCGGAAAATGTCCTGGATGGCTGGCGCCTGCTGCGGATCGGCAACGCGCTTCTTGTTCTCGATTTTGATGCCGGGTGGAACCGAGCCGGACAGCGCTTCGCCGCGCTTGCGCTTGCTCTCAAACACGGCCTTGATGCGCTCGCTGGTGCGGTCCGCTTCATCCTGCGCGACCGCCAGCATAATGTTCACCTTGAATCTGCCGGATGCAGTAGAAGTGTCATAATCCTCATGGATGGTCTTCCAGCACACGCCGTGCTGTTCCAATACTTCCTGCACCTTATAATATTCCCCAATGTTGCGGAACCAGCGGTCCAGCTTGGTGAATACAACCATATCAATTTTCCCAAGCGCGATGTCCGCAAGCAACCTTTGCATGCTGGGGCGCTTGGAGGCGGGTTTGCGCGCTGAAATGCCCGCATCCACATAAATGCCGACGACATTGGCGTGTTCCTGCTTGGCCCAGGCTTGCAGCGCTTCCGATTGTGCTTCAATGGAAAGGCCGTGGATCGCCTGCTCTTCCGTGCTGACACGGACATACAACGCAACTCGCATGTTTCCCTCCGCTTTCGATGAAAGCCGGTGTTCTACTGATTTAAGCGTGCGGCAAGCTGGGTGAGCATTGCGCAATAGCTTTCTTCGATTTTTTGGTAGATTGCATTCGCCGCAGCTTCGTCATACAGGTGGGAAGTTATGTTCCTGTCTTGCATCATCTGAAGCCAGGCGGCATCATCGGAGAGGATCCCGTCGGCATAAGCCTGCTTCATGACAGCCTTGGGGCTGTTGACCTCCGTATATCCCTGTTCAAGCAGGTATTCACGCAGCGCTTTCCATGCGAGCTCTGCGCAGAACTCGAAGCGCTGGATGGCGCCATCGCGCATGGATTCATATTGGTGCGCAGTATATTCTGCAATGGCCTGCTTGAGCCGCTCAACGGCAGCCTGTAAATTTGCGGCCTTTTCTTTTCTCTTATCCATAAGCGGGATACCGTCCTTTCTGATATTTTCGAGCAATGCCGGCGATGTACTGGGGCCGACAAACACAACATCGAACGCAAGCAGGGTAGGGAGATCATCTACTGCGTTGCGGAAGGCAGCTTCGTTTTCCTTTGGCATACCGAAAACAGCCAGGTCAACATCGCTGCGCGGCTGGGAATCCCCCCGCGCCCGCGAGCCAAACAAAACGACTTTTTGCGCGCCGAGCTGGATCGCGGCCTGCGCAATGTTCGCATAGAGCTCGTTCATAATTTCGCTTTCTGCCTCCTGCTTACTTCACTACGAATTATACCAACCGGCGAAGGTTTTGGCTACTGCTTGGTAAGCTGCCATGTAGATATACCTTTATATTCACAGGCAACATCTATAAGCAGCTGGCGTTCATCTTCCGACATCTCAGATAGAAACGACAGATCCTCAAACGCTGGAACGGAGCCATTCTTATAGTCCGCAAAGGCATGATATATAAATGGTATTACAGGGCCGTGCTTCTATGCTTTCGTTGAATAACGGTCTTCCCAGGCACACCAGAGCCCACGCCTACGCATAGTAGGTCAGCTTGTTTGCCCGCATATTCGTAAACTGTGAGGGGGCGGAGGGCATAGGAAAATTTGTTCCACAATATTGGGCCCAGACAGGAAGCGATTCCGTTAAAGACCACATTTCGCGTCTTGACAGTTTGAGCCAACCATGGTATTCTTAATACAATCCAAGGCAACTTGGAGGTGGAGTGTTTACACTCGGAGAAGCCCGCATAGCGGGTTTTCTTTAGCTTGGATAAATAACGGTGCCATATCCATCTATTTTACCATCCGGACTCCTTCTAAATTTATTTTTAACAAGAACATTAACAATTTCAGCCTCAAACGAACTTGTTTTTATATCCGTCGCCAAACCATTTTTTGACAGGATATAGCGTCTTGCAGGGTGAGATATAAGGTCTACAAACTGCAATCCCGGAACATTATCTCTTTTAGGCTTTAATTTAATTTGTGAGGAAGAAAAATACTCTCCAGCGTTCTCCAACTTATTATATCCCATCCCGCGATATATTATGTTATACGTCTCTTTCGTGAGCATATCTTCTCCGCCACCGCGAGCCTCAGCGAGCACATCGCCAAAAGAGGATCCAAATCTACCATTACAGCTCTGCATCCAATATTGATACCGTTGCATGAGGTACTCCAATGCAAGAGCGTAAGGATCTCTTGCATATGCGAGGCCGAACTGATCGACAAGGCGCATTTTATCGATTACCACGGAAATTACGCGGTAATTTACCGACCGGACCATATTGAGAAAATCACTATCATACTGTTTTCGTATAGCCGGATCTGACAGTGCTTGAAATGGCGGTTTGGCTGGTATAAGCTCACGCCTATGTAGGATGACATCAGCGTTTCCAAAGTACTTCAACTTTAAATCGTTCATGTTTGCAGCAAGAATTTTATCGTGCGTTTCAATCCGCATAATAACCCCTGTGACGCACAGAAAACGTTTGTCCGGTTTTGACAAATCGCCCTTTAAAGATTGATGACCATTTTCATCAACGTACATACGAATAGTGGGCCTGTTCATGACAACATCCTCCATCGCAATGTTCGCATAGAGCTCGTTCATAATTTCGCTTTCTGCCTCCTGCTTACTTCACTACGAATTATACCAACCGGCGAAGGTTTTGGCTACGGGTCATAACAAATCAGCGCGTTGCACTGGGTTTGCTATGAAGACGCTGGCATGGCTTTTGCTGTTTGCATCGGATGCGGTAGCGTTCAGCTCCGGCTGGCTGCATGGAAAAGCCAGAACCGGAATGGCCGCAAGAAATGCAGCCCACGCAAGTGCTGGCACGCGTCATCCGCCGCCCGGATTCGGTAAGCGGCATGCCGGTTGCGCGCTTCCATGAAAGAAGAGTGCCAGAACTTCGCCTGCGCTTTGCCGTAAATACCTCACTTCAGCACGCAGGTGCCACATGGCCCAAGGCCGCGCTGCTCAACTTCATCCCATGTTATTTCATGGCTGTATTTTCCTGCGCATCCCGCTTCATAATGATAGCGCTTGCTGCTTTCGCCGCCCGTGTAAACATGCCCATGATAGTTTTCCTTGTAAGGGATCTCCCGCTCAGCGGTTTCCGTGGACTCTGGGGTAGATGGCAGCGTTGGCTCTTGCGTTGGGGCCTGCGTGGGCTCCACAATAGGCGCCTGCGTCAGCTTCGGCGTAGGCGTTGGGGTAGGCATTAGCGTGGGTGCAATGCTGGGCTTCAGCGTCGGTTCCTGCGTAGGCGAGGCCAGAGGAGCCGTTTTGGCAGGGAGCGTTGGCTCAGCCGTCAATGCTGGTGTTGCGCTTGCGGGAGCCTGTGGCTCCTCCCACTCGCCAAAGATTGCAGCTACAAACATAATAGCAACAAAAACTACGGCCGGCCAAAACCATTTGCGCTTGTGAATAGGCTTCTTTTTGGGCAAGGGAGCTCCGCAATGCCTGCAAAAGTTTCCATTCGGCGTGTTGGCTCCGCATTTTAAGCAACGCATGAAGTGTCCTCCTAAATTATACTATTTAAAGCATTGAAATGTCTGATTACTTTAGCAACCAAATTGCCACACGGCTTGATCCTTTCTCTGCCCTAAAAGCCTATTCTGCCGGGAATTCGGCTTGCCCTATACTGGTAGGCTCCCAGTTTCCATCCTCTGTGGGGTAAAGCGTAAACTCGTATCCATTGTAATAAGTGCCATCGTCGGTAAACGCAAGAATATCCTCTGCGGCGCAATAGCCGCCGCTTCCTCCGAACAGCATTTGCGCGCCATACCATTCTTTCCCATAGCAATAATAGAAACGATATCTCCCAAGCGGGACATCTATTTTCTCGGTTTCGCCGGAGTGGAGGAACAGGGTAACCATTCGCTTGCCGGTAAGCAAATTGGAAAGCACGATGAAATAATAGTTCCCATCATTTGGAACGGAAACCGTGAGCGGCGCGAGCGCATCGGCCTGCGTATAATAGCGCGTAGTTCCGCTTGCCGGTAAGGGGGCCAATGTGCCTGTTGGCTGGAATGTGGGCGCAGGCGCGACGGTGGACACAGGCTTGGCCGTAGGCGTGGGCTTCAGTGTGGGTGTAGCGGTAACGGAAACGTCCTGTTCGTTGCGGTAATAAAAATCAAACAATGCTTCCTGTGCGGATTCGCTGCGGCAGATCGGACACGGCGCATATCCTTTAGCGCTTGCCTGCTCAAGGGATAACGGGAGAATGTTGTTGTACAAGTCCATCCATTCCGATAGGTTCGACGCGTTAAGTGGAGGATGCAGATCGTTACTGTCGCAGTTCAAGTTGTGAAAATAACGAGCTTGGTATTTCTGGCTCCCGTGAACGAAAACAACCTCATCCATATAATCCTTCAGCAATGCCGCATAATTCGCTGCTTTACGGAAGTAATGTTCACGCATGCGTGACTGCTCTTCTTTTGAGGCAGTAAGATCCGCTATTTCCTCCTGCAACATTGCTATGGTTTGTTCGAACGATTCGTTAGATGGAGAAGGCGTTTGGCTGGGCACTGGGGATTGGGTAGGCCCGGAAAGCGGCGCATTCGAAGACGGCGTGGAAGATGCGGGAAGCAAAAACAGCGCGATTATACCTACTATGATGAAAATACCGAGGAGAAAAAGCGCCAGCAGAATGACCTTGGCTTGAATCCGCATGAGAACCCTCCTTGCTTGAAGCATAAGATAATTTTAAGCAGGAATTAGGCAAGTTTGCCAATATCAGTACCATAAATGGTATTGATATGGAATTTATGGAAATTTGTAGGTTGCAATTGAGCACGCGATCTCATAAAATTAGAAATACAAAAGAGAACAAATGTTCCAAATGGAGGACGGCATGGACATCCTTGATGCTATATTAGCTATTTGTAAAACAAATGAGGAAGTTTCTGAATTACTGATGCTGCTTGCGATAGAGCTCGATTGCGGTCTGAACAGCGATACCGATAGAATTCAATAATTCTGGCGTGAGCCCTTCGCCATCGTGAAGATAGCCCATATCCCGCAGCAGCTTTTCCAGCATTGCGGTAACGCTTTCTCGTGTTGGAGCATCCTGCTCAGTGCCAGGTTCAACCCAGCCCATAAGGTATGCAGGCGTTGTGCGCAAGGCTTTTGCAAGCAGAACCAGCTTATCGCGGCGCATGTCTTTTATCTCGCCGCTTTCCCAGCGCTGAACAGTGGCTTTGGATACGCCCACTTCTTTTGCGATTTCTTCGAGCGTGCGCCCACATTTTGCGCGCTGTGCACGGATAAGGTCTTTCAATTCGGCCAAGGGTATCGCCTCCTTTTAAAACAATATAATGCATATCA
>CALVWJ010000027.1 GCA_944366945.1 uncultured Clostridia bacterium
GCAGATCGACCAAAAACGGAACAGAAAAGTGTCGGAAAGGGGTGGACAGAAGAAAAAGCGAATGGTATAGTAAAGTTACGCAAACGCAACAAACGGGGAGGCACTTATGTACGACGATGATGCGTTCATGGCGCTTATAAAAGCGAAGGGACTCAAGCTGGCCGCAGTAGCAAAAGCAATGGGAATTAAGCGATCAAGCCTTTACAGGAAACGAAAGGGGGAAAGCGATTTCAGCCGAAGCGAGATTCAGCGTTTTTCGGAATTCGTTGGCATTGCGGATGTGGCCTTCATTTTTTTTGCAAGAAAAGTTTCGTAAAAGAAACAATGAGAACGAGACAGATAACGTAAGAAGCAAGTTTTGTAGCAGTGTGCAATGCTTCACGATGCAGGCAGGGAGGGCGAGCAGTTACGAAAGGAGGACAGCATGAACAAGAAAAATTTATGCCCATTTTGTCAGTACGCAGTGCCGCAGAAGAACAGCGGGGTGGGCCTTGTCGACTGCCCATGCAAGGGGTATGGGAATGCACATCAAACGGAATGTGACAGCTTCCGCGAAAACAGTCGGCTAGCAAGCTTGAAGGAGGCTGCTATTGAAGCGATCAAGGCGTTTCACTGTTTAAACGGAGATGAAAACCACTCCAAAACAGCGTTGCAAAGGGCATCCATTCGGTCATGCACCATGCAAGAAGCGTTTGCAATCATGATGGACATCAGCTATGACGATGCAGCGGAAATGCTGCACGACTGGGCAAAGGCGTAGACGAACTGAAAGAAGGAGCAACCACCATGGAACGCGAGCAAATAACAATACGCCTACCAGCTGAGCTGATGGAACAGCTTCGGCGAGAGGCGCAAGAGATAGGGATGAGCTTTAATGACTATTTGGTTGCGCTCATTCACAAGGCTCGGAAGGAACTGTAATTGAGCCATGTTGTGATTCATAATTTGCGATATAAACGAGCAAAGCGTGTTCGATTTCCATTGCGATTGAACGCCGCTCAGCATAGGCGAGATAGCGTATTTTTTCGTAAGTATCGTCTTGAATTCGCAATGTGAATTGACGTTTATCCGTTGCCATGACTTTCCCTCCGATTTCATACTGATTTCATATTCATCATAAAAAGAAATCAGAACAATATCAAGATTCATATTGACATCAGTGAATTCACTTGCTATTATATTCATAGTGAATTCACCATGAGGGGAGAAATAATGCGAATGGCACGAATCATGACGGTAAGACCGCCGGATGAACTTTTTGAAAAGCTTTCAGCTTGGTCAAAGGAACTTGGTATGACGAGGAACGCCCTAATCCTGCAAATCCTGTGGGATTGGGTGAAGAAGCAAGCGAATTAGGAAGGAGCAACCACCATGGAACAAACAATTAGAGTACCAATTCGAGCACGATATAAGGTCATTGACGGGGAGCCAATTCTGCAGGAGGCTGAGTATGCTGATGTTGACGTGCAGATCATCGTAGAAATGTTGCTAAAAGCCTTTCGTGTTTCAGCGAAAAGAATTGATGACCCAGACGAAATCGATAACGAGTAGGCCGACAAGGTAGCAGTGTGCAATGCTTCACGATGCAGGCAGGGAGGGCGAGCAGTTACGAAAGGAAAAGGGCATGCCCCATACACAGCATACCCTATTCTGCACATGATTTCCGTTGGGTTGCATCCAAGGTGTTCCGTGGCTTTCGGAACAGGAACAGAGTGTAGGACTGTTTCTTAGCCCAACAACCAATGGTGAATGTGCAACGCCCCCATACGGTTCAGCGGTTGGTTTACCGCGGGAGACGAAGGGAACTTAGCAGGTGCTGAATAAGCCTCTCACTCATAAACAACCGCCTCCTTCCACGGGGATAAAGCATTGCGCGGTGAAAGTAAATCGCGAATCCGCTCAGCCCTTTTGCATGGGACAAAGCGGCAAGCGCATAGGGATAAAAGAGAAAGGAGGGGCTGCTATGGAACAGGCAGGAGCGGGCGGCGAGCTTTCCAAGGAGGCCGTGCAGGCGATATTCGACATCCTGTGCGACATCTATTATCGCACCCGGCCGGGGAAGCAGCGGATCATCGTGCTGGACCGCAAAACGCCGGAGGAATGCGCGGCGGATGCGGCGCAAAGCGCGCAGGAGGCGCAATGAAGCCAAGCCCACGCGGGCATGAAAGGAGGAGCACGCCATGTACGTGCGGATGGACAAGCAGTCGTTTGTGCGCGGGATCCTAAACGCGCAAAGTGCGCGAAGGAAGCGCGCCGCGGCGGAGTATTTCGGATACCGCAAGGCCATTGCCGAGCGGATGCGCCGCGGGCAATGGCGCACGCAGAAGCCAAAGGAGGCAAAACCATGAACTATTTCGGATTGATTTTCAGCTTTACGTTGCCGGGCATTGCGCTGGGCACGCTTATAGCCCTTGCGCTGGTGCAGGCGGCAGGGGCGCGGCGCCGGGCAAAGGCGCAGGAGCGCAGACAACGGCCGCTTTATAACGAGCGGTTGAAACGGGAGGAATGGGAATGAACAGGAAAGTCGGAACGGAAAACGCCCGCTGGACCGGGAATCCAAAAGCGGGCGCATATCCAAAGAATCTAAAGACAGCATAGCAGAGCGCGGAGGAAAAGTCAATGGAAAATGAGCGGGAAAGCGGCGAAGCAAAGTTTGCGATAACCGATGACCGAAGCGCGGAATGGGCGCTGCGGAAGATCCGGGAAATCTATGCGGAGCGGGACCGCCTTGTGGAACTGTGCAACCTTGAGATCGAGGCCTATAACGAAAAAATCGAAGCGTTTGATAAAAAGGCGGACAGCGACGCCACGTATCTGAAGCTGCTGCTGGCCGAGTATTTCGCAACCGTGCCCCACAAAGCAACCAAAACGCAGGAAAGCTACAGGCTGCCCTCCGGCACGCTGCGCCTAAAGCGGCCAGCGCCGGAATACAGGCGCGATGAGGCGCTGCTCATGCATGCGTTTCCGGAATTCGTGGAAAACCGGCCATCCTTCCAGTGGGCGGAGTTCAAAAAAACGCTGCGCATCGAGGAGGAAAACGGGAAAAAGATCGTGGTTTGCGCGGAGGATGGGCAGGTGGTGCCGGAAACGGCATTGCAGCTTATTGAGCGCGCGCCGGAGTTTGTGGTGGAGGTGTGACATGGGAAACATGGCATTGTATGAGAAATACAGAACCGTCCCGCCCGAAGCGCAAAAGAAGATAGGCGGCGGACGTTTGAAGGGCATGACCGATATCAACCCCATGTGGCGCATCAAGTGCCTAACAGAAGAATTTGGCATGTGTGGGATTGGATGGAAGACTTCAATTGTGCGCCAATGGCTTGAACCGGGCGAGGGCGGGCAGTGCGCTGCGTTCTGCAACATTGAATTGCATGTAAAGGTCGGCGATGTGTGGAGCGAGGCAATCACGGGAACGGGCGGCGCAATGTACATTGCAAAAGAAAGCAATGGCCTGTATGTCGATGATGAAGCGTTTAAAAAGGCGTACACCGACGCAATTTCTGTTGCCTGCAAGGCGCTTGGGTTCGGCGCAGATGTGTATTGGGACAAGGATGCAACGAAGTATGCGCAGCGTACAGAAGCCCAGTGCGCTGCAAATGGCGATAATGAAGCAAGCGCAGAGCGCGGGCGGCGTTTGATGGAAATCAAACGGTTGTGCCCGGATGAAACAAAGCTGAGCAAGGCATGCGCCCGGAAATTCGGGAAGAACATTGCACAGTTGAGCATTGACGAGCTGGATGAGATTTTAGCCCTGCTGGCGGTGAAAGACAATGCGTCTGATCGCTGATGCGCCGCACGCAAGCGTGGACATGCTGACGGGCGATGCGGTTCTTTCGCTCCGAATCGCGCCGGAATCAAAGCGCATGCTGAGTGAGTTGAAAACGCTCGCTGACAGCAAGCTTGCTGTAGATGTAAAGAAGTACAGGCCGAGACGTTCGCTTGACGCAAACGCATATTTGTGGGTTTTGTGCGATAAGATCGCAAGCGCAGTGGAGAGCACGAAAGAGCTGATTTACATTGAGCTGGTACGGCGGGTTGGCAAATTCGCAATTGTTGCGGTGCGTGAGAAGGATGCGGATGAGGTCATTCACGGATGGAGCTGCCGGGGGCTTGGGTGGTTTGCCGAAATCATGGACGGCTGCAAGATAGACGGGTGTGTGCGGGTGATGTTTTTCTATGGTTCATCGGCCTATAACACGAAAGAAATGTCTCGGCTGATCGATGAAGCAGTGCTTGAAGCGAAGGAGCTTGAAATTGATACCGCAACACCCGATGAAATCGCGCTGATGAAAGAAAGGTGGAATGATGAAAAGCAGGCGAACAAAGGCGCTTGAAATACCGCAGCGGGTGAAATATGCGGTGTGGGAGCGCGATGAAGCGCGGTGTATCCTGTGCGGTTCACAACATGCTGCGCCGGAAGCGCACTTTGTCCCACGTTCAGCCGGAGGGCTTGGGATAGAAGAAAACATCGTAACGCTATGCCGCAGTTGCCACGATGCATACGATCAGAGCACTTTCAGAAAACCGCTTGGAAAACGGATTGAAACGTATCTTTGCGGGAAGTACCCGGAATGGGATAAAAGCAAGTTGTATTATAGAAAGGAAAACGAATGAACAAGGTTATTTTAATCGGGAATCTTACGAAGCCGCCGGAGCTGCGCACGACCGGCAGCGGGACAAGCATATGCACGTTTTCAATCGCTGTGAACCGCAAGTACAGGGCGCAGGATGGGAGCCAGAGCACGGATTTTTTTGAAATTGTTGTGTGGCGCAAGCTTGCAGAAAACTGCGCACGGTGGCTTGATAAAGGCAAAAAGGTTGCGGTCATAGGAGAACTGCAAACCCGAAGCTATGAGGCGAAAGACGGTTCCAGGCGGCATGTGACAGAGATTGTTGCGGATGAGGTGGAATTCCTTACACCGAAACAGGATGCAAACGGATTCGTTGACGTGGATGATGAGGATTTGCCTTTTGAATGAGGTGAAAAGGAATGCCGAATCGGATTATAAAAGAGAGCATATGTACAAGTGAAAAGATCGCTTCTCTTTCAGATTTTGAGTTTCGGCTATGGGTTGGGCTTATAACACAGGCGGATGATGCTGGGCGCGGGGACGCCCGCCCGGCAATCATAAAGGGCCGTGTGTTTCCATTTCGGGACAGGCTCTCCATCAAAGATATTGATGCTGCGCTCCAAGCATTGGCGGCAAAGGGCTGCGTTTCTCTCTACACGGTGGACGGGAAACCCTACTTTTTGTTCCCCGGGTGGGTCAAGCATCAAAGGGTCAGAGATTGCAAGCCAAAGTATCCCGAACCGCTTGAAGCGGAGAATCATGCCGCAGTTTTACAAGCTGCTGCAAGTTGCGGCGAGTTGCGGCAAGATGCGGCAAGTTGCAGCCTAGAATCCAATCCGAATCCCAATCCGAATCTGAATCCGAAAGAGGGCGCTAAAGCGCCCAACGCGCACGCGCATTTCACCCCGCCAACAGTCGCAGAAGTACAAGCATATTGCGATGAGCGCAAAAACGGCATTGAAGCATCCCGTTTTGTTGACTTTTACGCCTCAAAGGGCTGGAAGGTTGGAGCGCAGACAATGAAAGACTGGCGCGCTGCGGTGCGTACCTGGGAGCAGCGGCAAGCGGATGAGCGAAAGGGAAAACCCGGCACGATACGCAAGGCGCATAACCACCACCAGCGCACCTACACCGATGCGGACTTTGAGAAGATCGGCATCAACCTTGACTAAGGAGGCCGCATGAGCAAAACACAACGGGAAAAGGGGAAACGCGGCGAACGAGAGGTTGCGGCGCTGTTGCGGCGCTATGGATTGGCAGGGCGCAGGACAGCGCAATATTGCGGCAATACGGGGGATGCATCGGATGTGGTTGGAATTGATGGAATGCACATTGAGGTCAAACGCTGCGAGCGCACGGAGATCGGCAAATGGATGGCACAGGCAGTGCATGATTGCGGTGATAATGTGCCGGTTGTGTTCCACCGTAGGAGCCGTGAAGCGTGGCTTGTTACACTCAACGCAGAGGATTTTTTGAAAATAATTACAGGAGAAAAGCAATGCTGAACGAACTGGCAAAAGAAATTCATGTAAACGCAGTTGAACATGGCTGGTGGGATGAAGAACGGGGGTTCCCGGAAATCATAGCGCTTTGCCACTCGGAGTTGTCGGAAGCGCTAGAGGAATACCGAAACGGGAGAATGCCGGATGAAGTTTATCGTGAAAATGGCGGGAAGCCGGAAGGGATCGCCGTTGAGATGGCGGATTGCATGATCCGCATATTGGACTGGTGCGGCAAAGCGGGTATCGACATAGACGCGATCATGCGCGAAAAGTGCGACTACAACCGCACGCGGCCCTATAGGCATGGTGGAAAAAAGTGTTAAGGGGTTGCCATGGCTGACTATGCAAACAAAGCGACAAAGGAAATCGTGGTTGTATTGGCAGGCTGCATCGGGTACGCGGACACGCTCAAAGGGTTGGAGTTTCGCAACAGCACAAAGGCGCGGCGAAGCTTAAAGGCGATGCAGAACCATGCGGAAAAGGCGCTTGAAGCGGTTATGGACGGGCTGGACGAAGACCAGGTGCAAGGGCTGATACGGTTTGCGAACAGTTGCAATTTAATGGCCGTGCCGAAGCACAGCCCGGCAGCGCAGAAGGACTATTATCTTTGCCCTGCGGATGCGTTTGACAGGCTTGTGCTCGAGCCCGCAGGCGAATGTGCGTTTTGCATGAAGGAAGGCAGGGAAGTGAAACGGTGTCAGCGCCGCCGCGATCTTGCCGCATGCGGAATTGTAACGGAAAAATCAACGGAATGCCCGTATCAAGGGTAGGAGGATAAGGCGTTTATGGTTCGCGTGCGGGAAGAGCATTACAACCAACGGTTGGAAGAACAGTATGAATGTAAAAAATGTGGCATAAACTCTACTGTATGCATAGGAAATGAAACAGCGATAAGAAATTGGAACATCCGCGCACCAATACTTAGCGCGGAGGAGATGGAGGTGCTGAATGAACGTAGCTTATAACGTGGACTGCATGGAATATATGCGGACACTGCCGGACAAGGCTTTTGACCTGGCGGTGGTAGATCCGCCATATGGGATAGGCATAACAAAAAGCGGGGGATTGAAAAAGTACAATGCAAACAGTAGAAAGTGGGATGATAGTACCCCAAAAGAAGAATATTTCCAAGAACTGTTTCGGGTGAGTAAAAATCAGATTATATGGGGTGGAAATTATTTCAACTTGCCACCGACGAGATGCTTTTTAGTTTGGGACAAGAAACAACCAGAAGCTGTTTCCTTTGCGTCTTGCGAGTTTGCGTGGACAAGCTTTGACCAATCGGCCAAAACGTTCTATTACTCCATGTTACATGATAAAGATTTTAGAATACATCCGACGCAAAAACCTGTGCCCTTGTATTCTTGGATATATAGACGCTATACAAAACCTGGGGACAAAATCCTTGACACCCATCTCGGAAGTGGATCAAGCCGAATAGCGGCTTATGATGCCGGTCTGGACTTTGTTGGATGCGAAATAGACCTTGACTATTTCAATGCGCAGGAAAAACGATTCAAAGAACACACGGCGCAGAAGAATTTGTTCCTGCAAATGGAGATGCTGGAGGGGACGGAATGATTAAACTGGAGAAATGCCCACATTGCGGAAGTGATGTTATCCTGTGCAAGCTGAACGGTATAACCTATGTGGCTTATGAATTTTCTATTGTCTGCCCCGGGTGTGGGCTGGAAACCAAAATTTCGGTCAATCCAAATGCCAACTGTTGTTTTGACATGGGGAAGGCAGTAGATGAAATCGTGGAAAAATGGAACAGAAGGGAGTCCACCCATGAGCATGACGCTGGAAGAAGCGATTAAGGCGTTGCGCCTTGAAAGAGGCATTGAAATCAACGGGAATGCGGTACGGGTTGCTGAATTTTTACAAGGCTTGGATGTCGCCATCTCCGCCCTCCGCCCCGTCAGCCGGGAGCGGATTGCGAAAATGCCCCGCTGCGAACACTGCAAAGATGGAAAGAGTTTTGATGGCCAGGTGGTTATCATGGGAAACAAGGGCATGTTCCCACTGAACTTTTGTCCCCGGTGCGGTTCTCCGCTGACGGACGAGGCCGTGGAAATCAGATTGAAAGAGTTGGAGGCGCTGAAAGATGTATAGTTTCCTGTTGGATTTGGTGCGCGAGCTGAACACACTGAACGATGATAACCTTGCAGACCGAGTGATTACCAACAGCGATGTGCAGTGGTGTCTATCTGAGTTGCAGGACATTTTGGAAGCAGAACAGCCCACCCTCACCCCGCCGAACGAGTGGGTAAGCGTGGATGAGGGGTTGCCAGAGCCTACATACTGCGTTTTGGTATACACAACAGACTATTCAATCGAGGTGGATGCAAGAGGGAGTGACGGAGAGTGGATGTCGCATGAAGTCACGCACTGGATGCCACTACCCGCACCGCCTAACTACCGCCCGCCGGAGGGAGAAGCATGAGCAAATCACTTTCAAGCTGGAATTACATTACAAATGATAAGTACACGGAAATTTTAAAATTAGACAAAATGCTTACAGAAAGCAAAATACCCCACACATTGATGAAACATATGGACGGATGGCAGGTGATATACCCGGAAGACGGAGCACGCAGGGTAATTGATGCTGTTGAATTCGATGGGAGCTATGGAAGCAATGAAGACTTGCTGGAAATCATGGGACTGCTTACGCCAGAAGAGCAGGAAGCAGACACAGTATGCGGGTATCTTACGGCAGAAGATGTTTTTAAGAGAATTGAGCGGCACCATCTTTCTTCAAACGAGGTGCGGCAGGAGTAAGGAGACAGAAACGGGCGCTAAAATGGACAAGGAGGGCCAAGGTTGAGCAGGAATAGCGCAAATGAGCAGCGCGCAGCGGTACGGCGTGTACTGATGCGCTGGGGTGCGGCAACGCAGCTATGCCGCCGCAAGCAGGAAGAAATTGCTGAATACAGAGGCTTGATCGATGCAACCTACGGGCTGCATGCGCAGCAATATACTGGCATGCCTCGTAGCGGGACGGTATCCAACCCCACTGCAATGACGGCAGAGCATGCGGAAAAACTGCGCGAGGCATATAAACGCAGGATCGCGGATATTGCGGAAGATATTGCGGAACTGATGGATTTTTGCGCGGCGATTGACAGCATTCTTCTGGACTTGCCGCCGGATCAGCAGCGCATCCTGGATCTGCGCTACAGGCGGTTCAACTCCGTCCGCAAGCCGCCATGGGTACGGGTTGGCGTGCTGGCTGGCGTTTCGGAAGATTGGGCAAGAGAATTAGAGCGCAAAGCTATTGATATATTGTGCAATGCAATGGATTTCAAAAAAATTTCATGAACCCCGTTTTACCCCGTTTTTGTGTGATACTATGATAGAGCAGAAGGGAGCGGCAGATACCGCTCCTTTTTGCATCGTGTACCTCCTGTATAGAGGGTGAGCCGTAAGGCGGGAAAGCCCGTTGCATTGCGCATTGGCGCGTCTGCTCCCGCACCGGGCGGCGTTATTCCTTTGGCTTGCAGGGGGTTCCCGGCGCGCCGTATTCCCGGCGCGTTTGCAATTTGAGGAAAGCGGGGTGAAACGATGGCCGCACGGCTAACGGATAGGCAGAAGAAAAAAATTGTGGCGGATTATTTAGAGTTGGGCAGCTATCGCGCCACCGGGAAGAAAAACAGCGTTTCAGATGGAACGGTGAAGCGTGTTGTAGCGCAAAGCGGCGACTTTGCGCAAAAAGCTGCGCAGAAAAAAGAGGAAAATACCGCGGATATTTTAGCTTACATGCAAAGCCAGCGGGAGGCGGTATGCAGGATCATTGAGCTGGGGCTTGCGGTGCTGCCGGAAAAGATTAGAAACGCAAGGACTGCATCCGAGGTTACAACGGCGCTGGGCACGCTGATCGACAAGTTTGCGGCGCTGGGCGCCCAGAGCGCTGCAAAAGGCGAGTTTAAAATTGAAATCGTTGCGCCGGAAGGCATGGACAAGGCCGGGGATCTTGCGGGATGAGCGCCCAGTTCGACCTTTCGGAGATGAGCGCGCCCCAGCGCGCGTTTTTCCTTTCCCGCGCAAGGCATATCTGCTATGGCGGCGCCCGCGGCGGCGGGAAGAGCTGGGCCATGCGCAAAAAGCTCGAGCTGCTTGCAATCAACTACCCGGGCATCAACATCCTTTTGCTGCGGCGCACGCTGCCGGAGCTGCGGGAAAACCATGTGATGCCTATGCTGCGCGATCTGCACGGCATTGCCAAATACAATGCAACGGATAAAACCTTTTCGTTCCAAAACGGCGCGCGCATCGTGGCGGGCTATTGCGCAAGCGAAGCGGATGTTTTCCGCTACCAGGGGCAGGAATACGACGTGATCGGCATGGAGGAGGCAACCCACTTTACCGAGGAGCAGATGCAGTTTCTTACCACCTGCAACCGCACGGCAAAGCCAGGCTTCCGCCCGCGCATGTATTACACCTGCAACCCGGGCAACGTGGGCCATGCATGGGTGAAGCGCCTTTTCATCGACCGGGCCTACCGCGGGCGCGAGCAGGCGGAGGATTATGCGTTCATCCCGGCGCGGGTCTGGGATAACAGGCCGCTGATGGAGCGCAACCCGGAATATGTGGACACCCTTGCCAACCTGCCGGAGGATCTGCGCCGCGCCTATTTGGACGGGGATTGGGATGTATTTGCCGGGCAGTATTTCACGGAGTTCCGGCGCAGCCTGCACGTCTGCGATCCGTTTGAGATCCCCGCGCATTGGACGCGCTATTGCGCGCTGGACTATGGCCTTGACATGCTTGCGGCGATCTGGTGCGCATTCGACACCTCCGGCAATGCTTATGTATACCAGGAGCTATGCAAACCGGATACCGTAATAAGCGATGCGGCACGCATGATCCGCAGCGCGGGCGGGGATGGCATCGCCTGCACCTATGCCCCTGCGGATATGTGGGGACGCAACAGGGCCACGGGCAAGACGCAGGCAGAGATGTTTGCGGCGGAAGGGCTGCCGCTCACCATGGTGCGCAACGCGCGCGTGGATGGGTGGCTTGCGCTCAAGGAGTGGCTGCGGCCGCTGCCGGATGGCACGGGCGGGCAGCGGGCAAAACTTTGCATTTTTTCCACCTGCACGCGGCTGATCCACGATCTGCCGCTTTTGCAGCACGATGCGCATAATCCAACGGATGTGGCAACCGAGCCGCACGACATCACCCACGCGCCGGATGCGCTGCGCTACCTGTTCGACGGCAGGCCGCGGCACCGGATCGCGCTGCCGGCGGAAGGCGGCCTGGATGGGATCGGGAACTTTTTGGAATATGGAGGCTGAAGGGAACATGGAGTACATCGTGAGCTTTACGTGCGGCGCGCTGGTTTGCGCCGCTTTTTCATGGGTTGTGCTGCGCGCAAAGCCGGCGCAACGGGGGGAAGAAAGGAAAGAAGCGGAAAAGCGCAAAGCCCGGGAGGATGCGGATGCGGAGCAGATGCTGCGCCAATGGGATGCGATGATGCGCTATACGGGGAGGCAGCAGGATGATTAAGCATTTGCCGCGTGATGTTTGGGCGGAATACCAGCGGGGCGTGGACTACAACACCGCGATTGACCTCTATGAAACCGTGCGTGTGAACCGCAATTTCTTTCTGGGCAAGCAGTGGGAAGGGCTTAATGCGCCCGATCTCCCCAAGCCCGTTATGAACATCATGAAACGGGTGATCTCCTATCAAACATCCATGATCACCTCCGACGATGTGGGGGTTTCCTTCACGCCATTTCGCAAAACGCGGGATGCGGAGCTCATTGCATCGGTGTTTGCAAGCGAGGTGGAGCGCGTGCTGGAGCAGGCGAAAATCAAGGAGCTGCACCGGGATGCGATCCGCAATGCCTCCGTGGATGGGGACGCCTGCCTGTACCTTTATTTTGACCCGGAGGTGGAAACCGGGCAGGAAGCAAAGGGCGACATCCGCTGCGAGCTGCTGGACAACATCAACGTATATTTCGGCAACCCCTATTTGAACAACGCGCAGAAGCAGCCTTATATCATCCTTGCCCAGCGCAAAACGGTGCGCGAGGTGAAGGAAGAGGCAAAAGCAAACGGCGTTCCCGAGGCGGAATATGCATCCATTACGGCGGACCGCGACCCCAACCAGGGCGAGGCGGGGGACGACAACGACCTCACTACGCTGCTAACGAAATTCTGGCGCGAAGAAGGCACGGTCTTTGCAGTAAAGGTTACCCAAACGGTTACCGTGCGCGAAAAATGGGATACGGGGCTCACGCTTTATCCGATCGCCTGGATGCCCTGGGAAACGGTGCGCGCATCCTATCACGGGCAGGCCAGCATCACGGGGCTCATCCCCAACCAGATTGCAATTAACCGCCTTTATGCAATGCTCATCCGCAGCGTGGAGATGAACGCGTTCCCCAAGCTCGTGTACGATAGCAGCAAGATCCTGCAATGGTCCAACAAGGTTGGAGAAGCGATTGCCGTCACGGGCGGCGGCGTAACGGATGCCATCGCAACGGCGGTGCGCGGGGCGGATGTTTCCCCCCAGGTGATGCAGGTAATCGAATCCACCGTAACGATGACGCGGGATTTCATGGGCGCATCGGATGCGGCGCTTGGCAACGTGAAGCCGGATAACACCTCTGCGATCATCGCGGTGCAGCAGGCGTCGAGCGCCCCGCTCGACCTGCAAAAGCGCGCGTTTCACGCCTGGGTGGAGGAATATGTGCGCATCATCGTGGACCTCATGCGCGCCTGCTATGGCGTGCGCACGGTGATGCTCACCGATCGCGACCAGATCGAGGCGTATGTGGGCGTGGATCCAACAACGGGCGAAACGCCGGATTTTTTGGAAACCATGGTGGATTTCGCGCAAATGGGGGATGCGAACATGCGCTTGAAGGTAGATGTTGGCTCCGCCGCCTATTGGAGCGAGATCGTGCAGATGCAGACGCTCGATAACCTCATGGCAAAGGGCATCCTGCAGGATGCGGAGGTGTTTGTGGAGCAGATCCCGGCGAAATACCTTGCAGGGAAAAACAAGATCCTGGAGCGCATCCGCAAGGAGAAGGAGCAGGCGCAGCAATTGCAACAGCTGCAGCAGGCGCAACAGGCACAGCAAATGCAGATGCCAACGCAAATGTAACACTTCAAAAGAGAATGGCGAAAGCCATTTTTTAATAGTTGCGCCAACCAGAGCGCAGAAAGGGAGAACACATGGAAGAGTATACCAATCTTTCAACGGAAGCAGAAGGCGGCCTTTTTGACGATTATGCGCCGGAAGGCCAGCAGGAACAGGCGGAGCCGCAGGCGCAACCCGAAGCGGCCGAGCCGGAAGCGGATGCGCAGGGAAAACCCCAGGAAGGGGAAGCGCAGCAGGAGGGCGCGCAGGCGAAACCGCAAACACTGCGCGTGAAATACAACGGGAAAGAGCAGGAGATCACGCTGGATGAGGCGGTCACGCTGGCGCAGAAGGGCATGAATTATGATAAGGTGCTCTCCGAGCGCAACAGCCTGCGCGTGGATGCGCGCGCAAGCGAGCTGATGCGCCGCATGGCTGAGGTGAACGGCATGGATCTCGAGCAGTACGTTGGCTTCGTGGAAAACCAGCAGGAAGCCGCCATATTGCAGCGGGAGGCGCAGTCGATCCGGGATAGATACCCGGACATGCCGGAGGATGCCGTGAACGAGATGGCGCAAATGCGTGCAAAGGAAAAGCGCAAAGCCTATGAGGAAAACGCGGCTGCGCGCCGCAAGAGCGACGAGGAGGCGCGGCAGAAACCATGGATCGCTTTCCTCGCGGAATTTCCGGATTACAAGGATGGGCGCGAGCTCCCACGCGGCGTGGTGGAGGGGATCGAGCGCGGGCTTGCGCCAGTGGAAGCGATGCTTAGATATCGGGAATCCGAATACGAGCAGCGCATAAAAGAATTGGAAACGAAGCTTGGTGCCAGAGAGCAAAACCAGAAAAATAAAAAAGCATCCGTCGGCTCTTTGGCATCTACAGCCGCAGAGAATGCACCGGATGCATTTTTGCAGGGATTTGACGGATGAGAAGGGATAAAGCATGAGCATCAATCTTGCACTCAAATACAGCGATAAGATCGCGCAAAAGCACACACACGAATCGTTCCTCGCAGCAAAGGCAAAAGCGCCGTATGATTTCGTTGGCGTAAAGACCGTTCGGATTTACACGCTTCTGTCCCAGCCGCTCAACGATTACGATAGGGCCAACACCACCAACCGCTACGGAGCGCTTGCAGAACTGCAGGATTCCTACCAGGAGATCAGCATTACGCAGGATAAATCCTTCCGCATCGCAATCGATAAGGGAAACAACAACGAGCAGATGATGGTCAAGGAGGCCGGAAGGGTCATGCAGATGCAGCTGCGCGAGCAGGTTGTTCCGGCAGGCGATAAGCAAGCTCTGCTGCAGTGGGCGCTCGGCGCGGGGAAATGCGTGGAGTATACCGCGGCGGTAAGCAAAAGCAACATCATTGGCACGCTGCTTGACATTGAAAAGAACTTTGCGGACAGCTTCACGCCGCTCGAGGAGCGCTATGTTGCAGTGAAAAACGAACACATGAAGTTCATCCGCCTCAGCGATGAATTCCAATATGTGGACGGCCCGCGCGAGCAGATGATTCTCAAGGGCGTTGTTGGCAAGATCGGCACGCTCAATATCATCGCAATGCCTGCCGCGTGGTTCCCCGCCAACGTGGAGCATGTTGCATTCCATTCCCGCGCCGTGGGCATGCCGTTTAAGATCCGCGATACCCGCATTATAACCGATTCGGAAGCGGTCAACGGCGCGGTGCTGCTGGGCCGGTTTAACTTTGATGCGTTCGTGGTTGGCGGCGCATGCGACGACGTGATCGTTTGCGTAAGCAACGGCAACAAGTGCGCAACGCCCAGCGCAACCAAGGGCGGCACGACAACCCTTACCACGGCCACAAGCTCGGCGAAGATCTATTACACCCTCGATGGCAGCGATCCGCGTTTCAGCGCGACCCGCGTTGAATACTCCGAGGGATTCGCCAATCCTACCGCCGGCACCGTGCTCAAGGCGGTCGCGATCTATCCTTCGGCCAACAAATACACCTCCGATGTGCTGACGCATATCTGCGCGTAAACCATTCGATGCGCGGGGCGGTAACACGCCCCGCAGAACTGGGGGAAACCATGACAGGGCAGGAAATTTATGAAACCGCAAGCGCATTTCTTTATGAGAAAGACAACGAGGACGCGGAAAGCAAGAATTTTTCCGTGCCGTTTCTGAACCTGCTCTTGCAGGAATGCCTGGAAACGGAAAACACAATTCGAGTATTTAACGGCGAAGAACCATTAAAGCAGGCGCCCGTTATAACTTCGCTGGATGAAACGATTGCATACGCGGATGCCATTACGCGTGTTGCGCTGCCCTATGGAGTAGCGGCACAGTTTTTTCAAGAGGCCCTTGACAATTTCCAGGCGGAAAACTACAGGGCGAAATACATTGCCGCGCTCAATGATGCAAGGAAGCTGGCGTTCGTGCCGATTGTGGACGTATACGGAGGATGCTGATATGCCGCGCCTTACAACGCCCAAAAACATTGCGGATGTAAAACGATACCAAAAATCGTACACGAAGTTTCGCGGCGTGGATTTCTCCACGGACCCAACGCAGGTGAGCGATTCGAGGTCGCCTCTGTGCCAAAACCTCATATCGGACCTTGCAGGTTTTCCGGAAAAGCGACCTGGCTGGCGCACGCTGTTTCAAGTGAGCGCTCCGATCAATGGAATGTTTTTTGCGGTGTTTGCATCCGGCGCCGAAGCATTCCTGCTGCATGGCGGCACATCGCTTTATGCGTGGACGGATTCGGGCGCAACGCAGATTTTCAATGCAATGAACAACGCGCGGTCCGCTGCGTTTTCTCACGGCGGTAAGCTCTATTTGCTCGATGGCGCGCATTACTATGTCGTTTCGGAAGCGGATGGAGAATACACCGTATCAAACGTTACCGAAAGCGCATTCGTGCCAACAACGGTGATCGGCGCGCCTGCATCGGGCGGCGGCACGCCGTTTGAAGCCGTGAACCTCCTTTCGTCGCGGCGCATCAATTCGATGATCGGCGATGGCGAAAGCACGGTATTCCAGCTGGATTCAAAGGATATTGAATCCGTTGAAAGCGTGAAGGTTGACGGCGTAGAGAAAACGGCAACAACGGATTACACGGTGGACCTTGAAGCCGGAACCGTCACGTTCACAAGCGCGCCGCCTGCGAGCGAAGCGGGCGGCGGGATTGACAACGTTGTGATCGAATTTACAAAGACCGTTTCCGGATACGCGGAGCGGATCGAGCAATGCACCATCGCCGAATTCTACGGCTATAACAACGACAACCGGCTTTTCTTCACCGGCAACCCGGAATACCCTAACTGGGATTTTCAATCCGGGCTGGATGACCCAACCTATTTTCCCGATACGGGGTACACGAAGATCGGCGCGGACACATCCGCGATCATGGGCTATTTGAAGCAATATGACACGCTGAGCATCGTAAAAAGCAACAACGAGCAGGATGCGGAGCTTTTCCTGCGCACGCCGGAGATGCATGAGGACGGAAGCGTGATTTTCCCGGTGAAGCAGGGGGCAAAAGGCGTTGGCGCCGTGTCGCGCCATGCGTTTGCAAACTTGAGGGATGACCCGTTGTTCCTTTCGCGCGAAGGCGTGTTCGCAATTGCTTCAACCTCTGTTGGGCAGGAGCGCGTGCTGCAGGACCGTTCGTTCTACGTAAATGCACGGCTTACGCAGGAATCCGGCCTGGAAAACGCGGTTGCAGTGATCTGGAACGGGTATTACATCCTGTGCGTGAACGGGCATTGCTATGTTGCAGATTCCAGGCAGCAAACGGGGGCATCCAAAACGGAGCAATACTCCTACGAGTGGTATTATTGGACGAACGTGCCTGCGCGCATGTTCCTTGAGCATTCCGGCGCGCTTTATTTTGGCACTGCGGATGGGAAGGTTTGCAAATTCAACACGGATGTTTCCGGCATGGCGCGCTTTTCGGATGATGGCGACCCGATCGTTGCGCGCTGGTCCACAAAAGCGGACACGTTTGGCATCTTTACGCGCCGGAAAACCCTTTTGAAAAAGGGCGCTGGCGTGATGATCAAGCCTTATAACCGCTCGAGCGTGAAGATCTACATTGCAACGGACCGGCAGCATGAGCGGCTGATCCGGGAATCGTTTATGGATATTTTTGACTTCGGCGATATTGATTTCAGCCGCTTCACCTTCAACACGCTGGATACGCCGCAGGTAAAGCCGTTCAACACAAAGGTGAAGAAATTCATCCTGTTGCAGATGATCTTTGAAAACGATGCGGCCAACGAAGGTTTTGGCGTATACGGGGCGCAGGTGCAATACACGATTGGAAACTACGTGAAGTAAATTCCAGGAATTGGGGGAAATACCATGGCAAGCTATTATGCATCCGGATACACGCCGCCCGCCGGCGTGACGAGCGCGGAACAGGTAAAGGAAATCCAAAAGCAGCTAACGAATGCGGGCTACAGCGTCGGGAGCACCGGCGCGGATGGAATATGGGGGAAAAGCACGCAGGCGGCCTATGACGCCTATGTTTCCGGCAGCGGCCTGGGAAGCGGGTATAGCGGTTCTGCAAGCGCCGTTGCGACGCGGCCAACAACAAAGCCGGATTGGAGCAGCCCGGTTGCAGGCGGAACGGGCGGTTCGTATTATGGCGGAAGCTATTCACTTCCGTCCGCTCCATCCTACGACATCGGCGCTGCGTACGACAAAAGCGCAGAGCAATACAAGGCGGCGCTTGACGCTGCATACAACGCGCAAAAGGCGGAGATCGACGCACAGGCGCAGAAGCTTGGCGAACAATACGATGCAATTCGGAATCAAGCATATGTAAACGCACGACTCAACGCGATTGGGAACAACGAGATCCTTGCGGCAAAGGGGCTTGCAGGCAACCTGTATCAAGCGCCAACTTCCGGCGCATCAGAAACCTCCCGCGTGGCGCAGGACATCGGCATGCGCAACGACATCAATGCCGCAACGCGGCAGGAGCAGAACGAGCGGGATTCCCTTGCGCTCGAGCTTTTGCAGGCGGGCTATGCGCGCGATGTGGAATACGCAAAGTGGATGGCGGACATGATGATCGCCAAAGCCGAGGCCGAAATGGCGGCGCAGCAGCAGGCGTTTGAAAACCAGATGCGGCTTGCAAGCATGTATTCCAGCATGTACGGCGGGTCGTCGAGCGGAGTGAGCACAGGATCGTCCGGTGGAAGTTCAAGCAAAAGCAAGAGTTATACAATCCCAGAAGTCGTTAAGCAACTTGAAAATGTAGTGAAAACCGATGGAACAAAGGCAGCGTTGCAGTATGCATCAACACTTCGCAATTCTGGTATATCGAGTGGATATGTAAAAGGAAAACAGGATGATCTAAACCAGGCGATGAATAAATTTTCGTATTATGCCGGCCTAAGTTCCGCGAAGGGATATGGGGGATAAAGGAATATGGCAAACTCGAATCCTCTGAAAGCATGGATGGAACGAAATGGCGAAACTGCTGAGGCATACGAGGCAAGAAAACAGGCTGCATTCGATGCGGTAAGAAATCAATATATACCCAAAATTGAGGAACTGAACAAAAGGGAAGCTGAACAGCGGGAAAGGAATACCTACATCCCTGCGCAGTTTGGGCAGCGCATGCTGGAAAGCCAGAACCGCAGGCGGTATGAAAACACCTATGTTCCCGCATCGCTTGCTGAGAACGCGCTGCACGGCGAAACCGATGGGGAGGATTACCTTTCCTATTCCAACGCGCGTTTGCGCGGGGAATACCTGGCGCGGGCGAATACGGCCAAGCTGCAAGGGGAGCTGGATGCGCTGGAAAAGGAGCTTTCCGAGAGGAAAAGCGAATATCTCGGCGCGCAGTCGCGCAGCCAGCATGTGAACCGCATGTACAGGGACCGGGATGCGATCGAGCGAGAATCGGCTCCAATCATCGAGGCGTACCGGGCTTTGGAAGAGCGCGCGGAAACGCTGCGCCGGGATATAAGGGATGCCGGCGCACTGCAGGCTGAAATTGCGCGGCAAAGCCAACAAATAGCAAACGAAAAAAGATACCGCAATACCTATATCCCAGCTTCCCTCGCGCAGGATGCAATCCACAGGAGCGGAAACGGCGCGGATTTCAACGCATATGCGGATGCCAGGCTGCGCGGGGAATACATTTCCCATGTGGATACGGCCAAACTGCAAAGTGAGCTGGATGCGCTGGAAAAGGAGCTTTCCGAGAGGAAAAACGAATATCTCGGCGCGCAGTCGCGCAGCCAGCATGTGAACCGCATGTACAGGGACCGGGATGCGATCGAGCGGGAATCGGCTCCAATCATCGAGGCGTACCGGGCTTTGGAAGAGCGCGCGGAAACGCTGCGGCGCGACATAAAAGATGCGGATGCGCTCCGGAAGGGGGCGGAATATGACGCCCTGCGCGGCCGTGCGGATTTTGCGGAGAAATCCAAAGCGTCCGGCTCAAAGCGGGTGGAGTTTGACCTGTTGGATCCTTCCACATGGGCGGCCGGGGATGATACGTACGATTTTATCAACAACATCGGCGGGTACAGGAACATCGTGCGCGGCCTCGCTGAGGCGGATGGCGAGCCCATGGAATATGGAACCTATTCCGGCCTTGCGCGCATGTCCCAAGATGAAATTGCCAATTACAATTACCTGTATGCAACGGAGGGCAAACAGGAAGCGGACGCATATCTTGACTTTTTGGAGGAGGAACTCAACTACAGGCAGGGGCAGGCGGAAGCGGCCCTCATCGGCGACGATGTGCTGCGCGCAATGGGCTATAGCATGGGCGCTGGAATAAGGCGCTTCGGCGACAACATCGGGGATATGTTCGCGGGCGGCGCGGAGGCAGTACGCCCTTATGAATACGGCACGCAGATCGCGCGGGAAAACCTCGCTGACACGGGAGCGCAACTTCCCGAATGGATGGGTGGTGCGAGCGTTGGCCAAGTGCTGTTTGATGCAGCGGGTACGGCGGGGAACATGCTTCCATCCATCCTGCTTTCCACGCTGACGGCAGGCGCTGGCGCTGCTGGGGCGGCGGCTATGGGCCTAAGCGCTGGCGGCGGTGCGCGCATGCAGGCGATGCGCGAAGGCTATACGCCGGAACAGGCAACGATGTATGGAATCCTTATCGGTGCATCGGAAAGTTCCCTGCAATACCTCCTGGGCGGCATGAGCAAGCTTGGGGGCAAGCTCACAGGCGGCGCTGCGGCAAAGGCAATTCAGAACATTGATCACGCGCTTTTGCGCATTGCAACGAGCGGAACAATCAAGATGGCGGGCGAAGGCGCGGAAGAATACCTGCAGGAAATCCTCGACCCAATTTACAGGAACCTGCTGCTGGGCGAAAACAACCAGATCGACCTTGCCGACCCGGAGGCGGTGTATTCCTTTATGCTCGGCGCGCTGACGGCGGGCGTGATGGATGCGCCGCAAATTATAAGGGATGGCAGAACACGCGCGCCGTCTTTGCAAAGCGGTGCACCTGCGGCGGATGCGGCGCCCCAAAACGTGCAGGAGGCTTCCGGCGGAACCATCCCCGGAAGAAACAATATAGACCTTGTACCGATAGAAGAAGCCTTGCCGGGAACAACCACCCGGTGGAATCTGCCAACAGAAACAAGGTCTGTTAATACTATACCCGAAACAGGTGAAAAAGGCAACCGCGCCAACGGGGAAAACGGCGTAAAAACCGAACCTTACGCCTACCGCGACCCCGCAACCGGGATGCCGATGGTGGGCGAGCGGGCAATCGCAGAAAGCGCGCCGCTGGATGTTGGCGCAGCAACGCACATCAAGAACCCGTATACGGGCAGAACCCCGGTGCAATCGCAGGATGTGCAGCGCGCCGAAGTGGATATTCCATATGAGAAGGTGGCGGATGCGCGGGAACGCATGCGGATGGCAGAAACAAACAAGGGCGAGAAGTCGTTTGCTTCCACGCTGCGGAGCATCTACAAAACGCTGTTGGAAGGGAGATTTGCGGGGCAGGTCGAGATCCCGGGCGTTACGTTCAACGATGCGCCCTATATTGCAACGATCCACAATTCCGTGATCAAAAAAGTGATTTCAGACCCCGGCATGAGCGCTGAAAAGCTTTCCGTGCTGGAAAACCTGCGAAGCGTTGTGGCCAATGCGGAATATGTGGGAAGCGGGAAGGCAGAAAACAAAAAAGATGTTATTCGTTATGACTATTTTGAAACGCGTGCGAGAATAGATGGAGAAAAATATATCGTTAAGCTTGATATTGAAGCACGCGAAGACAGCATTAACCGGGTAAGAACGTATCAAATAAACAACATAGACCTTATACCGTCGGGAAACACCCACACGGATCCGGCATCCGTTGGCTCTGGCTCGATCAGTCAAGGTCTATTTACTAATACTATACCCGAAACGGGGGAAAAAAGCAACCATGCAGATGCGGAAAATTTAAAAAATGACAGTTCCAAAAGGAACAATGCCGAAATAACGGAACATTTGCGCAATTTAAAACAGGATGTAGCCACGATAGAGCTGAATCCAGAACGCATTAGAACGGATGCGGATATGGAAGCGATTGCGCGCAAGGACATAACCCAATACACGGCAGATGATATTTATACGATTGTAAGCGCTCTTGAAAGTAAAAAGGGACTTTATTTGAAAGACTTGAGCAGGGTTCTGGATGCTGTGTCCGGTGAAAATAGAAATCTGCACCAGGCATTGCACAATCTGATCGAGGCTGACTATAACCGTGCATTGGGGGAACATGGCCGCATGCAAAGCAGCGACCTTGAAGCGCTCAGAGAACGTTACAAACAGCGTGGCATCGAAGGCGGTTCCAAGGAATCGGCTGCCGTTATGAAATTTGGGCAGGGATACTATACCGACCGCGACGGCACGCGGATTGATTATACGCTGGATGATCTGAAGAAAGAGTTCCCCGACCGCTGGCAGGACATCGCAAAAACCGCAGAAGAAGATCGCGCATTATATGATAGCTACATCGATAGAATCAATGCGATACGCGAGCAAATCTACCCGGAAGCAATGAAGCAGGCGCAGGCGGAGCTTGAAAATGCAAGGGCAGCGCTTGCGAGCTACGATCAAAAGGCCGCGCGGCTGAATGAAACGATTCAAGAAATTCAGTCGAAGATCGACGCATACAGGGAAAAGCTCGCCGCAAAGAAACGAACGGATACCGCAGCATATGAAAAGCTGAAGAATGGGATTTCGTACCAGGAGCGGCGGCTGAACCGTGCAATGCAAGAGCTTGATAAAACGATGCAGCGTGCAGCCGATGTGAGATTCAAGACATCCCGCCTGGAGGATGAAATCAAAAACGGAGAGCCTTTGCATCAAAGGAAAATAGAAAGAAAGCAGGATTACTATCACCACGTTTATGCGAGCAATCTTGGGATTGATCTCATGACGCTGATCGGTGCGAAAAACGCAGCAAGCGACATGGTTGCTGGCAGGTATACGGGAGAAGTTGAAGGCGCTGCCGGAAATTTTATAGACAGGGTGCTTGAATCCATATTTGGCTCAAAAGAAATTGCACCCGGCATGGTTGGCGTATCCGATTATACGAGCCCGCGCGTAAAGTGGCAGGGGATCATGGAGCATCAGACGGGCGGCCCGTACAAGCTGGATGCATATGAATCCATGGCGGATTATATTGGCATGGCGGATTACATGCTTGCGTTTGACGCATATACTTCCCGGCTACGCGATATTACGAACCTGTTGCAATCCGCTGCCGACAGGCTGGATAAAACCGTTGGGAAAAGCGCGCGCAATGCAAATCCGTTCATCGAATGGTTGAAGGATTGGAACGACATGCTTACCGGGAAGACCCTGCCGATTGACCGCGGCGTGCAAAAGGTTGTAGGCCGCAATGTAATGAACGGTATACGGAAGCTGAATTCTACGGTGAAAAGTTCTACACTGTTGGGGAACTTCAGAAGCATGTTTGTGCAGGGAAGCGCCATAGCCAATGCGATGAACTACATGCCGAATCCATTGGATTGGATAAACGGAGCAAGGTATATGGCCAATGCGATGAGCGGTAAGGATGGATATGCAAATGCGATAAACCAAAGCAATTTCCTTGCGCAGCGCAACATGCTTACGCCCAATGATATTGTAAAGGGCGGATTTTTGCGCGAAGCCCAAAAGCCGCTTGGAAAAATGCTGAATGTGTTCCAAAACGCAGTGGACCGCCTTACATGGTGGACGGCATATGCGCAATATGACGCCGCGTCTCAAACGCAGGGCGGGCTTGACAAGCTGAACCGGCGCTTCACGCGAGCATATGATGACGCGATCGATTATGCGGATGATATTACGCGCCGCAGCGTTGCGGGGCGCGGCGTGGGCGAGCAGCCCATGACGGTAAAATCCACGACCGTGGACACGTTTGCACCCTTCCAAACCGAAGTGCTGAACACCTATAATTCGATAAAGGAAAACATCCACGCATTAACCAGCAAGAATGCGACAAAGGAACAAAAAGCGCGCGCCGCTGCAGGGCTTCTAGCCTATGAAGTATCCGCATTTGCAATCAACCTTATCATGAACGCCATATTTGGCGAAGATGTTGTCGGGTTCGATTTTATAGGAGCTCTTACAGGAGCTTTGGCAAATGATGATGAAGAAGATGAGGATGCAACCGCAAATAGAATATACGAAGGCGTTGCTGGCGCTACTCTTTCGGGTATTCCGTTTGCATCTTTTGCGACTCCGCTTATCATGGATCAAGAAACGGCACAGGCATTATTTGGTGAGGACGCAGATCCTTCTCGCTATGGAACGGGAACAATGGGAACGAATGCCGCTGCGGACATAGTCAAGACATTCTTTTTTGATAAGAATGCGGACGGCTGGGATAAATTGAACGCTGTTTCTGCGTTCTTTCCCTTGGGGGGAAAACAGATCGCAAGAACTGCACAGGGGATTGCTACGGTTGCGCAGGGTGGAAGCTATACGCAAGATGCGGAAGGCAACGAAAGGTTGCAATATAGGACAGATCAAGGCCCGATGGACTATCTTCAAGCCGGCATATTTGGGAAATGGTCGTTGCCGGAAGCTCGTGCATATGTTGAAGCAGGCTTCCCAACCCTTTCTGCGGCGCACACGGCCGCATACAAGAACGCCGTTGCAAGCGGCGTGGACGGCGCGCATTTCCTCGTTCTGCTTGACCGCTATAAGGCGCTCGAACCGATCAAGAATGAAGCAGGAAAAACGGAGCAATCCACAAAGCAGCAGTTCCGCGAAATGCTGTTCCGTGATTCTTCTTTAACGAATGAACAGAAAACACAGATGGACCGTGACCTGCTCTGCACAGAAGGGCAAAGCCCGGCAGACTATAGCAGCAAAAGCCGGTTTGAGCTATCGAATAATTCTCCCAGCGCTTATGAACGCTTTGAAGAAAATATTGCTGGCGGCATGAGCGAGGAAGAAGCGTTTCAGCTCGAAGATTGGGCGAATCGGTTCGCTGGTATTCAATCTTACACGGACGAGCGCGGTAACTATGTTGGACCGCAAGAACAGAAGCGCCGCATGCTGTTTGCGGATGAAACGTTGACTGCTGACGAGAAAGAGCAAATCGACCGTGCGCTGATTATGGGCGATGGTGAGAACGCACGGCCTGCGGATTACAGCGCAAAGGCGATGTTCGACCTGTTCATGCAAAGCGAAAGCGGGTATGACAACGTGATCGGCGCAACCAGAAAGGGCATACCAGAAGCGCTTGCTCTCAAGGTTGAAACGTGGCGGCAGAATCAAATTGCGAGGGACAATTTCAGCAAGGACGGTTATGTTGACTACATGCGCGGACTTGGCATGAGCACAAGCCAGATCAACATCATACTTGCAGAAACAAACAAGAGTTGGAAACCCATCGAATAAGGGGAGGGAAACCTCCCCTTATTGCAGGAAAGGAGCAATCATGGCAATCACGGATCAAAAAATCGGGGCGTGGACGAGCCCAGTTGTGAACGAAGCGGATCAGCCGCAGCGCACGGCGGCGGATATGAAAGCTGTATTCGATTCCAACAGCAACCAGATCAAAGCCAAATACAATGCGCTTATCGATGCGCTTGCAGGAACGGGTGGAGCGGACAACATTGGAAGCGCAGCCATTGGGGATTTGCAAGAGGGGACGGTTGCAACCCAGCTTTCCGCCCTTCTTGCAAAGTTTGCCGGCTACCCTGCTTCCAGCGACATCAAGGGCATACGGCTGAATTCTGAAGGCCGTATTGAGGTTACGCTGGATGGCACGCAATGGCAGCTTACGGCGCAAACGGGCGACCCGGCGCTAGACCTGGGCGCGCTTGAAACGGCGCAAACCATAGACGATGCCGACGGTTTCCTTATGTATGATGCGTCCGAAATGAAGAACAAGCGCACACTATGGAGCAAAATCAAAAGCGTGCTTGGGAGCGGCTATGCGCTTGCTACCCACGCCCATGGCAGCATCACAAACGACGGCAAGATCGGCACGGCGGCAAACAAAGCCGTATACACGGGAGAGGGTGGCGCTTTGCAGGCAGGGACGCTCCCCGTTTCAGCGGGCGGCACTGGGGCAACGACCAGCGCGGGGGCGCTTGCAAA
>CALVWJ010000028.1 GCA_944366945.1 uncultured Clostridia bacterium
ATCAAGCTGCCGGACGGAGTAGAGATGGTGATGCCGGGAGACAACATCCGGATGGAGATCACGCTGATCACGCCGATCGCAATGGATGAAGGACTTCGGTTCGCAATCCGTGAAGGCGGGCGTACGGTAGCGTCCGGCGTTGTGTCGAGCATCATCGAGTAAAAGGACAAACAGGAACCAAAGGCTTCGGAAAACCGGAGCCTTTTTCGTATGCTGAGAAATGAAGTGATACCGTCAGTGAGGGAATGCTTACCTTAAAGAGATAGGCAAAGCGCGATGCAAGGACTCGGCTGACGCAGGCGTGCGCAATTGCATTAAACAGCATCAAGCAGCAGCGATATGCAAAGCAAAGCCTTTCGGCAACCGAAACTTTTTCGTGTGCTGGAGATGGAAGATATAAACCAATAGTGCTGAAATTGTTGGGCATGGGGCATGCCCAACAGGATTTGCATGAAGCAATGCTCCAATCGGATGCGGAGTTTGCCATGCTTCGCGCGCTTATACAGAAATCATTCTTGCGTAAGGTTTACAAATCCGCTGCGGCCATGCAACAAATTGCAGTCCCAAGCTGCCAGTTTTTACATAATACTGTGGGGTTGTTGCGGGTGGCCTATCTTTATCCGTGCTGCAAGGCTAGGCGGGGGCATCTCTCTCATTTGACGCATGTTGCCGCGCACCTATGATGCCGATTTTTGTCTTTCTGTAAGAGCTTCCTTACACGCAGAGCTTTTAGGGTATTCCGCAAACCAGCGTACAGCGCTAAGCATATCAGCAGAAAAGCCGGTGTAAAATTACGGGAAGGAATGGGGAAGCAGGAGCGCAAAAGGGACAAAAGCTTTACAGTGAAGCACTGCATTAACAGAGACATGAAGTAGGTGAATCGAGTTACAGCAGCATAGCAGGATTCCTCTTGGTTTTGGCGCGCTTATGCCGCTATTAAAAGAAAGCAGATTGCGCAGCTGGCCACAGCGCCGCCTAACCAGCAAAGCAAAAGGCGGGCAATGCAAAAAAGGCGAGCCTTGCAGCCCGCCTTCTTATGCGCGTTTGTTTATTGGAATTTGGTGCCGTTGAATTTGACGCCAGGGCCCATGGTGGTGGAAAGAACCACGCTGCGCAGATAGGTGCCCTTTGCAGCCGCCGGCTTCGCCTTAATGATGGCATCCATCAAGGAGCTAAGGTTATCCACCAGCTTATCCACGCCAAAGGAAACCTTGCCCACCGGGACGTGCACGATGGCCGTCTTGTCCACGCGGTATTCCACCTTACCGGCTTTGATATCCGCAATGGCTTTGGCAACATCCATCGTAACCGTGCCGCTCTTGGGGTTCGGCATGAGACCCTTTGGGCCCAGGATGCGCGCAATGCGGCCGATGGTGCCCATCATGTCCGGCGTCGCAACGCAAACGTCAAAGCCAAACCAGTTCTCGGTCTGGATCTTCTTTACGAGATCATCATCGCCCACGAAATCCGCGCCGGCTTCCTGCGCTTCTTTAGCCTTATCACCCTTGGCGAACACGAGCACGCGGACGGTTTTGCCCGTACCATGGGGCAGAACCACGGTGCCGCGCACCTGCTGGTCCGCATGACGGGGGTCAACGCCCAGGCGGATGGAAGCTTCAACGGTTTCGTCGAACTTCGCTTTCGCGGTGGAGAGAACGGCTTCGATGCCCTCGCGAGGATCATAAAGCTTCTGCTTGTCGATCAGCTTAACGCTGTCCTGGTATTTCTTGCCATGCTTCATACTTCATTTCCCCCTTAGTCCACAACGGTGATGCCCATGCTGCGTGCCGTGCCTGCCACCATGCGCATGGCCGCCTCAACGCTTGCGGCGTTCAAGTCGGGCATTTTCAGCTCCGCGATCTCGCGGACCTGCGCGCTCGTGATGCTGGCAACCTTCTGCGTGTTCGGGCGGCCGGATGCGGTTTCAATGCCGCATGCCTTCTTGATCAAAACAGCCGCGGGCGGCGTTTTGGTGATGAAGGTGAAGGAACGGTCCTGATAGACGGTGATGACCACCGGGATAACCAGACCCGCCTGCTTCGCGGTGCGCTCGTTGAACTCCTTGCAGAAGCCCATGATGTTCACACCGTGCTGGCCCAGCGCAGGACCGACCGGTGGTGCCGGCGTTGCTTTGCCGGCGGGGATCTGAAGCTTCACATAGCCTGTGATCTTCTTTGCCATTTGAAGTATCCTCCTCAGTTAATGTGGTGCGAGCGGCTTTTGCAAGCCTCCCACCGTATCTTAGCCCATGCGGGCAAAATACCAACAATACCGCACTGCGCAACCCGCATTCCTGCTTCCGGCGCAGCCTTTTGTGCAGCTTAGAGCTTCTGCACCTGGATGTAATCGAGCTCCACGGGTGTGTTGCGGCCAAACATGGAAACCACAAGCTTCACCTTCTGCCGCTCTGGATCAAGCGCCTCTACGGTGCCGATGAAGTTCTCCAGCGGGCCGGAGACCACGCGCACGCTTTCGCCCACGGAAATATCCAGCTCGATGGGGATGTGCTCCACGCCCATGGCGGTAACTTCCTCATCCGTGAGCGGGATGGGCTTGGACCCCGGGCCGACAAATCCCGTCACGCCGCGCGTGTTGCGCACAACATACCAGGTCTTGTCGTTCATGATCATCTTGATCATCACATAGCCAGGGTAGACCTTCCGCTGGACGACCTTGCGCTTTGCGTCCTTGATCTCAACCACTTCTTCCGTGGGGTATTTCACCTCGAGGATCATATCCTGGAGGTTGCGGTTCTCCACGGTCTTTTCAAGGTCTTCCTTTACTTTGTTCTCATACCCGGAATAGGTATGCACGACGTACCACTTGGCTTCTTCCGACATGGCAGCTCCTGTTCAGCCGCTGATCAAAGCGTGCCGAGGAGCGCAAGCCCCTGTCCGAACACAAAGTCGAGCACGCCGATCACGATGCTCATCAACACGATGAACGCAAGGACTGTTAAAGTATAGGAAGCAAGCTCCTTCTTGGTGGGCCAGGAGACCTTCTTCACCTCGCCGAACACCTCGCGGAAGAATTTGCCAATCCGCGCAAACAGGCCGGGACCCTTTGCCTTCTTTTTGGCAACTTCCTTTTTTTCGTTCTTTTCGTTCGCCATTTTCAATACTCCTGTCCGCTTACTTGGCTTCCTTGTGCACCGTGTGCTTCCGGCAGAAACGGCAGTACTTGCTGAACTCCAGGCGGTCGGGATCGTTCTTCTTGTTCTTGAAGGTATTGTAATTCCTCTGCTTGCATTCGCTGCAGGCCAACGTGATCTTAACGCGCATGATTGATTTCCTCCTCAGTATCCAACGGCGAACCGTTCGTGGATTGCAAACCTAAATAAACCCCCCAAACGGGGGTTGCTTTACTAATTTAGCACACGCGGGCCGCAATGTCAAGGAAAACCACGAAAACTTCTCGTTTTTTTCAGCGTTTCCACCGCCTTGTGGCCAGCGTCGCGCGAAGGCCATAGATGTTGTGGCCAGCAGGCGAAAATCTCCTCCAAATGGCCCATTACCTGCCGCCGCGCTTCACCTTGACCCAGTAGCCATTGCCATTCACATCCCGCACAAAGCGCGTAAAGCCGCGCGCGCGGTATGGCTGTGCAGGATAGCTTTCGCCCGGCAGAGCGTAAAGGGTGCAACGGACGCCGTTTACCTGCCCCGTGCCTTCGAGATAATAACGCCGCGTCCCCGGATAACGCACGCGCCGCCAGACAACGCCCGGAAAGGTTTTCGGGAACGGGCTTTCCGTTTGCTCCGCCGTGCCCACGCCGGAGGGCTTGGGCGCTTCCTGCGGGCGGCTCAGCTCGCGCACCGCGTCGCTCCACTGCGGATCCGCTGCGCCCGCAGACGCTGCGCGCACCGCCTCGCGTTCTTCCGCCATGTTTGCGCAATCCTCCATGCGCACAGGCGTCACGCTGTTAGGATACACCTGTTCCTCCCGAGCCGCAAGGGGACGCGGCACAAACGCCCCGTGCAACGGTGCATCCGAAGCAAAATGCGCCGCTGCGCTGCCGTCTCCGCCGCCGGGCGGGAAGAGCGCGCTTGCCCGCGACAGGATGCTGCGCAGCGCCTCCGATTGCGCCGGAGGAAATGTGCACACCGGTGCATCAACATCCATTTCGCCCTGTGGCTGCGCGCTTTCGTCTGCCTCCATTTCGGGCCTCTCTTCCTCCGGGGCAATCGCGCATGGCTCTGCCTCTTTTTCCCGCAATATGGGGGATCCCTGCGGGGCTTCCGCTTTCTCCGCCGCTGCGCCGCTGTGCGCTGCCGCAAGCGCACCCTCCTGCGCAGCGGGAAGCTCCCCGGCCGTTTGCTGCGCCCCGCTTTTCTGCCCGTCTGCGCGCAACGCCCGCAGCGGCCGTTTGAGCGCCTCAAGCGCATCGCGATCCAGCGCGCCACGCGTTCCCTCCGCGCAAAACGCTTCGCCCTCCGGCGTATCCGCAATGAGCAGAAGCACCACGGGGTCCATGTTCACCGGCGTCTGCCCAGCACCATGCGCAAGCGCGATGCGCACGGCCGTGCCATCGCGCGCAGCAAGGCACGCCGCCTTTGGCACAAGCGCACCTCCGGATTCCCCGGGGCGCAATGTAAGTGTAATCTGCATGCCAGCCCCGCTGTTGCGCATATGGGCCACGCCCCTGCGCGCCCCGTGAAAAGCGATGATGCGTTCCGTTTCCTGGGTATTCATACCGCAATCCCCCTTCTTTCTCCTAATCATGTATATGACGCGCCGGGAATGGTATGTTATAATGAAAGTATGGCAGGCGTTTATGCTGCCGCAAAGGAGGATTGGATGAAACAGCTTCGGGATAAAAACGGCCTCACGCTGGAAGAATTCCTTGCAAACTATAACCCGGACAAATACCGCCACCCTTCGGTTACAGTGGACATGGCGGTGTTTACCATGCTGCATAACCAGGGCGCATGCGATCTTGCGGTGCTGCTCATCCGCCGCGGCAATCACCCCTTCCTGGGCACCTGGGCGCTGCCGGGAGGATTCGTTGAAATGGAGGAAGAGCTTGCCGATGCAGCTGCGCGCGAGTTAAAGGAGGAAACCGGCGTTACGGATGTCCCGCTGCGGCCGTTCGGCGTGTTCGGCGGCGTTGCGCGCGACCCGCGCACGCGCGTGATCTCAGCCGGTTTTTTCGCCGTTGCCCCCATGTGCAGCCTTTCGCCCGGGGCGGGGGACGATGCGGCGGACGCTTCGCTTTTTGTGGTGGAAACAAACCTTGAGGCGGCAAGCGCTTCTGCCGAAACCTACCGCATGACGCTCTTTGGCCGCCGCATCCTTTGTGCGCGCGCCCAGCTGCGCTATGATGCGCTCGGCGCGCAGGCCGCGCAGGTGCCGGGCGAAACGGCGGGCGACCTTGCAAGTGACCATGGGCTCGTGCTGTTTTCCGCGCTGCGGGCGCTGGCTGCGCTGCCGCGCGCGCGGGTAGCGCGCCTTTTAACGCGCGATTGCCCGGACTTGTTTGAAGCGGCGGTAGATGGGCTTGCGCGCGCGCTCGACGCCATCCCCACCGAAAACGAAGAGGATTAATGGAAACCAAGGCGTGGTTTTCGGAAAACGCAATGGGAAAAGCCGGCGTTCACGCAACCGCGCCCCTGCTTTTTGGCTTTTGCCTGCCGCAACGTTGCATGCACGATGCAGCGGGCTTGGGCCGCATGCTTCCGAAAGGATAACACCGAAACGCTATGGATCAAAATAAACCCATGCCAAAACTTGCTGCGGCGCTCGCATGCCTGGCGGCGCTGCTTTTGATCGTTTCGCTGCTCTTTACCGCGCTCCAGCTTGTGATGCACGATGCAGCATGGTTTAGCGCGCGCTATGAGGCTTATGGCACCGCCGAGGCGATCGGCATCTCCACCGAGGACATCACCGCCGCGCTGATGCGGCTGATCGACTATATGGAAGGGGATGTAGATTCCATCGAAATCACGGTAACGGAGAACGGGGTGCCCGTTTCCATGTACAACGCGCGCGAAACCGCGCACATGGTGGACGTGCGCGCGCTTTACCAGGCCTGGCGCAGCGTGCGCGATTTCGGCCTGCTTGCCGCGGCGCTGCTCGTGCTTGGCGCGTGCGCGCTGCTCCCGCGCGGCATGCGCCTGCGCACGCTCTCCAAAGCATACCTCCGCGCAAGCGCTGTTTTTTTCTTGATTGTTGCTGCGCTTGGAATATGGGTCGCGCTTGATTTCAACAGCTTTTGGCTGAATTTTCATTACCTGTTTTTCGACAACGACCTCTGGATCCTCTCCTATGCGACGGATCGGATGATCCGCATCTGCCCGCAACAGCTTTTCTATGACATTGTGGTAAAATTCGGTTTGATTTTCCTTGCGGCGTTCGGCGCGCTGCTCATCGCAGCCATCTTCGGCGCGCGGCGGGGAAGGAAGGAGGGCTAGGAAGTGCCGATGCAATATGAAGCGCTTGCCCGCGCGGGCGCTGCGGCTTACCGGGAAAAGGAGGCGCCCCTGCTGCTCGCCATCGAAAGCTCCTGCGATGAAACGGCCGCAGCCGTGCTTTGCGGCGCGCGGACGGTGCGCGCGATGACGGTATTCACCCAGATTCCGCTGCACCAGAAGTTCGGCGGGGTGGTGCCCGAAATCGCCGCGCGCAGCCATGTGGAAAAGGTGGGCGCGGTAACGGAAGCTGCGCTCAAGGAAGCGGGCGTTTCCATCAACGCAATCGACGCCGTTGCCGTTACCTATGGCCCCGGGCTGGTGGGCGCCCTGCTCGTGGGCTTAAGCTATGCCAAAGGGCTCGCCCTTGCCGCAGGCAAGCCCTTTGTGGGCGTAAACCACATTGCCGGGCATATCGCGGCCAATTATTTGACATACCCGGATCTTAAGCCGCCGTTTGTGTGCCTTGTGGCCTCCGGCGGGCACAGCCACATCGTGCGCGTGGACGATTACTGCACGTTTGCGCTGCTCGGGCGCACGCGGGATGATGCTGCGGGCGAAGCGTTCGACAAGGTGGCGCGCGTGCTGGGGCTTGGCTATCCCGGCGGGCCGGCGCTTGAAGCGCTTGCGCGCGAAGGCGATCCCCATGCGTTTTCCTTCCATGCGGGCTTTAACGACAAGCCAACGTTCGATTTCAGCTTCTCCGGGCTGAAAACGGCGGTCATCAATTTGGTGCACACGGCGCAGCAGCGCGGCGAAACGCTCTGCGCTGCGGACGTTGCCGCTTCCTTCCAGCATGCCGTAGTGGAAACGCTGGCGGAAAAATCCGTGCGCGCAGCGGTGGAGAGCGGCATGGGCACGCTTGCGCTTGCGGGCGGCGTTTCCGCAAACCAGGCTCTGCGCAGCGCGATGCAGCGGCGTGCGGAAGCTGCCGGGCTGCGCTTCTGCTGCCCGGAGTTCCGCTTCTGCACGGACAATGCCGCCATGATCGCCTGCGCAGGCCATTATGCGCTTATGGCCGGTCAGCTCTCCCCGCTTTCGCTCAACGCAGTTCCATCCCTTGCGCTCGCGCCCGAGGTTTCCGCAAGGTAAGCGAGCACCCCATCCACAATGCCGCGCACCAGCTTTTGCTGGTGCTCTTCTGTTTGCAGAAGCGCTTCATCCTCCGCGTTGGAAAGGAAGCCGCATTCCACGAGCACCGAAGGCGCCGGGCTTTCGCGGATCACGAAATAATCCCCCGGGTTCGCGCTGCGCACGGGCCGTCCGATCGCTTCGCATACGGATGCGATCACAAGCTCCGCAAGATGCTGCCCCGCTTCGGAGCCTTTCATGTAAAACGCCATGGGCCCCGAAACCGCCGGGTCCGTGAAGCGGTTCATATGCACGCTCACCACCAGGTCAACGCCCTCCGTGTTCATAATCGCGCGGCGCGCCTGCATATCGGCCTGCTTGGTGTCCGCAAGGGCGTTTTCATCCGTGCGCGTCATCAGCACGGCGACGCCCGCCTCCTCCAGCGCATCCCGCACGGCGCTCGCCACGGCAAGGTTCAACCCGGCTTCCACCACGCCCGTTTTGCTCCCCACGGCGCCGCCGTCCGCGCCGCCATGGCCTGCATCTACCACAACGGTATAGGCGCGCGCCTCCGTTTCCGCCTCCACGCCGGGCGTTTCCACACCTTGCGCCCCTGCGCCAGGCGTTTCAAACGGCTCGATGTAAGGCGTATCGGCGCTGCGCGCCACCAAGCGCGCGCTGAATACGCCGATAATGCACACCAGAATCCCCAACAGCAATGTGTTACACGCGCGCCGCAGCCGCGCAGGCAGTTTCCGCTTCCCCATAAAATCACCTCATGGTGATTATATTGGGTGAAATTGCGGCTTATACCACACCCATGCACCACTTTCCATGCATTTTTCCGCGTTTTGCATGCCTGTCCCTGCATATGCAGTGCATGTTCCCATGCAGAAATTTTTGAATATTCGCCTTGACAAACCCAAGATATCCACACTCTCCACAGAGTTATCCACATTTAAGCACAGGCTCTTTCATGTATTTTTGGCTTCTTGTCCACAGAATTCACACAAGCGTTCCGCAGATTTTACACATGCGTATACAAGCGGTATATACAACTGCGCTCAAAACGCAAAAAACCGCGGATATGCGCGATTGCATTCCGCGGTTGATGCTGTATGCATATTCGGTTTGCTTTATACTTTCCCTTCCTTGCGCAGCCAGGCAAGTGCGTCCGCAATCGTTTCGCGCAGGGGCCGCGTTTTAAAGCCCAGCTCCTTGGCCGCCTTTTCATGGGAAAAATGGGAATTGCTTTTGAGCGTATACAGCGAATAGCGCGTAAAGAGCGGTTTGCGCCTGGTGAGCGCCGTGCTGAGGCTGAAGAACGGCAGCGCCATGCAGGCCACCCAGGTCGGCAGCATGCGGCGCACCTCGCGCGTCCCGCTCTGCTCGTGGATGCAGTGCAGCAATTCACGCACCGACACATAGCGGTTGGCCAAGATGTAGCCTTCGCCCTTGCGGCCGCGCGTGCAGCAGCTGACGATGCCGGCCGCCACATCCCGCACATCCACAAAATCGTATCCGCCATCCACACCCGCAGGCAGCCTGCCGCGGCACGCATCAATGAGCAGCTGTGTTACGCTGCCGCCCGCAAGGTCGTTCGGGCCGCAGAGCCCGCCGGGGAACACGATGGAAGCATCCAGCCCCTCTTCGCGCACCGCGCGCATCACAATCCCGGAGGCCTCCGCCTTTGTTTTGCCGTAAAACCCCTTGATCTGCGCCGGGTCAAATTCGGTTTCCTCAGTGATGGTCTGCCCATGGGGAAGCTCCCTAAGCGCATGCACGGAGCTGACGTACACGAGCTTCTTCACCTTGGATTCCACGCATTGCGCCACAACGTTGCGCGTGCCTTCCACGTTGACCGCATGCACGCGCTTGTTATAGTTCCAGCCAATGGAAACCACGCCCGCACAGTGGATCACATAGAGCTCCGTCCCCGCAGGCGCCTCAAAAAAGCCCCGAAGGGATGCGCGATCCAGCACATCGCCCTCATAAAGTTCCATGGCTTCGGGCAGCTTTTTGATGGCCTTATCGCCCGGAAGAACGAGCCCGCGCACGTTCGCACCGCAAGAAACCAGCTCCCGCGCTACGTTGCTGCCCAAATAACCCGCAGCGCCCGTTAAAAGATACAACCGTTCCATCTTGCACACCTGCCTTAATAAGAATGAATAATTTGCTTGATGCCGGAAAAACGTGTGGCTTTGCGCAACATGGTGTTGATTATCTTTCCTGCTATCATTATACTAACAGTATATCGCATCTACAATCGCCAAATACGCGGAGAGTGCAAATTAGGCAACAGCTTCGCATAGGATGTTGTTTAACAATGTGAACGTTTTTTGGCAGGCGCGCCACATGCGCCACAATTGTGGATTTTAAGGAGGAACTGCCATGAAGACCGACAGGCGGGTACGCTATACGCGCATGATGCTCAAGCAGGCGCTGCTTTCGCTTATGCTGGAGCGGCCCATCAACCGCATCACGGTCACGGAGATCTGCGCGCGGGCGGAGGTAAACCGCGCCACGTTCTATGCGCACTACAAGGATCCTTACGACCTGCTCGCGCGCATTGAAAACGAGCTGTTTGAGGCCATCCAGGCCTCTATCCGCCGCGGGCTCTCCAGGAGCAGCCTCAAGGAAATCCTAACGGAGATCTGCAAATCCATCCAGGAAAACGGCGATCTCTGCCGGGTCATCTTCAGCGAGCATGGGGACCGGGAATTCCTTTCGCGGGTGCTCAACATCGCCCACGCGGAAAGCATGGCGTTCTGGCAGAAGATGGCGCCGCAGGCGGAGCCGCGCGCGCTCGCCCGGCTTTACGAATTCTTTTCCCACGGCAGCGCAGGCGTCATCCGCAGCTGGGTGCTTTCCGGCATGCAGGACACACCGGAGGAGATCGCCGCCTTCATCGAGCGCATCAGCGCCGGCGGCTTTGCGCAGGTGGCGGGGAAATAAAGGGATTTTCTTGTCAGAACGGCGTTTGGCATTTATAATAAGCTTGATGGAATATGCAGATTACAACCAAGGGCCCTGCAGCATGCTGGGGCTCGTTTGCGCAGGGCTTCCGGATCTGCGCCGGCGTGACGCCAGGCAGGTCAGTCCGCTCGTGCTCGCGTATATCGGGGATACGATATACGATCTTTTCGTGCGCACGCTGCTGGTGGAGCGCACGGATGCGACCGCCCATAAAATGCACCTGCAGGCTGCAAAGCACGTTTGCGCTGCGGCCCAGGCGGAAGCTTCCCGACGCATCCTGCCGCTTTTAAGCGAGGAGGAATGCGCCATCTTCAAGCGCGGCCGCAATGCGCATATGGGCACCGTTCCCAAGCACGCGCAAATCGCGGATTACCGGGCAGCCACGGGGCTCGAAGCCCTTTTGGGCTACCTTTACCTTTCGGGCGCGGATACGCGCCTGGCGGAGCTGATGCGCATGGCGCTCGGCTATGCAGCGGATGCAGGGCCGCTTCCCCTGCAGGAGGAAGGAGGTCCCCATGCCTAAAACACAGCTCAACGTTACCCTGCTTTCCCATACGCCCGACCCGGTGACGGCCATTGCGCTTGCCGGGCGGCTCTGCTATAGCGGGAGCGGCATCCTATCGCTAAGGGAAGACGTGCGCGGCCGCGCGCCGCAATTTGTGGAAAAGCTCCTTTCGCTTGGCCACCTTTCGCCATTTGAGCACGCCTCGTTCACGTTTGGCGTGGAGGGCGTTTCCCGGGCGTTGCTCGCGCAGATCACGCGGCACAGGATCGCAAGCTTTTCGGTGCAGTCCCAGCGGTATGTGAAGCAGGAGGGCGGAAATTATGTGGTGCCGCCTTCGGTAGCTGCGCTGGGCGATGCTGCGGTTGCGCGCTTTCAAGAGCAGATGGATACGGCCTGGGGCTTTTATCAAGAATGGCTCGCCGCCGGCCTTCCCGCTGAGGATGCGCGCTTCGTGCTGCCCAATGCGGCGGAAACGCGCATGGTGTTCACCATGAACGCGCGCGAGCTCATGCACTTTTTCTCCCTGCGCTGCTGCAACCGCGCGCAATGGGAGATCCGCCGCCTGGCCTGGTGCATGCTGGGCCTGGTGCGCAGGGAAGCGCCGGAGCTTTTTGCAAGCGCGGGCCCGGCCTGCGTGGCGGGCGCCTGCTCCGAAGGCAGGATGAGCTGCGGCAAACAAGCAGCCGTGCGCGCGCGCTCAGATGCGCTTGCCGCGTGCGCCAAAGAAGGCGCCGATGATGCAGAGCTCCTTGCGTGGGCCCTTGCAGAGATCAACAACGACAACTGACACAGCCGGTTTCCGGCAGAAAGAGGATCAGCATGGCATATGATAACAGACGCCGCGGGCGCGGACAGGAGGACGGCGAAACGCCCGTGCGCTTCAAGGATGGGCAGCCCGTATTCCGGGCGGAACGCAGCGCAGGAAAGCGCCAGGGCGCAAAAGGCGGGCGGAGCGTCTATGCGGAGCGCAGGCGCGAGGATGGCGGCGAAACGCCTTATTACCGCAAAGACAAAGCATCCCGCTATGAAAGCGAAGCAAAGCGCCCCTATGGCAAACAGCCCTACCGCAAAAGCGCAGAGGGTGAAGAGAACGCCCGCTTCGGGCATGGCAAGCCCCCTTATGCAAAAGGGCCTGCTGCGCCGAAAAAAGCGCCTGCCGCGCCGGAACCCCCGGCGCCCAACGCGCGTCCGGACGAGCTGCCGTACCTAGTGCTTGGGCGCAACGCTGTGCGCGAGGCCATCAAGAGCGGGCGCAGCATCGACCGCATCCTCGTTTCGCGGGACCCGGACGGCTCGCTGCGCGAGATCGTCTCCCTGGCGCGGGACCGGAACCTCCGCGTGGACGAGGTGAACCGCGAGAAGCTGGACGAGCTCTGCATGCCCTTCGGCCATGGCGGCAAACCCGGCAACCACCAGGGCATCGTTGCGCAGGTGCCCGGCGTGGAATACAGCGAGATCCCCGATATGCTTGCCGCTGCAAGGCAAAAGGGCGAAGCGCCTTTCCTCATCCTGCTTGATGGCATCGAAGACCCGCAAAACCTCGGCTCCATCCTCCGCAGCGCGGTTTGCGCAGGCGCGCATGGCGTGATCCTGCCCAAGCGGCGCGCCGTTTCGGTCACGGCGGCGGCCTCCAAGGCGTCCGCAGGCGCGGTAGAATATTGCAAGGTGGCGCGCGTGGCGAACCTTTCTTCCGCCATCGCCCAGCTCAAAAAGGAAGGGCTCTGGATCGCAGGCGCCGATATGGGCGGCACGCCCATGGCAGAGGCAAAGCTCGAAGGCGCGCTTGCCCTCGTAATCGGCAGCGAAGGGGAAGGCATCAGCCGCCTGGTGCGCGAATCCTGCGATTTCCTCGTTTCCATCCCCATGTATGGCGCAATCGATTCGCTCAACGCTTCCGTTGCCGCGGCAGTGCTCATGTTTGAGAAGCGCCGGCAAGACTAGGCGGATGCGTCGCACGCCAAAGGGTAAGCGCTGCGCAGCTGCCTTTTTATGGGAATGGGAGAGGATTTATGCGCGAAGAAATCAATTATCTCGGCATGACGGACGAGGCGCTTGTGGCGCGCTCCCACGCGGGGGATGCCCGGGCGGATGAAACGCTTTGCGAACGCTATAAGAACGTTGTGCGCATCAAGGCGCGGCCGTATTTCCTCATCGGCGCGGACCGGGAGGATCTGGTGCAGGAGGGCATGATCGGCCTTTACAAGGCCATCCGCGATTATACGCCCGACCATAACGCAGGCTTCCGCTCGTTTGCCGAAATGTGCATCGTGCGCCAGCTTATTACGGCCATCAAAGGCGCAACGCGCAAAAAGCACGCGCCGCTCAACAGCTATATCTCCTTTTATAGCGGCTCCTATCCGGAGGATGAGAAGGAGCGCATGCTGCTTGACACCATGGCCACGGTGCGCACCGAAAGCCCCGAGGATGCTTTCATCTCCAAGGAGAGCACGGAACGCATCCTGGGCAGCATCGAAACGCTGCTGACGCCGCTGGAAAAGCAGGTGCTTGAGCTGTTTATGGATGGCTATTCCTACCAGCAGATCGCAGCCGTGCTCGGCCGGGGCACAAAAGCCGTGGACAACGCATTGCAGCGCATCAAGCGCAAGCTGGAGCGCAATTTGCAGGAGGATCAAGGAGGCTAAGCGTGTGCCGAACGCCGCGCATGGGTTTAAGCGGGCGCGGCCGGGGCGGCGATGCAGCGGGCAGGAATACCGCTGGATAGCCCGTGCTGCGCAGGCGCTGCCTGCGGCAGAGGCGGCTGAGGCTATGGCGGCGCAGAGCGCCGTGCTGTGCCGGGCGTGCGAAAAAGGGTATTGCAAGCAGCGGGGATTAAAGGGGCGGCGGCATGGGAAACACCGCAGCCCTTTGCTGTGTGTATAAGACAGTGCCCTGGATCGCCATGCTTCTCGCAGGAATGTTCTTGCGAAAAACAATCTTAGGCTTTGTTTTACAGCCTATTATCAAAAGAAAATGCAATGGGGGAGCATCCATATGAAATTTGTTATTGAACATCTGTCGAAAAGCTTTGAGAAAAAGCAGGTTTTGAGGGATATTAACTTCACTTTTGAGGAAGGCAAAATTTACGGATTGCTCGGCAGGAACGGCGCTGGCAAAACAACCCTTTTCAACTGCTTGAATCGTGATTTGAAAGTGAACAATGGGAATTTCTATATAGAAGATGAAAGCGGGGTCCGCCGTGAGGTGGTCGCAAATGATATAGGGTATGTGCTGTCTACTCCTACTGTGCCGGAATTTCTTACGGGCAGGGAGTTTTTGAAGTTTTTTATGGACATCAATGAGAAGTCCATTCAAAACCCGAAAAGTATCGACGCGTATTTTGACTCTATGAGCATTGATCCGGAGGACAGGGATAAGCTGCTCAAAGACTATTCTCACGGCATGAAAAACAAAATGCAAATGCTCATCAACATCATCGCTCAGCCGAATATTCTGCTGCTCGACGAGCCTTTAACCTCCCTTGATGTGGTGGTTGCTGAAGAAATGAAGCAGCTGCTCCGCTCGCTGAAGCGGGACCGCATTACCATTTTTTCCACGCATATTCTGGATTTGGCGCTTGACCTCTGCGATGAGATTGTACTGCTTCATCACGGCGAACTGGAGGTTGTGGAGAAAACGGATTTGGACAGCAAGGAATTTAAGGATAGGATTATCGCGGCACTGCGGGAGGAAGAAAATGCATAAAACCCTCAGAATTTCCTTTTCCCTAAAAAATACATACCGCGTAAACGGCATTCTGTTTTCCTTAAAGCAAATCCCGCTCTTAAAGCGTCTGCTTCCGGCAGCGCTGTATAAAGCAAAGGGGCTTAAAATTTTCGCGAATATCGTATCCGTGCTGTGGGAAGTTGTTTCCGCATTCCTCGGCAAGTTTCTTTACTTTGTTACAATGGTATGCGGCGTAGGCATCCTTTATAAAGAACTGCCGGAGAATGCAGTGTTTCTGCATATCCTGCTGATTCTCACTGTGATCGGCAGCTTTATGAACACGCATCTTTTCAACCCGACCAAAGATAAGTATTATGCGATGATCCTTATGAAAATGGACGCAAGGGAATATACGCTGGTAAACTATTTCTACTCCATTCTGAAGGGTGCCATCGGCTTTTTGCCGTTCACGATCCTATTTGGCATGGACAGAGGCGTGCCTTTGTGGTTTTGCCTTCTTCTGCCCCTCTGTATAGCCGGCATGAAGTTAACATATGCTGCCATCACTTTGTGGGATTATGAGAAAAGAGGCTTTGGATACAACGAGAATAAGCTGTCTAAGCATGTGTGGGGCTGTATCGCTCTGCTTTTAGGTGTTGCCTATGTTCCGCCTGCCTTTGGGTTTGTTTTGCCTGCGGTTGTGCCAATGGGTATATTCTTAGCCTGTATTCCGCTTGGGATGGCAAGCATCACAAGGCTGACCACCTTCCGGGACTATTATGCAATCAACAAGGAATTATTGGCAGGATTGACCAATCAGATGGACAGCACCGCAAGGGCGCAGCTTGTAAAGCAGGTAAATGAAAAGAAAATATCCACGGATACCTCCATTACCAGCAGCCGCAAAGGCTTCGAATACCTAAATGAGCTGTTTGTCAAAAGGCACAAAAGGATACTCTGGAACTCTACAAAAAAGATTTCCTATGTGTGCGTTTTTCTTATCGCCGCTGTGTTGGTGGGAATCTATTTGCTGCCCGAAGGAAAACCCGCCATAAACGAAATCGTGATGACCTGGCTTCCGTACTTTGTGTTTATTATGTACGCCATTAACCGTGGCACGAATTTTACGCAGGCGCTTTTTATGAACTGCGATCACAGCCTGCTGACCTACTCGTTTTATAAGCAGCCCAGCTTTATACTGCGGCTGTTTCAGATCCGCCTGCGTGAAATTATGAAGATCAATGCCGTTCCGGCGCTGGTCATCGGCGGCGGGCTGGCGCTGATCCTGTTTGCTACCGGAGGAACGGAGAATCCGCTCAACTATGTTGTGCTGATTGTTTCTATCCTGTGCATGAGCCTGTTTTTCTCCATTCATTATCTTACGATTTACTATCTGCTCCAGCCGTATAACGCCGGAACGGAATTGAAAGGCGGCACATACCGTATTGTTTTAGCAGCAACCTATGCCGCCTGCTTTGCTTTAATGCAGCTCCGCATGCCGATTATGATTTTTGGAATCATGACGATTGTGTTCTGCGTGGTTTACAGCATTGTTGCAAGCATTTTGGTATATCGATTGGCTCCGAAAACATTTAGGCTTAGGACGTAAGACTGCAGTTTGAACTGTTACAGGCAATCATAATGGTTGTCCAAAAAATGAGAACGAATGATTTTATAGTATGAAAAATATCTCGGATGTGGAACGGAAATGAAAGAAAGCTGCGCCATCAAGGTGGAGGGCGCAGGATGTGGGATCGTGATATCATCAGACGAAAATAAGCTGTTCGGCGGTCGGATTGGGAAGCCAAGGGTAGCAATCCGCCCGAAATGCGGCGAAGTTTTTACCTATGCCGAAGATGTAGAAAAGCTGTAATTTAAGGAAGCTAAAGCTCTGTTTGTCGAGGATAGAAAACCTTTTCTTAAAAACGCATGCATAGAAAGGAGGCTGCTGCTTTTTTTGCAGGGCGCGCCTTGGTTTTTGCGCGCTGGCAAAAAAAACCCCTTGCAACTTCCCTTACGTCAGACTATACAATAAGGCCATGAAAGGGGGCTCGATATGAAGATCAAAGAAGTCTGCGAACGGACGGGGCTCACCGAGCGCACTGTGCGGTTCTACCGGCAGAAAGGGTTGATATCGCCCCGCGGGGAATGGCGCAACGGCCGGGAATACAGCGATTTTTCCGAAGCGGATGTGGAAATGCTCGCGGCCATCGCCACGCTGCGGGAGCTTTCCTTTTCCATCGATGAGATTCTAACCATGCAGCGCACGCCCGGCGCAATCCCGGACATCGTTTTGGCGCGGCGGGAAGCTGCGCGTAAAGAGCACGAAATCGCGGAAAACACCTTCGCGGTGCTGGAGCGGCTTGATGCAGCAGGCGTTTCCGACGTGGCGGCGCTTGCCTCGCGCGCGCGGGATGCCGCCGCCTACCGGCCGCATCCCGCGCCCCCGCCCCGGCCCGAGGAGGTCAACGAATCCGGCATGGGCGAGCGCTGCCATTCCGTGCCGCTCGAGCTCATGGGCAAATGGAACTGGGGCGCGTTCCTCTTCCCGGTGATCTGGGGGCTTGCGAACCATGTTTATCAAGCGCTCTGGTGCTTTATCCCGGTGATCGGGTTCTTTTACGCGTTCCACCTGGGTTCCCACGGCAACGAGTTCGCGTGGAAGCACCGCTATTGGGAAAGCATCGCGCACTTTAAGCGCGTGCAGCGCCGCTTTGCAGCCTGGTCCATCGGCATCACCGTGGCTGCGATCGCGCTTAACATCGGCGCCGCCATCGCCAGCAACCGCGCCGCAGAGCGGGCGGAACGGATCTATGAAACGCGGCTTGCCGCGCTGGATGAATCCATCAAGGGCACGCCCGAGTGGCAATCGCTCGCAGGAGGCCGCACGCTTTGGACGGACGCGCTCGCAAAGGAGAAATTCGACGCGTACCCCACGGAGCAGGCGCGGCAGGAAGCGGGCATTTTGAACCGCGACGACGCGTTCTACCTGGAGCCGGATGCGTATTACCGGGTGCTCCACTCCAACTACTACGATTTTGACGAAGGGGAGAACGCGGCCATTACCGAGAGCGGAGAAATCGTGTTCAACGATACGGACAAAGCGCATGCGGAATATTCCTGCCGCATCCTGCTTTCAAACGGCGAAGTTTGGGAGCTTGCGGGCGATGCGGACGCCTCCGGTACCTTTACGGGCGTTACGGCCACGCTCGATGCGGAGCGCACGGCGCGCTACCGCGCCTATTGGGCCTCCATCCAGCGGGCGATGGAAGCGCTGCGCGACTACGTTGCAAGGCGCACGGCGGAGGTGATTTCCTCTACGCTCTTCCTTGAAACGGTGGGCACGGAATTTGAATTTACCGAAGCGCCGAGCCCGGCCTATGTATCCTACGGCGCCGTCTACGAGGGCGGCGAAGTGGAATGCGGCGGGTTTACCGCCTATGCCCGCGCAGCGGATGGCACGCTCTATTACGTGCATGTGGATGTGAATGACGATCCCGAAACGGGCGCTTTGACGGAGTCTCCGCTTGCCATTGAGCCGGTTGCGGAGGAACCCGGCGTTTGATATAATACAAATACCGCAATGCACCGGGCGGCGCTTGCCGCCCGGTGTTTTTGTAAAGCAGCCCCATGCGCCCGATCCGGCGGCAGGGGAGCGCCAGCCAACGCAGCGCAGGCGATTCAACGGCGCCGCGGATTGAAAGCGGCTCCGGGCATTTGCCTGGCCTTTCGGCGCATCTCTCAACGAGCTGCGGGGCTTGCATCCAATTGGGCGGCGCAGGGCGCATTCCCCAACGGAGCAGGAAAACGCCCTTGAGAAGGCGCGCGGCAAACCCGAAAAAAGCCTTGCAGCGCAAGAGGGTGCCTGTGGTGTTCTCGCCCGGGAGGCATGGAAATCTCGGAAAAGTACCGTTGGCCATAGTTCCGGCAGCTTGCGCATCCCCTTAGGGGCTGCATCCCCATGGTTTCGTTTTTTGCACGGCTCTTCTCGAGCCTGCACGTTTCTCATCCGTTTGTTTTTTGTTCAGAGCAACTTTTCCGGAGGCGCAAAATGGCCCCAACAGCAGCTTCTTCCCCTTATATCGTCGGCATTGGCGCCGCAAACGCGGATGTGCACGGGCAAAGCCGGAGCGCGGTACGCCTGCGCGATTCCAACCCGGGCACGATGCGCGTTTCCGCCGGCGGCGTAACGCGCAATATCCTCGAAAACGCAGCGCGCCTTGGCCTGGATGCGCGGCTCATCAGCGCGGTGGGCGGCGATGCGTTTGGCTCCATGATTCTTGCGCGCAGCGCTGCAGCCGGCGTGAACGTGGAAAACGTGCTGGTGTTGCCGGACGCCGCCTCAAGCACCTACATGACGGTGCTTGAGCCTTCCGGGGAAATGTTCGTTGCGGTTTCGGATATGTCCATCCTGTCGCGGCTGCCCGAGGATTACCTCGCAGCGCGCGCGGGGCTCCTGCGCGGCGCGGCCGCTATCGTGTGCGATCCCAGCCTGCCCGAGGCCACGCTCGATTGCCTCATTGCGCTTGCGGGGGAAACGCCGGTTTTCGTGGACCCGGTTTCCACTTCCTACGCGAAAAAGCTCGCCGGGCGCGTCGGGCGCTTTCATACGGTCAAACCCAACCGCATGGAGCTTTCCGTGCTCGCCGGCATGGAGGTGGAAGGGGATGCGGCGCTCAAGCGCGCCATCGCCCGCCTGCTCGGCAAGGGGTGTCGCCGCGTTTATGTAACGCTTGGGCCGGATGGCTGCTGTTACGGCGATGCGAGCGGGCTGTTCCTCCATGCAAAGCTGCGCCCCATTGCGCGCATGGCAAACGCTTCCGGCGCGGGCGATGCGTTCACCGCTGCGGCCATCTACGGGCATGTGCGCGGCCTGCCGCCGGAGGAAACGCTTTACCTTGCGCTTGCGGCAGGCAGCGTGGCCATTCAGAGCACGGAAACCGTAAACCCGAATTTCTGCCTTTCCGCGCTCGCCGACACGCTCGCCCACGACCGCCTTTGAGGGAGGCGCCCTGCAATTCCCGCCATTTTTTCCGAAAATCCCCCTGCGCTGCTCTTGACAAGGGCAGCGCAATGCGCTAAAATAACAAATGCGCGTTGAAAGCGCGTATGCGCCCGTAGCTCAGCGGATAGAGTGCCCGGCTACGAACCGGTAGGCCACAGGTTCAAATCCTGTCGGGCGCGCCACATCGGAGCAAGCTTTGAAAGCTTGCTCCGATTTTTTATAAAAGCAGAGCGTGTATGCCGCTGCGCCTCCTTATTGCAAAGATTCCCGTTTGCGCCTGCGCTGGGAACTTGCCTAAAAACGCGCGCACTTCGCCCCGGCCTGCTACCAGCTTTTTGCGGGGGTTTCCCCAAACAAGCAAGCATTTTAGTATTGATCCATGCCAAGCACATGGTGAAGTAAAGTGGAATGGAGGTATATCCGCATGCGCCGCCGGGGTATGAGCGGCGTACTTTGGGAACTGCAGCTCATTTTTTGTGGTTTTAACCTCTACAAGTACCACCGCAAGCGCAGGCAAGCCAGTCTAGCAGCGTAGATGGAGCAAAATGAACTTGATACAAACGGCCATGATTGAAAAGTTTTCATTGTGGGTTTGGGGCGTTGTGTCCATGTTTATAAAAGCTTCCACAAATCTTGGGGTTTTGCTGTTAAGCTGTTTTTTACAGCCCCTTCTTTCATGCAACGTTTGGGGCCATTTGTTTGGCAAAGCCTTTTCTTGACTTTCAGCCGCCAAGCATGGCAAGGGCGCTCGTTCGGTTGCGCTGCATGCAGATGTTTTTTGCTTTGTTCCAAAAGGTAACCCGCTTAGAGCGTTTGGGCCATGGTGTCTAAAAAACCGCCCTGGCGTTTCGCAGTGCAACGTGCGTTTCCAGATCCCTCCGCGCACCGAAACGCTGCTTTTTGTGGAACCGGCCATGCTGAGGGGCGGCCTGGGGAAAGCATCGCCATACAGTGGCATCTTCGGGCATCTGCATTCGCATCGGTGGGAGGCATACCGCTGCAAATACGCCTCCCACCTCTTTCGCGCCCCTGCCGGCACATCCGCCTGCTAAGGGCGCAGCGCCAAGTTCAGCCGTATTTGTTCTGGCGCAAGGCAGCTGGCCGCAGGCAGGGTGCCTCCTTCCAGCCGGCCAACCCGGCGCCGGGGCGAATGGGGCCGGAATTGGCCAATGTTTTCCTGTTTCACCGCCCCTTTGTGCACGCTCTTTCGCAGAAGCGGTTGCGTTTTCTTGCATTGCGCGCATTGCCTGTTTTCGCTGCGATTGCCCGGGCAATCGCGCGGCAACGCTGCAAAGGGGATCGGAAGCATGGTATAATAAGTGAAAAAAGAAGGCTTGCAGGAGGGATGTTATGTTTTGGGATACGGAGCGCTTTGCGCGGCTTGCAGAAGGCGCCATCCTCGGGTTCGCCGTTGGGGATGCCCTGGGCGTGCCTGCTGAGTTCATGGAGCGCAGCGCATTGCGGCGGGATCCCGTCCAGGCCATGCGTTCGGGCGGGGTACATCGCCAGCCCGCCGGCACATGGTCCGACGATACCAGCATGACCCTCTGCGCCATGGATTCCTTGATCGCGGCCGGCATCGACTATGACGACTTGATGCGCCGCTTTTCCGATTGGCTTTTGCATGCATCCAATACGGCGCACGGCACGGTTTTTGACGTTGGCAACACCTGCAGGCGCGCGATCTTTGCCTATGCGGATGGGGCAGATCCCCTTGCATGCGGGCAAACGGAGGAGTTCGCTTGCGGGAACGGTTCCCTCATGCGGGTACTTCCCATGGCGCTCTACCTTGCGGGGCGCTTTGGCGCTGCGCAATTGGATGATTGCATTGCGGGCATCTTGCACGACACCTCAAAGTGTACCCATGCGCACCCGCGTTGTCAGATGGCCTGCGGCATCTATTGCGCCGTAGCCTTTGCGCTCTGCCGCGGCGGCAGCCTAAACCAGGCGGTGCAGTCGGGCATCCTTTCGTCCCTTTCCTATTACCGGGAAAAAGCGGAGTTTGCACAAGTTGCGCCGGAATTCGAGGCGCTTATTCGCATCGAACGCCGGGCCGAAGCACAGATCGAAAGCACGGGATATGTATTGCATACCCTGGAGGCCGCGCTATGGTGTTTAAGCACCACCCGAAGCTATCAAGCATGCGTGTGCAAAGCGGTGAACCTTGGCGGCGACGCGGACACCACCGCCGCCGTTGCGGGCGGGCTTGCCGGGCTTTGGTATGGCGAGGCGGGCATCCCCAGGGAATGGGCGGAAGCCACTGCGGGCTATGCTTCCATCCGGGCGCGCTGCAGCCGTTTTGCCGCCGCCTGCCTTTGTGCGCATAACGCATAGCCTTATTGCAACCGTAAAGCAGCAAAGGAGCGCGAACAATGTATTATCACGCATCGCAAACCGGCGGCATCCAAACCCTTTTGCCGCGCGTTTCCAACCATAAAATCCCGCTGGTGTACTTTTCCACAAAGCGGGAAAACACGTTGGTATATCTTAGCAATGCAATTGAAAAATACTGCCTTGAAACCGGCTATCCGCACAGCGGGCCCTGGAAAAAATGGGGCAGCTACGGGTTTACAAAGGACGGCGTGCTGCGCCTTGAAGAATATTATCCCAACGCTACGAAGGAAACCTACGAAGGCGTTTCGGGCTATCTTTATGGAGTGGAAGCGCTTGCGGATGCAAAGCCGCTTGCCGACATCCCCTTTGCCGTTTCAAGCGAGCACCCCGTAAACGTGCAATCCTGCGAATTCATCCCGGACGCCTATGCGGCGATTCTTGCAGCGGCGGCGCAGGGGAAGATTCTCCTCGAACGCTATGAAACGCTGCGGGCACAAAAGCTGGCCTGGATTCGGGATACCATACGGCAGGAATACCGCAATTGCGCGCAAAACGGCGATTACCGGCATTTTCTGCTGGGCAAATTCCCGTTTTTGCAGCAGGAAGCTCCTGCACGGCCCCAGCAATAAAGCGCAGAACTCGCGGGAGTGGACGCGGGGCTGCGCGCGTGTTAGAATACCAAAAGTGCCGCTGCCGTAAAAGCACCGGGGTGGGAAGGGAGATACAGCCTTCGGCGCGCTGCAATCGGTTTGCGCGGCGTAGCAGGGAAGCGAAGCGTTTGCTCCCGGATGCGCGGAAATCCCGTAAAAACCTGCGCTGCAATGCTCCCCGGCATGACCTTCTTTTCTCCTTGAATGCGGAGCGGCCATATTGCTTCCGGAGAAATGGCGCAACCCGCCGTGCTATGCACAAGCTTGCCCTGCAAAAGGGGCGCAGGCTGCCTTTTGTAAAGGGCGTTTTTGCTGCGGCGTTCGGTTGCCCCGCCGGCGCAGCGGGGCAGCAAAAATCGCCCGGGCACAGAGGACTTTTGGGTATTTTTCATCGAAGCTGTGCGCAGCCAGCCGCTGCGCATATTCCCCCGTTTTGCTTAGAGCGGGCAACTGCCTGCCCGCAAGAATTTTGCCATAGCCGGCCCGTGTGCGTGGCCAGGGTGGCCATGTGGGTTGCGTTTTCCATAAAAGGCGGGGACTGCATGCGGTTTTGCCCGCTTTCGAGATTTCATTCCGGGTGGCGCAGCCAACCGCTGCGCATATCCCGCGTTTTGTTTGGGGCGGGCAATTGCCTGCCCGCAAGGTTTTTTGCCATGGCGGCCCGTGTGCGTGGCCATGGGATTGTATTTTCTATAAAAGGAGGGGGCTGCATGCGGTTTTGCCCGCTTTACAGCGGTTCTTCGGGTAACGCGCTGCTTGTGCTCACCGAGGAAGCCGCAATCCTTGTGGATGCCGGTTTGCCGGGGCGCGTGATTACGCAGGCGCTCGAAGCCGCGGGCGTTGCGCCGGAGCAGCTTTCCGGCATCCTCGTGACCCACGAGCACAGCGACCATGTGCGGGGCGTAGGCATCCTGGCGCGGCGCTACCGCCTGCCCGTATACGCAAATGCGCTCACCTGGCGCGGCATGCTGCCGCTCACCGGGGAAATCCCGCCGGCGCAGGTGCGCGTGTTTGAAACCGGACGCGATTTTTACCTTGCCGGCGTAAATGTGCTGCCCTATGCCATCCCCCACGATGCAAACGACCCGGTTGGGTTCGTGCTGCGCAGCGGGGGCAGCCAGCTCACGATATTAACGGATGCAGGGCATGTGGATGCACGCATGCTGGACGTGGCGGCAGGCAGCGGCCTTGTGATGATCGAAGCCAACCACGATGTGGAGATGCTCAAGGCCGGGCGCTATCCGTTCCCGCTCAAGCGGCGCATCCTGGGAGAGCGGGGTCACCTTTCCAACGATGCATGCGGCGCGGCGCTTTCCGCGCTCTACCTAAGGGGCGTGCATCGGGCTGTGCTAGGGCACCTTAGCCGGGAAAACAATTTTGAATCCCTTGCGCTTGAAACCGTGCGCGGCGTACTGCGCGCAGGCGATATCCCCGATGAAGCGTTTGCGCTTTCCGTTGCGCACCGCGACCGCATCGGGGAAATGTACGAAGTGGGATAAGGAGGGCAAACGGATGCGCATCCGCGTGCTGTGCATCGGAAAATTGAAGGAACGCTTTTATGTGGACGCCGCTTTGGAATTTCAAAAGCGGCTTTCGCGGTATGCCTCGGTGGAGCTGGTAGAGCTTGCGGATGCCCGCGCGCCGGAGCAGCTGAGCGCGGCGCAGCGCGAGCAGGTAAAGTCCGAAGAGGGGCAACGCCTGCTTGCGCGCGTGGATGAAGGCGACTTCCTCGTTGCGCTGGATCAGCGGGGGCAGGAGCTTGCAAGCGAAGAGCTTGCCGCGCAGCTGCAAAGCTGGATGAACGCAGGGAAGAGCCGCATCGCCTTTGCCATCGGCGGCTCGCTCGGGCATGGGCAGGAGGTGCTCCGCCGCGCGGATTTCCGCCTTTCCTTTGGCAAGCCCACGTTTTCCCACCAGATTTTCCGCATCATGCTGCTCGAGCAGATCTACCGCGCATTCAAGATCCTCCACGGGGAACCCTACCACAAATAACCGCGCCCCGCGTTTTCTAGCAAGCGGCTGTGCCGGCTGCTCGAGGTTTCTCGGGCTTTGCCACAGGGATGAGGGGATTTCCCCCTGCGCCGGGAACACGCCAAAAACGAACCCAACCGCTGCGGCTACAATCCCGCAATGCGGCGCATGCACCCCTGCCTACGGCCTACAGAAGTTTGGAAATTATCCTCTTCAATAGAGCCCTTTGCACGCACAACATAGATGGCGCTTTGGGCCACCACGCCCACTGGAATTATCACCGCACAACGCCCGCTATGCTGGCACGCCGGCTGGCGCTTTGCGCCACCGCACCCCCTCAAGCCACTGCATTTGCTGCCCGCTCCGCATCATCGTGCCCCTTGGAGCTGCCCCTTGCGCGCATGCGCAGGGCCAGAGCCGGGTTCGAGCATGCCGCACGGTACTCGAAGAGCATGCCGCGCCCGCCGCATAGGGGATGCAAACGGAAACGCCGCCCAAACAGGCGGCTTTGGCGCGGCAAGTGCGGCAAAGGATGAACCG
>CALVWJ010000029.1 GCA_944366945.1 uncultured Clostridia bacterium
GTCATTGCTTATTCCTGGGCGTATGAAAAACAAGGGCATGCGTTTTAAAAAAATCGGCTATATGCCGCATAAAAATAAAAAACGCAGCATGGCATGCCATGCTGCGTTTATTCATATTTGGGTTATTCAGCCTTGGGAGCGCCAACCGGGCAAGTGCCTTCGCATGCGCCGCACTCAATGCACTTTTCGGGATCGATGACGTAACGGTCATCACCCTGGGAAATTGCGCCAACGGGGCACTCTGCTTCGCACGCGCCGCAGGAAATGCAGGCGTCGGTAATTACATATGCCATTTCTATTTACCTCCAGTGTAGATTTCTCGTCTATTGTAACATAAACATAGAAAAAATCAAGAGGGCGCACGCCTGGTTATTCAAGAGAATTTTCGTTGCTGTTCGCCTGTGCAGGCTGCTTGTTGCCCTTGTTGCGTTTGCGTCCGCCGCGGCTTCCGCGCCTGCGCCCCGGTGTGCGCGCTGTTTCAGCAGGGGAAGCTGTTTCTGCAGCCAAAGGCACACCGCCTTCCTTCGGCTGCTCGCTGCTGGGCGGACGGCGCTTTTGCTGTTTGCGTGGAGGCTTTTTTTGTTCTGAAAGAGCATTTTCTCCTTCTGGTATGCTGGAAGAGGCTCCATCTTCAAGAGAAAGCAAAGCGGGATCTTCCTCCTGCGTGAAACTATCATCCTCTTCTGAAATTTTCATACTAGAAGGACTGCTTTTTAGACGCAGCTCACGGAACGGATATTCCCGCACATCGAAGGTGCCGTCATCTAGGACAACCTTTACGCGCGTGCGCTCCGTGATCACGTTGTTTTCCAGCACCGTTCCGCTTCCATCTGGCGTATACACCTCCCGCCCAGGACGCGGCATTTGCTTGCGCATGCTTTCATATGCATCCTGCTCATATTTTAAACAGCACATAAGCCTGCCGCAAATGCCAGAAATCTTTGTTGGGGAAAGGGAAAGGTTCTGTTCCTTTGCCATTTTGATGGACACGGGCGTAAAATCAGAAAGGAATGCCTTACAGCAGACGGGGCGCCCACATGAACCAAGGCCTCCGAGCATTTTTGCTTCGTCCCGCACTCCAATCTGCCTAAGTTCAATGCGCGTTTTGAATACGCTTGCAAGATCTTTTACAAGCTCGCGGAAATCCACGCGTCCATCCGCAGTGAAATAAAACACGATTTTGGAGCCGTTAAACGTGTACTCAACGTCCACGAGCTTCATTTCAAGATTATGCGCCTGGATTTTTTCCATGCAAATGGCATATGCTTCACTTTCACGAGCGCGGTTTTTATCCCGCTGTTCGCGGTCCTGCTCTGTAGCCACACGCACGACGCTTTTAAGAGGGGCTATAATTTTGCTGTCTTCGACTTCCTGTGGAGAAGCAACGACATCACCATATTCCATGCCGCGTGCGGTTTCAACGATTACGCCGTCGCCCTCCTTAATCTCAAATGCTCCGGGATCAAAATAATACATCTTCCCAGCATCTTTAAATTTTACACCAATTACGGTTTTCATTGGTTTGATATTGCCTCCGATAATTCTAAAAAGAGCTTATCCATAACCGCAAGATCCGTTAGGAGGCTTGCGCCTGGGGCGTAGAGCTCATTCATTGCTTTAGAAAGCATCTCTATCATACATGTTATGCGGCCGATTGTAAAGCGCGCAGCCAGCGCAGCAATTGCATCCCGTTGATCGGGATTTTCCAACGCAGCGCTATACCTTGCGCGCAACAGAAGCATATCCCGCAAAAAGGAGAGCATAAAGGAAAGCGCGTCTGCGGCATTGCGGTTGGCGCAGAGCTTTTTTGAAGCGCTCAACGGGAGTGCTCCGCGCAGCAGCGCCGTGAGCGTTGCGAAGGAGTCCAGGCGCAAAGCACGAAACGCTTCATCCTCTTCCAAGCGGAACGAACGTGTTCGGCTGCCGCCACCTGCGGCGGCATAAAGCTTTGCTGCGCTGGGTGTAGCGCCGTGCGAGCGCAGCAGCGGCTCGATTTCCTGCGCAGAGGAAAAGCCGAGGCGCAGGATGGCGCAGCGGGAAGCGATCGTTGGTAAAACGCCTGCAATATTGCCAATCAACAAGAACACGGTGGAAGCAGGTGGCTCCTCCAACGTTTTGAGCAGCGCGTTCTGTACATTGGCGCTCATGTGGTGAGCATTTGCAATCAGAATGCAACGCAAACGCCCATCCAGCGGGCTTTGCGCGAGAGAAGCAATGAGTTCGCGCACATCGTCCATGCGCATTGCTGCACCTTCATAGGCACGGAAATTAGCGCTTTCAGCAAGGCGTGCTGCGTCCATTTCGCCCACGCAAATCAGCGCGGCAATGCGTTCTGCCAGCTGCCGCGCTGGTTCTGGATCCAAACTTGCAAGAAAAAAGGCATGGGAAACACGCGCAGCGCCGATGGCGTGGAGCAGGCGTTCCTCAGCCTTTTGAAGGGTATCGCTCAAAACTTCTGGAAATCCTCCACATCAACGATGAACACGGTCGCTCCGCCGAGGGTAACCTGTACGGGCGTAGGCGAACTATCCGTGTAGCCGGGCAGCGCAGAAGGGATGACCATGAATTCCTTCCGCGTGCTGGATTTGGATTTGATGACGTCAAGCGTTTCCTGCACCTTATCCTTTTCCACACCGATCATCAGCGTGGTATTGCCACCGTGCAAAAAGCCGCCGGTGGTTGAGATCCGCGTTACGCTGATGTTATGCTGCACGAGCGCTTTTACAAGCCTTTTGGAATCGTCGTTTTGCACGATTGCAAAAATCAGTTTCATATGATGCACTCCTTTCGGATGTTTATTGTTCGCATGGGACGGATGAGCTGCCTAAAAGCAGGGCAGAAAGGGACGCAACACTTGCTACAGTATACGTCGGTGCGCAGCCCATGATTTCTTCTTTGCTGCCATAACCATACAGCACGCCAATAGAGGGAATGCCGACCGTGTGGGCGGCGGTAAGGTCGTAGTGCCGATCTCCAACCATAACCAGGTTCGCTTTTTCCGTTGCAAGCGCATCAACAGCCGTTTGAAGAAGGAATGTTTTTTCTGCGCTGCCGCCGGGGATTCCACCCCAAAGATGGTCGATGAAAGGCGCAAGGCCATAGCGCACAAGGTGGGCCTGTGCCGTAGGCGTTACTTTGGAAGTAACGACACAGACGCGCGCGCCCGCTTCTTTAAGACGCTTGAGAAGATCGGGAATGCCGGGGTAGGGGTGAATCGCGTCAAGCCCAACGGTTTTTGCAAGCCGGTGATAGCGTGCAACTGCCTCTGGCACACGTTCTGCCGGTACACCAATCACATCGCTGAAACAAACTGCGAGCGGGGGACCAACCATTGGCCGGAGCTGTTCATCTGTCATGGATGGGAGGCCCATTTCCTGCATTACAGCGCGAGCGCAGGCGAAGATGCCGGGAGCGGATTCGATAAGTGTGCCATCGAGGTCGAACAAAACCGTTTGATATAAAAGCAATACAAACTCCTTTGCGGGATGTATGTTAGGCGGGTTTTTACAATTATACTGCTTTTTCCGTTTTGATGCAAGCGGTTTGGCCCTCTGTTATGCCAAAGAGTGAAAGACCTGCGTCGCGGAATGCGCACATACGCTGGACGTCCGCTTGCTCAATGCGCTCGCCAGGGAATAATGTCGCAACGCCAGGAGGGTATGCGCCAGCTGCTTGCGCGCAAATATGCCCGGCGCATGCTTCCAGTGGGATATATTCAGTAGCCGCAAGCACTGCGTCCCTTACGCTGACAACAGGTTCTTTCTGCGCAGCAACAGGGGGAAGGTAGGAGAAAACGCCATCTCCATAGGGCAGGGCTTCCAATGCAGTAAGGAGTCTAACATACCATGCATCCAGATCTGCAGGAGAGGTGATGCACACAACGGAAGCAAGATCTGCCATTTCCGGCATAATGCCGCGCGCAATAAGCGCATCCTGCGCCATCTGGCCGCTGATGCCGCGTCCGTTTACGCAAAACACGAGCCGCGTGAAATCGAGCATAGGGCCGTTCAACAGGGATACGCCCGCCGGCGGGTGCGCCTCAAACCGTTCACGCAGGGTATGCATGCGCTGCGCATGGCGCTCCCATTCCCCAGATTGGGCTTGATTGAGCGCCCAATCAAGCGAAAGCATTAAAGGATAGGAAGGGCTGCTCGTTTCAATAAGCGAAAGCGTTTTGCGGATATGTGCATCCGGGATGGGGCAAGAAAGCGATGCATGCAATACGGCGGACTGCGTCATGGCGGACAGTGTCTTATGCGCGCTGACGCACCAGAGATCTGCCGCAGAAGCGACCAGCGTGGTGAGTTCGGGGACAAACGGGAAATGCGCGCCGTGTGCCTGGTCGCACAGCAAAAGCGCACCATGCCTATGGCAGACGGCTGCGATGGATGCAACGTCCGCACATGCACCGTAATAATTCGGGCTTGTAAGGAATACGGCATCGGCATGGCGGCGGGAGAGCGCGGCCGCAACCGCTTCCGGCGTAACAACACCGCAAAAGGGTGCTCCCTTTGGGAATTCCGGGTAAATAAAATCACATGTGTGCCCTGCGAGCGCAATGCCGGCTATGGCGGATTTATGGCAATCCCGCGCAAGGAGCACACGCTTGTTTTTGCCAAGGGAAAGCAGCATTGCGAGAATCCCTGCCGTAGATCCCCCCACGAGCAGAAAACTGTGCCGTGCGCCATAAGCTTGCGCATAAGCCTGCTCGGTTGTTAGGATTACGCCATCGGGCGCATGCAGGTTGTCCATGCCGGCAATTTCCGTGATATCCCATGGCGCAAGCGCAGCACCTAAGGGCCCCATGAGGCTGCGGCCCTTGTGGCCGGGCATGTGGAAGCGCGCGATTGTAGAAGAAGCATAGTCGCCAACGGCTTCCGGCAAAGTGCAGGGCTGGTCATCACGCATGGGCTTGCCCCGCATCTTCACCAGCCTGCGCTTCACGCTTTGCGCGCAACAGCGCTTCGATATGCCCGCTGAGCGTATCATCGGGGTGGAAGTAAATGTAGCCCGTTTTCCCGTTTCTCGCAAATATGAGCATGCTTGCTGTCTTGCGGGAAAAACGCGTTAGGCGTGCAGTATTTAGGAAATTTGGCTTTTGCATCACGCCTTCCGGCGCAATTACCCCAATTGTATTTGCCTCCGGCTTTACCAATGCAATCAACTCGTTTGGGGCAATCTCTTCTGCAATTTTGCCTTTGTTGGCAACCATGCGCTCAAAGAGCACCGTCCCGATCGGCCAGGGCCATACGAGCTGGTTGCCGTATTGGTCCAGTTCTCCTTCGGGCGCCGCTTCGAAAATAACTGTGTAGCGGTAAGAGCAGATGCGGCGCTTATAAATGAAAAGGCAGATGCCAACAAAGAGGATGAACAGTATCAGCTGGCTCAAACTGCGCCAGGGCGCAGGAAGCGCAGCGCAAAAATCCACGATTTGCCGCATAAAGATCGCAAGTAGCAAGAATATGACTACAAGCAGGAAGTCCGTGACGGAAGTGCTTTTTTCATCCTTTAGATGCTGTTGATACATGGCTGCACCTCGCTTGTGATGATAGGTTGATATTAAGTAATATAGCATTAACGGGCCATGCATGTCAATTTACAGGAAAACAGGCTGAAAGCCGCTGCGGGCAGACACGGCGGCTTTCAGTTTTGGAAAGAGACTCTATGTACCATGAGACAATTGCACATTTCTTCCCATGTTCCCGGAGGGCGGATTGCTTTCCCTCCCTCCGGGAATTGGGTGACACTGGAGGTTAGAAGACTCTAACTGCTATGATAATACCATAGGGATTTCAGCTTGTCAAGCATTAAAAATAATTTTTTTGCACGGTTGACAATGCGTACGCGCAGGAATACACTATGGTTAGTATATACTAACTAACTTGCAGATACAAATACGCACATGCAGGAGGATGAAAGCATGGGAACAGCAATCATTGTTGTGGTGTTGGTTATACTTGTTGTGCTGGGTATAAAATCCTATATGAAGAAACTTTCATCGGGATGCTGCGGCACAGATACGCAAAAGGAGCGGCGTTTGCCTGCGGATGACACAAATGCGGCGCATTACCCGTATGCCTACAAGATTTCTGTAGAAGGAATGCATTGTGAAAACTGTGCTGTGCGGCTGGAAAATGCGTTCCATGCAGAGGGCGGCATGTGGGCGCAGGGGGATGTTGCGCATGCTTGCGTAATACTGCGCACAAAGCAGCCTGCTGAAGAAGGGCGGCTTAAGCAGATTGTGGCGCTTGCAGGGTACCGCGCAGCGGCTGTCTCTTCTTTCGAGGAAAACGTTAAAAAATGAGGAATTGCTATTGACAAAATAGATTAGAAGAATTAAACTACGATATGGCAATGGGTTAGCAAAAACTAACCCATATATAAAGACCAACGGTTAGGTTATATGAACCAAACGTTTTGTGAAGGAGGCGCCAATGATGCCGCTCACAATGGCAAAAAATGGTGAGAGCAATTATATCAAAAAAATTACCGGGAAGGATGAAGTGCGCCAGCATCTTGCCGAGCTTGGCTTTGTGGTAGGGGAATGTGTTACGGTTGTAAACGAAGTGGGCGGGAATATGATCCTTTCCATCAAAGGAACACGCATCGCGCTGGATCGTGGCATGGCAAACCGCATCCTGGTCTGAAGGATGAGCGCCGCAAATAAAAAGGAGGGTTTATAAAAAACATGAAGACGCTGAGGGACGTAAAAGTCGGGCAGTCAGCCGTGGTAGCGCGCCTGCATGGTGAAGGCGCTGTCAAACGCCGGATCATGGACATGGGCATCACCAAGGGCACGGAGGTTTATGTGCGCAAAGTTGCGCCTTTGGGCGACCCTATCGAAGTGACCGTGCGCAACTATGAGCTTTCGGTGCGCAAATCCGATTGCGAAATGATCGAAATCGTATAAAAGGGGGAGGAAGAATGAGCGTTAAAATTGCGCTTGCCGGAAATCCTAACTGCGGCAAGACGACCATGTTCAATGATTTAACCGGCAGCACACAATATGTTGGCAACTGGCCGGGGGTCACTGTGGAAAAAAAGGAAGGCAAGCTGCGTGGCCAGAAGGATGTCATCATCCAGGATCTGCCCGGCATTTATTCGCTTTCCCCATATACGCTGGAAGAGGTGATCGCGCGCAACTATCTCATCAATGAAAAGCCGGATGCGATCCTTAATATTGTGGATGGATCCAACATTGAGCGCAACCTTTATCTGACCACGCAGCTTCTTGAAGTAGGCGTGCCGATGGTGATAGCGCTCAACATGATGGATCTTGTGCGGAAAAACGGCGATAAGATCAACGTGAAAAAGCTCTCGGAGGCGCTTGGCTGCGAAATCATCGAGACTTCTGCCCTCAAAGGGGAAGGCAGCCTCAAGGCCGCACAGCAGGCCGCGGAGCTTGCGCGCACTGGGAAACGCACGAGCGTACCCTGCGTGTTTGGCGGCACGGTGGAACACGCCATTGCGCATATCGAAGAATCGCTTGAGGGCAAGGTGGCGCCCGAGCAGCTGCGCTGGTATGCCGTGAAGCTTTTCGAGCGGGACGAGCGCGTGAAGGATCAGCTTAACCTGGATGCTGCATTGCTTGACCATATTGAACAACATATCGCAGAATGCGAAAAAGAGCTCGATGACGATGCGGAGTCCATCATCACCAACGAGCGGTATGCATATATCAGCCGCCTCATGACAACCTGTGTGCAGAAAAAGCAGCGCAAGGAGCATTTGACGGTTTCGGATAAAATTGACCGGATCGTAACGAACCGCTGGCTCGCTCTGCCGATTTTCGCACTGGTGATGACGCTCGTTTACTATGTTTCCGTTACTACAATTGGCGATATTGTAACCAGCTTTACAAATGATACATTCGTTGGCGAATGGATTCAAGAACCGCTTGGGGCGTGGCTGACGGCAGTCGGCACTGCGGATTGGCTTGTTGGCCTTATCGTAGACGGCATTGTGGGCGGCGTAGGTGCGGTAATCGGCTTTGTGCCGCAAATGCTGATTCTTTTCCTCTTCCTTGCAGTCCTGGAGGATGTGGGCTACATGGCGCGCGTTGCATTCATCATGGATCGCATCTTCCGCAAGTTCGGCCTGTCGGGAAAGAGCTTTATCCCCATGCTGATCGGTTCGGGTTGCGGCATTCCCGGCATTATGGCTTCCCGTACCATTGAAAACGACCGTGACCGCAAGATGACCATTATGACGACCACGTTTATTCCGTGCGGCGCTAAAATGCCAATCGTAGCGCTAATTGCAGGCGCAATTTTCGGCGGCGCCTGGTGGGTCGCACCCTCAGCGTATTTCATCGGCGTAGCGGCAATTATCATCAGCGGCATTATTCTGAAAAAAACAAAGATGTTCCGTGGCGATCCTGCGCCGTTTGTGATGGAGCTGCCCGCCTACCATGCACCGAGCGCGATCAATGTGCTGCGCAGCATGTGGGAACGCGGGTGGTCCTTCATCCGGAAAGCAGGCACGATTATCCTTGCTTCAAGCGTGCTCATCTGGTTCCTTAAGAGCTTCGGCGTTGTAGACGGTGCATTCCAGATGGTGGAGGATATGGATGTGAGCATCCTTGCGGCAATCGGCGGCGTGATTGCTCCCATATTCAGCCCATTGGGGTTTGGCACCTGGCAATCCAGCGTGGCAACGATTATGGGCCTTGTTGCAAAGGAAGAAGTTGTGGGCGTGTTTGGCGTGCTCTACGGGGTTGCCGGCGATGCGCTGGAGCTGGTGGAAAACGGTATGTTCAACGAGCTGGCTCCCATTGCGGCCGTATTTACGCCGCTTGGCGCTTATTGCTTCTTAATCTTCAACTTGCTCTGCGCTCCCTGCTTTGCCGCGATGGGCGCAATCAAGCGGGAGATGGCAAGCGCGAAGTGGACCTGCTTTGCAATTGGGTACCAGTGCGTGTTTGCCTATGTTGTAGCCTTAATTGTAAACCAGCTTGGACTTTGGTTCTCCACGGGTGCATTCGGTGTGGGTACTGTTGCTGCCCTGCTGTGCCTTGCAGCGCTCTGCTGGCTGTTGTTTAGGCCCTACCGGGAATCCGGACACCTTAGGATGAACATGAAGCTTGAAGCATAACTGCTTTCCAAGCGCAGGCTGTGCATGAAATAAAGGAGGCGGAACGATGTTGCAGTTTATTTCGGACAATCTTGCCAGCATTCTGGCTGGCATTGCTGTGGCGGCGATCCTTGCCATTGCGATTTGGTCCATGCACCGCGATAAGAAAAAGAGCCCGTGCGGCGGCAGTTGCAGCGGATGCAGCGGCTGCTCCTATGCTGGCAAGTGCCATGAAAACAGGAAAACCTCATAAATTCGGAGATAAAGCACACCAGTGGGAGGAGCTTGGCACAAGCCAGGCTCTTTTCACGCATCGAAAAAGAACGCATTATGTTTTCCCTCAAAGCCATGCTGTTAAAACCCGTGCGCTTTCGCCTTAGGGGAGCGCTTTTTCCCATGATGCCACAGGTTTAAACAAAAAGCTTTCCAGCAGCAGAAGGAAGGCTTGGCGATTGCCAAAAGAGCGCCGGCACAGCTTTTTGAAAGGCGGCATAGCCTTCAGTATGATACGAGAAATGCAAGATCTTTCAGATTTGCCATGCATATGCGCCCTGGGAAATATATCCCCGTAATCCTTCTCTTCGTGGCGGGAGAAAGCCTTAGCGCCAAAGGGGATTGTGCGCAGTAGATATGCGCTTTACATAGTGCAAGAAAAAAACAAGAGCCAGGCTTCTGCCTGGCTCTTGCAATATGCGAACGGTGTGCTTTATGCTTTGGAAAACATGTAAAACGCGGGGGAACGGTTCAAACAATCTTCTACAACAACATCAATATCGCAATAGATGTTCTCACCGTCTACAAACACCATACCCCTGCGTCCTTCCCGGTCAAAGCTGTCGGGCTTCAGATTTGGATCAAGGATGCGCACGGTGCGCTGGCGTGCTTCCACAAGGACGATATAGTGCCCGCTTGTGGTGAAAAGGCCAACGTGCCCTTCGCGGTCTCCACCCGGGTTCGCAATGACCATCCCGCGGTTGTTGTTTAGGAATTCTAGAACCTTTTCCTTATCGTCAGTTGCTTCAAAGGTGAGGCCGAAACGCGCACAAAGTGGGGGCGCTAACTTTTCCATGTCCGTGCCATGATTGTCACGGCCACCGACTGAAATGGAGAACTTTGCGCATTCTTCTACGGAAAGCTTATGTTCGGTTAAGTTTTCCACAACCATGCAGGCGGAGCATACGCCGCATCCGCTGGTTTTGATGTTGGATTGCGGACGAGCTTCAGAGGGATAGGGGACGTGAGCATAATCGTTTTGGTTGTAATAGATCATGGGTTTCTCCTTTGCAGAACAGGATTCGACAACAGTATAGCGCAGGAGAACATATACTGCAAGGCTTTGCTGATATATAAAAACATGATATACTAAAAAAAACATTTCGGTATAGAGGGGAAGGCAAATGACGCGGGACTTTGTGGAAAAATACTATCTGGATCAAGACTATAACTGCGCGGAAACGCTCCTGCTTGCTGCGAATGAAGCCTATGGGCTTGAACTACCCGAAGGCACGCATCGGCTTATGAGTGCTTTTGGTGGCGGAATGGGCTGTGGGCGAGCCTGCGGCGCAGTGTGCGGCGCTCTTGCAGCGCTGGGCCATCAGCGTGCGGATGGAAGAGCGCATGCAACCGAAGGATTCCGCGATCTTTGCGCTGGCTTTGTAAAAAAGGTTGAATCAGAGTGCGGTAGCATAGAGTGCAATGCGCTTATGGCACGCTATAAAAAAGAAGATGTACGCTGCCTCGACACGGTGCTTTGCATAGCGGACCTTCTCGATGCATATCTGCGTGAAACCGCGCAAGAAGGGTAATAAGGTGCCATGAAAAGGGAAGAGAAACCCGTGCGCAGGGTTGTGGGCATGATGTCCGGAACATCGGTAGACGGGATTGATGCCGCGCTGGTGGAGATTGCGCCGGGCCCGAGCGTAAAGCTGTTGGCCTTTGAAAACAAGCCATTCCCTGCGGCAGTGCGGGAAAAGATTTTTATGTTGTTTCGGCCGGAAACCGCAACGGTGGAACGCGTCGGATACATGAATTTCCTTTTAGGAGAGCTTTATGCCGAGGCAGCTCTTTCTGTAATCGCGAAAGGCGGATTCACACCCAGGGAAATTGATCTCATCGGCTCGCATGGGCAAACGATCTGGCATGCGCCAGAGCCATGCGAGGCGGATAGATATCCTATTCGCTATACGGTGCAGATTGGGGAAGGCGCCGTAATTGCAGCGCGCACGGGCATTCCGGTTGTTTCGGATTTTCGCGTTGCGGATATGGCGCTTGGCGGGCAGGGCGCGCCGCTCGTTCCCTTTACGGAATACCTGCTGTACCGCCGGGAAAAGGAAAGCATCCTTTTGCAAAACATCGGCGGCATTGGCAATATGACGGTACTGCCTGCGTCGGCGCAGCCCGAGGATGTGTTCGCGTTTGACACGGGCCCTGGCAACATGATCATCGATGCCGCCATAAGCGCGGTAACCGGCGGAGCGCAGACCTATGATGCGGGCGGCGCGATGGCAGCGCGCGGGCAGGTGAACCAAGCGTTGCTTGCGCGGCTGCAAGCGGATGCCTATTATGCACAGCCTCTGCCGAAATCGACGGGGCGCGAGCGCTTTGGCGTGCAATATACCCGCGCTTTGATGCATTGGCCGGAAGCGGAAGGGCTTTTGCCGGAGGATTTGATAGCAACCGTGACAGCGCTCACTGCATGGTCGATTGCGGATGCATATGTGCGCTATGTTGCATCATGCTGCAAAGCGGACGAGCTGATTGTAGGAGGCGGGGGCGGCTACAACAAAACGCTGTTGCGCATGCTGGAAGGATATTTTATGCCAATGGGCGTGCGCGTAAAGACGCAGGAAGAACTCGGGTTTTCCAGCGATGCAAAAGAGGCGGTAGCATTTGCGCTCCTGGCGGATTGTTGCGCTGCAGGGCGCTCCAATTCTCTACCCACCGTAACCGGAGCATCCGCTGCTGCGGTGCTGGGTAAATTATCCCTGCCGCCTAAAAGGCATGAAGGATGAGAAAAATGCAAAGGCTCCTCCGAGATTCAAATGGTCGGAGGAGCCCTTTTCAGTGGAATGTGGAAAAATGCCTTGGGGATTGGGAATCGTCGTCCCAGAGACTTCACGCGGACTGAATGACATTGTGCGCAAAATTCCGCTGAAAGTCTTACGCAGCAAAGACCTTATGCTTTTGCAAGCCTGTACACGTCGTTACGGCGATTTTCAAGCGTTATAACTTGTTTCTTTACTTTCTGACGGTACGCGGAGTCGATTTCGGCCGTGATTACGCAGGGCTTATCCGAAGCTTTGGCGATAATGTTGCCCCAGGGGTCAATGATGAGGGAGCGCCCATAGGTAGGCCCGTCATACTTCACGCCACACTGCGCACCTGCGAGCAGATAGCAACTGTTTTCAATGGCTCTGCTTTGGAGAAGCACATCCCAATGATCTTTGCCGGTCATCAGATAAAAACTGGAGGGAACAAAGAAGAGATCCGCGCCATCGAGTGCCATCAAGCGGAATAGCTCTGGGAAACGAAGATCATAGCAGATGGAGAGGCCAAGTTTCCCAACGTCTTCCGTATCATAGACAACAATTTTGCTGCCGGGGCATTTGTGGTCGGATTCCCGATAGGCATGGGCGCCGGCAACGTCCATATCGGAAGCATGGATTTTGCGATATTTCGCAACAAGCTCGCCTTTGGGGTTAAAGAGCATGCTGGTGTTGTGCGGACGGGGATCGCTGGGATTCTCATTTTTTTCGCTGGAGCTGCCGCTGTGGATCCACATGCCGTATTTCGCGGCAAGCTCGCTGAGCATGGTCGCAAGGCGGCCGCCGGGCATTTCCTCCGCATAATCCAGATAATCATCGCCCTGGTAGGTCCAGTTTTCCGGCAGCGTGACGAGCTTCGCGCGGCGTGCATGTGCCTCGCCGATGAAATCTGCGGCTGCTTTCAAATTATCTTCATAGCAGGTCGTAGTATCCAGCTGAATCACTGCGGCAATGTATTTGTCAAACATAAATTCGGTTTTCTCCTTCTCGATTGATTTGCAGTCCCTGCAAGCGCATCGCCGCGGCGCCGGGACGAATTCGGTTCACTGCGGCGATGCATCTTAACACATGTTCAACGTAATTACAATTTTTTATACCTTGGTCAAGCTGTAAACGTCCTCGCGCCTGTTCTCCAGCGTGATGACCTGCTTTTTCACCTTCATCCGGAACGCAGGGTCAATCTCGCCCGTGATTACGCAGGGATAATCGGGCGCTTTGGCAATTACGGTGCCCCAGGGGTCAATGATGAGGGAACGCCCGTAGGTTGGCCCATCATATTTCACGCCGCACTGGTCGGCTGCAAGCAGGTAGCAGCTGTTTTCAATCGCTCTTGCGCGCAGCAGCACTTCCCAATGATCCTTGCCGCTCATAAGCACGAAGCTTGCAGGATTGAAGAACACGTCCGCACCTTCAAGCGCCATCAAGCGGAACTGCTCGGGGAAGCGGAGGTCATAGCAGATCGCAAGGCCGAGCTTGCCGATTTCTTTCGTATCATAAACTACGATCTCCTTGCCGGGGCACTTGTGCTCGGACTCACGGAAGCTGCCGCCGCCTACGATGTCTACATCGAACATGTGCACCTTGCTGTACTTTGCAACAAGCTCACCCTTGGGGTTAAACAGCATGCTGGTGTTGTATGGACGATGGTCGTTGGGATCGGGGTTTTTCTCGCTGGAGCTGCCGCTGTGGATCCACATGCCATACTTGGAAGAAAGCTCGCTGAGCATGGTCGCAAGGCGGCCACCCGGCATTTCTTCTGCATAGTCAAGATAATCGTCGCCCTGGTAGGTCCAGTTTTCCGGCAGCGTGACGAGCTTCGCACCGCGCGCATGCGCTTCTGCAATGAAGTCCGCAGCAGCTTTCATGTTCTGCTCATAATTGGTGTTGGTGTCCAGCTGGATGACTGCTGCAATGTATTTCTGGTCAAACATGGTATTGCCTCCTTAGCAGCCGAATTTCTCGTGCATATACTCTACGATGCGTTCTACGCAACGTTCAACAACAACCTTGCCCTTTTCGGCGGTAGCGATAGTTGCATCGCCGAGAATGCCGCATTCCGTCGTTTCATTGAATACCGTGTAATCAATGAAATCGTCATACTTGCCGTAAGCGTCGCCTTCCTTGGGGGTTACGCGCTGCGCCTTGGACATATCTACATATTCCGGGTGCAGGTGCAGCATGACGGAAGTGCCGCATTCGCTTGCGTGCCCGTGGCACATCCAGCCTGTGGTTTCGCAAACGCCAAGTGCGCGGGGCTGCGTGAAACGCCACCAGTCAACCTGTGCGGTCTTGATGCCAAGCTCGCGCTCCAGCGGGCGGCAAACCTGGCCGACCATGGGTACGTTGCCAGCATGGCCGTTGATGAACATAAAGTTTTTGAATCCCAGGCGCAAAAGAGAAGTCATAAAGTCTTCGATTACAGCCATCCAGGTTGTGGGGCGCAGATAGAGCGTGCCCGGGTACTTGGTTAAAGAATAGGATTCGCCAACTTCCAGCGACGGCCCGATCATGGCGTTTGTTTTTGCAGCTACGAGTTCTGCAACATCCTGTGCAACGATGATATCACTGCCCATGGGCATGTGCGGTCCATAAACTTCTGTTGCACCGACCGGAATGATTACCGTGTCGCAGGTTTTTTTGCGCTCGGCAAATTCACTTGAGCTCATCAGTTTGATCCAGTTTGTGTTTTCCATAGCTGTTTTTTGTTCCTCCATTTCAGCTTAAAGCTGATTAATTTCCTTTACATTATGGCAGGCGACAAAGTGGCCTGGCATGACTTCCGCAAGCGTGGGGTCTACCTCATGGCAAGGCGCAGTGGCATAAGGGCAGCGCGATGCAAAGCGGCATCCCGGCTTGGGATTGATGGGCGAAGTAATTTCGCCCGTGAGAAGCTGACGCTTGCGGCCTTCGATGATCGCAGGGATCGGCACTGCCGCGAGCAACGCTTTGGTATAGGGATGCAGGCGGTTTTTGAAGATCTCCTGTGCGTCTGCAAACTCTACCATATTGCCCAGATACATGATCATGATGTTGTTGGAAATATGCTTCACCACGCTCATGTTGTGGGTGATAAACATGTAGGTGAGCCCCAACTCGTCCTGCAGATCCTGCATGAGGTTGAGAATCTGTGCTTGGATGGAAACATCCAGCGCAGAAACAGGCTCATCGCAGACGATGAATTCCGGGTTGAGGGAAAGCGCGCGGGCGATGCCGATGCGCTGCCGGCGGCCGCCATCCAGCTCATGCGGGTAGGAATTGGCAAAGCGCCGTGCAAGCCCTACGGTGTCCATCAGCCGGGCAACCTCTTTGCTGAGTTCCGCAGAGCTCTTCGTGGTTTTATAGATCAGAAGCGGCTCCGCGATCAGCTGGCTCACGCTCATGCGGGGATTCAGCGAGGAGAAGGGATCTTGGAAGATCATCTGAACATGCGAGCGGAACTCCTTGAGCTGCTGCTTATTCAGATCACTTACGTCCTTGCCATCAAAGAAAATCTGCCCCGAAGTGCGCTCATGCAGGTGGATCACAGTACGTCCCAATGTGGATTTTCCGCAGCCAGATTCGCCCACGACGCCCAGCGTTTGCCCTTTTTCAATTTTGAAATTGATGTTATCTACCGCATGGAGCAGGCCGCGCGGGGTTTTGAAATACTTTTTTAAGTCCTTGACTTCAACTAACGTGGCCATGTCAGCACTCCTTTCCGGCGAATTTGATGCAGCGCACCATGTGGCCGGGTTCGATCTCTACATAGGGGGCGGCGCTCTTGGTGCACGCTTCGCATGCTTCGCTGCAGCGTTCCGCAAAGGCACAGCCTGCCGGCAGCTTTGTGGGGTCCGGCATAAGGCCCGGAATGGGCGCGAGCCTGTGCACCGTTTCGTTCAAGTTCGGAATGGAGCCGAACAGGCCGATGGTGTACGGATGGGAAGGATGCTCATAAATGTGTTTGAGCGTACCGTATTCCACGATTTCGCCAGCATAGATGATCGCGACCTTGCTGCATACTTCCGCAACGACGCCGAGGTCGTGCGTGATCAAGAGCAGGGAAGTGTTGAACTTTTGTTTGAGCTGTTCGATGAGCTCAAGCACTTGCGCTTGAATGGTTACGTCAAGTGCCGTTGTGGGTTCATCTGCAATCAAAAGCGACGGGTTGCAGGCAAGCGCGATTGCGATCACAATACGCTGCTTCATGCCGCCGGAGAACTGGTGCGGATACTCGTTTGCACGGCCGCCTTCGATCCCCACGATCTCCATCATCTCGCATGCTTTGCGCATCGCATCTGCACGGGAGATTTTCTGGTGCAGGCGTACCACCTCTGCGATCTGATCGCCCACGGAAAGCATCGGGTTGAGCGCGGTCATAGGATCCTGGAAAATCATGGAGATCTCATGGCCGCGGATCTTGCGCATTTCCGCTTCGCTCTTCTCCATTAAGTTTTCGCCGCGGTAACGGATTTCACCTCCGGTAATCTTTCCCGGGGGATGCGGAATCAAACGCATAATGGAGAGCGCCGTGGTGGTCTTTCCTGCGCCGGTTTCTCCAACCAGGCCGAGCGATTCGCCCTGTTCCAAGGTCAAACTGATCCCGTTTACTGCCCGCACGATATCTTTGCCGGCAGTATATTGGACGAACAGATCTTTTATTTCTAAAATCTTTTCACTCATACTCTTTCACCTCTCAGCTCTTGAGCTTGGGATCCAAGGCGTCACGCAAACCGTCTCCAAAGAGGTTGAAGGAGAAAGCGGTTATCATAATCGCAATGCCCGGGAAGGTGACAAGCCACCAGTAATCGCGGATGTATGCGCGCGAAGAGGAAGCCATGGCGCCCCATTCCGGCGTAGGCGCGGGAACGCCAAGGCCAAGGAAGCTCAAACCGGTAGCAGTCATGATCGTGGTCGCCACGCTCATGGTTGCCTGCACGATGATCGGCGCGAGGCAGTTTGGCAAAATATACTTGAAGATGATGCGCGCATCGCTGGCGCCGGTTGCATAGGCAGCTTCCACATATTCCATACCCTTTGTGGAAAGCACACTCACACGCACAACGCGTGCATAGCCTGCAATGGAACCGATCGAAAGCGCGATGATCAAATTCGGAATGCTGTTGCCAAGCGCAGCAACGATGGAAATGCCCAACAGGGTATTGGGAATTGCCATTAAGATGTCGATAAAGCGCATGAACAGGTTATCCGTGATACCGCCATAGAATCCAGCAACTGCGCCGATGATGACGCCGATGATGCAGGACACTGCAACGGAGATCAAGCCAATTTCCATGGAAGTGCGGCAGCCATAAATTACGCGGGCAAAAATGTCACGCCCATACTCATCCGTGCCAAAATAATGCTCTGAACTTGGCGCTGCAAAGCGATTGCGCAGATCCTGCTCAATGGGATCGTATTGCGTCAAAGCCTGGGGGAAGATCGCGCAGAACAAGAGAAACACTACGATAGCCAACCCGAACACAGCAGCTTTGTTGCGCAGGAAGCGCCCGATAATTTCTTTTGCTTGACCATGGCCGCCTATGGATATGGTGTCTTGAGTTAGGGAAGCCTCTTGCTTGGTCGTTGTTGAAAGCATAAACATATCAGCTCACCGTCGCTTTCTTGCCGGATTTCGATTTAAGGCGCTTTCCGCTTGAATACTGGGAACGGATGCGCGGGTCAACGAAGGCGTAGACCAAATCGATCAAAAGATTGATGAGCGACATTGCCACTGCAACAAACAGGATGCCGCCCTGCACAAGGGGCGCATTTTTCGTGTTGATTGCATCGACGATGAGCTTGCCGATGCCGTTGATGGAGAATACGGTTTCAATAACAGCAGCGCCGCCCAGCAACTTTGCAAAGTCCGTGCCGGCAACAGTAATGATGGGGAGAACAGCATTGCGGAACGCATGCTTCATAATTACCACAAATTCCGTTTGCCCCTTTGCGCGTGCCGTGCGCACGTAGTCTTCGCGGATGGCCTCCAGCATGCTGGAGCGCGTCATGCGCATGCAGGCAGCAAGCCCCCACGTGCTTAAAGTGAAGGCAGGTAGGATATAGTGTTTCCAACTGGTGAGGCCAGAAGGCGGCAGCCAGCCAAGAACGACCGAGAAAAGGATAATCAGCATCAATCCCTCCCAGAAACTTGGCAGGGAAACACCGATCATTGCCAGGATCCTCGTAAAATTGTCAATGAAGCTGTATTGCTTTACGGCAGATATGACGCCAAGCGTTATGCCTAGCACAACCGCAAATATTTCAGCATAGAGTGAGAGTTTCATCGTTGTGGGGAAGCTTGCCAGAATCTCGTTGATTACCGGCTGCCTCGTCGAGTAGGATATACCGAAATCACCTTGGACTGCATCGACGATATAATTTACGAATCGAACCAGAAAAGGCCTGTTCAGTCCGTTCTGTTCATTGAACAGCGCTTTATCCTCTTCTGTAGCTAATTCGCCAAGAATATAATCGGCGGGTTCGCCAGGCGAAAAATACATCATGGAAAACGTAATGAGCGTAACGCCGATCATGACTGGGATCATCATCAGAATTCGCTTGAAGATGTATCTGAGCATCTAGTTCCCTCCGGAATTTGAATCTTAGAAGAACCGGCCGCCAAGGCACCAGACCCGGCAGCCGGTTTCCCGTAACATGAATCGCCTTTACCTGCGCTTAGCAGGGGGTTAACTATAATGGTTTTGTGTTGTTATTATTCGTAGACAACCCAATCCTTAATATGCTTCAAGTGATCGAGTGCGGGGTGGAACTCAAACCCTTCCAGGTTATCGCTTACCGCATATTATTTGATATAATATATAAAAATAATTAAAAGAATGTATATTGCAGCTTGAATTGCAGGATCGGGAGGGGCTATGTTGATCATTCGGAAGGAGAATATTTGGGAAACTTGGCCAAACTATAAGAAAAGTAGCCTAATACATGATTATGTTACGCTTTATGTGGATCGAAATGCGAAATTGCATGACTATGGTAATGGGGAATACTATTCTGCAACCGAGATGCATATTCTGGAGAAGATATACTTCAATCCAGGAATTACAGTTACTGAAATTGCCAAAATGAATAATCGCACAAAGAGCGCTGTTTCACAGAGCGTATCCAAACTTGAGAAGAAAGGGTTAATTACCAAAACGCCCCAGGAGTATCATGGAAAAAGGATCTCCCTCTGGCCTACTGCGAAGGGGAAGCAGCTTACAAAAATGCACATTAAGTATGATAATGATTATACGCAGGCCTTCTTTCTTCCCATCGCTGAGCATTATACGAGTGAGCAGATGGATGCGTTTTTCAAAATTATGGAAGCATGCTTGTGCTTAATTCAATCTGAAAACGAAACAACTTGATCCAAGGAGCAACGGGCACTCATGTTTCGCATCTTTCATTATTTGGATGAAGTTTACCGAGAACAAAGTTTTTCGCGTGCTGCACAGAAGCTTTATTTGTCTCAGCCTTCCTTAAGTTTAACCATCAAACGGTATGAAAATGAGATCGGGGTCCAGATCTTTGATCGAAGCACGACGCCTGTAAAACTTACGGAGGCAGGCGAGGTGGTGATGGAATACATCCAGCGCATCCTTGCAACACAGCGCGATATGGAGGCATATTTGGAGGATTATCGGGAGCTGCGCACGGGCGATTTGACCTTAAGCGCTGCGCATATGTTTTCGAGCTATCTGTTACCACGCCTCACAGCACGATTTTTGCACCTTTGCCCTGAAATTGATGTGAAGATAACAGAGTCGGACTTTCTCTCCCTGCAGCAGATGACCTTAAATGGAGATGTGGATCTTTTGATTGAAAGCCACGATTTTGAGCCATCCTTGTTCCAAATCTATCCGCTATTTGAAGAGCATATCCTGCTTGCGGTTCCGGCAAATGACCCGGCGAATGCTGAAAACGCCGCGTGTATGCTCAGAACGGAAGACGTGCTGCAGGATCGGCATGTGGATTGTGCTTGGCCTTGTGTGGCGTTGGAACGCTTTCGGGAACATCCGTTCCTCATGCTTGAAAAAGGGCACGACATGCACAGCCGCGGCCTGCGTTTCTGCCGCGAAAGCGGCTTTGAACCTAAGGTTTTTATGTATTTGAACCAGCTTACCACGGCCTGCAATCTGGCTGCACAGCGCCTGGGTGTGACTTTTGTTTCGGATACTGCAGTGAAGCTTACAAATCTGGGTGGTGAGCTGGTGTATTATAAGCTTCCGGGTCCCAACGTAAAGCGTTGGATTAACATGGTGCATAAGCGCAATCGATATGTTTCCAAAGCGGCCGCCGCGTTTATCGCTATGGCGACGGAATTCAGTCATCAAGGCATTTCCAGTTTGTGCTGGGAAAATGACATTATGGCGCCAGTGTGTGGCAGCGTGCCGCTGAAGGAATAGACGTTATTTAAACGCATAAATAAGTTTTATTCTTTTATTGATATTTGACGCACATATGATTTTGGCGGATGATGAAGGAGCAGCGGCAGGCGTTGTCTGCCGATATTAACCGCGGGAGGTAAGATCATGTTTGATTTAAAAGGGATTTATTGCCCCATTGCGACCCCGTTTGTCAACGATAAGATCGCATACGATAAGCTGGATGAGAACCTCACGTTCTGGACTTCGTCCAAGCTTGAAGGCATTGTTGTGATGGGCTCCAATGGTGAATTCGTTTCGCTTTTAGAGAAGGAAAAGGAAGAGTTAATCGCGCATTGCTGCAAAAAAATCGCCGGCAAAAAGCGCGTAGTAGTCGGCACGGGCAGCAACTGCTTTGAAGAAACGATTCGCCTTTGCCAGGTTTCCAAAGACAACGGCGCAGACGCCGTGTTGCTTGTGACGCCATTCTATTATAAAAGCAGCATGAAGGATGATGTACTTGCGGCATACTATACTGCAGTTGCTGATCGCTCTCCCTTGCCGGTGATTATTTACAACATGCCGGCAAATACGGGCGTGAACATGTCTTCTGCGCTGCAGGCAAAGCTTTCCCGCCACCCCAATATCGTAGGCGTGAAGGATACTTCCGGCAACATTGTGCAGATCGCGGAAACCATTCGCGATGCAGCTCCTGGATTCTCTGTTTTGGCGGGTAATTGGGCATTCCTGCTCCCAAGCCTCTGCCTTGGCGCAAAAGGCGGCACGCTTGCGCTTTCCAACGTGCTGCCCAATGAATGCGCAGAACTGATTGAGCTCTTTAACGCAGGCAAGATGGAAGAAGCCAAGCAGCTGGCCTTCCGCCTTATGCCGGTGAATGCGGCCGTAACCACAAAATATGGCATCGCCGGACTGAAAGCGGCGATGGAGTATGTTGGACTGTATGGCGGCGATCTTCGCCTGCCGCTGCAACGCGCCAACGAAACGGTTCGCGCCGAAGTGCGCAGCGCGCTGGTCAATGCGGGCATTGCGGTGCGCGAAGTAAACTGATTGCTGATCCGCTGAGCGGACTGCATGGAAAATGCAGCCTTAGTTTATATCTATCAAACAAAGGAGTTTCATGATTATGGAAAAGAACGTTCTTGTTATGATCCCTGGCCCTACGCCGGTAGTGAAGTCCATCCAGGAACAGATGGGGCGCGAGATCCAGGCTTTTGGTGACCCTCGCTTTGTGAAGGATTATAAAGAGCTGATCGACGAGCTTGGCACGTTGTTCAACTGCTCTGGGCAAACGTTTCCGCTTGCTGGAACGGGTACGCTGGCGATGGAAATGGCCATTGCAAACGTCACCAAGCGCGGCGATAATATCTTGATCGTAAGCAACGGCTTCTTCGGCGACCGCTTCATCGATATCTGCGAGCGCAAAGGCTTGCATGTGGATGTGCTCAGCGCAGAATGGGGAAACGCCGTTTCCCCGGAAGCCATCGACCAAAAGTTGAGCGAGAAAAACTACGCTGCCATGACGGTGACGCACGTGGATACCTCTACCGCCGTGATTGCGCCCGTTGCAGAGATCGGCAAAGTAATGAAAAAGCACCCCGATACCATCTTTATCCTCGATGGCGTAGCAGCAACCGCAGGCGAATTTGCGGATGTTGACGGCATGGGCATCGATGTCATGTTTACGGGTTCCCAGAAGGCGTTTGGCGTCTGCCCGGGCATGTTTGTGCTGTGGGCTGGTAAAAAGGCCCTTGCGCGCCGCAAGACCCTTGGTACAATCCCCGAATACTATGTTGACTTTGAAAAGTGGCTCCCGATTATGGAGAACCCGGCAAAATACTTTGCTACGCCGGCGGTCAACCTGGTCTGGGCGATGAAGGAAGCAACGGAAATCATCAAGGCGGAAGGCCTGCAGGCACGCGATGCACGCCATCACAAAAATGCACAGGCCATCCATAAGGCCCTCGAAGCCGTTGGCTTTACCATTCTGGCTAAGCCCGAATGCCGCGCGGATACATTGAGCGTGTGCATTTATCCGGATGGCGTAGACGATGCAAAATTCCGCGCGGCCATGTTTGACGCGGGCGTTATCGTTGCAGGTGCGCTCGGCGCATATGCAGGCAAGGCGTTCCGTCTCGGCCACATGGGCAACATCGATCAGAACACCATCGTGCAGGCGCTCAGCGCTGTAGAACGTGCGCTGCAAGCCTGCGGACACAGCGTAAAGTTTGGCACGGCGGTTGGAGCTTACTTGAGCGCAATGAATCAATAAAGGTTCAGCGTTTTGTTCCCTGGGGCGGCAGCATGTTGACTGGGCATGTTGCCGCCCGCCTTTTTAACATTTGGGGGAGGAGATCGGATGGAATACTGCAAACTCGGCAGCTCTGGCATCGAAGTTTCGAGACTCTGCGTTGGGTGTTTAAGCTTTGGAAAGCCGTTTCCCGATTCGCATGCGTGGACGCTGAACCCAAAGGAAACGGAAACCATCGTGCAAAAAGCGTTGGATTTGGGATTCAATTTTTTTGATACGGCCAATACGTATGCGCATGGGACGAGCGAGGAGTATCTTGGCCGGGCAATCCGCAACTGTATCCCACGTGAGAAAGTTGTCATCGCAACCAAGGTTTATTTCAATGAAGGGCATCTTTCAAAAAAAGCGATACAGCGCGAAATCGAGAGCTCGCTGAAACGGCTTAACACGGATTATGTTGACCTTTATATCATCCACCGCTTTGATCGGACCACGCCCATCGAAGAAACCATGGAGGCGCTCGACGGCCTTGTAAAATGTGGAAAGGTGCGCGCTTTGGGCGCTTCGGCCATGTATGGATATCGGTTTTACAGCATGCAGTTTGCTGCGGAACGCAACGGATGGACGCGGTTTTGTTCCATGCAGAACCATTATAACTTGCTCTACCGGGAAGACGAACGGGAAATCATCCCGCTTTGCAAGCAGGAAGGGGTAGCGCTGACCCCTTTTAGCCCCCTTGCAGCCGGGCGCCTTTGCCGTCCAACGTGGAAGGCAGATACGTTGCGTAGCCAAACCGATCAAACCGCAGCGCAGAAATATGATAGTACAGAGAGCTCTGATTATGAAATCGTGCGGCGGGTGCATGAAACTGCGGAAAACTATGGGGTTACCATGACGCAGGTTGCGCTCGCGTGGCAGCTTGCAAAGGGTATGACTGCACCCATCGTTGGGGCTACAAAGGCAAAATATTTGGAAGATGCAGCCAGGGCGCTGGAGCTTTCTCTTTCCAAAGAGGATATAGCATACTTGGAAGAACCTTATCAACCGCACCGCGTTGCTGGGCCTGCGTACGGATGATGACGAGGTGCAAAAATAGAACCACGCATGCATGGCGTGCTTAAACAGGGTGCAAAGGAAAGTGCGCCATGCTCTGCGCGAGGGCTGTTGAACAGGAAAAAAGGAAGGCCCAATCATGGGCTTTCCTTTGAAAAGAGCGGCCTAAAGAAATAGGGCAGGGGTAAAAGCAAGTTTGCGCTTATTTGCTTTTCAAACCGTGATGTTTCATTCCTTATGAACATACATTCTTGCCTTATTAGGCTCCCCATCCCCTTGAACCATGCAAAAGAATTCCCAGCCGTAACGCTCATAAAACGAGGTATGGTCTGTGATAAGATATAAGGTATCAATCCCTTTCTTTTTCATATCGGCACACACATAGTTTAATAAAGCGCCGGCGATTCCCCTGCAGCGCCTGTCTGCTTCCGTATAGACGGCGCAAACGTTTGGGGCAAGGTCTTTCCTGTCGTGGAAGTCATTTTCAATTACGCCCAGGCCGCCAATAATTCGATCATCTTCCATCGCCATATACCATTGCGGAACTGCACTCGCCCCTTTTAGGCATGCTTCCATGCTTTCCAAATAGCTCTCCCTGGGGATATGCCATTTTTCATGAAACCACTGCGCAGCCCTTTCCTTTATTTTAGGATTGTCTATTAAACGAATTATTTTATAATCCATTTGAGCGGTTACCTCCATAAATCAATGATTTATTCTATCATAAAACTGCGCAAAAATGTTTAGATGTGCCACACAGCCTTTGTGAACTTT
>CALVWJ010000030.1 GCA_944366945.1 uncultured Clostridia bacterium
CCAGTAATTCCGGACAACGCTCGCCCCCTACGTATTACCGCGGCTGCTGGCACGTAGTTAGCCGGGGCTTCCTCACAGAATACCGTCACTTCCTTCGTCTTCTGCGACAGAGGTTTACAATCCGAAAACCTTCTTCCCTCACGCGGCGTTGCTGGGTCAGGCTTCCGCCCATTGCCCAATATTCCCCACTGCTGCCTCCCGCAGGAGTCTGGACCGTGTCTCAGTTCCAGTGTGGCCGTTCAGCCTCTCAGCTCGGCTACCCATCGTCGGCTTGGTGGGCTGTTATCCCGCCAACTACCTAATGGGACGCGAACCCCTCCTTAAGCGGATCTCTCCTTTGACCCCTTCCCCATGCGAGGTTGTGGTCTTATGCGGTATTAGCACCGATTTCTCGATGTTATCCCCCTCTTAAGGTCAAGTTGTTCACGCGTTACTCACCCGTGCGCCACTTGGATACTAAACCGAAATTCAATATCCCCGTTCGACTTGCATGTGTTAGGCACGCCGCCAGCGTTCGTCCTGAGCCAGGATCAAACTCTTGAGTTCAATTCCTTCACGTCTCCCGACGTTGCTCTTCTTCGCTTGGCTCCAAGTTGTCCTTAGAACCCTCGCACGGGCTCCCCCCGTGCTGAGGCTCCTTCAAATTTACTTCGCGTTTCTTCTTCTATCTTCTGCACTATATAGTTTTCAAGGTGCTCGCTGCACGCCCCTCACGAAGTGTGCTCGATTATTATATCGAATTCTTCCGCATAACACAATTTTGAAATCCAACGTTATTTTCAAATATCCATTTAATTTATTCTTAATTCTGATTTATTATAAAATAATCTTTTCGATCATTAAAATTCTCGTGTTTTCTCTTTAAATCATATCAATTTAAATTTTCTTTTTCTTTTTCCTAACATTATCAACATCATTTTCCTACATTCCGTTCCTTCCAAACTCTTCCATTACGTTGCTGCATGATTCACGGAACTTTTACAGTGCTATGGTTTACGATTGCCATATTTCGCGTTATACTTTTGCTTATGGAATATATGTTTGATACTATTTCGAATCGATGGGAGTAAACTTCTATGATTGGCAAAAAGACAAAAATCATCTGCACAATCGGGCCAGCCTGCGCAAATGCAGATACGCTGCGCGGCATGATCGAAGCTGGCATGGACGTAGCACGTTTCAATTTTTCGCATGGCACGCAGCAGGAGCAAGCCGAAAAGATCCGCCTTGTGCAGCAAACGCGCGATGCGCTCGGCGTCCCGCTTGCCGTGATGCTGGATACCAAAGGCCCGGAATACCGGATCGGTACGTTTGCCTCCGGCAAAGTCACGCTGCATCGCGGCGATCCTTTTACCTTTACTTCGGAAGAGGTTGCAGGGGATCAAACGCAGGTTTCCGTTTCTTATAAAAAGCTGGCCCAGGAGCTCGCGCCGGGCGACCGCATTCTGCTCAATAACGGCCTGGTTGTATTGGAAGTGCGGGAGATTCGCGGGCACGACGTGATTTGCACCGTTGTAATCGGCGGCGAAGTTTCCGACCGTAAAAGCATGAGTTTTCCCGGAAAGGTGCTTCGGCAGGAATATCTGAGCGCACAGGACCGCTCGGATCTGCTTCTCGGCATCCAGCTGGGGGTGGATTTTGTCGCCTGCTCGTTTGTTTCCTGCAAGGAAGATCTGTTTGCGGTGCGAGCATTCCTTATGGAAAACGGCGGCGGAGACATCGATTTAATCGCAAAAATTGAAAACCGCTCCGGCGTGGACAAAATCGACGAGATCATCGACGCGAGCGACGGCATCATGGTTGCGCGCGGCGACCTCGGCGTGGAGATTCCCTTTGAGGAACTGCCCGCCATCCAAAAGCATTTGATTACCCGCTGCCGCAGGCGCGGAAAGCGCGTGATCACTGCAACGGAAATGCTGGAATCCATGATTCACAACCCCCGCCCTACCCGCGCGGAGATTTCGGACGTAGCCAACGCCGTTTACGATGGAACGAGCGCGCTCATGCTCTCCGGCGAAACCGCTGCGGGCGAATATCCGGTGGAATCCGTAGCGGCCATGGCGCGCATCGCTGCGCAGGCGGAAAACGATATCAACTATAAGAAACGCTTCCAGGGCGAAGAATTTGCCATCAAGAGCGATGCGGATGCGATCTCCCACGCAACCTGTGCGCTTTCGATGGATGTTGCCGCCTCGCTGATCGTAGTATGCACGCGGAGTGGCCAAACGGCGCGCATGGTTTCCCGCTTCCGTCCGCCGGTCTTTATCCTGGGCATGACCACCGATGTGCGCGTTTGGCACAAGCTTGCGCTTTCCTGGGGCGTACTGCCGGTGCGCAGCGAGGAATTCACTTCATCGGATGTGATGTTCTACCATGCGCTGCTCGCCGCAAAGCGATCTGGGCTTACAAAGCAGGGCGACCGCGTGGTCATCACGGGCGGCGTAATCAACGGCAAATCCGGCAACACGAACCAGATTAAGCTGGAAACCGTGTAAAATCGGGCTCCTCCGCGAACCAAGTCCCAGCTTGGCTGGGCACGAATGCTCGCATGCAAAAGTCGAAGCGGCCTTGCTTGGTATGGCAAGGCCGTTACGCACAGTTTTCATAGCGTTTCGCCTACTTTGCATTTCAATAGGCAGTGGAGAATCAGATGCAAATAAAAGAAGTTAAGCGCAACAAAAAGCAATATCTCTCCCTCCTGTTGCTGGCGGATGAGCAGGAGGATATGATTGACCGCTACCTGGAAAGCGGTACCATGTATGTGTTGGAGGACGATGGCTGCAAAAGCGAATGCGTTGTTATGGAGGTTGGGGCCGGCATTCTTGAAATTAAGAACCTGGCGACAGAGCCGGCTTTTCAAGGAAAAGGATACGGAAAAGCGCTCATTGCTTTTCTCGAAAAAGAATACCGTGGACGCTATTCTATTTTGCAAGTTGGGACCGACGACAGCCCATTGACCATTCCCTTTTATGAGAAGTGCGGCTTTACCCGGTCTCACCGCGTCAAGAATTTCTTTACCGATCATTACGATCATCCCATTTATGAAAGCGGCGTGCAGCTGGTGGATATGGTTTACCTAAAAAAGAAGCTGTAAAGCCATGCGCGGCAGGGCTGTGGGAGTCGGAGTCCGGCATTCTATCCAGCTGCGCTGCAGGCACACGCTATTCCATTTTCTGCATGTGCGCCGCATATTTCCAGCGGATGCGCAGCTGCAAGCGCTTACCGCTGCGGCAGATCAACGGATTTTGGGGCTTTTAGGCTGACGGACGCAACGGATGGAAGCAAAGGTGCAGCGGGGGAAGTGCCCGCTGCACTTTCTGCACCCCGAAAAATGCCAGGACCGGGGCAGATATCGCCGGAAGCGCACTAAAGCGCGGGCATAAATGGCGGCGGGTTTGATGGGGTGCAGATTTTTGCGCTTCCCCTGCAAAAACTGCCGCGAGCACTTCCTTGATCGTTCTTTTTCCTGCATTGCAAGCATGCACAGCAACGCGAAGCCCTGCAATCCACGCATCCCGGTAAACACTTCGAACTGCGCAGCTGCATCAGCCGCGCTGCGCCAATTCGCTTGCGCATGGATTCCATTCAAGCTCGGTTCATCTCGGGCCGCTGCAATCGCCGATCCTTGAACATCGCATGCCGCCGGAAATAGCCCGCCGGCTTTGGTGGCTGTGGCCCATGAAAACATCGCCATGAGGAGGGCATATTGGGGCAGCTGCATCGGCACCACAGCGGGTATGCCTTCCGCGTCTTTCGCGCCTCTGCCGCACATCTGCCGCTTCAAGGGCGCAGCGTCAAGCTCGGCTGTATTTGTTCTGGCGCAAGATGGCCGGCCGCAGGCATGGTGCCCCCTCCCAAGGCCGCCAGCACAGTGCCGGGGCGAATGGGCGAAATTGCCCGGCGTTTTCCTATGTCACTGCTGCTTTGGAGCGAAAGCTCCCGTTAGGCTGCAGGGCCGCTGATAAACGCATTTGCGGAAACCGCTTTTGGGTGCTGCACCTTCCGGGTATCCTGCGCTCCGTTCTGGGAGCTGTGCCCATAATGGTTTTCGCAATCTTACTGTGTGGTAGGCGATGCCGCGGGACGCTGATGTGGCAGCTTCGTTGCTGTTGTGTAGCGCGCCGTACACTTTGAGGAAACGAAAAGCAAGAGAAGGATCCGGGTGTGCAATAAATCTGCAATGCCCTTGCGCAGCATAGCTTTCCTGTTGAATACCCCCGGCCGCACCCGTGTTGCCGCGCATGCCTGTAAACCTATACAGCAGGAAGATCGTGCCGCTTCAGAAAGTAAAGGCGGCAGCTTTATTGCTGCCGCCTTGGGCTATTTCCATCCCATGCGTTTGCATGCATCCGCATGCAGTGTGCGCCGCAGCGCACCCCTTGTTTGCGCATGCTCCCGCGTTGTCTTTGCCCTTGCTGCTCAAGCAGCTTAGGCAAGTTGACTATAGGCGCATGCTTCTCCTGTTTGGGTCGACCTCCGCCTCCTGCAAAAATGCAGCGCGCTTCTATGCTTGCCCATGCGGGAGAACCCGGCGCCTATTGGTTAGGCATACCGCGCCAACAGCGTCTTTACGCGCTCGACAAATGCAGGGCGATCCACCTCTGTTACAACGTATGCGTTCTTTTCAAACTGCGCATCGCTGTAGAGATCCGTAACGGTTTTCCCGCGGGTGATGCTGCCCTTGCATTCCACATGCACGCCGGCTTCCTCCGCTTGAAACAGGCTCGCATCCACCGCATAGAGCACGGCCGCAGGGTCATGCATGGAAACGCCGGGCAAGCCCAGCTTCGTTGAAAAGGCCAGCACGTTTTGCAGGATTCCATGGAAGAATTTCGCCTGCTCGCTTCCAAGCGCCGCAATGGCGTCGATCTCCGAAGCCGTAAGGTAGCTCTTGAGCGTTACATCCAGGCCCACCATGTGCACCGGCACGCCGCTTTGGAAGACCATCTCCGCAGCTTCCGGATCCGCATAAATGTTGAACTCCGCAGCAGGCGTCGTATTCCCGAGCGTTGCAGCGCCGCCCATGATGACGATTCTCCGAATCAGTTTGGGCAGCTCGCGATACTTTGCAAAGGCAATCGCAAGGTTTGTGAGCGGCCCGACAGCAATAAGTTCGAGCGCTCCGCCTGCGGCTACAGCTTCGCGGTAGATGACATCCCAGGCGCGCTCCTCCGGCACAGGCGGGATCGCCGCGCCCGGCACTTCCACGCCGCCAAGGCCGTCCGCGCCATGGATGCCCGTAGCGGTCACCTGCGTGCCTATGAGCGGCCTAGCCGCGCCCATATAAACCGGCACTTCCCATTTTGCAACATGCAGAATCCTGTGCGCGTTGGCATAGGTCTTTTCCACCTCCACGTTGCCTGCAACCGTTGTGATGGCCCGCACGTCAAGCTCCGGGAGCTGCTTTGCCAGCAGGATGGCCACCGCGTCGTCCACGCCCGGGTCGCAATCGAGAATCACAGGGAAACGCTTCATGCGCCCACCTCCCTTTTATCGTAGTGCTTTGCAGCTTCCACCAGGAGGTCCACAAAGCCTTCCCGGTCAATATCGAGGATCACGTTCGCGTTGGGCGCATGCCCAAGCACGCCGAAGCGGTCCGCAATGGTTGCGCCCTTGCAGAAATCGCCCTGTGTCTCCACCTGCACATAGTATGGCTTCACTGTGAGCAGCTCCGGCTTAACCAGCGCAGCCACGGCCACAGCATCATGCACCGGTGCGCCGGGGTACCCTTTGCTGCGATGGAAGCCATAGAAAAACTCCAGCCATTCCGCGACCACTTTCGCAACGGGGTTTCCAACCGCGCGGATGCGCTCGAAATCCTCCGGATAAACCAGCGCACGCTCCGTTACATCCAGCCCGGCCATCGTAACGGGGATCCCGCTTTCAAACACCACCTTCGCCGCTTCCGGGTCAACAAGGATGTTGAATTCCGCCGCGGGTGTCCAGTTCCCATACGCGATGCCGCCGCCCATGAGCGAGATATGGGCGATCTTCCCCTTGAGCTCGGGGTGCGCAAGCAAGAGCGCAGCGATGTTGGTAAGCGGCCCCGTGGGCACGAGCGTAACCGGTTCCGCGCTCTCCGCGAGCACCTGCGCCATAAGGGTTGCCGCATCAAGGCCCGTGGGCTCAAAATCCGGCTCCGGCAGCGCAGGGCCATCGAGGCCGGATTGCCCATGCACCGTGGGCGCGATGATTGGCTCGGAAACGAGCGGCCGCCGGCGCCCCATGGCAAAGGGCGCGTGCAGGCCAATCAGCGTGCAGATGCGCAGGGCGTTATAGGTTGTCTTTTCGATGGTCTGGTTCCCGCAGCAGGAGGTCACGGCGCGGATATCCAGCATGGGGCTTGCATTTGCAAGCACCCATGCGATCGCGTCGTCATGCCCCGGGTCGCCATCCAGGATAACGGGGATCTTTTTCATATCATTCCTTCTCCTCAACCGGCGCAGCCACATGCTTTGTGCGGCGCGCCTTCTTTACCCGGCGGATCGTTGCCGCCGCATAGATCACAAGTCCGAGCACCGTTGCTACATACGGGATTACCGAGACCAGGTAGCTCGAAGCGCCCTGGAGTGCGGAAACCTTCGTGCGCAGCGCTTGAGCCAGGCCAAACAACAGCGAGGAAAGCATGGTGCCAACCGGCTCGCCCTGCCCCATGGCCTGCGCCGCAAGGGCGATAAAGCCGCGCCCTGCAACCATGCCGGAGTTCCATCCCTGGGAATAATACATGGACATGAACGCGCCGCCAAGCCCTGCAAGCGAGCCGGAGATTGCAAGGGCTGTATACTGGATGCGCCGCACCTTGATGCCCACGCTCTCCGCTGCATGCTCGTTTTCGCCCACCGCGCGGATGCTTAAGCCCACCGGTGTTTTATACAGCAGCACCCACATCAAAAGCACAAACAGAAAGGCAAGATAGGTAAGCACCGAATGCCCGGAAAGGATGTCCCCAAGCACGGGGATATCCTGAATCAAGGGGATATGCACCGTTGGGATCAAGATATTTTCGCTTACGAGCGCGCCCGTGTTGCCGCGCATGCCTGTAAACATATACAGCAGGAAGATCGTGCCGCCGCTGCCAAGCATATTGACCGCGATGCCCGCAAGGATAATATCCGTTTTAAGCTTGAGCGCAAAGAACCCGACCATGAGGCTGAGCACCAGGCCCACCAACAGCGCACACAGCACGCCGATGATCCAGCTTTGCGTCCAATAGCTTGTGAGCGTGCCAAAAAGCGCAGAGATCATCATCATGCCCTCAAGGCCCATGTTGGTAAGCCCCGCACGCTCTGCGATGGCTGCACCCAATGCGGCAAAGAGGATTGGCGCGGTGATGCGGATTACCGAAAAAAGGAATTCCGACTGAAAGATCATTTCCCAGAGTTGGCTCATTGCGTCTCCCCTCCTTTCACCGTTTCAAGCTTTGCAAGATCGGCCTGCGTGTTGCGCACCACGATCTTCTGCCGATAGCGCGCAAGGAACTGCTCCGCTGCAAAGAACAGGAAGATTGCCGCCTGGATGATGTCGATCATCTCAGCAGGGACGTCGCTGTAGGTTGCCATAAGCGAACATCCCTTATTTAGGTATGCGATAAAGAACGCTGCAAATGGCACAAAGATGGGGTTGTTCTTCGCCAGGATGGCGATGGTGATGCCTGTCCACCCATAGCCGGGCAGCTCCTTCCAGAGGAAAGTGGTATACCGCCCGAGCACCTCTATGCTGCCGCCAAGGCCCGAAAGCAAGCCGCCGATTACCTGGGAAAGCACGATGACCCCGCCCACTTTCATGCCGGAATACGAGGCAAACGATTTATTGATGCCGATCATGCGGATGGCATAGCCCCAGCGCGTGCGGTACATGAAAAGCGCAATGATTACGACGAAGACGAGCGCCACCACAAACCCCCAGCTCAGCTTGCTGCCGCCTGGCACCAGCGCGGGAATCTGCGCGGTCTCCGCAAAGGGATAGGTTTGCGTGGAGCCTTTGGAGCGGTCCGCAAAGTTGTAATTGAGGAAGTGCAGCACGATGTACATGATGATGTAGTTAAGCATGAGGCTCGTAACCATCTCGCTCGCCCCGAGCTTTACCTTCAGCAGCGCTGGGATGAGCATGATAAGCCCACATACGATCGCAGCGATCACCACGCAAACCACCGCGTGCAGCCCCGTATTCATCTGAATATAGATGCCGCAAAGCGCCGCCACAAAGCCGCCTGCCATCGCACCGCCTTCACTTGCCAGGTTAAACTGCCCCGCCGAGAACATCACGCACGTTGCAAGGCCCGTGAAGATCGTCGGAATCATAGCGGCAAGGATGGTATAAAAGCTCATGGTGTTGAAACCGCCGCTGTCCTTAATGATCGGCCCGATCAACAGATACCGCAGCGCGGTCATCGGCTCATCGGAGCAGAGAAAGATGAAGATGGTCGCAACCAAAAGTGCAAGCAGGATCGCTGCCGTGCCGCGCGCCACTTCAAAGAGCATCAACCGCCTATCCTTCATGGCAAACCCTCCTAATCTCCTCATCGCTCTGGCTCTTGAGCCCGAGCATGTATTCGCCCATGACCGCGTCGGTGAGCGTGGAAGTATCCTCAAAATACGCAGCGATCTTCCCGCCGCACATGACGATAAGGCTGTCGGAAAGTTCCATCACCTCATTGAGGTCCGCCGAAACCAGCAGCACCGCCGCACCTGCGCGGGAAAGTTCGACCAGCTTGTTGCGGATAAATTCCGTTGCGCCCACGTCGATGCCGCGGGTAGGCTGATCCGCGATGATGAGTTTGGGGTTGCTGGAGAATTCACGTGCCACAACCACCTTTTGGATGTTGCCGCCGGAAAGCATCTGCACCTTTTGCTGATGCGATTTGCACAGCACTGCGAAATCCTTTATGAGCTGCTCGCTCTCCGCATGGATGGCTTTCATGTTAAAGAGCGGCCCCTTGTTGAAACGCTTCTGATCAATGCGATCCGAGATGAGATTTTCTTCGATGGTAGCTGCGCCCGCGATGCCATAGGTCATCCTATCCTCCGGGATGAGCGACACACCCAGTGCCCGGAGCTTATCCTGCGGCATGCCGATGATCTCCTGCCCATTCACAGTCGCGCTCCCGGCATCCGGCCGGTTCAGATTGAAAAGCATCTCCACGAGCTCGCCCTGGCCGTTGCCCTCCACGCCTGCAACGCCGAGAATCTCGCCCTGCCGCACGGAAAAGGAAACGCCATCGAGCATTTTCTTGTTCCACTCGTTGGTGTAGGTAAGCCCGCGCACCTGCAATACCGTCTCCTTGGGTTCGGCCTTATCCTTCTGCACGGCAAGCACCACGTCGCGCCCGACCATCAAGCGGGAAATTTCCTCTTTGGAGATTTCCGCCGTATTGTAAACACCCATGGATTTCCCGGCGCGCATGATGGTGATTCGGTCTGTGATCTGTTTAATCTCGTTGAGCTTATGCGAAATGAAAATAATTGTATAACCCTGTTCTTTGAGGTGGATGAGTTCCCGGAAAAGCTCTTCGGTTTCCTGCGTTGTCAAAACCGCAGTGGGCTCGTCCAAGATGAGGATCTTCGCGCCGCGCACCAGCGCCTTCAAGATCTCCACCTTCTGTTTCATGCCGACGGGAATATCCATCACGCGCTTATCCGGCTCGACCAGGAGGTTATACCTTTTGGAATATTCCTCTGTAATTTCAACTGCCTTTTTATAGTCAATAAACATGCCTTTTGTAGGCGCCATCCCAAGCACGATGTTCTCCGCTACGGTAAGGCTCGGCACGAGCATGAAGTGCTGGTGTACCATGCCGATTCCCTTTGAAATGGCAACCGTTGGGGAGGTGAGGCGCACCGTTTCCCCGTTCACGATGATCTTCCCTTCCGTGGGCTGCTCCAGGCCAAAGAGCATTTTCATCAATGTGGATTTTCCCGCGCCGTTCTCGCCCATCAGCGCATGAATCTCTCCCCCGCGCACATTGAAGTCTACGTCCCGGTTCGCGGCAATGCCGTTGGGATACACCTTGGTAATCCCCACCATCTGCACAACGAATTCGTTTTGCGGCATTGGCTTTTCGTCCCCTCCTTTTCTTTAATAAAGCAAGCAGGGGGGAGCCACGACAATCAGCTCCCCCCGGCTCGTTTGCTTCTTATGGGCCGTTCTCAACCGCAATTGGCCGAATCCGGCCGTTGCGAGCCGGCGGAAAACCGGCCGGCTCGCTGAAATGCTTATGAAGTTGTTACGGCTGCATGGAGTCGCGCAGCGCAACGACGCCGTTGGTTTCATCGCCAATGGCGGTGGGAACGGTGATCTCGCCGGAGGCAACCTTCTCCTGCGCAGCCAGGACTGCATCCTGCACTTCCTGCGGCGCAACGTTGGTGAAGTTCTTATCGGTCACGATGCCAACGCCGCCCTCGTTGAGGCCCAGGTTGACCTGGGTTCCGAAGAGCGCATCCGCTTCGCCGGCATCCCACTTATCGAAGAACCAGATAAGGGACTGGCCGATATTTTTGAGGCCAGAGGTGAGAGTGATAGCCTTCTGGTTGTCGGGCAGGGTGAGCTCTTGGTCGGAGTCAACGCCGATGAACCAGCTCTTGCCGGTTTCCGCGCAAGCTTCCGCAGCGCCGTTACCGGAGAGGCCCGCAACGCCCCAGATGATGTCGCAGGCGTTGTCGTTGATCATGGAGAGCGCAAGCTCTTTCGCAGTCGCGGTATCAACATAGGAGTTGACATAGCGGGTATCAACCTTCACTTCGGGGTCGGTGTCCTGCACGCCCTGGAGGAAGCCATAGAGGAAGTCGTTGATGACGGGGCTATCCACACCGCCCACGAAGCCGACGACCTTCTCCTCGTTGATGTTGGCAACGGAGGTCTGGGAAGTCATCGCAGCGGCGAACACGCCTACGAGGTAACCCATGTCGTTCTGCTTGTAGGAGAAGTTAACAACGTTCGCGTTCTCACCAACATAGGTGGTGTCATCGTAGATCAAGAACTTCTGATCCGGATACGCGGTGGCAACTTCCTTCAAGTAGTCAGGCATCTGGTAGGTGCCGCAGATGATGAGATCATACTCGCCGGATTCTGCAACTTCATAGAGGGTCTCAAGCCACTTGGGCTGGTCTTCATCCGTGCCGCCCATTTCGATGGTCTTGTAGGTGATGCGGCCTGCATCCTGGAGTGCCTTCAAGCCGGATTCGGCGGAATCAAAGAAGGATTTGTCGCCGAGGTTGCCGTTGACAAGGCTCACTACGTTGTAGACCTTCTGTTCGCCATCGCCTTCAACAGGCTCGGTGGCTTCGGGGGCATCCGTCGCTTCGGGGGCATCCGTTGCTTCGGGAGCCTCAGTCTGCGTTTGATCCGGCGCATCCGTCGGATCGCCTTCCGTGGCAGGCGTGTTATTGCAGCCAAATGCAGCAACCGCCAATACCAGGCAAAGCATTAGGGCAATCAGTTTTTTCATTTTCCATTTCCTCTCTTTTTACTTTGCGCCGCTTTGCGGCACAGTTTTTTCACACCCGCAGGGCAGTCATCTCCTGCGGATGATTCATATAAAGGTAGTATACAACCAAATGTTGGATTCGTCAATCACCCGCCCTGTTGCGCGGCATCATGGGGCGCTTTTTTTCATTATATTAAATATATGGCATAAAGCAGCTGCGGTAGGGGCGATTGCGGCCGGAGATTTGAAACGCCGGGCACTGTATGGCGCCCAGCGTTCCTTTTTTGAAAATCATTCTTTGCCGAATGCATTGTGTGATTTTTGCTTCATTCTCTCGTTTGGGGCATATACCCGGATTTTACAGTAAGTTCCGGCATTTTTCATGCTTTTACAGTCCGCGCATCCATTCTGCCTTGAGCCCAACCCGCCCAGCAAGCGCAGCATCAAGCTGTGCGATGAGGCGCGGCCGGTCCGCGTTGAGCGTACCGCGCAGGTTTAGGTAGTTGGAAGCGTGATTTGCCCGCAGAACGCTGCCCTCGCTGTCCGTATGCGCGATAAGCGTGCGCAGCTCCCGCAAAAGCCCCTGCTGATCCGGCAGGGTGAAGCGCCCTGCCCTGTAATCGGCATAGAGCGGTTCCTCGCCCTCAAGCATGAGCGTCAAAAGCCCAATGTATTCCGGCTGCATGGCGGAAAGCGCGCGGCCGGTTTCTATGGCGTGTTCTTCGGAACCACTCGCCCCGCCAAGGCCAATGATCGCCGTGACTGAAAGGCGCATGCCTGCAGCGCGCACGCGCTGCCCGGCGCGAATGATCTCTGCGGCCGTTGCTCCCTTGTTCATGCGCGCAAGCACTGCATCGCTTCCGGATTCAAGCCCCATATACACCATGTTGAGCCCACCCTGCGCAAGCGATCGAAGCTCCGCATCTGTTTTCGCCGCGATGCTTGCAGGGGAAGCATAGCAGGTGATCCGCTCCGTGGCCGGCAGGCGCGCATAGATGTGCGCAAAGATCGCGAGCTGTTCCTCCGTTTTGCGCATAAGCGCATCGCCATCAGCCAAAAACACCCGGGAAAACGCCCGTGCCCACGGCCCCGATGCAATCTCATCCACATCCGCGCAAACGGCCGCCACCGGGCGGATATGGAAGCGTTTTTCCTTATACATGCTGCAAAATGCGCAGCCGTTCTGGCTGCAACCGACCGTCGATTGCAGGATTAAGCTTTCCGCCTCGCTGGGCGGCCGGAATATGCGTCCTTCATATTGCATCTTACGCTACGCCTCCCATCAGCACAACCATCAGCCCGAGATAAACCGCCGCAAGAAACAGCACGGAACCGATGGCGATTGCGGCTGCCAACGCCCCATGCTCCTGCCGTTTCCCAAAGTATACCGCAAGCAGCACCGTGCCCACGGCGAGCGCCGCTGCAATAAGGAACGCTGCGACCAGGCTCCCGATCCAAAATCCCAATGCCATTGGGCCGTCCTCCTTCCCGCGCGCACCGGGCGCGGATTTGTTTTCAATTCTATCACATCTTGCAGGCCCCGCACAGCTTTTCTTTCCCGCCAAAATGATGTATCCTATAAATTGTTGGAGCCAACGGTGCATCCAGCGCCTGCCTGCCCGCAGGCAGGCAAATCAACCGGAGGTATTGCCATGAATTTTTTAAAGGACGCAAAAAACAGCGCCATCGCGGGCGCCGCACTGTGCATCGTGCTCGGGCTGCTGTTTATCCTGTTTCCCGCTGTTTCGGCCAAGCTGGTATGCTACATTCTCGTGGGCGTGCTGGCAATCGCCGGCGTGCGCTTTCTTTTGCTGTATTTCCGCAGCTGCCTGCTTTCCTTCTTCCCATCGGAGCTGCTGCTGGGGCTTCTCATGCTGGCCCTTGCCCTCGTGTTGCTGCTGGAAGCGGCGGGCATTGCGGCGCTTTTGCCCGTGATTCTCGGTGCGGCGATCGTGGTTTCGAGTTTCATCAAGCTCTGCCATGCGTTTGAGCTCAAGCGCGCCGGCTGGAACGGCTGGGTCAGCGTGCTGGTGCTTGCGCTCGTGGGGCTCGCATTTGGCATTCTCATGCTCATCAACCCCTTCAAGGTTGCATCCACCGTGATGATCCTCATCGGCGCGGGCCTCATTTACAGCGGCATAACGGACCTCATTGCGATCGCCTTTATCGCGCGGCAGTTGCGCGACAGGTCAGAAGGGCCCACGCTGCGCTAAGCGCAGCCGGGCTTCGGTTTTCTGTATGAAAGCTCCCGCATTTATCATTGCGCAAGCGCCTGCGCGCGCATGTGCCGGATTGGTGCTCGCTTCTGCAGCGGTGCGCCTGGTTTGGTTTTGCCTTGCGCATGGCGGCACAGCCGATGCTTACACGGCAATCGTGCATCTTGCCATACCGTTGCTCTCCTGCGTGCTGCTGGCCGTTTTTGTAAGCCGTGGCGCGCTCCGGCTCGCCACGCTCCCCGTTGGGCTTGGGTGCCTTTTTTTCGTGCTCAAGGCGCTCTCCTTCCCTTCCCTGCTGCACACCGTGCTCTGCTGTGCGCTGTATGCGCTCGTGCTCGGGCTCTATGCGGCGACCGTCTTCGGCTTTCTTAGGACGCGTATCCCGCTTGGGCTCGTGTTTACGCTCCCGTTTGTTTACCACATTTTTGTAGAAGATCTCGCCAAGCTGCGCGCAGCGGCACCGCCTACGCTGGTAGAATGGATGCCCGAGATTTCCGTGCTGCTCATTATGGCGGCGCTTGCTACTGCCGCATGGGGCATGCGGCACGCGAACATGGCTGCCGCATAATCCCTGCAATTCTACGCCCCAACAGGAGGAACCATGGCCGGCATTGCAAACACCTGGCTGCGCATGAACCAGCGGCTCGCCGCATTTTTGATGCGCAAGGGCGGCATCCCGTTTGCCCGCGCCGCGCAGGATCAGCTTGGGCGGCTTGGTGCGCGCGCCGTGGGCGCGCGCGTGGAGTTCGTGCCGCATGCATTCGCGCAGTTCCAGGCATGCTGGATCCTGCCGCAGGGCTATGACCCGCGGCACGGCGCGCTACTCTACCTGCATGGCGGCGGTTACACGGCAGGCAGCATCGAGTATGCCGTGGGGTTTGGCAGCGTGCTCGCGGCAGCAACAGGCTGCCGCGTGTTCGCCGCAGGTTACCGCCTTGCGCCGGAACACCCGTTTCCAGCGGCGCTTGAGGATGCGCTTACAGCCTACCGCCACTTGATCGACAGCGGGCTTGCGCCGGGCGAGATCGCCCTTTGCGGCGAGTCCGCAGGCGGCGGGCTCTGCTTTGCGCTCACGCGCAAACTGAAAGACCTGGGGCTTCCCCTGCCGCGCGCAATCGTTGGCATCTCGCCGTGGGTAGATCTCACGCTTTCCGGCCCCTCCTGCCGCGCAAACCGCAGGAGCGACCCTTCGCTGCGCTATGACACGCTTGCATCCTATGCGCGCATGTACGCGGGGGACGATCTTAAAAATCCGCTTGTATCCCCCCTTTTCGGGGATGTTTCGGGTTTCCCGCCCACGCTTCTGTTTGCAGGCGAAGATGAGCTGCTGCTCGATGATGCCGTTTCCATGGCGCATGCGCTCACAAGTACAGGCGTACCCTGCACACTCTATACAGAGCGCGGCATGTGGCATGTTTATGTGCTTTACGGGGTGCGCGAGGCCCGGCAAGCATTAAAGCGGATTGTACAATTTCTGCAGGATCACCTTGTTGTGCGGCCCGCCCCGCCCGCCGCGCTTGAGGAGGAAGAAGATCTATGAGCGGAAAGGGAAAAGCCTGGATGCGGCTGGATAATGCCGCAAAGATTTACCCCGCCTCCATGCGGCGGGACTGGATGGCCATGTTCCGCCTTTCTGCCACGCTGGCCGAGCCCGTGGACCCCGAGGTGCTTTCCGCTGCGCTTGCACGGACGCTCAAGCGGTGCGCGTGGTTTGGCGTGCGGCTAGGGCGTGGCGTGTGCTGGTATTACGTCGAGCATAACGACGCCCCGCCCATCCTTGAGGAGGATGTGCGCAATCCCTGCATGCCCATGCGCGCAAAAAACAGCCGCGGCTATGCCTTCCGCGTGCGCTATTACGCCAACCGCATCGCGGTGGAGATTTTCCATGTGCTTACGGATGGCACGGGCGGCCTCTGGTTTCTCAAAACGCTCGTTGCGGAATATCTCACGCTGCGCTACGGCGTATCCATCCCCCGCGGCGGGGATATCCTCGATTGCGACGCCCCGCCCGATCCGGGTGAGATGGAGGATGGCTTCCTCGCCTGCGCGGGAAGCGTAACGCGCAGCCGCAGCGAAGCGGATTCGTTTCATCTCAAGGGTACGCCCGAGCGGGATGGCTTCATCCACGTAACCACGGGCATGCTTCCCGTGGAGGCGCTCAAAGCGCGCGCCGCCGAAAAGGGCGTGAGCCTTACGGTATACCTAACGGCGGTGCTGATTCTTGCGTTTGACGCGATCCAGCGCCGGCGTCACCCGCTGCGCCGCGCGAATCGCTTGAAGCCCGTGAAGATCTGCGTACCCGTGAACCTAAGGCGCTTTTTTCCTACCAAAACGCTGCGCAATTTCGCCAATTACGTTAACCCGGGCATCGAGCCCAGCTATGGCGTTTATACGTTTGATGAAGTGCTCGAAATCGTGACGCACCAAATGGGCATGGAGCTCACCCCCAAGGTGCTTGGGGCGAAGTTCACCACCAACGTGCGCTCCGAACAGAACGCCGTGCTGCGCGCAACCCCCCTGTTCCTCAAGGACCTTGCGATGCGCGCCGCGTTTTACATGACGGGCGATAAAAAAACGGCCACCTGCTTCTCCAACCTGGGCAACGCCACCCTGCCGGAGGAGATGGCGCTCTTCGTTACGCGCATGGAGTTCATGCTGGGCCCGCTTTCGCGCAACCCCGTAGCCATCGGCACGCTCTCCTATGGCGGCACGATGTACATCAACATTACGCGCACCATCCGCGAAAGCGAGCTCGAGCGCGAGTTTTTCACGCGGCTTGTCAAGCTGGGCCTGCCGGTCAAGATCCAAAGCAATGAAAGGTGATGCACAATGTCTTATTGCGTAAACTGCGGCGTCGAGCTCGATGAAACGCTGCGCCGCTGCCCGCTTTGCGGCACGGAGGTAATTAACCCCAACCAGCGCAGCGCCCCCGACCCAGCTGCGCGCCCATTTCCCAGCAAGGTAGAGCAGCTGGAGCGCCGCGCCGTGCGCCGTTTTTTCACTGTGATGGCAACGCTGATGCTGCTCATCCCGCCCGTTGTCTGCCTGCTGTGCAATGTGCTCAGCTCCGGGAGAATTACCTGGTCGGCTTATGTGCTGGGCGCCACCGCCATGGCATATGTTTACGTGCTCGTGCCCTGTGCAGCGGAACACCCCCATCCCTGGCTTTTCCTGTTGCTCGACTGCGGCGTTACGCTGTTGTTCCTCTATGCGATTGCAGCGCATGCGCACGGGGATTGGTTTCTGCCGCTCGCATTGCCGCTCACGCTGAGCGTTGCCGTGGCCATCGCCGCCGTGCTTCTTCTGTTTCGCCGCTGTCGGGCCCTGTTTGTGCGCCTTTCCGGCCTCCTCGCCCTCTCCGGCCTCCTATGTGCCGCGATCAACCTTTTCATCAGCCTGTATCTCGAGCGCACCCCGGTGCTGCACTGGTCGCTTTTCGTGCTTGCACCCTGCCTTATCCTTGCCGCCATTGCGCTTGTAATCAACCGGCGCGTGCAGTTCAAGGAGGAGGTGCGCCGCAGGTTCTTCATCTAAAATTGCGAACGCAAACGGCGGCCCGATCCGGGTCGCCGTTTATTTTTGCTGTTCTTCGCGCTTAGCCCAATTTGCATTTGTTCCCGCATGCAAATCCATTTGCCGAAAGCCTCCCGCATCTCCACAGGGGCAGATCCCCATTATACCCTTGAATCTCTGCTGCATGTGGCAATGCAGTCATGGGATGCCTTGTTTTCCATTAGGGCCCCGCTTTGTGGGCGCCTGCTTGGCCGCGCTTTTGGGCATGCTGCCGCCATCGTCAAACGATGCCTTCGCGGAGGCAATTTTCTCCCTTCTGCTGCGTTAACAGCGTGCAAATATCCGCCGCAGCGTTCGGGTTGATCTCTTTATGCTGCCACGCGCACATGCGTGCCATGGCAGCCGGGGACGCCAGCAGCTGGGCTGCCTGTTCCGCCTGCATCTTTGGCGTATCCGCAGTGCGGGAAAGGCCCAGCGATGCAAAAAACGCAGCGTTATCCGCCTCCCAGCCCGGAATGGGTGCAGTATGGATCATGGGGATGCCCTTTACGGCAGCTTCTGTGGAAGAAAGCCCGCCCGGCTTTGTAAAGAGCAAATCCGCTGCGTCCATGTACAGGCTCACCTCCGTGGTATAATCCAGCACGCGCACCCGGGAATCCGCCGCAAAATCCTCCCGCAGAGAATGCTTGAGCCGTTCATTGTTGCCTCCCATCACAAGCACATCCGCATTCGGGATGCGCGCGCGCAGCGCACAGAGCAGCTCGTTTACATTGCCATACCCCATGCTGCCTGTCATCACAAGCAGGATTTGCCCCGTTCCAGGAAGGGCGAGGCGTGCCCGCGCCTCCGCTTTATCCACATGGGAAAGGAAACGCTCGCGCACGGGAATGCCCGTCGCTACAATTTTCCCTGCCGGCACGCCGCTTTCCATGAAGCTCGGGCGAAGCAATTCATGCGGAATGCAGTAGAAATCCACATCCGTTTCATTGAGAAATGGCGCGCAGGCATAGTCCGTGGCGATAAAGCAGGTGGTAAGGCGCGTTTGCGGGTACCTCCGGCGAATGCAAGTAAGCGCCTCCGCCGGAAAGACATGGGGCATTACAATGGTATCAAACCCGTTTTCGCAAATGTAGTGATAGAGCTTATCGGCATAGGTGGCATTTGCCCGGTAGCAAACTGAAGGTTTTTCCGTATGCCGCTCGCGTTCGGCAAGCTGGTTGCCCACAGCAAACAGGCGCGGCGCATAAAGCGCGCATTTGGTATGAACGTTGCCGATAAAACGGGATGTTCGCTCCGAGTCAAACGAAAGGGTATCCTGCAGCGCAAATGGAATGCCGCGGTGCGCAAACTGCTCAGCCAAAGCCTTGCCGGCTGAATTGTGGCCTTCACCGCAATTGCAGGAAAGGATCAACGCTTTCATACGAGTTCTGCCTCCTTTGCGGGCTGCACGGCAGCGCATTGGGCCTGCGCAGCGCAAGATTGCAACGGCGTATGTGACCGCTTTGCGGCAGCAAGCAGGCGTGGCCGGTTAAAGCGCTGAATTACAATAAATGGAACATGGGAAAGCGCATACAGCGTGGCTGCGATCGCAGCGTAGGGCTGCGCCATGGTAAAAACGAACACTGGGCTCAGTCCAAGCAGCACCCAGTGAACGCATTCTGCTACGCAGGTTTCCTGCACAAGGCGTTCCATGCAATCAGCTTCCCTGTGTGCACGGATATTCTTGCGATACATGCCGTGCACAAAGCGGCTCATATCCGGCAAACGGTCCTTCCAGGCACGTACGCCCAGCTTGAGATATACCCTGCCGCCCTGCTCCCAGCGGCCAGCGCGCCAAGGGAATGCATCCGCATGGAACCACCTGCGCGGTAACGCTTCCCCAATACTATGTGCCAAGAACCCGAGCGTAGCCACGGTGAGGAGAAACCGTAAAAGTTGGCTAACAAACATCGTCGACACCTCGTTTCGTATTGTCTTATTTTAATAGGGGATGCAAAGGCTTCCCAAAGTACATATGGCGCCTTATGGCACCACATAAATAACGCAGCTACCAGCATCCGCAATTATCTATACTTTAGTATAAAAGCAGCGTGAGTTTTCTGCACCGGACAGAAAAACCACGCTGTTGCAATTTAGGAACCACCGCTGTTTTTGTCACCTTTTGGGACATAATTGCGATTTTGTGAGGCAAGCATCCTACACCCCCCGAAGCTGTATCCCTATAATCGCTTCCTTCAGTTTGCCGACATACTCTTGGGGCGGCATGGGCTCCGGGCTTCTGATCCATCGGATCACGGAGACTAGAAACGCATCGGTAAAAAAATCGGTAAAAAAAGCGTTGTTTTCCCCTTCCGGAAAAAGCTTTTTAAAATAGGCGGAAGCAAGCGGGCGAAGAAATTCACTGAAGTATTGCGCAAAAGAATTCTGCCCTTGCACTGCAAATGCGCTTACATAGAATGTGAGGTTCGCATAAAAATATGCACAGATCGCTTCAAAAAACTCCCAGCTGGAGGAAAAACTGCGCACACGGTTTGGCAAAACGAATTCTTTTTCGAAAATCCAGCTCACGAGCTCGTATTTATCGTGAAAATGGTAGTAGAAGCTTTTGCGGCTCATGCCACAGGCCGCGCAGATGTCGCTTACGCTGATGCGGGAAAATGGCTGTTGGGCCATGATGGATTTCATAGCATTTGCAAGCGCAAGCTTCGTAATATGTGAACCCGGCATCTAGCGTTCCCCCTTTTAGTTTAATTGTATCTGTATAGCAGGGTAGTTTTCAATCGTTACAATGCAACAATGCTGTGAAATTTTTGGACACTTGATAAAAACTGTCCTAAACGCATTGCAATGCGTATGGCGCTACCGTGCAAGCTCTTTTGCAAGCCACATGCAATTTTACTTCTAGTTTCATTATGCCGCCCCTTTCCTCATTCCCCAGGCGACTCTATTGCCGTCGCTGGCCATATGCGCAATCCGCTTTCGGCTCCGGCTTTTTTCGGCGGAGCACCGCATCCACCCCGCGGCTGTTTGCCGCGCAAACGGTGGCCGCTCCCTGCTGCACACTGCCCGCAGCCTTGCCGCCGCTGCGCGTGGAACGCGTGGAATTCAAGGATGTGGCGCCGCGGTTTTGCGCAAATGCCCCTGCACACAGCGCCATTTTTTGTCTTGCGCCAGCAACGTACATTTTTTGCTTGACATTTCGTGCATACTGTATATACTGTCTATATACAATAGACTCAAAGGAGGTTTCCGTGCAGCTTTCGATCGACAACCGGAGCGATCAGCCCATTTACGAACAGATCGCCCTGCAAATCAAAGCGCAGATCATCAGCGGCGCGCTCGCGGAGGATACGCTCCTGCCTTCCATCCGCAGCCTTGCAAAGGATCTGCGCATCAGCGTGATCACGACCAAGCGCGCTTACGAGGAGCTTGAGCGCGCGGGGTTCATTTACACCGTCGCGGCCAAGGGTTCCTTTGTTGCGCGGCGCAACGTGGAGCTTTTGCGCGAGGAGACCCTAAAGGACATCGAGGCTCACTTAAAAGAAGCGCTGGCGCTTGCCGCCTGCGCCGGGCTTTCGCGGGATGCGCTGTGCGAAATGCTGCGCATACTAGATGAGGAAGGAGCATGAGGACATGAACGCATTGGAAATCACGGGCGCCGCAAAGCATTACAAGGATTTTTCCCTGGAAGGTGTCAGCTTTACGCTGCCCGAAGGCTGCATCCTCGGACTAATCGGGGAAAACGGCGCGGGGAAAACCACGCTCATCAAGATGATTTTAGGCATGCTGGAAGGCGAGGGCCAATTCCGCGTGCTGGGACGGGATATTCGGCAGCATGGCGCTGAAATCCGCCAGGAAGTTGGCGTTGTGCTGGATGAAGCATGCTTCCCCGCGTGCATGAGTGCAGCACAGCTCAACGGGGTGATGCGCGATCTCTATACCCACTGGAAAGAGGATGTGTTTTTCCGCCTGGTGAAACAGCTTTCCCTGCCGGAACGCAAGCCGTTTAAGGATTTTTCCCGCGGCATGAAAATGAAGCTCGCCATCGCGGCGGCCCTTTCGCATGAAGCGAAGCTGCTCGTGCTCGATGAGCCCACAGGCGGGCTTGACCCCATCGTGCGGGATGAGATCCTCGGCCTGTTTTACGATTTTACGCGCGAGGCCGACCACTCCATCTTGATCTCCTCCCACATCGTAACGGATCTTGAAAAGCTGTGCGATTATGTTGCGTTCCTGCACCAGGGGAAAATGCTGTTCATGGATGAAAAGGATGCGCTGCTTGAGCGCTACGGCATCGTGCGCTGCACAAAGGCGGAATGCGCCGCATTTGCGCCTGGCACCGTATGCGGCATGCGGGAAAGCGCCTATGGCGTAGAGGCGCTCTGCGCCCGCGCGCAGCTGCCGCAATGGATAACCTGCGCGCGGCCTTCCATTGAAGATGTAATCCTATTTCTCGCAAAGGGGGCAAACGTAGTATGAAAGGTTTAATCCGCAAGGATCTTTATGTGCTTTGGGGCGCGTGCAAGCTGCAGCTTGCAATGGCGGCGCTGCTTGCAATCCTTTCCGCCGTGCTGGACGCCAAGGATGAAAACGCGTTCATGTTCTATGTGATGTCCGGATTCATTACCGCCATGCTGCCGATGACGCTCATGGCCTATGATGAGCAAAGCCGCTTCGATGGCTTCGTGCGCGCGCTGCCCGTTTCCCCTTCCAGGGTTGTGCTGGCCAAATATGGTCTTACGCTGCTGTGCGCCTGCGGAGCTATAGCATGCTATGCGGCAGGCAGATGGGCGGCGGGCATTCTCATCGGGCCGGCGTCCTCGCCTTCCGGCGGCGCGGGCTTTTCGGTCATGCTTTCGGTCATACTGCTCGTGCCTGCGCTGGCCCTGCCCTTTTCGTTCCGCTTCGGCGTGGAAAAGGGGCGTTTCCTCTTCGTTCTATTTGGAATTTTCATCAGCGCAGGCGCAAGCCTGCTGGCATCCTTCAACGGCGCCGGCTTGAGAGAACTCGTACCCTGGCTCCTGCCCCTTGGCGCGCTCGCCCTCTTTGCGCTCTCCGCACCGCTTTCCATGCGCCTGTACCGCGCCCGCGCGCGCTGAGGGGCGCGGCGGCTTAAAGCTCCACCACGCCTTCAAACACCAGGTCTACATCCGTGCGCATGCGGAGCGTTCCATCCGCCGCGGCATAGCGCACAATGAGCGCGCCGCCCGCCACCTTCACGGCAACATCCGTATCCGCGGCGCAAAGGCCGTTTTCCACCGCCGCGGCAACGGCCGCGCAGGCGCCCGTGCCGCAGGCCCAGGTTTCGCCGTTGCCGCGCTCCCACACGCGCATGCGCAGCGTGGTTTCATCCAGCACGCGCACAAACTCCGCGTTTACGCGCTCCGGGAAGATGGGCGCACGCTCAAGCGCCGCGCCTTCCGCCGCAACATCGAGCGTATCCACATCCTCCACAAAGGCGACCGCGTGCGGGTTCCCCACGTTCACGCAGGTGATGCGGGAGCCCCGCCCGATCTCCACCGGGTAATCCACAACGCGGGGCACGGGCAGCTCCACGGGAATGGCCATGGATTCAAACCGCGCCTGCCCCATATCCACCGCCGCCGCACGCACGATGCCGTTGCGCTTATAGAGGCGCACCTCCCGAAGGCCGCTTGCCGTTTCGACCGTGAGCGTTAGGCTGTCCGGCGGCACGATGCCCTTATCGTATGCATATTTGGCAAGGCAGCCGATGGCGTTGCCGCCCATTTCCGCCACCGTGCCATCCAGGTTATAAACCACCATGCGGAAATCCGCACGCTCGGATGGGTAAAGCAGGCACACGCCCTCCGCGCCGATGCCGAAATGCCGCTCGCTTAGGCGCACGGCCAGCCCGGCCGGGTTATCGATGTGCTGGCGCCTGCAATCGAAGCAGATATAATCGTTGCCGCAGGCCTGCATCTTGGCAAAGCGCAACTTTTCCCGGTGCCTGCGGCGGTGGTTGAGATCCACAAGCTCCGTATTGCGCTGGTTGTAGCGGCTTTCCATGCTGTCCGCAAGCGCATTGGCCGTATCGATGGAGGTAAGGCATGGGATGCTCTTTTCCACCGCCTTGCGCCGGATGCGCACGCTGTCCCGCGTGGGGATGCGCCCCTTGGATGAGGTGGACACCACATAGCCGATCTTTCCTTCCTCCATGAGGCGCAGGATGGTATCATCCCCCGTGGAGAGCTTCTGCACCTCCGTGACCGGAAGCCCGGCGCTGCGCAGCGCGCGGGCGTTGCCGGGCGTGGCATAAAGCGGGCAGCCCAGGTTCAAAAAGCGCTTTGCCGTATCGTAAATTTCCCCGCGGTCCGTGCGCTTTACGCTGAAGAGCACGCCGCCGCGCCGGTCCATCTGGTACCCGGCCGCAACAAGCCCCTTATAGAGCGCCTCGGAAAGCGTGCCGGCCACGCCGAGCACCTCGCCGGTGGATTTCATCTCCGGCCCGAGGAGCGTATCTACATCCGCCAGCTTTTCAAACGAGAACACCGGAACCTTCACCGCAACATACGGTGGGATCGGGTAAAGCCCGATGCCAAAACCCATGGCCGGCAGCTTCTCGCCGAGCATCGCCCGCGTTGCAAGATCCACCATCGGCACACCGGTAACCTTGCTGATGTAGGGGATCGTGCGCGAGGAGCGCGGGTTCACTTCAATCACATAAAGTTCCCCGCCAAAGATCAGATACTGGATATTCACAAGCCCCTGCACCTTGAGCGAGAGCGCAAGGCGCGTGGAGCAATCCACGATGCGCTCGAGCATTTCATCATCCACGTTCCAGGCCGGATATACGGCGATGGAATCGCCCGAATGGATGCCCGCGCGCTCGATGTGCTCCATTACGCCCGGGATGAGCACGTTTTCGCCATCGCAGATCGCATCCACTTCAAGCTCGGTGCCCATCAAGTACTGATCAATGAGCACGGGATTTTCGATGCCCTGCCCCAGGATGATCGCCATGTATTCGGTTACGTCCTCCGGCTGGAAGGCGATGATCATGTTCTGCCCGCCCAGCACGTAG
>CALVWJ010000031.1 GCA_944366945.1 uncultured Clostridia bacterium
GCGCTGATGCGGAGCGGGCAAATGCAGCGGCTTGAGGGAATGCGGTTGGCGCAAAGCGCCAGCCGGCGGGCGAGGATAGCGGGCGTTGTGCGGTGATAATTCCAGCGTGGTGGCGCTTTTGCTTCTGCGCAGGGTATTAAGGGGTGCAAGACCCTCTTAAGTTGTTTCCGGACTTGAGAGCATGCACGTCAAAACGGATGAACCCCAAAGGGGTTCCTGGCTTGCGGGTTTGCGCTCGGAGCCAAGCAAGAGGCAAAATTCGGGAAACCGCGAACGGCCGACGGCAAAGCCGCTTGTTTGAATCATACCGAGCGGCGCGTTTAAAGCCCATCCGGGGTTTGATTTTCGGCGTTATCGGGAACCTCTTCATCCCGGCAGGAGGGGCAAAATGCAGCTGCCGAAAGCCCGGGTGAAGATCAAAGGAATGGATGTTGGAAGAAAGGAGAAAGCCATGCGATTCACAACGGAAAGGCTAGTGCTTCGGCCATGGGAGGAAGCGGATGCAGAGAGCCTCTTTGCTTATGCCAGTGACCCGGAGGTTGGCCCGATTGCGGGGTGGCCGCCGCATCAAAGCGTGGAGGAAAGCCGAAGCGTGATCCGAAATGTGCTTCAAGCGCCCCAATGCTATGCGATCTGCGAAAAGGGAAACGATGTGGCCATCGGCGCAATTGAGCTGAAGCTTTGCGGGCATACCGATATGACGGAGCGGAGCGATGCGTGCGAGCTTGGATATTGGCTGGGAAAGCCGTTCTGGGGGCGCGGCTATATGCCAGAGGCAGCCGCGGCGCTTATGCGGTATGCGTTCCAAACCCTGGGCATGGAGACGATCTGGTGCGGCTATTATGATGGAAACAGCAAATCCAAACGGGTCCAGGAAAAATTGGGATTTCAGCACCATCATACCTGTGCGGAGACGCCTGTGCCGCTCATGCATGAGACCCGGGTCGGGCATGTAAACGTGCTGACAAAGGCGCAATGGCGCGAAAGCAGTTGCAACGCTGCGAAGGATGCATAAACATGCAGCTTTAAAGAAAGTTTGCCTTGCGCTCCGAAAGGCGGAACGCGGCCCATGCGTGCCGGAAAAAGCCCTTGCTGCCTTGCATGCGAGGGCTTTTCCAAATTGTAGGGATGCGCTGCAGGCGCTTGCGATGAAAAAGGAACAAGCCGCCTGTTTGCGCGGCTTGCAGCAGCGCAGGCACAGGAAAACGGCGCTCGGCCGTAGAGCAAGCGCCTGCCTCTGGCCGATAGCCTTCCTGGCCAAGGCGTCATGCCCAATGGCTGGCCTAAAAATGCGTTTCCCTAACGCCAGCTGCTCATAAGGAAAAACGCAAGGGCAGGAAAATCCACAAATGTGATGAAAAAGAACCAAATAGAGAAATCATTTGCCGGCATTTCAAGCAAGCAGGGACTGCCATGAAACCAGAAGAAGCATTCATAATCAATCAGAATAGGCATTACTGGGATACATATGCGGATCTTTGGTTTGGAGCTACCGCGCTTCCTACATATGGCGTATGCTTTGCCACGGAAAATGAATTGCACCTGTTCGGCGATGTATCGGGGAAAAAGCTGCTCGAAATTTGCTGCGGCAGCGGCCATTCCCTAAAGTATCATGCGGAGCGAAACGCGGGCGAATTATGGGGTGTGGATTTTTCGCAGAAACAGCTTGAAAACGCAAAGCAGTATTTGCGTGAAAATGGCTATTCGGCAAAGCTTATCTGTTCTCCGATGGAGGCGGATATGGATATCCCGAACGATTACTTTGATTTTGTGTACTCGATTTATGGCATCGGCTGGACCACCGATCTGGACGGTACTTTAAAGAAAATCGCCTCCTATCTGAAAAAAGACGGCGTCTTCATTTTCAGTTGGCATCATACGCTCAATTACTGCGTTGCATGGTCCTGCGATAAACGGAAAGATACGGTGGATAGCAATACCTTAGTGATGAACAAAAGCTATTTTGATGAATCCTACTTCAAGATTCCATTGGATGGCAGTGAGATCCTGCTGCGCAACCGGAAAATATCCACCTATGTCAACGCTTTGGCGAAAGCGGGATTTGCAATCGAACAAATGGTTGAGCAGACCGATGCGGCTATTATGCAGGCCTAAGGCGATATAAGCGACAAAGAGAAAAAAGCCCGAATGCTTCCCCTTTCGGTTTTATTCAAAGCAAGGAAATTATAAATCTATCAGTGTTTTAAGATGCAAGAATGGCAAACACTGTGCGCACCGGATAAATCTCCTTTATTGCAGCGCACAAGGGCAAAACAGGAAAAATACATAAGCTTAGCGCTTCAAACACCTAAAAGCGCAAGGCTTAGGGGCAGCGGCATGGGAAAGCATCGCCTTGAAAGGGGCCTATTTGGGCAGCTGGGTTGTTGTCGTCGGGAGGCATCCACAAGGTATGCCCGCCTCTTTCGCGCCTCTGCCGCAAATCTGCCCGCTTTAAGGGCGTAGCGTCAAGTGTAGTCCCATATTTGTTCTGGCGCAAGGCGGCGGCATTAGGCAGGGTGAACCCGCTTCCAGGCCGGCCAATACAGCGCCGGGGCGAATGGGGACGAAATTAACTGATGGTTTCCTGTGCCGCTGCCCCTTTGAGCGGGCATCGAAACCAAATGAAAGCCTAGCGCGGGATCCCCAGTACATCATAGTATGCGTCCCGGTACTGGATTTTGCTGCCGTCAAAATCCGCCTGCAACGCTTTTACAGATTCGAAGGGATGCGCCATGGGGGTAAGCTCGAGCGCGCGCGCCAAAAAGGATAAAAGCGCTTTCTGCTCTAAGGTTTGCGCCTCCTTTTCCCTTTTTAGGTGCTGCTCGAACTGCGCTTGATCCATCCACGCAATCTGCTCGACCGGGTTGGCCGAACCGCAGGCCAAAATGAGCCGCATAAAATCCGCAAAGCTCGCGGCAAGCGGGTACACATATGTGTCCGCGCAGCTCTCCGGGTTGGCCGCAAAAACCATGCCTGGATATTCGGGCAGAAAGCAATACAGGATGCAGCCCTCAAAGCCGATCGTTTTTGCATTTTGAGGATAGCAAAAATAGGGCTGTTCCATTTCCGCATAGGCAAGGGCGATCAAGCTGCCGTCCAGATTCAGCGCTCTGTATTTTTCAAACAAATCCATAGAAACCCGCCTTTCAAACTCCGGCTTCGCGCTCCGTTGTTTTTCAGTTTACGCAGGAAAAGCACCGCTGTCAACCGCCCGCAGGCACGCAAAAGGGAAGCAAGCGGCGCAAAAGGGAACCTGCCGCCCGGCGGCGCGCAATACGATAGGGCGCAGCGCTTGGCCGCATTTCCTGCACAAAAAGCCGCCCGGTGGCGCCGGGCGGCTGGGGGAAGGATATTCTAAATCTGGCGCGCAGGACTATGCGCGCTTTTTGTTCATTTCTTTTGCGATGCGCGCCACGCCGGGCAGGCAGGCCACGATTACGCACAGCACGGTTTCGATGCCGATGGTAGCGCCGTTATAGCCCAGCGAGTAAACAAGCGCGCTCTCATAGCCCGCTTCCACAGCGGAATCCGCAAAGAACACCACGCCGGAAATAACCGATGCGGCATAGCGCGCAAGGCCGGCGACGCCCACGCCCAGCGGCAGGCATTTGGGGAAGAGCGAAGCGAGGCCATAGCAGGTAAACGCCACGAAATAATCCAGCACGAACTGCACCGGGTGCACGATCCAGGCGCCCTGGATGATCTGCAAAAGGCTGTATGCAAACGCAGCGGTGAAGCCGCAGGCCGGGCCGAACGCCCAGGCATACATGGTGATGGGCAGGAGCGAGCAGAGCGTGAGCGAGCCGCCCATGGGCATGGAGAACAGCTTGATGTAGCTGAGCACATAGGAAAGGCTCAAGCACAGCGCGCCATAGATGAGCGCGCGCGTGTCGATGCGCCGCGCGGGCTCGGCCTCGGCGCTGCGCTTGCGCAGGCTAACGAGCAGCACGATGAGCGCCACGGCCACAACCGCCGCCGCGATGAACATGATAAGCTCCTTGCCGCTGAGCTCGGCAAGCTTTTCAAACAGCACGAATTTCATTGGTTTGACTCCTTCTTGCAAAAAGATACCGCAATAAAAAAATCCCCGCAAAAACTTGCGGAGACAGGCGGAACGCTTTGCGTTCCATATATCATCCGCTTCCCTCCGCCGGTATTATCCGATTCAGGTTCCAAGGGCCTCTCTCAGCCGGCGCTGCAGCGCCAGCACCCCTAGCGGGTATTCCTTATTTGGTTCGCCATGGATTGTATCACCGTTTTCCGCTGCTGTCAATTTAAAAATTCGACCTTTTTTTAGGATACATGCTTTAGGCCCAGGGCGAAAAATTTTCGAATTTTGCCCTAATTTCCAGCCTTTTTTCGCAGGTTCCTGTTGCCAAGTGCGGCGCGGAAGCGGTATAATATTTTGGTTTTAGGAATGAAATGATTTTTTGAGATATAGGGAGTGAGGATCATGGCTAACGAAAACATCCGCAACATTGCGATCATCGCGCATGTTGACCACGGAAAAACCACGCTCGTGGATTGCCTGCTCCGCCAGAGCGGCGTGTTCCGCGCAAACGAGCAGGTGCAGGAGCGCGTGATGGACTCGGGCGATCTCGAGCGCGAGCGCGGCATCACCATCCTTTCCAAAAACACGGCGGTCAACTACAAGGGCTGCCGCATCAACATCGTGGATACGCCGGGCCACGCCGATTTTGGCGGCGAGGTGGAGCGCATTTTGCAGATGGTGGACGGCGTATTGCTGCTGGTGGACGCGTTTGAAGGCTGCATGCCGCAAACGCGCTTTGTGCTGCGCAAGGCACTTGCGCTGGGCAAAACGCCGATCGTGGTGGTCAACAAGGTGGACAGGCCCGGCGCCCGCCCGCTCGAGGTGGTGGATGAAACCCTTGAGCTTTTCATCGAGCTTGGCGCCACGGCTGAACAGTTGGATTTCCCGGTGGTCTATGCCTCTGCGCGGGATGGGTATGCCGGCATGGAGCCGGATGCGCTCGGCACGGATATGCAGCCGCTTTTTGATACCATCGTTTCCACCATCCCAGCGCCGAATTGCGATGCAGAGGCACCGCTGCAGATCCTTTTTTCCACCATCGATTACGACGATTATGTGGGGCGCATCGGCATTGGCCGCATTGAGCGCGGCACCGCGCGGCGCAACCAGATCGTGACGCTCTGCGGCGGGCAGGAGAACCGCGCGCGCGAGGTGAAGCTCTCCCGCCTGTACCGCTTCGAGGGGCTCAAGCGGGTGGAGATCGAGGAGGCTTCCGCCGGGGAGATCGTGGCCGTTGCGGGCGTAACGGGCCTTGCCATCGGCGAAACGGCCTGCGACCCCAACTGCATCGAGCCGCTGCCGTTCGTGCATATCGACGAGCCCACCATCTCCATGATGTTCCTTGTGAACGATAGCCCGTTCGCAGGCAGGGAAGGCAAATATGTAACCTCCCGCAACCTGCGCGACCGCCTGTTCAAGGAGGTGGAAACCAACGTTTCCATGCGCGTGGAGGAAACAAGCTCCACCGATATGTTCAAGGTGAGCGGCCGCGGCGAGCTGCACCTTTCCATCCTCATTGAGACCATGCGCCGCCAGGATTATGAATTTGCCGTTTCGCGTCCCAAGGTTATCTTCAAACGGGATGAGGCGGGAACGCTTCTTGAGCCCATCGAGGAACTTACCATCGACGTGCCGCAGGAGTATGTGGGTTCGGTGATGGAGAAACTCGGCGCGCGCAAGGCGGAATTGCAGGATATGGTCACCGAAACCGAAGGCAGCGTACGCCTCACCTTCCTCATTCCCGCGCGGGGGCTCATGGGCTACCGCAGCGAGCTTTTGACGGACACGCGCGGCAACGGCGTGATGAGCCATATCTTCCATGGTTATGAACCCTACAAGGGGGATATCGCAGAGCGTGAGCACGGCTCCATCATCAACCATGAAACCGGCGATTCCACCAGCTATGGCCTTTACAACGCGCAGGAGCGCGGGCGGCTGTTCATCGGCCCGGGCGTGCCGGTCTATGAAGGGCAGATCATCGGCGAGTGTGCCCGCAATGAGGATCTCGTGGTTGCGGCAACGAAGAAAAAGCATGTGACCAACATGCGCGCCGCCGGCTCGGACGAGGCGCTGCGCCTTACGCCGCCCACCATCCTTTCGCTGGAGCAATGCCTTGAGTTCATCGCGGAGGACGAGCTCGTCGAGGTGACGCCCAAAAACATCCGCATGCGCAAGAAGATCCTTTCCAAGGAGCAGCGGATGAAGAAGGCGGCGCGCGCAGCGGCGGAAGAATAAAAGGAAAACGCAAAAAAGCGGCAAACGCCGCTTTTTCTTTTTGCAGCGCAAGCGCTGCCTCATACTAAAACCCAGGTGCGCTGGTACGAGGGCTTGATTTCGGGTGCGCCCAACAAAGGCGCCACCGCATTCTCCCGAATCACCACCGCACAACTCCTGCCATCCTCGCCCGCCTGCTGGCGCTTGCGCCACCACGCCCCCTCAAGCCACTGCATTTGCTGCCCGCTCCGCATCAGTGCGCCCCTTGGAGCCCATCATCCCTATGCGCGCATGCGCAGGGCCAGAGCCGGGTTCGAGCATGCCGCACGGTGCGCGAAGAGCATGCCGCGCCCGCCGCCCGGGGGATGCAAACGGAAATGCCGCCCAAACAGGCGGCTTTGGCGCGGCAAGTGCGGCAAAGGATGAACCGGCTCGGCAAGCCCGAGCACCGCGCGCGCTTTTGCTTCTTTTCTAAAAAGAAGTCCCCAGCCGGGATGAGGCGGTTTCCGATCCCATCGAAAATCCAGATTCGGATGGGCTTTAACCGCAGCGCCCTAAATCCCCGCAGCCCCAAAATCCCTTCTTCAACCGCCACCCTTAGCCGGCGCGAAGCGCCACCACACCCGCCGGAATTATCGCCGCATAACGCTCCGCTACCCTCGCCCACCAGCCGGCGCTTTGCGCCACCACACCCCCGCAAACCTCCGCATTTGCCGCCCGCATCGCATCATCGCGCACCTTGGGCCGCCCCTATTGCGCGCATGCGCAGGGCCAGAGCCGGGTTCGAGCATGCCGCACGGTGCGCGAAGAGCATGCCGCGCCCGCCGCATGGGAGATGCAAACGGAAACACCGCCCAAACAGGCGGCATTGGCGCGGCAAGTGCGGCAAAGGATGAACCGGCTCGGCAAGCCCGAGCACCGCGCGCGCTTTTGCTTCTTTTCTAAAAAGAAGTCCCCAGCCGGGATGAGGCGATTCCCGATCCAATCGAAATCCAAATTCCGATGGGCTTTAACCGCAGCGCCCTAAATCCCCGCAGCCCCAAAATCCCTTCTTCAACCGCCGCCCTTCGCCGGCGCGAAGCGCCACCACACCCGCTGGAATTATCACCGCACAACGCCCGCCATCCTCGCCCGCCGGCTGGCGCTTTGCGCCAACCGCATTCCCTCAAGCCGCTGCATTTGCCCGCTCCGCATCAGCGCGCCCCTTGGAGCCCATCATCCCTATGCGCGCATGCGCAGGGCCAGAGCCGGGTTCGAGCATGCCGCACGGTACTCGAAGAGCATGCCGCGCCTGCCGCATAGGGGATGCAAACGGAAACGCCGCCCAAACAGGCGGCTTGGCGCGGCAAGTGCGGCAAAGGATGAACCGGCTCGGCAAGCCCGAGCACCGCGCGCGCTTTTGCTTCTTTTCTAAAAAGAAGTCCCACGCCGGGACGAGGCGATTCCCGACAACGCCGGAAATCCAGATTCCGATGGGCTTTAACTTCGGTACTCTCAATCCGCGCAGCACCAAAAACCCTTCTCCAACTACCGCCCTTCGCCGGCGCTTGCGCCACCGCGCCCGCCGGAATTATCACTGCATAACGCCCTGCTATATGCATAACGCCAGCCGGCGCTTGCGCCACCACACCCCCTCAAACCACTGCATTTGCTGCCCGCTCCGCATCAGCGCGCCCCTTGGAGTTGCCCTATTGCGCGCATGCGCAGGGCCAGAGCCGGGTTCCAATATGCCGCACAGTACTCGAAGAGTATGCCGCGCCGCCGCCCGGGGGATGCAAGCGGAAACGCCGCCCAAACAGGCGGCTTTGGCGCGGCAAGTGCGGCAAAGGATGAACCGGCTCGGCAAGCCCGAGCACCGCGCGCGCTTTTGCTTCTTTTCTAAAAAGAAGTCCCTCGCCGGGATGAGGCGATTCCCGATCCCATCGAAATCCAGATTCCGACGGGCTTTAAAGCCCGGCCGCGGAAGTCACCGCGCGACGACAGGATTGCCCTCTGCATCCAGCAGGGGGGTGAGCCCGCCCGCATTGCCCTGCTGCACGAAGAGGTAGTGGACGCCCGTTTCCTTATCCACGAGGATCATCCGCGTGCCGGTAAATAAGCCCGATTCTTCATATACGGTTTCAAACCTGTTTTCCTTCTCCATAGTATCCTTTCTTAAGGCCTCCCTCGGCCATGTGTCCTTAAACCTGCGCCGCTATTTTCCAACGCAGAACTTTGCAAAAATGCGCTCGATGAGATCAGCCGCAGCGGTGCGCCCCGTGATCTCCCCCAGCGCGTTAAGCGCCTCGCGCAGGTCGGTTGCAACCAGCTCAAGCTCCGCGCCAGCGGCCATTTCGCACGCCTGCGCCACGGACGCGGCCGCGCGCTGCAGCGCCTCGATATGCCGGGCGTTGGTCACAAGCGCACTCTCCGCCTCGGGCGCCACGGAAGCTGCGATAGCCTGGCGCAGCGCCGCAAGCCCTTCGCCTGTCTGCGCGCTCACGGTCATAACAGAGAGCCCAAAATCCGCGAGCGCATCCGGCTTCCAAAGGGCAGGGAGATCGCTTTTGTTGCATACGGCGATCCGCGGCCGCGCCGCAGTTTCCGCAAGCAGCGCAAAATCCTCCTCGGAAAGGGGCGCCCCAAGATCAAAGCAGATAAGAAGCAGGTCGGCCCGCTCCGCGGCGCTGCGCGCCCGGGCAACGCCAATGCGCTCAACCGGGTCTTCCGCCGCGCGGATGCCCGCCGTGTCAAACAGCGTAACGGGCACGCCCTCCATGGAAACGGTTTCCTCCAACACATCCCGCGTTGTACCTGCATATTGGGTCACGATGGCGCGCTCCACGCCCGAAAGCGCATTGAGCAGCGAAGATTTCCCCGCATTGGGCCTGCCCAGGAGCGCAACGCGCGCCCCTTCACGCAGCACGCGCCCCGAAAGCCCCGCGCCGATGAGCGCGCGAAGCTCCGCCTCCGCGGAAGCAAGCGCATGGGGCAGGGCAGAGGTCACATCTTCCTCCAACTCCTCCGGATAATCGATTGCCGCTTCCAGGCCGGAGAGCGCATCAAGAAGCTGCCCTTCCACGGCCGCGATGCGCCGGCTGAGCCCGCCTTCAAGCTGGGAAAGGGCGCTCTTTGCGCCCCGCTCCGCACCCGCGTTGATCAGATCCATCACGGCTTCAGCCTGTGCAAGGTCGAGCTTGCCCGCAAGGAACGCGCGCTCGGTGAATTCGCCCGGCCGCGCGCTGCGCGCATGGCGGCCCAGCAGCGCCAGCACCCGCCGCACCGAAGCCTGCCCGCCATGGAGGTAGAGCTCCGCCATATCTTCGCCCGTATAGGAGCGCGGGGCGGGGAAGAAGGCCGCCATGGCCTGATCGAGCGTTTCGCCCGTTTCATCCACCACGCGGCCATAGGCCATCTCCCGCGCCGCGCCGCGCCCGGTAAAAACCGTGTGCAGAAGCGCCCCGGCGCCCGCGCCGGAAAGGCGCACCACCGCGATCGCCCCGCCCACGGGCGTTGCAAGGGCATAGATGAGATCGTTCACGAAAGGTCCAGCTCCATTTTTCGATCGGATTCCAGGTATTTGTTTTCCCCGAGCGGGATTTCACGGAAGCCGCATGCCGCATAAAGATGCAGCGCCGCGGTGAGCTTGTGGTTGGTGTAAAGCAGGATGCGCTTTGCGCCCCGCTCCCGCGCAAAGGCGATGGCGCGCTCCATGAGGAGCCGCCCAAGCTTCTGTCCCCGAAAGCGCGCTGTAACGGCGAGCTTGGCAAGCTCAAATACGCCCTCCCCGGCCGGGATCATCGAAACCGTGCCCACCGGCACGCCGCTGAGGAGCACGAAAAAAATCTGCCCGCCTCCGCGCAGCACCACGCCTTCCGGATCGTTCAAGATGCGCTCATCCTCCGGCTCCACGGAAACATATTCCCGCAGCCATTCATAGGAAAGGCTCTGATACGCCGCTTTGTATTCGGGCTTATAGCGTACAAGCTCCGGCGTCATCGTGCTGCAAGATGCTTGCGCGCAAGCTCCGTAAGCCATGCAAACGGCTCCGGCCACCCTGTGCGCTCGGGATGGAACTGGAAGGCCATGATCCGCCCGTTTTCATGCTCGATGGCCTCGATCACCCCTTCGGGAGAGGTGGCGGTTACTTTGAAGCCCTTGCCCGGCGTTTTCACGGCTTGATGATGATAGCTCGCAACGCCCGGCCGCCCTTTGAGCATCGTTGCGGCAAACGTGCCTTCCACAGGCACGATCGGATGCAGCGCCACGCCGAACGGCGTTACGCGGTGGTTCTCCTTGTAGCCCGCTTCCGCGAGGTCGAGCACGGTTTTCCCGCCATAAACATAGTTGAGGAACTGGCAGCCGCGGCAGATGCCGAGCATCGGCAGCTCCCGCTCGTTTGCCGCATGGAACAGGCGGGTTTCAAAATCATCCCTCAGATCGCAGACGTTTGCGGCCTCGCCCTTATCATCCTTGTCATACGCGCCGCGCGCAGGGTTGATATCCCCGCCGCCGCAGAAGAGCACGCCATCCAGGATGTCCCAATCATCAAACGTGTAGGGCAGGATGACGGCTGTGGCGCCCACGGCATGCAGGGCGTTGCTGTAGGTGTCATGCAGGTGGTAGTGATTGCCGATGTTGTTATCCGCAGGATCGCGTTTGTAGCAGGTCATGCCGATGAGAGGTCTTTTTTCCATATTGCTGTTGCACTCCTCCGTATTTGTTTATTGTTCAGCCGTCCCCGGCTGTAAAGGTAAGCGCATCATCGCCCGCCGTCTGCGCCGGCAAGCTCCGCGAGCCAGCGGAACGGCGCGAGCCAATCCATCTGTTCCGGATGGCTCTGGATGCCCAGGATGCGCCCGTTTTCATGTTCGAAGGCCTCGATTACGCCGGCGGGGGACCAGGCGGTTGCCCGGAGCCCGCGCCCAAGCGTTTTGACGGCTTGATGATGGCAGCTGCACACGCCCGCATGCCCTGCAAGCAGGCGCTCGGCCAGCGAGCCGCGCTCCGCCCGAACGGGGTGGAGCCCCTCGATGCCAAACGGCTCTACGCGGTGTTCCTCCGCAATGCCTGCCGCGTGAAGATCGCGCACGAGCGTGCCGCCCAGCGCGCAGTTGATGAGCTGGCAACCGCGGCAGATGCCAAGGATCGGCAGGCCGCATGCATCGGCCCCGCGGAAAAGCGCAAGCTCAAAAGCGTCCCTTGCAGGATCCACACACTTCGCCTCGCCCGGGTCGTTTTCGTTGCCCGCAAGCGCCGGGGCAATATCATCCCCGCCGCTTAGGAGCACGCCGTCAAGCGCATCCCATGCGTCAAAGGAGTAGGGCAGCAGCACCGGGATGCCACCCGCCCGGCTGATCATGTTGGGGTATGCTTCCGTTAAGCAGTAATTGAAGCCGGGTTCATCCCGCACGTCGATCGGCTCGTTCCGGTAAATGGAAATGCCGATGAGCGGCCGCGTTTTCATCCGCGTAATCCTCCAATATCCTTTGCAATCTTTTTAAGCCTTCCCGGCTCGTTATCCCTGGGGTGACAGGCGCAGTGCAGCATGAGCGCCCGCTTGATTTCGCCCACGCGCGGCGAAGCGGGGAGGTTCAGCCATTCCATGATGTCCGCCCCCGTGCAGCGCAGCTGCGCAGCGCAAAGCGGCGCGCCTTCCTGCTGCATGCGCGCAAGCACCGCCCGCCAGCGCGCGGCGCTTTTTACTTCGCCCGCAATCCGGCCGGAGCCGTGCACATCCGCCTCGCGCAGGTCTGCAAGCGCCAGCGTAAACGCCGCGCCCCAAAGCGCAAAGCGGCGGCGCAGCGTGGTTTCCTTTGCGTTCCCGTTTAAATCGTACATATGGCAGCGCACGAGCGCAACCACTTCCTCCTGCACGGCATTGGGGTATTTGAGGCGGCGCAGGATGCCCGCTGCAAGTTCCGCGCCCGCCGCATCGTGGCCGAGCATGCGCCCGGTTTTGCGCACCATCACGGGTTTCCCCACATCATGCAGCAGCGCGGCAAGGCGCGCCGTGCGCGTGGGCTTGGCGCACGCGCAGGCGCGAAGCATGTGCTCCTCCACGTCATGCGCATGGTATTCCGCCCGCTGGGCAATGCCCGCGCCTGCCGCCACTTCCGGCAGAACCACCGCGAGCGCCCCTGTTTCGCGCAGCAGGAAAAGCCCCGCAAGCACACGCCCGCTCCCCAGCCCATAGCGTATATCCGAAAGGAGGATCTTGTCAAGCTCCTCCCTAAGGCGCTCGGCGGAAATATCCCGCACGCCGGCAACGTTGGCTCTCGCAGCGGCAAGCGTATGCGCCTCTACGGAAAACCCGAGTTCCGCGGCAAAGCGGGCAAGGCGCAGGATGCGCAGGCCATCGTCCGCAAGGATCGCGCCCGGATCCGGGGAAGTAGCGCGGATCGCGCGCGCGGAAAGGTCGGCGAAGCCGCCCGTTGGGTCCACGATTTGTCCGCTTAAAATATCGTAATAGAGGGCATTTACGGTGAAATCCCGCCGGAAGGCATCCTCCTCAAGGCTTTGGGTAAAGCGCACGCCCTCCGGGCGATGCGCGCCGCCTGCGCCATAGCGTTCCGCGCGAAACGCCGCATATTCAAAGCGCCATGCACCGAGCGCAAGATCGAGCGTGCCGAAAAACGCGCCTTTTTCCGTGCAGCCGATGCCGTGCGCCGCGCAGAGCGCCCGCACATCCTCCATGCGCATGGCGGATGTGATGTCCATATCGTGCACCGGCAGGCCGAGGAGCGCGTTGCGCACCATGCCGCCCACGGCATAGAGCGGAAAGCCCGCATCGGCAAAGAGGCGGGCGAGGGTAGTAAGTTCGTTTGGGATGGAAATGGATGCTTGCATGCTTTTCTCCTGGGAATTCATGGGATGTGCGGCGCATCCTGCGCACAAAGCACGGCTGCGGCAAGCGCCTGGAACGCCGGGCCGTTTTCCCTGGGCGTTCCGGAAAGCGCCGCTGCGCGGCGCATGATCTCGCGCAGCACCTCCACCTCCTGCTGAAGGAAGAGCTCGCACAAGTAGCGCTTCATGCGGCCGTTATTATAACGCGCAAGGGCCGTGGTAAGCAATGCCGCGCGCTCCGCATAGGCGCTATACCAGGGTGCAAACCCGCTTTCCCGAACGCTTTTGCAGGTGCGCTCCTTGGCATGGCCCGTGTTAAGGTCCCGAAAATCGCCCATATTGCCGAGCTTTTTGCATGGGAATTCCGCGCAGGTCCCGCAGTGGGCAAGGCCCTTCTCCGGGCAGCAGCGGTGCACCTTGCAGGGTTCCGTGTAATATCCATCGGCGGTGCAGCCCGCACAGCGGCTTTTGCCTTGCGTGCGGTAGCGGCTGCACAACGCGCAGGGCATGCCGCAATACCCATAGGGTAACGCTTCGCGCTTTTCCATATGCTTGTCCCTTCCAAAATGCAGGTGCGGGCGCGCCAAACGGCGCGCCCGCACGCGGTTGTTATGCTTCGCTTTGCGGCGGTTCAGCCCCGCCCTTCTGCGCTGCGGCCTCTTCCGGCTCCTCTTCATCATGCGGCACAAGCGCAACCGAGACCACGCGCGTGCCTTCATCCACGCGCATGAGGCGCACGCCCTGCGTATTGCGCGCGGTCACGCTGATCTGTTCCACCGGCAGGCGGATGATGGTGCCGTCGTCGCGGATGAGCATGATGTCCTCCGAGCCATCGCACAGCTTCATGCAGGCAAGCTCGCCAGTTTTCTCCGTGATGGCAGTGGCGATCACGCCCTTGCCGCCGCGGCTTTGCACGCGGTATTGCGCTTCCGGCGTGCGCTTGCCCATGCCGCGCTCGGTGATGGAAAGCACCGTTGCGCCCGGCAGGATGCGGTTGACATCCACGACCTCGTCCCCCTCGTCCAGCAGGATGCTGCGCACGCCCGTTGCGGTGCGGCCCATGGGGCGCACATCCTCCTCGTGGAAGCGGATGCACTTGCCATAACGCGTGCCCACGAGGAATTCATCATCCCCGCTTGAGAGCATCACGCCGATGAGCTCATCCCCTTCGCGCAGGCCCAGCGCGATGAGGCCGCCTTTGCGGATGTTTTCAAATTCCTCCACGGGCGTTTTCTTGATGACGCCCCCGCGCGTTGCAAACACCAGGTATTCGCCCTTTTCGCCCGCCGTTAAGGGGAACATGGCGGTGATCTTTTCGCCGCCCTGCAATTGCAGCAGGTTCACGATGGCCGTTCCCTTCGCGGTGCGCCCGGCCTCCGGGATGTTGTAGCACTTGAGCTGGAACGCGCGCCCGGTGTTGGTGAAGAACAGGATGTTGGCGTGGGTGGAGGTTGCAAACAGGTGCTCCACAAAATCCTCTTCCCGCGTGGTCTGCCCCACTACGCCCTTGCCGCCGCGGTTTTGCGCGCGGTAGGTATCAAGCGCGATGCGCTTGCAGTAGCCCAGGTGCGTGAGGGTCACGGCCATCTCCTCTTCCTGGATGATGTCATCGAGGTCGATGTCGTCCGTGGCGAGGGTGATCTCCGTGCGGCGTGGGTCGGCATATTTGCGGCGGACCTCCAGGATCTCCTCCTTGATGATGCCAAGCAGCAGCCCTTCATCGGCCAGGATGGCTTCATAATGGGCAACGGTTTTCACAAGCTCGGCGTGCTCATCCAGGATCTTATCGCGCTCAAGGCCCGTGAGGCGGGCAAGGCGCATATCGAGGATCGCCTGGGATTGCTTTTCTGAAAGGCCGAAGCGCTCACACAGGCGCTCCTTGGCAACGGGGGTGGAGGGGGATTTCTTGATGATCTCCACAACCTCGTCGATGTTGTCCAGCGCGATGATGAGCCCTTCCAGGATGTGCAGGCGTTCCTTCGCGCGGTCCAGGTCATACTGCGTCCTGCGTGTGACGACTTCCTCCTGGAAGGAAAGGTAATGGGCAAGCATCTCGCGGAGGTTGAGCACCTTGGGCTCGCCATCCACAAGCGCCAGCATGATGACGCCGAAGGTGTCCTGCATCTGGGTATGCTTATAAAGCTGGTTGAGCACCACGTTGGCGTTTACGTCTTTTTTAAGCTCGATCACGATGCGCATGCCCTTGCGGTCGGATTCATCGCGCAAATCGGAAATGCCCTCCACGCGCTTATCGTGCACAAGCTCTGCAATCTTTTCCACCAGGCGCGCCTTGTTCACCTGATAGGGGATCTCGGTTACCACGATGCGGCTCTTGCCGCCGTGCATCTCCTCGATTTCCGCCTTGGCGCGCACAACGATGCGGCCGCGCCCGGTGCGGTATGCCTGGCGGATGCCCGCCGTGCCCATGATGGTGGCGCCGGTGGGGAAATCCGGGCCAGGGATATAGGCCATGAGTTCCTCCACGGAAATATCCCGGTTGTCGATCATGGCGGCATATGCATCGATCACCTCGCCCAGGTTGTGCGGCGGGATATTCGTAGCCATGCCCACCGCGATGCCGCCCGAGCCGTTCACAAGCAGGTTCGGGAAGCGGCAGGGGAGAACCTTGGGCTGCATGAGCGTTTCATCGAAGTTGGGGCCGAAATCCACGGTGTTCTTGTTGATGTCGGCGAGCATCTCCTCGGAAATGCGGGAAAGACGCGCCTCGGTATAACGCATGGCGGCAGCGCTGTCGCCATCCACGGAGCCGAAGTTGCCCTGCCCTTCCACGAGCATGTAGCGGGTGTTGAAATCCTGCGCAAGGCGCACCATGGCGTCGTAAACGGAGGAATCGCCGTGCGGGTGGTATTTGCCGAGCACATCGCCTACGATGCGCGCGCTTTTGTGGAACGGCTTATCGGCCGTAAAGCCCTGCTCGTCCATGGAATAGAGGATGCGCCGGTGCACGGGCTTGAGCCCATCGCGCACATCGGGCAGCGCGCGGTCGATGATGACGGCCATCGCATAGGAAATAAAGGATTTCTGCATCTCCTCCTCGATGTTGAGGGGGTAGATGCGGTGGGTGTTTGGGGTTTCACTCATACTCTGTTCCTACCTCGTTTCCGTGCTCAGACGTCCAGGTCTGCCACAAGCTTGCTGTTCTGCTCGATGAATTCGCGCCGCGGCTCCACCTTGTCGCCCATGAGGGTGGTGAAAATTTCATCCGCGCGCATGGCGTCCTCCAGGCGCACCTGCCAGAGGATGCGGTGCTCCGGGTCCATGGTGGTTTCCCAGAGCTGGTCGGCGTTCATCTCGCCCAACCCCTTATAGCGGTTGATCTGCGGCTTGGGGTCGCGGCCGATCTCGTTTAGGATGTTGTTGAGTTCATCATCCGAATAGGCATACCACACGTTCTTGCCGCGGGCGATCTTGTAAAGCGGCGGCTGCGCAGCATATACATAGCCCTTTTCGAGCAGCGGGCGCATATGGCGGAAGAAGAAGGTCAGCATTAGGATGCGGATATGCGCGCCATCCACGTCGGCATCCGTCATGCAGACGATCTTGTGGTAACGCAGCTTGGATTCGTCAAAATCGCTGTCGATGCCTGCGCCGAACGCCGTGATCATGGATTTGATGGCGTCGCTTGCAAGGATGCGGTCCAGCCGTGCCTTTTCCACGTTCAAAATTTTGCCCCGAAGCGGCAATATGGCCTGGAACGCCGGGTTGCGCCCCTGCTTCGCGCTGCCGCCTGCGCTGTCGCCTTCCACGAGGAAGATCTCGCACTTGGCGGGGTCTTTCTCCGAGCAATCCGCGAGCTTGCCGGGAAGCGCCGTGGTGTCAAGCGCCGTTTTGCGCCGCGTGAGCTCGCGCGCCCTTCTTGCGGCATCGCGCGCGCGCGCAGCGGTCACGCATTTTTCAACGATGGATTTGGCCTCCTGCGGGTGCTCCTCCAGGTAGGTGGCAAGGCCGCTCGATACGGCGTTATCCACCATGGTGCGAATGTAAGCGTTGCCGAGCTTGGTTTTGGTCTGCCCCTCAAACTGCGGCTCCACCAGCTTTACGCTGATGATGGCGGTGAGGCCTTCGCGCACATCCTCGCCCTTTAAGCCCTCATCCGTTTCCTTGATGTATTTGTATTTTTTCGCATAATCGTTCACCACGCGCGTAAGCGCCGTGCGGAAGCCCACCAGATGGCTGCCGCCCTCGGTGGTGTTGATGTTGTTGGCAAAGGTGAACACGTTTTCGTTGTAATCGTCGTTATACTGCATCGCAACCTCAAGCGATGCGAATTCCTGCTTTTCGGGCACATTCCGCCGGGCTTCGATGTAGATGGGCTCGGGGTGGAGCACATCCTTGTTGCGGTTGATGTGCTGCACAAAGGAGATGATGCCGCCTTCATAGCAGAAGGATTTCTGCAGCGGGGTTTCGGGCCGCTCATCGGTAATGGTGATGCGCACGCCGCGGTTTAGGAACGCAAGCTCGCGCATGCGGTTCACCATGGTGTCGAAATGGTAGTTGACCTCATCGAAGATCTGATCGTTGGCAAGGAAGGTGACGCGCGTGCCGCTTTCATTGCCTTCATAGGTGCCAACCGCCGCCACGGGCGCAAGCGGATCGCCGTTGCGGTATTCCTGGCGGTAGATGGTATTATCCCGGCGCACTTCCACGTTGAGCCAGGTTGAAAGCGCGTTAACCACCGAAAGGCCAACGCCGTGCAGGCCGCCGGAAACCTTGTAGCCGCTGCCGCCGAATTTGCCGCCCGCATGCAGCACCGTGAGCGCGACCTCAAGGGCGCTCTTGTGCAGTTTGGGATGCTCATCCACCGGGATGCCGCGGCCATTGTCCGTAACGGTCAAGGAATTGTCCTTGTGGATGTTGATCTCAATGTGGTTGCAGAATCCGCCCATGGCTTCATCGATGGCGTTGTCCACCAGCTCCTTGACCAGGTGGTGCAGCCCGCGCACATCGGTTGAGCCGATGTACATGCCGGGGCGGCGCTTGACCGCCTCCAGGCCTTCGAGGACCTGGATCTGCGAAGCGTCGTAATCGTTATGGTTGCTCATCGTGCTATCCTTTCACCGCCCCGGGTGGGGCGAAACTTAATCTCGTTCCTGCTTTTTCCCATGCGCGCCTGCGCACCCGTTTGCCGCCGGCAAAAGGCCGCCGAAGGCGCCATCCCGCTTGCAGAGCGTGGCCGTAGCGATGGGGGAGGACCAAACGGAAAGCCCGCCATCCTCCCGCGCAAGCAACAGGTAGGATTTCTGCGGCGCATCCGAAACCGTGCGGATGCGCTCCTTTCCAATGGCCGCATCGATGGCGCGGCGCGTATCCCGCGAGCGCAGGGCCGTTTCCCGGCTCACGATGGCGATCACATCGGAAAGATCCACCATCACATCCCCGCCAATATGCATCAACTCCATGCAAAGGGCCTCCGTTTCTATTTTTGCCAAATTCTTCCGTTTCCATGACGGCAAAGCGCAGCCTTCAACCGCTGTATGCTTCAAGCCGGCCGCCTTTGCACGCATAGGCCGGTATGTCCTGCATGCCCGCCCGGATCAGACCCGCAAGGGAAGTGCAGGTAAGGAAGCACTGGCACCCTCGCATGGCCTCAAGCAGCGCCCGCTGGCGCGGCTCATCCAGCTCTGAAAGCACATCATCCAAAAGCAGCACGGGCGGCTCGCCGGTTTCCCGCGCGAGGAGCGCAAGCTCGGAAAGCTTGAGTGAAAGCGCGGCCGTGCGCTGCTGCCCCTGGGAACCGAACACGCGCACGGGCGCATCCCCAAGGCGCACGGAAAGGTCATCCCGGTGAGGGCCTACGCCCGTGAACCCGCGGCGCATATCCTCCAGCGCCGAAGCATAAAGCGCTTCCTCGAGCGCTGCGCGCATATCGCCGCCATAGCGCGCAACATCCACGCTGGGCGCATAGGAAAGCGCAAGTTGTTCCCGCCCGCCGGAGATGCTGCGGTGCAGGTCCCGCGCAATGGTGGAGAGCATATCCACAAATTCTTCGCGCATGCGCATCACGTCCGCACCCGCGGCGGCAAGCTGCTCATCCCAGGCATAAAGCTGCGCGCGCATGGCGCCCTGCTCCTGCCCCGGTGCGCCCCGCAAAAGGGCGTTGCGCTGCTTGAGCGCCGCATTATACTGCTGGAGCCTGTAATAATACTTTGGGCGCAGCTGGCTCAGCTCCATATCGATAAACCGCCGCCGCTCCGCCGGCGCGCCCTTGACAAGGGCAAGATCCTCCGGGGAGAACATCACCACGTTGAGCACGCCCATCAGCTCGCCGCTGCGCTGCGCCTGCAGCCTGTCGATGAACACCTGCTTGCGCTCGCCGGCGCGCAGCTTCATTTCGATCTGCCGCGCACCGGCCTGGGATTGCAGCATAAGCCCGACGTAGCCGCCGGCCATGCCATGGCGGATGAGCTCCGCATCCCGCGGCGTGCGATGCGAGCGGCCAAATGCACAAAAAAATATAGCCTCCACTGCGTTGGTTTTACCCTGCGCGTTTTCGCCAACGATCACGTTGAGGCCGGGGCGCGGCTTCCAATCAAGCGCCTCATAGTTGCGGAAATCATTCAGTTTGAGGCGCTCAACCCGCATAAAATCCCCCTTTGGACGATTCAATTTAGTATACCATAATGCGGCTGATTTTTCAAGGTTGCTTATTAATATAAGAAGAAAAGCTCGATTTTTCCTTTCGGTTGTGCCGGCTGGCAGGGGAGGATGGCGGGGCATTGTGCGGCGGTGGTTCCGGCGGGCGTGGTGGTGCAAAGCGCCGGCCGTGCATTGGGGAAAATTAGGAAAAGCTTTAGAGCTGCTATGCTTGTGGCGCTGCGTTTAAACCCCATCCGAATCTGGATTTCGATGGGATCGGGAATCGCCTCATCCCGGCGCGGGACTTCTTTTTAGAAAAGAAGCAAAAGCGCGCGCGGTGCTCGGGCTTGCCGAGCCGGTTCATCCTTTGCCGCACTTGCCGCGCCAAGCCGCCTGTTTGGGCGGCATTCCCGTTTGCATCCCCTATGCGGCAGGCGCGGCATGCTCTTCGAGTACCGTGCGGCAGATTGGAACCCGGCTCTGGCCCTGCGCATGCGCGCAAGGGGCAGCTCCAAGGTGCGCGGTGATGCGAAGCGGGCGGCAAATGCAGTGGCTTGAGGGGATGTGGTTGGCGCAAGCGCCAGCGAAGGGCGGTGATTGAAGAAGGGTTTTTGGGGTTGCGAAGCTTGTGGCGCTGCGTTTAAACCCCATCCGAATCTG
>CALVWJ010000032.1 GCA_944366945.1 uncultured Clostridia bacterium
ATTTTGACGTCGGGCAGCCAAAAGGCGGACGGATTTTTCACAACAATGCTGCCCTTTTCATCGAAAGAAAACTCCCTCTTGGGGGCATCGTCGGGGCGCGGCTTGACCTTGGCATACGGGTTAGGATTGGAGAAATGAAACGAGCGGATTTCACCGTCCTCCTCGCCGTTATCAAAATCATCATCGGCAAAAATCTCATCCAGTTCCTCGTCGGTCAGTTCGATGATCTCATTGTCTTTTTCTTTCGGATTCACTTTGTCAAGCCTCCTTCGCTTCGATTCATTTCATTCAAAATTATAGTCGGAGTAGCAAAACGGACAAACGCTGTCAATGGTCAAGATGAACGGCTGCGCCGCCATTGACTTCCGTCCGTCCGTTTCGCTTTTTGGCAAATAAGGCGGCGGTTGCCGCCGATTTCCATTTAGGAAATGGAGCTTGCTAACACGGGAAACGGAGAATAGCAAGCAAATCAAGTGGGCCCCACTTGAGAAAATCGCTGTACTTGCCACCTGCTGAACTTGCAGAATAGCAAGCACAGCAGGTGTAGCTACACTCTGCGATTTTTGCAAAATCCAGTTTGCTTGCTAACCCCATAGATAGAGTTAGCAAGCAATGCACGGCGGTACCCACTCATGCAAAAACTTGTTGGGCAGCATCCCAAACCTTTTAACAATTTCGGAGAAATTGGCTGCGCTCCTGCGGAGCTGAATATCAATCTATCTTCGGAAAGTGAGTCATGGATTTTTGGGCTCACGGCGTTCAGGCAAATTCGGTTTTTCCTCATATCCGTCGATTGCCACTTGGCGAAGGTAAGCGCTCATATTCTCTATCCCAAGCTGTGCCATCCTCGCCTTTATCAAGCCGAGTTCTTTTTCGTCCACGAAAAATTTGACCTGTATCGGTCGCTTGCGATTCCTGTTGCCTGGCATTATTCGACCTCTCTGCATATCAGTATTCCTTTCATAAGATCCGAATCATTATGGAAATCGCAGACGGTTTTCATTTCATCTTCCGTACAGCCGATCAGCAGCTTGATCTCGGAATCCCTTTTTAGCAGATCAACAGTGCAAATGATAGCATTGACATTGATAGAAGATAGAGAGCCTTTCCAAACGTCTATGCCATCGCCATCCATAGATGTGGTATTTTCAATATAGCCGTAATCCACGTCATACCGGATATGCGGAAACTGGGGATGCATGCTGCCTTTCAGCCTGTCAATTACAATTTTCTCAGAAGATACAAGCGTATCGATCGCACTCCAAAAATCATGATCGTATTTCATATCCTCACCGTTTTGCTATTTCAAGACATACTTCCATGCACTGCTTTCTTGATAGTAGAAGAACTCGCTCAGATTTTCTTCTTTGAAAACCCGTAGCATATCACGCATATCCAAAGATAACTTGAGATTAGGCAGATTGGCAATATCTTCCCACCAAACCCGACCTTCGGAGCTGGAATGTAATTCGCCATCAAAACAAGTTGTATTATAAAGCAGCACAACAAACCTGCACTGATTTTCACACCAGTCTTTGATACCGCAGAGCTGGGGGGAACGGATATGCAGTCCAGTTTCGTCCTGCACCTCACGAATCACGGCATCCGTAAAGGATTCTCCCGGCTCTATATGACCTCCGGGGAAGGTGATGCCCGGCCAGTCCCGTTTTTTCCGGTCGATCACGACAACTCGGCTGCCATCACAGATCATGCACATATTTGTAAATTCAACCGTTTCGGTTCTTGCCATTATGTTAAGACTCCTTCCTCAAAAAAGGAAAACGGGTTTTCAATGCTCTCCGCACCAAAAACTTTTGTAGCCATTCGATACATTGCCTTGGCGTGAATGCGGTCATGCCAAATAAATCGACGAAGCACCTTACGGAGAGACCAATCTTCTCCATAGCTACCTGCGACGACTACATTTTCAAGAAAATCTCCCTTTGCTTCCAGCGCCTCAAATCCGCGTTTGCGGCACGCATAGATGCTTCCGTCATTGTCGGCATCAACATGAATCTCCGAAAAATAGTATTCGTTTACATTTTTCGTATGCGCATACATTTCATCAGCTGAGCGCGGAACTTTGCCGTAAAAGGTCTTGCGTTCGGGAGCAGCCGTTGCATTCTTATCAGGAACAGAATCATACAAGGCAAGAAAATCCTGCGCTGATTTCAGCGCAAGTGCCTTTAACTTTTTATATTCTTCTGCTGTCAGCGGTGCTTTTTCACTTTCAAAAAGCACATCAGAGTCCGCGTCGCAGATCGCAAGCTCGGAAACCTTTTCTTCGATGATGGCGATATCCATGCTTGTTACTGTTTTTTTGCCGCACCATTTGAGATAAGAGCATATTTCTGCTTGCATTTTCCGGACAGCGGCTTCCAATGTTTCTCCGCGGGTGTATGCACCTACAAAATCCACCGCATAAAGCAAGGTGTCTCTGCCGTTATGCTGCCATGCACAGTTGATCGTCATATGGTATCTCTCCAGTCGTCTGCTTCATGATAAAAATTGAGTCTGAGTTAAAGGCTGATATTCCGTGACCACTTCGAGATGCGCCTTTGAATCGCCATTCAAAACGATGACGGCATACGTCAACAGGTCATTGTAGATCAGATCATCAAACGTGCCCACTCGTTCGTGTGTACACACAGCATAACACAGCAATCATTCTATTTTCAATAGGCGCGACGGAAGTTATCGCCATTTAGCAATATTATTTTGTTCTAAAATCTGGTTTTTCGATTTTTACAGTGTCAATCATACTCTGCATCGAAATACCTATCTATCGACTTTACAGTTTTGCCGGGTATTTTGCACGACCGCAAATATACGCACTCCCCAGCGAACGGTATCCGCTATGCAGCGATTCGCTGTTTCACAAAAGAACCACGCAGAGGCGATAACTATTTCACCCTTTTCGCTATCCTTGCTTTTCAGCGCAAAAAACAGGTGATTCTCAGCCCTTAGATGTAAAAACAGGCGGCACCCAGCCGAAGTTGAATGTCGCCTGTTTTGTCCAATTCTGCTTGGCAGATGCCGATTTTGTAGTTTTCTCAGATTACTGTCTTATCGGCACACGGCATAGGCTCCGCTTTATCATGTTTCCATCGCTTCCTCGCATTGAAGAGATAGCAGGGGGTGCTGTGGAAGTAAGCTTTGCTGCGCAAGCCTTTTTACAGGTTCTCTTTGCCCTTTCTAACAGGGCTTCCCTTTTGGGCAGCAAATCTGTTTGCAGCCTTCGGGCCTGCGGTTCTTGAGCGCTCCCAAGGGTTTCTTCACAAAATAAAGCGGAGCCGAAAGGCTCCGCTTTATTTTGCTTGATGCTTGCGTTTAAGCTTCTTCTTCGAACTGATCCTTGCCTACGCCGCAAAGCGGGCACTCGAAGTCTTCCGGAACGCTCTCCCACGGGGTGCCAGGCGCAATGCCGTGTTCGGGATCGCCGGCCGCCTCGTCGTAAACATAACCACAAACCGTGCAGACATATTTCTTCATTTGAGGATCCTCCTTTTTATCGTTTAATGGTTTTGAGAGTTTATTGCAGCGGCTCAAAATCCTCTGCGCCGTGCTTGCACAGCGGGCAGACGAAGTCGGCCGGCAGTGTCTCGCCTTCATACACATAGCCGCAGATCTTGCACACAAACCCCTTCTTTTTCTGGCCTTCGGCCGGCTGGGGCTTGGGCTTGATGTGTTCGAAATAGTAAGCATACGTTGCGGAAGGCTCCGAGGAGAGCACATGCGCTTCGGTTACATCCGCGATGAAGATCGTATGCGTGCCGCAGTCTACCGCAGAAACCACCCGGCCGCTCAAAACCGCGTTTGCATGCTCCCCAAGATAGGCGATTCCGTTTTCCATGCGCGGCTCATCGCCGGCAAGCTTCTCTACATTGCGCCCACTCTGGAAGCCAAACTGCTGAAACACGCGAAACGGCGTGGATTCGGACAGAACGGAGAGGTTAAACGCGCCCGTTTTTGCGATCATATCGTGCGTATAATTCGCCTTGTTTACCGCAATGGAAATGCGAAGCGGCGTGCTGGTAACCTGCGCTGCGGTGTTGATGATGCAGCCGTTATCCTTTGCGCCATCGCGCGCAGTAAGCACAAACAGGCCGTAGCTAAGCTTGAAGAGCGCCGCGTTTTCCACCTGTGCCGGCGCCGGCGCAGCCGCCGCTTCGCGCACGCCCATCGATTGCGCAAGCGCATCGGCCAGCGCATCCAGCGCAGCAAGCTGATCCTCCTTGAGCGAGGAGCGTATGGTAAGCTTATCCCCAAGGAAAGTGATGTTCTTGAGCTTGGAGAGGATCTCGGTCATCAACTTGCCGCTCGTTGCGGCCCAGGAGCCGTTTTCCAGGATGGCAACGGTGCGGTTTTGCAGGTTGTGGGCAGCAAGATCCAATAGCGCCGTTTCCATATTGCAGAAGATGCCCGCGTTATAGGTTGTAGACGCGAATACCAGGTGGCTGCAACGGAACGCTTCCGCCACGATCACGGAGGGGTGCGTAACGGAAACATCGTATATTGCAATCTTTTTCACGCCGCGCTCCGCCAGCTTCGCCGCGAGGATGTTGGCCGCGTTCTCCGTGTTACCGTACACTGAGGCATAAGCGATCATCACCGCCTCCTCCTCGGGCGTATAGGTGCTCCATTTCTGGTATTTTTCCAGGAACCAGGCGATGTTGGAACGCCAGACGGGCCCGTGCAAAGGGCAGATCATATCGATCTCCACTGTAGATGCTTTCTTGAGCAGCGCCTGCACCTGCGTGCCATATTTCCCGACGATGTTCGTATAATAGCGGCGGGCATCGGCAAGCCATTCGCCCTCAAAATCCAGCGCATCGGCAAACAGATTGCCCGAAAGCGCACCAAAGGTGCCGAACGCATCGGCAGAATAAAGCGTTTTTGTGGTGACATCGTAGGTAACCATGGCCTCCGGCCAATGCACCATCGGCGCCATGAGGAAGGTGAGCGTGTGCCGCCCGGTAGAAAGCGTGTCGCCCTCTGCAACAACCTTGCAGCGCGCTTTGGCATCGAACGTGAAGAACTGCCCGATCATGGTAAGCGCCTTGGCGTTTGTTACGATGGTCACTTCCGGATAACGCAGCACGAGCTCGTCCATCGTGGCCGCATGATCCGGCTCCATATGGTTGACGATGAGGTAATCCAGCTTGCGGCCCTGGAGCACATGGGCAAGGCTTTCAAAGAACACGCCGCTGACGCTCTTATCCACCGTATCAAACAGCACGGTTTTTTCATCGAGCATCAAGTAAGCATTATAGCTTACGCCCCGCGGGATGGGGAAGACGTTCTCAAACAGCGCGAGCCTGCGGTCATTCCCGCCGACCCAGAAAAGATCCTCGCGGATCGCAATGGCATTATGCATGGAAAACCTCCTATTCCGATTCGCATCGCGTAATCCCGTATGATTTCAAGTATATCATACCACAGATTGCCATCTGTGGTATGTTGTAATTGCAACATTTTCAATTTTTTCGTTATTGATAGCCCGTGGAGCCATAACCGCCCGCGCCGCGCACGGTTTCCGAAAGCGTTTCTGCCTCCAGAAATTCCGCCGTGCAATACGGCGTGACCACGAGCTGCGCCACACGCTCGCCATCCTGCACGGAAGCAGGCGTTTGCCCATGGTTATGCAGCGCAACCAGGATCTCGCCCCGGTAATCCGGATCCACCACGCCCACCTTGTTGGCAGGCGCAAGCCCGCGCTTGGTAGCCATGCCGCTGCGAGCATAGATGAGCCCCGCAAAGCCGCGCGGCAATTCCATGCAGATGCCGGTATGCACCATTTGGGTTTCACCGGGCGCAATCACAAGCTCGCCCTCCGGGATATGCGCATAAAGATCCGCGCCTGCGGCATCGGGTGATCCATAGGTTGGGAGCTTCGCCCCCGAGTGTAGTTTCTTTACGCGGATGGGTTCCTTCAACATGGCAATCCTCCTTTTCATGCATAGCTTTAACGGGAAGCCAGCCCTGCGCCGCCGCGCGCCCAGGGTAGCGCATCTGAAGCTCCATGGCAGGCAATTTTCCCTTTAAGCCCGCAGATTTTCATCTATGAAACCAATTGGATTATGCGGCATGATCGGGCGCGTGTCAATACAGGCAAACGCCATAAAATGCAGCGATGTGTTTCTGGAAGGTGTGGATAAAAACAAAAAACGTCAGCCATCCCAGCGTTTTGGATATTTTAACGCTGAATAAAATATAAGCAGAAATCGGTTTGTGCCTTCTGGCAAGCTTTTATAGAAGGGCAAAAATCCCTTTGTTTTATATGATTGCCATGTTGGTTTGGACTTTCTTAGGAAAAACTAAAAATGCTAGGCGTGACATGCTTCTTCCTTCGCATGCTTTGCGCGTAATTGAAAATCAAAAGGTGCTTAAGAAATATGGAATGGCAACCCGAACATGGCTTTTCCCGTCTCCAGCTGGTGATATGATGGGTACAAACGCGCACTATAAGCAGCGGATTCATTCTAGGTCGCAGCGCGGGGAATAAATTCAGCTTTGCACGAGGAGAGGCACATTACAGTCAGCCTGGTAAAGGTGAGCTTCCAGAAGACCTATTAAAGCAAATGATAGGCACTCTGAAAGCATGGACACAGGCCGATATAAGCATAGAACCGATGAAGATTTAGGGGAAACAGCAAATATCGTAGAGGGAGTTTTCTCAAGAATTTTGTGGTTGTGTACTTTTGCGTGTACCTTTCAAAAATAAAACGCCTAAACTATAGTAGTTTAGGCGTTTTTCTTGGTGGAGATAAGGGGACTCGAACCCCTGACTTCTGCATTGCGAACGCAGCGCTCTACCAACTGAGCTATATCCCCACGATGCTTTTTGCTTCACAGCATGGAATATGATACATCAATTCGCACCAAATTGCAAGCCAGAATTACGCTTTTTTTGGTTTTCGCTTGCTTTTTTGCGGCAGCGCGCTATAATTAGTTCGGTAATGAACGATCTGGAGAGGAGCCAGTGTATGGATACGCCAGCAGAAATGCTGCTTGCCTGGCAGCGCCTCAGCAAACGCTATGCGCGCATGGAACTTGAGGTTTGCGCAAAGCACGGCCTTACACGGCTGGAAACCGATATCCTGCTGTTCCTTGCGAACAACCCGGGCTACGATACGGCGCGGGACATCGTTGCGGTGCGTATGATCGCAAAATCTCATGTTTCTGCTTCAGTCGAAACGCTGCTTGCCAAAGGGCTCATTGCCTGCGCGCCCGATGCGCAGGATAAGCGCAGGATGCATCTGCGCATCCTGCCTGCTGCAGAAGCCATCATCACAGATGCGCAGGCTATGCAGCGCGCTTTCCTGGAGCGCCTGTTGCGCGGGTTGAGCGATGCGGATTGCGCAGAGCTCAAGCACCTCCTCCTGCATGTTTCAAAAAACGTTTAAGGAGCAAGAAACCTTATGCAGAACGATAACACTTTTCTTGGAACGGAGCGGATCGGCAAACTGCTCTTCCGCCTGGCACTACCGGCAGTTACAGCGCAGCTTGTAAACATGCTCTACAACCTTGTGGACCGCATCTATATTGGCCACATCCCCGAAACGGGTTCTCTTGCGCTCACGGGGGTTGGGGTATGCATGCCGCTGATCATGCTCATTTCCGCTTTCGCAGCGCTTGTGAGCATGGGCGCCGCACCGCGCGCGTCCATCCGCATGGGGGAAGGAGATTATGCAGGCGCGGAGCGCATTCTAGGCAACAGCTTCACGCTGCTTCTGCTTGTTTCCCTGGTGCTTACCCCCATTTTTACATTGCTGCGCGAGCCGCTGCTGCTTGCCTTTGGCGCCACGGAAAACACCATCCAATATGCAAGCGATTATATGAACATCTACGCACTCGGCACCATTTTCGTGCAGCTTGCGCTCGGGCTCAACGCGTTCATCACGGCGCAGGGCTATGCCAAGATCAGCATGTTCACAGTGCTCATCGGCGCAGTATCCAACATCGTGCTGGATCCGCTTTTCATTTTTACCTTCGATATGGGCGTGGCTGGTGCGGCGCTTGCAACCATCCTTTCTCAAGCCATTTCCGCCGCATGGGTGCTTTCTTTCCTGTTTGGCAAACACACAACGCTGCGCTTAAAGGCGGAGAATATGCGCCTCCATGCAAAGTTAATTCTACCCTGCATAGCGCTCGGCCTTTCTCCGTTTATCATGCAGGCCACGGAAAGCGTGCTCAACATTTGCTTCAACACCTCGCTGCGCACCTATGGTGGCGACCTTGCGGTAGGCGCGATGACCATTCTTTCCAGCGTGATGCAGTTTGCGATGCTGCCCCTGCAGGGGCTGACCCAGGGCGCACAGCCAATCGTAAGCTATAACTTTGGCGCACGCAACTGCAGCCGCGTAAGGGAAGGATTCCGAATGCTGCTCAAATGCTGCGTTGCGTATTCCTCTGTGCTCTGGCTTGCGGTAATGCTCTTTCCGCAGCTGTTTGCCGGCATGTTCACGCCGGATCCAGTGCTGATCGAGTACACCGTGTGGGCGTTGCGCATTTACATGGCAGTTTCTCTGATTTTCGGCGTGCAAATTGCCTGCCAGCAAACATTCGTGGCAATCGGCAATGCAAAAACTTCGCTGTTCCTCGCTTGCCTGCGCAAGCTGATCCTGCTTATCCCGCTCATTTACATCCTGCCAGAAATTTTTGCGGATCAAGCCATGGCGGTCTACCTTGCAGAACCTGTGGCAGACTTCATCGCAGTAAGCGTAACCGCGCTGTTGTTTGCAAAGCAGTTTAAGCAAGCGCTTAACAGGCTTGAAACGCAGGCACAACACTGAAGGGCATAGAAGGGGCCGCAGCCAAACGATGCTGCGGCCTTAAAATGTTTTGGCGGGATTTCCATGACGCTGCGCCTGGAGCACAAGCAGCGCATTATGCAAAGGGTTAATTCTTTCTTTTGTCCACTCCCCGTATACGCCGGCCAATCCGGTGAAAACGAGAGCTGGCTTTTCTTTCTATTTGCTTATGCTGCCGGTTGCATATACTTTGCCCGGTATTGCGCCTCATCGCCATAGACCGTGCCGATGGAAAACGGCGTGTCTCCCACCCGCGCAAGCAGAATCGGCTTCCCGCCGTTCCATGCCGGCAACAAAAGCCGGAAGGCACCATCCTTCTTCGGCTCTATTAGGAAGCTCCGCGGCGTTCCATCTGCCCAGGCACCGAAAAGGGTAAACGATCCATCCCCATGATCCACATACGACCCTTCTTCCAAAACGCGACCATCGAGATACAGCACATATTCCCCAGCGCCATTCTCATCCGGCCAGCCCGCGGAAAGCTGCACGGCACCTGCTGGCCAAGCCGGAGAAAGAATGGTTTGCCTGCCATCTTCTTCTGAAACGGTTTGCATGGAGGGCGGCACGCTCGCATAAGCCCCACAGAGAACGGCAGGCGTTTCCGTGCGGAAAAACAGCAGCGGAACCGCAATAAGAAGCAGGATGCCGATCGCAACTGCAAAAGCAATGCGGTCTGCCCGGCGCTTTTGCCTGCTTTGGCGATCCGATTCGGCAAGCACCTCGGAAATGATCGTCTCGCACCCCTGTGGGATAGGATCCTGCACCAATTCACCCGCAAACAGCGACGAAAGGCTTAGCCCGAGCGCCGCAGCAAGCGGTTCGATCAAGGAAACATCTGGAAATCCAATGCCCCGCTCCCATTTGGAAACCGTGGTATCCGAAATATGCAGCTGCGCGGCAAGCGCCTTTTGCGTCAGCCCCTTCTGCTTGCGCACCGCCGCGATCAGCGCGCCCGTTTTCTGATATTGTGCTTGTTTCATCGCCGCACACCCCCTTTGCTCCCGCCTTGCGGGAATTCCTTTTGCTGCGCACAGCATACGCCAAAACGCCCTTTTTGGCAACCGACGCTGCGTCAAGTCCGCCAAAAACGCCTGTATTCCTGCTGTTTTTCCATGCGCACGGAAATGCCGTCTGTAATACTGCCCGCAGCCCACAAACTAATTTTAGGCTCAGATATACGTTTTATGCTATGGCTTACTTGCTGTTTATTGCTCGCTCCGCTCAAACGAATCAAAACAAAAGAGGGCCAGCGCCCTCTTTGTTAAAAACGATATTCCGTTTACTTTTCCCGCTTCTGCATCACGCGGTTGAGCAGGGCAACAAAGCCCCAAATCACGATGATCACAGCGAAGATGCCAACCATTCCCTTGAGCAGGATGGGCAACGTAATCGCAAGGGTATCCGGATTCCAGGAAATCATGCAAGGCGCCTCCTTATAGCAGATTCTCAATCAAGGTAATGATCAGCCCGCCCGCAATCACGGAGGCGATCTGGCCGGAAACGTTCGCGCCGGCCGCATGCATCAGAAGGAAGTTATCCGGGTCTTCTGCACGTCCCATTTTATGCACTACACGCGAGGCCATCGGGAATGCCGAAATGCCCGCTGCGCCGATCATGGGGTTCACCTTGTTCTTGCAGAACAGGTTGAGGAATTTTGCAAACAGCACGCCACCTACCGTATCAAACACAAATGCCACCAGCCCAAGGGCGATGATCAAAAGCGTCTGGGTGGTTACGAACAGCTCTGCCTTCATCTTAAACGCAACGGAGATGCCGAGCAGCAGCGTAATCAAATTTGCAAGCTCCTTCTGCGCGCTTGCAGAAAGGCTTTCCAGCACGCCGCATTCACGCACCAGGTTGCCGAACATCAAAAAGCCGATCAGCTCCGCGGATTTGGGAGCAATTGTGCCTGCCACGATCGTAACGAAAATAGGGAAGATGATCTTTGTGGCCTTGGGGACGGCGCCAGGGTGATACGGCATGCGGATCAAACGTTCCTTCTTCGTGGTGATCGCTCGGATGACCGGCGGCTGCACGATGGGCACAAGCGCCATGTAGGAATACGCCGCCACCATGATGGGCCCTTGATAATTGGATTTGAAGTAGTTGGCAACGTAGATGGAGGTTGGACCATCCGCTGCGCCGATGATGGAAATGGAAGCGGCATCCTTCAAATCAAACCCGAAGAGCATGGCAAGGCAGAGCGTGAAGAAAATACCGAACTGCGCCGCCGCCCCGAACAGGAACATTTTGGGATTGGAAAGCAGCGGCCCGAAGTCAATCATTGCGCCAATGCCGATGAACAGCAGCAGCGGGAACAGCTCGTTTGCAATGCCCGCGTTGAACAGCGTTTCGATGGCCGCCGTGTTCACGAAAGGCAGGTTGACAAGCACTGCGCCAAAGCCCATCGGGAGCAGGAGCGCAGGCTCCATGTCGCGCTTAATTGCAAGATAGATCAGCACGAAGCCGATCAGCAGCATCAGCCCCTGCTGCCAGGTAAAATTGAGCACATTGCCGAAGAGTTCGCTGAAAAATTCCAAAGTGCAACCCTCCTAAATTGTGGGAAAGATCGGTGCATATTCAAACAGAATCGCATCCTCTCCCTTATAGCATAATTATCTTACCAAAATCAAGCGTATTATGCAACAGTCCTGTTCAAGCTAAGTGTATTCGATGAAAAAAGTCCGCTGGTTTCACGAAATAGAAAAACTTAAGTTCCAAAAGGCTGGAGCTAGAGATTTATCATGCCTTTCTGAAAGCGTTTTTATGTTGCAACAATAAAAGTGAAACTTAGCAGAAGATGTCGCATCTAAATTTAAGGGAAGATATGTTGCTGTGAAAAAGCGCGGTTTTACAAGCTTCGCCTATATAGTGTCCTTAGCAAGTACCGCCTTTCTTTCCTATGAATTTTTCCAAGCAGCCCAGAGGATTGTGCCGCATTGGTAGAAGTTGCAGAAATAGAAACGTGCACAGAAGAAGCGCTCCGAAACAAAATGTTAGGCCAATGCCGCGCCGACATGCACGAGGGATGGAGCGAATCGGGCAGGGCCGAAAGCGAGATAGACCCTGGCATTTATAAATTTGAGGATATTTCATGCAAGATGATTTAAACATATGACTCAGATGGGCGGGCAATTGATTCAGAGCATATTATAAAATAGAGCAGCCCTGTTCTTTTGGCGATGCTGCCATGGGAATATGCAAAGAGGTTCCCTCCGCTGCTGGTAGAGGGAACCCTGCTTTTGTGCATTCTGTCTTATAGACTTCAGCTTTCCTTGAAATTCACACCTTCCTCGAACCGGGAGGCGCAGCAAAGCGCTGCGATTCCTTTATTTTTCCCAGATGGGCGCCGTAACAGCCATAAAATATCCCGCAAGCTCCTCCGGCGTCTGCTGCCGCTGGTTTTTTAACCACCACAGCACGGTTTCCACAAAGGTGGAAGAAACGAAATTGATCTTGAAATCCGCCGGGAGCGCGTCCTGTTCCACCTGCATGAGGCCAGGATGCCGAACGCGAATTAGGCCGTTTAGGCTTTCCTTAAAATAGCGCAAAAACAGTCCGTTGCTTTCACACGAGAGAAGCTCCAGGATGTTGCCATCGTTTTCCGCCAGATGCTGGAACAGGTGGAGGAACGCGGAACCCGGTGCATTTTTGTCCGAATACCGCCCATGGGTGTGCGCTGCATCCATTGCAGAATCAATAATATGCTGGAACAGCGCCTCGCACAGCGCGCGCAGCAGATCCTCCTTTGTTTCAAAATGCGCATAGAACGTGGTCCTGCCGATGTTGGCTGCATCGATGATCTCCTGCACCGTGATCTTGTGATAGCTCTTTTGGGAAAGCAGCCTGCTGAAGGCTGCAAACACCGCATCCCGCGTTTTTTGCTGGCGCCGGTCCATAGTCTCCTCCCGAATAAATTGCAAAATCTGTCCGTTAGCGCACAGGCGTTAGAAAGTATCCATTGCGCGCACGCCCATAACGCACATACAATAAAGCAGAACATCCTGTTCTATATTGAATATAGCATGCCGGAACGCAGCCTGCAAGACTGCCCGGCGATCCTTTGCAGAGGGAGGATAATTCCATGTTGAAGAAGTGCTCCGATTTCCTTGCGGGCGTGCCGATGACGATCGTAAGCGGCGTTTTTCTTGCCATCAGCCTTGTATTGATGCTGACGGAAACCCCGGTGGCGGTGGATCCCGCCTGGGTATCCGTGCTTATTAGCGGGATCCCGCTGGTCTATCTTGCGCTCTGGCGGGTCGTGCACAACCCGGGCATCAGCAAAATTTCCTCCGCGCTCCTTATCTCCATCGCCATGTGCGCGGCGCTTGCCATCGGCGATCTTTTTGCAGCAGGCGAGGTAGCCTTCATCATGGCCATCGGCGCAATCCTGGAAGAAAAAACCACAGAGCGCGCCAGGAAAGGGCTCAAGCAGCTCATTTCCCTTGCTCCGCAGCAGGGCCGCCGGATTGTGGACGGCAAGGAAGAGCTGCTCCCCGTTGAACGGATCCAGACCGGCGATACGCTGCGCATTCTTCCCGGGGAAGCGATTCCGGTGGACGGCGAAATCCTAAGCGGTGAAACCAGCGTGGATCAATCCATCATGACGGGCGAATCCCTGCCCGTAGATAAAGGGGTAGGGGACAGCGTATTCTGCGGCACCATCAACCGCTTTGGCGCGGTGGACATCCGCGCGTCCAAAGTAGGTGAAGACAGTTCCCTGCAAAAGCTCATCCGCATGGTGGAGGAAGCCGAGCGCAAGCAGGCCCCCATGCAGCGCATTGCGGACCGATGGGCGAGCTGGCTCGTTCCGGTTGCCCTCTTGATTGCCATTGGCGCTTACCTTGGCACGGGGAACATTACCACAGCCGTAACGGTGTTGGTGGTATTCTGCCCCTGTGCCCTTGTGCTGGCAACCCCCACTGCGATCATGGCGGCCATCGGCCAGGCAACCAAGCACGGGGTGATCATCAAATCCGGCGAGGCGCTCGAAAAAATGGGCAAAGTTGACACCATCGCGTTTGACAAAACCGGCACTTTGACCTTTGGCAGGCTGGAAGTCAGCGACGTGGTCCCGTTTTCAGAAGCGCTTGCGCCAGGCAGCCTGCTGGCCCTCGTGGCCTCTGCGGAAATGCGCAGCGAACATCCCCTGGGCAAAGCCATCGTTGCCCATGCAAAGGCAGAAGGCGCTTCCCTTTCGGACCCGCAAACCTTCCGCATGGAAGCAGGCAGGGGCGTTTATGCAGAGATAGACGGCGCAGCATTGCTCTGCGGCAATGAAAAATTCCTGCAAGGGAATGGCGTTACACTGGAGCCGCCTATGCTGGAGCGCTTGAACGCACTGCGGGAGCAGGGCAAAGCCTCTGTGCTTGCAGCCCGCGACTGCGCCTGCCTTGGCGTTATCGCCCTTTCCGACACGCTGCGGCCTTCTGCAAACAGCATGGTGGCAAAGCTTGCTTCCATGGGGGCGCAGGCTGTGCTGCTCACAGGGGATAACCAGCGCGCGGCAGATTATTTTGCGCGGCAGGCCGGCATTACAGCGGTGCGCGCTGAACTGTTGCCCGAACAGAAGGTGCAGAGCATTGTGGAGCTGGAGCAGGAGGGCCGGAAGGTTTGCATGATCGGGGACGGGGTGAACGACGCCCCCGCCCTTAAAACCGCCGATGTAGGCGTGGCGATGGGCAGCATGGGAAGCGATATTGCGGTGGAAGCTGCGGATATTGCGCTCATGGGGGACGATATTTCCAAGATCCCCTATCTCAAGCGGCTTTCGAACGCTACGGTCCATACCATCCGTTTTTCCATCTCCTTATCGCTGTGCATCAACTTCGTAGCCATTGCGCTCTCCTTGATGGAATTGCTGACGCCCACCACAGGCGCACTTGTGCATAATGCCGGCTCCTGCCTGGTCGTGCTGATTGCGGCGCTCTTGTACGACAGAAAGTTTGAAGTATGACGTTGCATTTTGAATGGCATGGGCTTCCTCATATGCAGCGGGCTACCTTGGGCACAAAGCCTTCCTGCGAAAAAAGAAGAAAGGCAAGCGCGTATTGAGCTGTTTATTAAAGCGCACACCCTGCCCGCGAAGCCTCCCTGTTCCGGCGTTGGGCCTTGCTTTCTGCCCGAATTGCCCATGCCCTTCCGCAAGGGCGATATGGCCAGATGCATTTTCTGCTCATGTATGCCGCTCCCATCCGCATTTTACCCCCCCTCCAACCAAATTGGGATTGGGTATTTGTGTTCTCATAAGTGCAGTTACACTTGCTGGCATGCTCTATAAAAAAGAGGCGGTCTTCCACAAGGTACCCCAAAGATGTTGCGAGAGCTTGAAAATCTGGCCTTCTGCAATACGTTCTTCTACGCGGCCGCTTCCCAAAACCCCAATCGCGCAAAGCGCAGCGCGGCGCTTCCGCTGCCTCATCCATATTGGCAAAGCGCGCAGCCTTCCTCCGTACAATGGAGGAAGGCCATTTCATGAGAAAGCACAATTGCCCGGCATGATGGTTAAGCCATACTCCGTTGATTCGGGCAACGGCCTTGCTTCATACCACATGCAATCGTGCGATTGGATCGGCTTCGTCAACTTGGTTGAGTTTTCAATCCGCGCTCCCTGCGAGGGAAGCGACTGCACATTTAACCAAAAGTTACTGATCTATGTTTCATTCGATTCCTTTTTATATCATAGCAAAAGCGTTTGGCGCTGCTCAAGGTTTTCTTCCTTATGCTTCCACCCAGATTACTTGGCACGGGGATTTTATAAAATCATTTTCCAACTGCGTTTTTAGGACGTCCTTTGCGGATTGTGCAGTGCAAGCAAGCAGAAATGTAATCCTTTAAGTTCCGAACCGGAAGCAACTTATTCCAAGATGCATCCGCGGGAAATGCGTTGTGTTTTCGGCGAGTCCCTGCAGAAAGCGCGAAAAAGCCATTCAAAATGGTGAAGCATTACCGCAGCATGAGGTTTCGGCACCTTCATCAGCATGCCAAAGCGCTTTTAAGCATCCTATGCAAGTTGGTTTCCGGAGGAATGCCCCATTTCCACAAATCCCTTATCATGGCAATGCATATCGAAAAGAGGATATTGCCCCCTGCCGGCAAGCGATCTCCTTTAAACGCTTAGGTCTCCATGGCTTTTAAGCGGTCCAGCTCCACATGAGCTTTATGTTTTTAAGCGCATATACGTTTTAGCAATGGCGCAGAACAGATCTTGAAACCAACGAAAAGCACAAACCCATTGTTTAAAAAGAACGCAAGAGCGAACTGACCCGGTAAAGCAGTTCGCTCTTGCTGCATAAAGCATGAAATGCCATCGGTCATTCCGCGGGGCACCCAAGTTCATTCCCACTCGCCGAGTTAAATCCGTTTCTAAACTTTTTTGTATAGAGGATTTAATTCGTCGTGGTTTTATTTGATGCAGATCATCCTTATCATAAGGTTTATTCGGACTTTTGCTATCAAAAATCTGTCCTAGCCATCCTATTAGGGGGTTTTGCTTGAGATAGACGATTGGGTGGTAGAAGTATTATAGCATGATTCGACATTTTTAAATTATTTTTTGCCGTCTCAGCTGTCACATCTATTCCTCGCTATTGTTTACGACCCAAATCTTTTTAAGTGGAATCATCTCTTTGATTTCATCGTCCATCTGATCGTAGTATCGCAGGAACTCCTCGATAATATCTTTGTGAGTCCAAAGCCGGATTTCAAAAAACTGTTTGGCTATCTCGTTGATAACTGAAGATTTGAACCCACTCCATGACACTAACAGGCCATATTCGGCACCAAAGTTCTTCATCACGCCGCCCAACTGATCCAGAACAATCCGATCCACTGGCGCGTCCGTGGACTTAACTTGAACACAGATTTTGGGACTTCCAAAACCAAGTGTGCCCGCAGAAGCCAGAATATCCACACCTTTATCCGGTCCGACCGGGCTAACGTATGTAGTGAATCCCTTTGCCCGAAGAATTGCATCTACAATTTTTACTAAACCATGCCCCTTAGTCTTTTGGATAATTAGGTTTGTGATAACCCCCAAGGCTTCATTTTCAATATCCCGTGCTTCTTCATCATCCTGCGAATCTTGCGGAATAATTTTGGGCGCTTTCTTTCCCTGCCTATGGGCATGGATGACCGCTTTTATGCGATCTTCCTGCTTAATACGGCAAATGGCCATAAAGGCCCCAAATGAGTATAAGATGTCCTGGTCAAATGCTGCGCGAGGAATATCACAGGCAAACCAATCCACTTGATGTGCATGATAATAGGGATTATCGTTGTTAGGCAAAAATTCATAATCACCTGTGATCCTGCCAAAATGAATTACAGGCTTGATCTTGCTGGGTAGGACAACGATCTCTCCCTTTTTCATCTCGTGGGCAAACGGCCATACCTGGCTCGCCCAGTTCATCGCTGTTTTTACCTTTACATCTGGGTTATTGTCCACAAAATATTGCTGCAAGTCCTGCTTGGTATGGAACTGCATGATTGATTTAGAGAGATTGTCCCAGGTGCAGTATATCCTATTATCTTCAAGAAATTTATTTTCAAACTCTCCGTATCGTCCAGCGCGGCATAACCACATCGGCATTGTTTTCCTCCCTATCGTTCATAGCCAAAATGTTGCGCTACGATCTAAAGCCGTCTTACGTTCTTTCCAATCAAGCATCAGCATGTTCAAGAAGCTATAAAAACGCTTTGAATGATTTATGCTTATTCCCACTCGGCAAATTCAGATATAGTAGGGTGTATTTGAGGTGATTTTGCAGGAAAAAGTTTCGCAAATATGTTAATATTCCATCTGTTATTTGAGGCACCTCGTTTTCTTAGTATCAAAATAGTATCATAGAAACCGAGAGATTGCAAGGGTTCCGGGCTTTGCAAGTACCTGTCGAAATTGGCCTCAAATTGAGGCCAATTTCGGTCACTGACCTCCACTCAAAATCAAAGGAGGCGGGCAAGCACCTTTGAGGCTTGCCCGCCTTGATGGTCGCACCGACTTGGGTTGCTACCGCCCCGACTGATTGAAGCTAGCAAGTACGCATTGTACCAATAGGATGAACTACGCTAAATGCTCATAGTTTTCTGCTCTTCCAAATAGTATGTATGCCGCCACCCAATGCCACAACTAGAAGAACAACCCATAATATTGTCATTGCCTGTTGTGTAAAGATGGGAATCAAAAAACCTATCATGCACCATAGCAAACCCCAAATAATCAAGAGTATCCCTGTAGTAAAGTCCGCCATTTTCTTACTGTGCACAAAAAATCCAATTAAAAAGCAAGAGAGAAAAATAGCTATTATCATAGAGCTTAATGCAAATTGGAACTGTTGTTGGGTAACATAGCTTTCCCATTGGGATTGACTGAACAGTTCAGTTCTAATTTCAACCCTGCTAATAGTCCTAAAATCGTCAATTTTCCACCACAATGCTACTATTTGTAAAATAGCTGCACCTAAGACCACCCATTTATGCCAAGGCTTTTTCCAATAAGAATAGCTTTCAGGCCGATCCATCAGTTACCCTCCTAATCGTAAAATATTATAATCTTCCGTATACCTTATCCGCCTAATACATATTATTTATTTATTAAAATAATTTCCGATTGTCGCTCTGCTATTTGTGGACAGTATATCACAAAACTTTGCATAAATCCAATTCTTTTAGCGTTCATCTCGGCTGAAAGAGCGCCGGGGCCGCTTGCGGCCTCTCTCCGCCTGTTCCCGCTGTTTCTCCTCCTGTACCGCCGTCTCCACTTGCTCCGGGCCAAAGGCCCGCTTGACCCGCTCATAGTCGGCGGATACTTGCCGCAGGGTCTTGTTCTCCAGCTTGACCTCCTGCAATCGGTCAGACAGGCGGGCGTTGCTCTCCCTCACCCGGCCATAGTCCCCTTGCAGACGCTCAAATTTTCCCCGCAGCTCCACATAGGCCAGATACAGGGAGCGCAGAACCTTGACGATTTGGGCCAACAGGGGCTTGGCCTTTTTCTCCCGGTAGGCCCGGCCTGTTTCCAGCGTTCCCGGCTCCGGTAAAATCTCCTCCGGGTCGGCGGAGAAGTCCGC
>CALVWJ010000033.1 GCA_944366945.1 uncultured Clostridia bacterium
AACAGTCGGCTATGGCGCGGCAAGTGCGGCAAAGGATGAACCGGCTCGGCAAGCCCGAGCACCGCGCGCGCTTTTGCCGCCGGGATGAGGCGATTCCCGATACTATCGAAAATCCAAAATTCGGACGGGCTTTAACCGCAGCGCACGGTACGATTTCAAGCAAGCGGCTTTGCGGCCGTTCGCGGTTTCCCGGGCTTTGCCTTCCGCTTGCGCTCCCGGGCGTAAACCCGCAAAGCAAGAACCCCTTCGGGATTCATCCGTTTTGACGTGCATGCCCTCAAAGCCGGAAACAGCTTAAGGGGGCTCGCGTTCCTTAATAACGCCTGTGCTGAAACGAAAAACACTTCCTCCCCCACTGGAACCACCGCCGCACAGCACCCGCTATGCTCGTCCGCCGGCTGGCGCAAAGCTTCACTGCCCCCAATAACACCTTTTCCTCAAACATAAGATAGCGCTTGCGCCGCCATAAAGGCAGCACTTGCATAACCAACCCCAACATGCGCACGCACTCCACATCCCGCGCAACGCCCACTGCGCCCTTGCGCAAAAAACAGCCCAATGGGCGCGCCGGAATCTGCCCGCCGTGCTGCTTTTTCCGCACATGTTGCAACCCCGAATCCTTCTCCCCAAATTATTAAACGAAAAAGGGCCGCCCGCAGGCGGCCCTTTCTGCAAAACGGATTATTCCATTTCGCTGAGCTTCTTGTAGTATTCGTACTTCTCCTTGGCTTCTTCCTCGGCACGCTCGAACAGGCTTTCCGCAACATCGGGGAAGAACTTCTTGAGGGAAGCATAGCGCGCTTCGCCCATGATGAACTCGCGGTATTCGCCCTTGGCCGGCTTGCTGTCGAGGATGAAGGGATTCTTGCCCTCGGCGGCGAGATCCGGATTGTAGCGGTACAGCGGCCAATAACCGGCCTCAACGGCCTTCTTGGCTTCCGCCTGGGACTTGCCCATGTTGATGCCGTGGTTGATGCAGGGCGCGTAGGCGATGATGAGGGACGGTCCCTTGTAAGCTTCCGCTTCGGTGATCGCCTTGATGAGCTGGTTCTGGTTGGCGCCCATGCAGACCTTGGCAACGTATACATAGCCATAGCTCATGGCCATCATGCCGAGATCCTTCTTCTTGGTGCGTTTACCGGCAGCTGCGAACTTCGCAACGGAGCCGGTCGGCGTTGCCTTGGAGGACTGTCCGCCGGTGTTGGAGTACACTTCGGTATCGAGCACCAGGATGTTGACGTCTTCATCCATGGCGAGCACGTGGTCGAGTCCGCCGTAGCCGATGTCGTAAGCCCATCCGTCGCCGCCGAAGATCCACTGGCTCTTCTTGGTGAGCATATCGGAGGATTCAACCACCTTGCGTGCAAGCTTGCAGGCATCACAATCGCAGCCATCCATGATGGCGTCCTTGCAAGCGGCAAGGAGCTTGTCGCCCGCGGTGCGGGAACCTTCCGCATCGTTCATGTTCTCAAGCCATTCGGCGCCAGCGGCCTTGATGTCCGCATCACACCAGTCGATGGCGATGAGCTCCTTCACGGTTTCCGCAAGGCGTGCACGGCGCTGGGTGGTGCCCAGGTTCATGCCAAAGCCGTATTCCGCGTTATCCTCGAACAGGGAGTTGGACCATGCCGGGCCAAAGCCCTTTTCGTTCTTGGTGTACGGGCAGGTCGGGGCGCTGCCGCCATAGATGGAGGTGCAGCCCGTTGCGTTTGCGATCATCATCCTGTCGCCGAAGAGCTGGGTGATGAGCTTGATGTACGGCGTTTCGCCGCAGCCTGCGCAGGCGCCGGAGAACTCGAAGAGCGGTTGCAGGAACTGGCTGCCCTTAACGGTGGCCTTGTTGATTGCAACATCCTTCTTTTCAAGCTTAAGCGCAGCTTCCCAGTTGGCCTCTTCGGTCTCGCAGGAAACATGCAGCGGCACCATCTTGAGCGCCTTTTCCTTCGCCGGGCAAACGTCTACGCAGTTGCCGCAGCCGGTGCAATCGAGCGGGCTCAGCTGCACGCGGAACTTGAGGCCGGCGAGCTCCTTGCCGATGGCGGGCTTGGTTACGAAGCTTGCGGGCACCGCTTCGCCTTCCTTCACGAGGAACGGGCGGATGCAGGCGTGCGGGCAAACGAGGGAGCACTGGTTGCACTGGATGCAGTTTTCGGGGATCCACTGGGGAACATCCACCGCAATGCCGCGCTTTTCATACTTGGTGGTGCCAGTGGGCACGGTGCCGTCCGGGCTCATCTTGGAAACGGGCAGCTTGTCGCCGTTCTGCTCCAGGATGGGCTTGATGAACTCATGGAAGTACGGGTCATCGGTCACGGAAGCGAGCACAGCGCCTTCGGTGGTGGTAGCCCAAGATTCGGGGTACTTGATCTCCTCAATGGCGTTTGCGCCGGCATCGATGGCGGCGTAGTTCTTAAGAACCACTTCGTCGCCCTTCTTGGCGTAGGACTTCTTCGCAGCGGCCTTCATGTATTCGATGGCCTGGTCCGCGGGGATCACGTTGGCAAGCTTGAAGAAGGCGGACTGCATGATGGTGTTGATGCGGTTGCCCATGCCGGTTTCCTTCGCGAGCTTGATGGCGTCGATGTTGTAGAACTTGAGGTGGTTCTTCGCGATGGCGTTCTTCATCTTCGCCGGGAGTTCCTTTTCCATCTCCTCGAGTGTCCACTCGGAGTTGAGCAGGAACGTGCCGCCTTCCTTGATGCCTTCTGCAACATCATAGCGGGTGACATAGGAGGGGTTATGGCAGGCCACAAAGTCGGCCGCGTCGATCAGATACGGGCTCTGGATCGGCGTTTTGCCAAAGCGCAGGTGGGATACGGTGAGGCCGCCGGACTTCTTGGAGTCGTAGGCAAAGTAACCCTGCGCATACATGTCGGTATGGTCGCCGATGATCTTAATGGAGTTCTTGTTGGCGCCAACGGTGCCGTCGGAGCCAAGGCCGTAGAACTTGCAGGCGATGGTGCCTTCGGGCGCCGCGTTGACCTGCTCCTTCACATCGAGGGAGGTGAAGGTAACATCGTCCACGATGCCGATGGTGAAGTGGTTCTTCTTCTCGCCGTCGAGGTTATCGAACACAGCCTTCGCCATGGAGGGCGTGAACTCCTTGGAACCGAGGCCATAGCGGCCGCCGAGGATCATCACATCGTGGATGCCGGCTTCGGCAAACGCGTTGACAACATCCTGATAGAGCGGCTCGCCCAGGGAACCGGCTTCCTTGGTGCGGTCGAGCACCGCGATCTTCTTGCAGGTCTTGGGCAGTGCGGCGATGAGCTTGTCGGCCGCGAACGGGCGATACAGGCGGACCTTGATGAGGCCGAGCTTGGCGCCGCGCGCGTTCAAGTGGTTGATGGTCTCTTCCACGACGTCCGCGCTGGAGCCCATGGTGATGATCACCTTGTCCGCATCGGGCGCGCCGACGTAATCGAACAGGTTGTACTTGCGTCCGGTCAGCTTGCCCACTTCGTCCATGTAATGCTGCACGATGGCCGGGATCGCCTTGTAGTACTTGTTGGCAGCTTCACGGTTCTGGAAGTAAATGTCCGGGTTTTGCGCGCTGCCGCCCAGGTGCGGATGTTCGGGGTTGAGCGCACGGGCACGGAAGGCCGCAACCGCATCGCGGTCGAGCAGCTTATCCATATCCTCATAATCGATCGCTTCGATCTTCTGGATTTCATGGGAGGTGCGGAAGCCGTCGAAGAAGTGCACGAACGGCACGCTGCCCTTGATGGCGGAAAGATGTGTTACAAGCGCGAGGTCCATGACTTCCTGCACGGAGGCGGAAGCGAGCATGGCAAAGCCAGTCTGGCGGCAGCTCATTACGTCGCTGTGATCGCCGAAGATGGACAGCGCATGATAGGCGAGCGCACGGGCGGACACATGGAACACGCCGGGCAGCAGTTCGCCGGAGATCTTGTACATATTCGGGATCATCAGCAGCAGGCCCTGGGAAGCGGTGAAGGTGGTCGTGAGCGCGCCGGCGGAGAGAGAGCCGTGCACAGCGCCCGCAGCGCCCGCTTCAGACTGCATTTCCGCAATGCGGACCTTCTGGCCGAACAGGTTCAGCCGGCCGTTGGCAGCCCAGTCGTCTGCAACCTCCGCCATGGGGGACGAAGGGGTGATGGGGTATATCGCAGCCACATCGGAAAACGCATATGCTACATGCGCGGCAGCGGTATTGCCATCGATTGTCATGGTCTTTGCCATTTTCAGAATATCCTCCTGTGTCATATTGAACTGTTGTATTATATCCTCTGTTCCCTTTTGTTCCATGCGCATAATAAAGGAAACGCAAGGCCATAATCCGTGTACATTATAGTATTTTCGTCCCCCGAAGTCAACCGCGCGGGCACAAAAGTGGTGATTGTTCCGAGCATTTTTGCTTTTCTTGGAATGGAAGTGCATAAACTGTGTCAACATTGTAAAATTTTTAATAACCAAATTATTTTTTGATTGCATGAGGTACAAAGATAGTGTATAGTATACATAGATAAATATTTTTGATTTATCGCGTTGTGCTGTGAGTTCTGTTTTCAAAATTCCAAGCTGTTTTCCAGCATAGCGTCAAGATAAATACTATTTTAAATTCAGAAAAGGAGAAACGAGCATGCCTGCAAAAATGAAAATCCGTTCCGCATATGCAACGCTTCCAAGTGCGGAAAGGAAAGTGGCAGATTTCATCCTGGAAAATTCAGAACGCGCTACGCGGATGGTGATCAATGAGATCGCTGAAGCTGCGGGCGTGAGCGTCCCCTCCGTCACGCGCCTTGCGCGCAAGCTTGGCTACAGCGGCTTCCTTGATTTCCGCGTTGCGCTTGCTTCCGGAACATCCTCCATGGAGCTTCGCAAAAACACCACCATCCTGCCGGAGGACAGCGACGAGGCAGTGATTGAAAAAACTTACAGCGCAACGGTAAATGCGCTGGAGGATACCTATAAAGCGCTCAATAAGCAGGCGATGATTTCTCTTGCCCGGATGGTAGAAAATGCAGACCGCATTTTCCTCTGCGGCGGCACGAGCTCCGAGTTCCTCGCGCAGGACACCATGAGCCAGTTCCATGCGCTTGGCCTTGAAGCCATTGCCGTTACGGACCCAACTGCCCTTGGCGTTTTCCAGCGCCGCTTTAAGCCGGGCGATGTTTTCATCGGCATTTCCTGCACGGGGCGCAACAAAAACCTCAACGAGGCGCTCAAGGCTGCAAAGAACAATGGCGCAACCTGCGCGTTCTTCTGCAACTACGTTAACGCACCGGCGGCGCAGGTGGCGGATTATTTCTTCTGCACCTCGCGGCTGGATGATTTTAAAACCATCATGGGCCGGGAAACCAGCAGCACCATGATCTCGCTTTTGAACCTGCTGGTCATCCTTGTGGCGCGCTCCATGAAGAAAAAGAAAGAAAAAGAACTGGAAGAAAGCGCAACGGAATGATCATCACCGCGGATTACCACACCCATACGAATTACAGTCACGGCAAGGGCACGCCCGAAGAAAACGTGCTTGCCGCGATCGAAAAGGGCCTCCGCCGCATCGCCATCAGCGAGCATGCGGGGGCTCATCTTTTTTATGGCGTGCGCGGGGGGCGGCTTTTGCGCCTTAGGCGCGAGGTGGACGCGCTTGCAAAGCGCTATGCCAATGAGATCGAAGTGCTTTTCGGGCTTGAATGCAACCTAATCGCGGCCGGCAGGTGCGATGCGCCACGCCCGGGCGCGGATATTCCGCAAGGCGCGGATCTGGCGCCGTTTGACGTGTTGCTGCTTGGATATCACAAGGGCGTATGGCCGGCGGACCGGGTAACGCGTGGGGCATTTGCCGAATCCTTTGGGATCGGGCATGCGGATCCGGTGAAGGTTGCGCAGGCCCTGCTGGAAACTGCGGCACAGTACCGCATCCACATGCTTTCCCACCCCTGCGAATATGTGCAGGCGGATATTCCAACGCTTGCGCGCGGCGCAGCGGAGCTTGGCATCCTGCTCGAAATCAATGCAAGCCATGTAAGCATGTCCTGCGCGCAGCTGCGTGAAGCGGCTGCCTGCGGAGCAAGCTTTGTGATCGGAAGCGACGCGCACACCCCCGACCGCGTAGGGGATTTTGCAAAGGCCATCCGCGCTGCCGAAGAAGCAGGCGTGACACAGAGGATAGTAAATGCGTCATGCGGATTGGAAACCCCCTAACGCAGAGTGCAAAAGAAAGAGATAGCAAGCGCTGTCTCTTTTTATTTTTGCATTGCAAAACCGGCGGGGGCGCGAGCCTCAAACCTACAAGTAGGCACAGCTTCGTGCGCGGTGCGAGCGAAGGGCCTTGCGGGGCAAGGTTTTCCTGCTTGTACCGCAAGGCCATATCCAGCGTAATTTTCGGGGTGTGGTGGCGCAAAGCGCCAGCCGGCGTGCCAGCATGTTAGGGCGTTGTGCAGTGATAATTCCGGCGGGTGTGGTGGCGCAAACGCCATCCGGCGTGCGAGGATGGCGGGCGTTATGCGGCGGTGGTTTCGGCGGGCGTGGTGGTGCAAGCATCGGCTGCGCGTTGGGAAAATCAAGAAAAGCTTTAGGGCTGCGAAGCTTGTGGCGCTGCGTTTAAACCCCATCCGAATCTGGATTTCGATGGGATCGGGAATCGCCTCATCCCGGCGCGGGACTTCTTTTTAGAAAAGAAGCAAAAGCGCGCGCGGTGCTCGGGCTTGCCGAGCCGGTTCATCCTTTGCCGCACTTGCCGCGCCAAGCCGCCTGTTTGGGAGGCGTTTCCGTTTGCATCCCCTATGCGGCAGGCGCGGCATGCTTTTCGAGTACCGTGCGGCAGATTGGAACCCGGCTCTGGCCCTGCGCATGCGCGCAAGGGGCAGCTCCAAGGGGCGCGGTGATGCGATGCGGGCGGCAAATGCGGTGGTTTCGGCGGGCGCGGTGGCGCAAGCGCCATCCGGCGGGCGAGCATAGCGGGCGTGGTGCGGTGATAATTCCAGCGGGCGTGGTGGCGCTTCGCGCCGACTAAGGGCGACGGTTGAAGAATGGTTTTGGGGCTGCGGGGATTTGCGGCGCTGCGGTTAAACCCCATCCGAATCTGGATTTTCGATGGTATCCGAAACCGCCTCATCCCGGCGCGGGACTTCTTTTTAGAAAAGAAGCAAAAGCGCGCGCGGTGCTCGGGCTTGCCGAGCCGGTTCATCCTTTGCCGCACTTGCCGCGCCAAAGCCGCCTGTTTGGGCGGCGTTTCCGTTTGCGCCCCCGAGCGGCAGGCGCGGCATGCTCTTCGCGCACCGTGCGGCATGCTCGAACCCGGCTCTGGCCCTACGCATGCGCGCATAGGGGCAGCTCCAAGGGGCGCGGTGATGCGAAGCGGGCGGCAAATGCGGTGGTTTCGGCGGGCGCGGTGGCGCAAGCGCCGGCGAAGGGCGGTGATTGAAGAAGGGTTTTTGGGGTTGCGAAGCTTGTGGCGCTGCGTTTAAACCCCATCCGAATCTGGATTTCGATGGGATCGGGAATCGCCTCATCCCGGCGCGGGACTTCTTTTTAGAAAAGAAGCAAAAGCGCGCGCGGTGCTCGGGCTTGCCGAGCCGGTTCATCCTTTGCCGCACTTGCCGCGCCAAAGCCGCCTGTTTGGGCGGCGTTTCCGTTTGCATCCCCCGGGCGGCGGGCGCGGCATACTCCTTGAGTGCCGTGCGGCATGCTCGAACCCGGCTCTGGCCCTACGCATGCGCGCATAGGGGCGCCTCCAAGGGGAGCGCAAGCAAGAGGCAAAGCCCAACCCCGAACGGCCGCAAAGCCGCTTATTTGAAACCCCAAATATGCCCTGGCTGTGCCGCAGGCGCAAGACGGCATGCAAAAAATATGAGGAAGCGGCTTGTGCTGCTTCCTCATATTCAAAAAAGCTTAGCGCTTTTACATGCCCGAGAACAGGCGCACAGGTAGGATCAGATAATAAAATGCATTGCCCTGCACCGGCCGCACAACGCAGGGGCTGATGTTGTTGTTCATATCGAGGTAGAGCTCCTCATCATCCAGCACGCGCAAAACATCGGTGAAATATTTTGCGTTAAAGGCGATCTCAATATCCTCGCCCATGGTGTCCACGGCGATTTCCTCATGGCTGCGGCCCAACTCGCTGTTGGCTGCAATGGTGAGCTTATCCGAAGTGAACGTGAACTTGATGAGGTTGCTCTTGCCTTCCCGCGCCATGAGCGCAACGCGGTCAATGCCCGCCATGAGCTCCTGCCGGTTCACGCGCACGCGCGTCTTATGCCCTTCGGGCAGGATCTGCTTGTATTTGATGAACTCCCCATCCATGAGCCGCGCGGTGATGCAGGTATGGGTGAGATCCAGCATCACATGGGTCTTGGAAAAGACCATATCGAATTCCGCGTCGCCATCTGGCAGGATCTTGCTGATCTCAAGGAGCGAGCGCGCCGGGATCACGGCGCTGCGGTCCGCGAGCATGCCGGCCGCCACCTGCTCCCGCCGCATGGCAAGGCGGTAGCCATCGAGCGCAACAAGGGAAAGATCGCCCTCGTGCTGCTCGAGCAGTGCGCCCGCGAGAATCGGCTTGGTGTCATCCTGCGCCGCGGCAAAGATACACTGCCGAATCATGTTTTTGAAGCTTTCGCTCTTGAGCTTGATGATGTGCTCGCGCGTGACGGTGGACATCGTGTGGAAACCTTCCGCGTCCTCGCCCTGCAGCGTGGTTTTAAAGGATCCGCTTTCGATGGTGGCCGTGTTCTTATCAACGTCGATGTACGTGGTTTCGCCGGGAAGGCGCCGCACCATCTCGGAGAACAGCCGGCCGGGCAGCACTACTGCCCCCTCCTCCTGCACGGTTGCAAGCACGTTGGTTTCTATTTGAAGGGAAAGATCGGTACAGCGCAGCAGCAGCCAGCTTCCCGAAGCTTCCAGGTAGATGCCTTCGAGAATGCTGACGGTTGTGCGGGCGGAAAGCGCGCGGATCACGGTTGCGATGCCGGCGTTGAGTTCCTGTGTGTTGACATGGATGCGCATGGTGAACCTCCGTGGTTTGGGTACGTGATAGATTAATAAACTTCGTAGCCGCCGTAGTAGGGGGTGTTGGGGCTGTGGAAAACCCGGTTTTTCCCAGAAGATGCCGGAAAATCCCATGTTGGAAACGCTGTGGACATCTTCCCCAAAAAGAAAGGGGTTATCCACACCATCCCCGCGGCCAACATTTTCCACAAGTTGTCCCTGTGGATTCCACAACAGGGTGTGGATGGTTGTGGAAAAAGGGGCCCCCCTCCCTCCATGCCTGGCAGCGGAAGGATGCGGTTAATTCTTGCGGATGCGCTTGGTAAGATCTTCGATTACGAGAACAAGCTGTGGGTTTTCATCCATATCGGACTTGATCTTCTTGCAGGCGTTGATGACCGTGGTATGGTCGCGCCCGCCAAAGCGGCGCCCGATGGCCTTGAGCGACTCCTCCGTCAATTCCTTGGAAAGGTACATTGCAACCTGGCGCGGATAGGTGATCTCCATCGTGCGGCGCTGGGAAAGGAGCGATTCCACATCCACGGAATAATAATCCGCAACCACCTGCTGGATCAGCTCCACCGTGACCTTGCGGTTTTCATAGCCCGGGATGATATCCTTGAGCGCAGCATCCGCAAGGTGAGAATCGAGCGGGCGCTTGGTCAGCTTTGCATAGGCGTAAACCCGCGTCAGCGAACCTTCAAGCTGGCGGATGTTGGAGTTGACCTTTTCCGCAATATAGGAAAGCACGGATTCATCCACATCGATGCCCTCATCCGTCGCCTTCTTTTTTAGGATGGCGATGCGCGTCTCCAAATCGGGCGGCTGCACGTCCGTGATGAGCCCGCCTTCAAAGCGCGAACGCAGGCGCTCTTCGAGGGTGGTAAGCTCCATGGGAGGCCGGTCGGAACTCAAGATAATCTGCTTGCCTGCTGTATGCAGCGCATTGAAGGTATTGAAGAATTCTTCCTGCGTGCGTTCGCGGCTGGATATGAACTGGATATCGTCCACCATGAGCACGTCCGCGCTGCGGTATTTGTTGCGGAACTGCGTGTTCTTGTTCTCCTGGATGGACTGGATGAACTCGTTTGTGAAGGTTTCGCTCGTTACATAGATGATGCGGGCATCCGGGTTCCTTTGCAGCATCCTGTGCCCGATCGCGTGCATAAGGTGCGTTTTGCCAAGGCCCACGCCCCCATAGATGAAAAGGGGGTTGTAGGCGGAGGAAGGGTTGTCCGCAACAGCCTGCGCCGCAGCGTGCGCGAAGTTGTTGGAGCTTCCGATCACGAAGGATTCGAATGTATATTTCGGGTTGAGCGTGAAATCGCTGCTATACGCCGTGTTCCCCGCATTGGGGTCCGGGTAATCGCCGCGCTCCGTTTCGTCGATAAAGCGCACCAGATACCCCGAGCCGTTCGCGCGGTTCACAGCATCCGTTACCATCTGGGTATAGAGCGCGCGCAGTGTATTCTTGGAAGTCGCGCTTTCCGCCTGCAGCACAAGCGTGTTATCCTTGATGCAGATGGGCCGGATCGGCGTAATCCAGGTTTTATAGCTGATGGGCGTCATCTGTTCCTGCAAGGATGCGAGGGATTTTTCCCATACCGCCTGGCTTGTTTTCATCGTAAAATTCCCCCGCTCTGTGAAATATACCGGAAAACACCGGGGCCATGTTGCGCTCATGCGCATGGCTTACATAAGAGCCCCGGCACACCCGGGGCTGTGGACCACATTATCCACAATTGTGGATAACCATGTGGATAAAGTGTACGGAAACGAAAAAAGCTGCCGGTAAAATACCTTGGTTTCAGCAATGCACCGGACTCTTTTTTGGTATCATATCAAAATCAAAGGGCGCTTTCAAGTGCAGTGCACTTGTTTTTCGTCAGAATTCTTTGTGCCTTGTGTTGAAAAAAAAGAAGATAACAACATGTTGTATGGGCTGTGGAAAATTGGGAGAAACATTTCCATAATTTGGAAGCAACGCGGGGAAAAAAGCCCGCTCCTGCTGATTATTTCTTGACAGAAACAGGCCCGTTCCGATATAATTGGGAATTGACGGATTCGATGATCGGGCGCAATGCGGCGGCGTGCCGCAGGCGCTTAGAATAGCTGGAAGAGAGGTGCACCGACATGCTTCAAACGTATCAGCCCAAGAAACGGCAGCGTAAGAAGGTCCACGGTTTTCGTCAGCGCATGAAGACCAGGAACGGCAGGAACGTTCTTGCCCGCAGAAGACTCAAGGGCAGGAAAAGACTGTCCGCGTAAAAAGATTGATCCAAAACTTTGGCGGCAAGCGGCCGGAACGAAAACGGATCGCTTGCCGTGTGCTTTCCTATAGGGAAAGCAGGGACTTTCCCCCGCTGTATCCGCGCGGGGAACGTGGGAAAACCAACTGGTGAAGCGCTGTTATTCCTTAAAGCGGAACAAGGAGTTCCGCCATGTATACCGCAAAGGCCAATCCAAGGCGACGCGGCAGCTCGTGCTCGTTTACGCCAGAGCAGGCGCAAAGCAGCAGAAGCCTCCGATCCGCGTTGGTTTTTCGGTCAGCAAAAAGCTGGGCAACAGCGTCGTCCGCAATCGCGTCAAACGCCGGCTGAGGGAATCTTTTGGCCCGATGATCCCGTGCGTGAAAAGCGGATACAACCTAATCTTCATTGCTCGAGAGCCGGTTGTGGACGAGAAGTTCACCGCGATAGAGAGCGCCATGCGCAGCCTGCTGCGCCGGGCGGATCTTCTCAAGGAAGAGGAAAACAAAAAAGGCGGCGCGCAAAACGAAAAGCGGGTGCCCGAAGGGGCTGGGCAAAAACGGTGAAACGGTTTTTGACCGCGCTGATTCGGGGCTACCAGCGCTATCTTTCCCCGCGCCATCCCGGCTGCTGTCGCTATACGCCAACCTGTTCGAATTATGCGCTTTCCGCCATTGAGAAGCATGGTGTACTCAAGGGCGGGCTTCTGGCGTTTTGGCGCATTTTGCGCTGCAACCCGTTTTCCAAGGGTGGGTATGACCCTGTGCCAGAAACGTTTGGAAAGCGGAATGGCTGCCCGCCGGGTGAGCGGAAACCAACGAAAACAAAATAAAGAGAGGAAAATCCGTGCAAGGCGATTTCTTTTTGACAACATGGTTCCTCGAAGCCATGCGCTGGCTTTATGAGAACATTGGAAGCGTATTCCTTACCATCCTCATCAGCACCCTGGTGCTGCGTGGGCTTACCGTTTTTTCCGACATCAAAACGAGAAAATCTTCCATAAAAATGCAGGCCATCCAGCCCGAAGTGCAGCGCCTGCAGAAAAAATACCAGAACGACCCGCAGCGCATGAACCGCGAGCAGCAGAAGCTCATGAAGGAAAACGGCGTGAGCATGTGGGGAAGCTGCCTGCCACTTCTGATCACGATGCCGCTGTTCTTCTGCTTCATCGCGGCATTCCGTTTCTGGGGCTACGAGATGACCCTCCGCCTTATCACCGAGGAGGCAGATGCGGCCATGGAGCTGTTCCGCTCCTTCAAATTCCTTTGGGTGAACAACATCTGGCAGCCGGACAACGGCCTTTCCGCAGTGGTGCAAAGCGGCGCAAGCTTCCTTGCAACGCCGGATCTGCACAAGCTGCTCTATTTGCAGAACAACCCCGAAATCTGGGAAAAGCTGATGGATATGGGCATTGCCGCGCGCGCCTATTTTGTGGATAACGACGGCGTAATGCAGGCGACCTACCGCTTCCTTACGAGCGAGAGCGCCATCGCTGCATACGACCAGGCGGTGCAGCCGTTCATCGACCTCTATGCAGGCTACAACAACGGCTGGTTTATCCTGCCCGTGCTTTCGGGCGTAAGCCAATTCCTCGCATCGTGGTTGATGCAGAAGAACCAACCCAAGACGGACAACCCGGCTGCAAGCAGCGGAAAGATGATGCTTTATATCTTCCCCATCATGTCGTTTGTGTTCTGCTTGTCCTATAATGCCGCATTTGCAATTTACTGGACGCTCAGCAGCATGCTGATGCTCCTTATGAACCTTTACATGAACAAGAAATATCCGATTGCCCCGGTTGTAAAGGAGGAAAAGAAAGAATGAGAACATTGGAAGCCACAGGGAAATCCATCGATGAGGCCATTTTCAACGGCCTGCGCGAGCTTCAGATTTCCATTGATGAAGTAGAGATCGATATCATACAACAGGAAACAAAAGGCGTGTTCGGCATCGGCGCAAAGCCTGCGATTGTGCGCCTCATTGAACGGGAACCGGAAGAAGTGGTGATCCCGGATTATATCGCCAACAAGGATAAGCCGCGGGAGCGCCGGCCGCGCCGGGAAGCGCGCGGGCCGCGGGAAGAGCGGCGCGAACGCCGGGCGCCGGAGCCGCGCGAAATGCAGCCCCGGGAGGACGCGCAGGCGCTGCAGGAGGAGGCGGGAAACCCCGAGGCGGGACAACGCTTCGCTGCGGAGCAGGAGGGCGCGCAGGAACAAGAACAGGTGCAGGAGCGCGCGCCGCGCGCGCGCCGGGAGCGCCGGGATAACCGGGACCGCAGAGGCCGCGCAAAGCGGGAAAAGTTCGATGGAACGCCCGTGCTGCCGCATGAAACGATCAATTACACCGAGGAAGCGGCGGAAGGCAACGCCGCAGCGGATTTCTTGAAGGGCCTGTTGAAAGCCATGGGCGTGGAAGCAACCGTGCTTGCAAACGTGAGCGAGGAGGGCATTCGCCTTAGAATCGATTCCGCCTCCATGGGCATTCTGATTGGGCACCGGGGTGAAACGCTCGATGCCATCCAGTATTTAACGTCGCTTTGCATCAATCGCACCCGCAAGGAGACGGGCTATACCCGCGTCACCATCGACACGGAGGGCTACCGCGATAAACGCGAAGAAACGCTCACCCGCCTTGCCCGCAAGATCGCTTCCCAGGTGAAAGCCACAGGCCGTGCGCGTACGCTTGAGCCCATGAACCCCTATGAGCGCCGCGTGTTGCATGCAACGCTGCAAAACAGCCCCTATGTAACCACCTACAGCGAGGGCGAAGAGCCCAACCGGCGCGTGGTCATCGCGCCCAAGAAGCGCGAGGATCGCTGAAACATGAAGGAAAAGGCCGCCCCTTTTTGGGGGCGGCCTTTTGCGTGGTGAGAAAAAGGGAGACAGCGGCTTCTTGCGGGTTCCCTGCGGCACGGCTAGGGGCTGTGCGCTGCGCGCAAGGAAACGACCTGCTATCGCAAGGCGCCTTGCGGGTTTGCCACACCCCCTCAAGCCACCGCATTTGCTGCCCGTATCGCATTATCACGCCCCTTGGAGCCGCCCCTATGCGCGCCTTCTTGCCGGTGGCGCCCAAACGCCCCTATGCAATGGCCGCTGAAAAGCGCATAATTATGAGGGCGCCGCATTCCCCGCATGCGGCGCCCTCGGTTGCCCAGGATCCCCACCCCGGTCAAACCATACCCCCAAAGAGCCGAAGCTTTTTGCTTTGGATTTTTTACATTGGATCGATGACGCATGCCCGGTTGCCTGCCTGCAACGCGCGCTTCACCGGCAGCGCGAGAAGCGCCGGGAGGCGGCTGCGAAAGCGCAGGGCCGGCTGCCCTATGCCGCGTCCTTGAGCTCCGCAAGCGTTTTGCTCACGCTGTGCCGGATGGGCTTCCATTGCGGCTTGTAGAACAGCGCTGCCACGGAAATCGGGAGGTAAGTCATCATGAACAGCGGGAACGTAAAGAGGAAAAACACCTTGCGGAACGCGCCGCAATAAATGCGTTTCCATTCGCTTGCAAGCGTGATGGTGCCGGTGGCAAAGAGCATGGCATACATGCCGCCGAACCAGCGCAGCAGCTCCACGCCCAGCGTGCCGAGCACAGCCGGGTTATGCAGCACGAGGATGCTGTAAAGCGCGCCGCCCGCGTTGAGGAATGCGCAGGCAAGCGTGAGCACGATGGCCGGCAGGATGGCCATAAGCATGTCAAAGCATGCAAAACGATGCCCTTTGCCGCAGAACATGCCCGAAACGAGCCGCCTGCCATATTTGCGCAGCACCTGCAGATACCCGCGCGACCAGCGCAGCCGCTGGTGCCAGGATTGGCGGAAGCGCGTGGGCTGCTCATCATAAAGAATCGCGTTGCCGCAATAGGCGATGAATTCCCCGGAAAGCACGCTTTCAATTGTAAATTCCGTGTCCTCCGTCAAAAGGTGAAACGGCCAGCCGCCGTTTTTCTCGATCACTTCCCGCGCAACGAGGAAACCCGTGCCGCCCACGGCGCTTGACGTTTTGAGCAGCATGCGCGGCCGGTTCATGTATTGCGCATCCCGCAGGAACCAGAGCGAATAGCCGGCGCTGATCCAGTTATCCCCAAAGTTTTTGGAGTTGCGGTAGCTTGTGATGATGCGGTTGCCCGCGGCAAAGCATTTGTTCATTTCCGCTATAAAATCCTCGTGGAGCAGATTGTCCGCATCGAAGAAGAAGAACCCGTCATAGCGCGAAAAAACACCGGTGGCGCGCAGCTGCTCGAACAGAAAATCGAGCGCATATCCTTTGCCAATGTGCAGCGCATCGAAGCGCTCGAATACCGTAGCCCCACGCCCGCGCGCGATTTGAGCCGTACCATCCGTGCAGTTATCCGCGCAGACGTAAACATCCACAAGGCCGGCCGGGTATTTCTGTGCGTGGATGCTGTCGATCAAGTTGCCGATGACCGCTTCCTCGTTGCGCGCGCAGAGGATGGCAGCATAGCGCCGCGGCGCTGCCGGCGGCAGCGGCTTTGCGCGCTTTAAGAGCGCTACCACCAAGTATACGATCTGGTATGCAAACGAGGCGCAAAAAAGCACCGAAAGAAAATCGTTGATACGCGTTAAAAATTCCATCCTTAGAACCCCCTTGCATTGTGCAGCACGTTTGGGCAATCGTCCTTCCCTGCTTTTGGGCATCGCATGTGCGCTGCGCCTGTCTATCCCCCGTGGCTGGCACAAGTATAACAGAAAACAGGGCGGCAAGAAGTAAACAAAGTATCAACAGATCACTAAGATTTTATTAATTCCGCGCGCCGTTGAAAGCACGCGCTGTTGACACGTGCGAGAAAGCTAGTATATACTGAACATACCATTTATGTAGACATTTTAATCGACGTTGGCATCCTGTCTTTTGCCGGCACATGAAGCGTTTTCAGCGCAAACCGCAGGTCATAGAACTGAATGAAATATGCAGCAGCCCATGGGGGGAATCAAATGCATTGGAAGAACACAATCAAATGTATGCTGGCCATTGCCGTTGGTTTGGCAGCGGGGGTTTTCTACTTTTTTCAGCCGCAGCTTAGAGCCTCCCGCGGCGCAGGCGAAAGCGCGGCCGCAGCCTTCCATGATGCGGAAGGCTATGCCTGGCAGGAAACGGAAAACATGGTGTTGATCGCCTATCGCAGCCCGGAGGGCGAAGCCTGCGTTTCCTTCGTTTATAAGGATGCGCCGGACTGGGCTTATGGGAAGCGCGTGGGCACTCCGCCGGGTTCCGGCGCGCTTACGCAGGCTGAATTGGACGCTGTGCGCGAAACCGCGTTTCGAGGCGGCGTGCGTTTTTCCTTCACGGGGCTTATGGATGAAGATCTAGAGCAATTCCAAAAAGGGAAAGAAAATGCCGTCATAAAAAAGCTATCCGAGCTTTATGGCAGCACGGCAAAAGGCGTCGCATACAGCGCGGCGCCCGCAGGCGAAAGCTGCACACTGCCGGATTCGCTCAGCGTGGCCACGGCCGCGGCAACGCTTGCAGCCCGGTTTGGCATCCCCGTGCCCGAAGCGGCCGCGCTGGCGCAATCCATTGCCGGCGGCACGGCGGAACCCGGCGCGGAGCTTGGGGTTGCGGTGGACGTGGAAGCATATGCCGGCACTGCTGCGTGGGCAGCGGAACCCGGCGGCGAAGAACGTTCCTTCCAGCATAAATTCCTGTTCGTGTATAATCCAACCAACCCATCATCGGATCTCTACGATTTTCTTGTGGAGCTTGGCAATTAGGCGGGCGCCTGCCCCAGGCAGCGCCGGGGAGCAAAGCGCTGAACTAGGAGGGATGCTCCATCCAGCGGCTCCTATAAGCTGCACGGGGGCAGGTGGCAATGGAAAGCGGGCGCGGGACGTTGAAAAATCCGGTTTATGCAGGCGTTGGTGCGCCGTGGAAAAAACGCTTATTGGGGAGGTTTTATGATTATGAAGCGTGTCTGGGGCAAATTCTTGGATTGGGGCAAGCAGCAGCGGATCCAGTATCAATCGGATTTCTATGCGCTTGTGGCTTTCTTTCTTGTCATTCTTCTCGGCGGCATTTTTATGCGGAATGCGACGATTGCGCGGATCATCGTTGCCGTTTATGCAGCGTGCATTGGCGTGCTGATGCTTCCCGCCATCATAGGCCGCTGGCCGGCCGCGTTCCGCGGCGCGGTGCGCAATCCCGAAGCGGTGCGCAAAGCGCGCATCTCGGTTTACCTGCACCTGGCGATTGGGGCGTTTCATTGGGTAGGGATGCTATCCGCTCTCCTGTTGCTCTTCCTGCCCTAGCAAACAACAACGCGCGGGAGCTTCATGGAAAGGCAAGCGACGGCAAAACTTGCCACATTCCCATCGGTATGTGCATGCGGCCTTGCTGCTTTAGCAGGGTTTGCATTGCAACAGCAGGTTTTGGCAGCTCGGAGCGGTTAGACCCGGCATTCTAACCGTTTATGCAGGGGATATTGCGGCCCCAATGCTCCCCTGCCGCCACAGATTGTCAGCCAGCTGCGGAGCGCCAACCATACCCCAAAATTACGTTGGATATAGCCTGCCGTACGAACAGGAAAGAAAGCCTTGCGGTGCAAGGCTTTTCGCTTGCATCCCACCACCGCGCCCGCCGGAACCACCGCCGCAGAACGCCCCGCCATGCTCGCCCGCCGGATGGCGCTTGCGCCACCACACCCCCGCAAACCTCCGCATTTGCCGCCCGCTTGGCATCACCGCGCCCCTTGGAGCTGTCCCATTGCGCGCATGCGCAGGGCCAGAGCCGGGTTCCAATCTGCCGCACGGTACTCGAAGAGTATGCCGCGCCCGCCGCCCGGGGGATGCAAACGGAAATGCCGTCCAAACAGGCGGCATTGGCGCGGCAAGTGCGGCAAAGGATGAACCGGCTCGGCAAGCCCGAGCACCGCGCGCGCTTT
>CALVWJ010000034.1 GCA_944366945.1 uncultured Clostridia bacterium
TTGCGCGCATGCGCAGGGCCAGAGCCGGGTTCGAGCATGCCGCACGGTACTCGAAGAGCATGCCGCGCCCGCCGCATGAGGGATGCAAACGGAAACGCCAACCAAACAGGCGGCTTTGGCGCGGCAAGTGCGGCAAAGGATGAACCGGCTCGGCAAGCCCGAGCACCGCGCGCGCTTTTGCTTCTTTTCTAAAAAGAAGTCCCTCGCCGGGACGGGCGGTTCTCAATACCATAGAAAATCCAGATTCGAATGGGGTTTAACCGCAGCGCCGCAATCCCCACAGCCCCAAAAGCGCTGGCACTGCCGCAAGCATGCGCTTTGCGCCACCACACCCGCCGAAACCACCGCCGCATAACGCCCGCCATCCTCGCACGCCGGCCGGCGCTTGCGCTACCGCATCCCCTCAAACTACCGCATTTGCCGCCCGCATCGCATCATCGCGCCCCTCGGAGCCACTCCCATTGCGCGCATGCGCAGGGCCAGAGCCGGGTTCGAGCATGCCGCACGGTACTCGAAGAGCATGCCGCGCCCGCCGCATGAGGGATGCAAACGGAAACGCCGCCCAAACAGGCGGCTTTGGCGCGGCAAGTGCGGCAAAGGATGAACCGGCTCGGGAAGCCCGAGCACCGCGCGCGCTTTTGCTTCTTTTCTAAAAAGAAGTCCCTCGCCGGGACGAGGCGATTCCCGATAACGCTGGAAATCCAGATTCGGATGGAGTTTAACCGCAGCGCCGCAATCCCCACAACCCCAAAAGCGCTGGCACTGCCTGCGCGCAGGCGCACAACCCCAAAATTCCACCCCCGGCAGCGTTGGCTGCCCGGGCAAAAAGGAGGCTTCCATGGCCGTTCATCCCGATGCCGCAGAAACGCTTGCGCTTCTCGATGCGCTCCAGATCCCTTACCGCTATTACAGCCACAGCCGCGCCCGCACCATGGCCGATTGCGCGGGCATCGGAGCGGACGTGGGCGCGCAGCATTTCAAAAACCTGTTCCTTTCCGATCGCAGGCGGAGCGTGTTCGTGCTGCTGCTGCTCGCCCCGGAAAAAACCTTTCATACCGCGGATATTTCAGCACAGCTTGGCACGGCGCGCCTTTCCTTCTGCACGGCGGAAGAGCTTTATGCAAAGCTCGGCCTTCTACCCGGCGCCGTGACGCCCATGGCACTTGCCCGCCCAAACGCAAAGGATGTCCGCGTCGCAGTGGACAGGGACATCCTGCAAATGGAAACCGTATGCGTGCATCCCTGCACGGCGGAGGCTTCCCTCGCGCTGCCGTGCGCGGAGCTGCTGCGTTTTCTCGCCCATTGCGGCAACCCGCTCAGCTACGTGGTCGCCGGGTGATCCCCTCATGCGCTGATTAGGAACACCCAGCTCCTTGCGCCATCCGCCTCTCCGGTTGCAACCAGCGCTCCATAGGGAAGATCGCCTTCATAGGATTTCACGCGATCCATGCTGCCCTCTGCTATGGAGTATTCGGCCACACCCTCGCCTTCTGCAAAGAAGCCTTCAAGCCCGGCAAGCGCTTCGGAAGGCTGCACCAGCTCGAGCGCATAGCTTTCAAAATGCGCTTTGTCATGCTCGGAAAGCCAGGCGTGCGCCGACTCGATCAGCCAGTAAAGGTCGCCCACCGTAAGCAGCGCTTCCGCCTGCTGCGGCTCCCCTTCTTCCACGCTGAACCCCACATACGCTTCATAGGAAACCGTTTCGCTCGATTCCACCGCAATGCGCACCTGCCGCACCAGGTTCTCCCGAACCGTAAGCTGCAGGGCTGCGATGCGCGCATCCCCTGCAAGATCCGGCATCCAGTTATCCCCGAGCATTTCATAATCAAGCCCGCGGTCGCAGCCGGAGAGCAAGGGGAGCATTAGGCAAATCAGAAGCGCCAAAATCCGTTTCATCCGTTCTTTTTCCTTTCTGCCAATCCATTAAAATCCATTGCATGGCATGCCCTGTTGCGCAGGGCTGGCTTTGCAAATGCGCATGCGCACTTGCCCGTATGGATAGAGTGGCATCAAACGCGCCGAAAGTCAAGCGAAAAAGATGGCGCTTGCACATACGCGCCCATTCCTTGGGAAAAATCGCTTTTTGCGTTGACATCTTCCATAATATTTTAGATAATAGTCTGTATTGTACGGGAACCGCACAAACTAAGGCTATTATTTTTTAGGAAAGGGCGTGAAACGAATGGAAGAGCTCAAAGCGGCGCCGAAAAATTTCATTGAGGAATTCATCGAGCAGGATATCGAACAAAAGGGGTTGACGCATATCCAAACGCGCTTCCCGCCCGAACCGAACGGGTACCTGCACATTGGCCACGCAAAAGCGCTGTTCATCGATTTCTCCATGGCCGAAAAATTCGGCGGGAAATGCAACCTGCGCTTCGATGATACAAACCCCACCAAGGAGGATGTGGAATACGTTGATGCCATCAAGTACGACATCCACTGGCTGGGTTTTGATTGGGACAAACTGCGCTTTGGTTCGGAATATTTCGATACCTGCTACGAGCTTGCGGTGAAGCTGATCCAAAAGGGCGTAGCCTATGTGGATGACCTCAGCAAGGATGAAATGCGCGAATACCGCGGAACGCTCACCGAGCCGGGCAAAAACTCCCCCTTCCGCGACCGGAGCATCGAGGAAAACCTCGACCTGTTTGAGCGCATGAAGAACGGCGAATTCCCGGATGGCAGCCGCACGCTGCGCGCCAAGATCGATATGGCCTCCCCCAACATCAACCTGCGCGACCCCGCGCTTTACCGCATCCTGCATATTCCGCACCATCAAACGGGGGATAAGTGGTGCATCTACCCGATGTACGATTTCGCGCACCCGATTCAGGATGCCATCGAAGGCATAACCCATTCGCTCTGCTCGCTCGAGTATGAAGCGCACCGCCCGCTGTATGACTGGGTGGTGGAGCAATGCGAGTTCAAAAACAAGCCGCGGCAGATCGAGTTTGCGCGGCTCAACCTCACCAACACCATCATGAGCAAGCGCTATCTGCGCCGCCTGGTGGAGGAAGGCCACGTCTTAGGCTGGGACGATCCGCGCATGCCCACGCTCTGCGGCCTGCGCCGGCGGGGCTATACGCCCGCGGCCATCAAGGATTTCCTTACGCGCGCGGGCGTTGCCAAAGCGGATTCCGTGGTGGATACGGCCATGCTGGAGCACTGCCTTCGGGAGGATCTCAACGCCCATGCCTACCGCATGATGGCCGTGCTGGATCCGATCCGCGTGGTGATCGAAAACTGGCCGGAAGGCACGTTTGAGGACGTTGCGATCGAAAACCTGCCCGGGAGCCCCGAAGCCGGCACGCGCACGGTGCGCTTCGGCCGGGAGCTTTACATCGAGCGGGAGGATTTCGCAAGCGACCCGCCGAAAAAATACTTCCGCTTGAAGCCCGAAGGCGAAGTGCGCCTCAAGGGAGCCTATATCGTAAAATGCACGCGCTTTGAAACGGACTCCGACGGGCGCGTTACCACGGTGTATTGCACGTATGATCCCGAAACCAAGAGCGGCACATGCGAACGCAAGGTGAAGGGCACGCTGCACTGGCTCAATGCTGCGGATGCGGTGCCCTCCGAATTCCGCCTTTATGAGCCGCTGCTTACGGACGCAGGGGAAGAGGACGATGCGCGCGATTTCATCGAGCGCTTGAACCCCGCTTCGCTCACGGTGCAGCGCGGTTTTGTGGAGCCTGCGCTCGCTGCGGCCAAGCCGGGCGATCGGTTCCAGTTTATGCGCGTCGGCTATTTCTGCGCCGACCTCGACCATACGGCCGCCGCGCCGGTCTTCAACCGCGCCGTGAGCCTCAAGGACAGCTTTAAGATGAATTGACGCTGCGGGCGCGCCCGCGCAAAGCGAAAGGAGACTCGACCGATCATGGAAGTTCGGACCCGGTTTGCCCCGTCCCCAACGGGGTATATGCACCTGGGCGGCATGCGCACCGCCCTGTATACCTATCTTTTCACGCGCAAATACGGCGGGAAATTCGTGCTGCGCATCGAGGATACCGACCAGGCCCGCTATGTGGAAGGGGCGACGGAGGTGATCTACCGCACGCTGCGGGACATCGGCCTCACCTGGGATGAGGGCCCGGATGTGGGCGGCGCTTATGGCCCCTACATCCAGAGCGCGCGCAAGGACATGTATCTGCCCTATGCAAAGCAGCTGGTGGAGCAGGGTAAGGCATATTACTGTTTCTGCACCAACGAAGCGCTGGAAGCGCGGCGCGCGGCAGCGGCAGAGCGGGGCGAAACCTTCAAATATGATAAGCACTGCCTCAATATCCCCCGGGAAGAAGCGGAGCGGCGCATCGCGGCGGGCGAACCCTATGTCATCCGCCAAAACGTACCCACCTCCGGCGAAGCTTCGTTTGACGACGTGATCTTCGGCCATATCGCGGTGGACTGCGCCGAGCTCGACGACATGATCCTCATCAAGGCGGACGGCATGCCCACCTACAACTTCGCCAACGTCATCGACGACCACACAATGGGCATCACCCATGTGCTGCGCGGAAGCGAATACCTTTCGAGCACGCCGAAATACAACCTGCTCTATGAGGCATTCGGCTGGGAAAAGCCGGTTTACATCCATTTGACCAACATCATGCGCGATGCCACACACAAGCTTTCCAAGCGCACGGGCGATGCGTATTACGAGGACTATATCAGCAAAGGCTATCTCATGGAAGCGATCCGCAACTATGTGGCGCTGCTGGGCTGGAACCCGGGCGACGAGCGCGAGTTCTTCACCATGGACGAGCTGATCGAAGCGTTCAGCCTGGAGGGGCTGAGCAAATCCCCTGCGATCTTCGATGTGAACAAGCTCACTTGGATGAATGCGGAGTACATCCGCCGCCTTTCCGGTGAAGCGTTCACGCAGCATGCGCTGCCCTATTATGCGCAGGCGGGGATTGCCGGCATGGATCATGCCGTGCTCGCGCGCATCCTGCAGCCGCGCACGGAAACCTTTGCGCAGATCCCCGAAATGGTGGATTTCCTGGCAAAGCTGGACGAGGATTACAGCGTAGAGCTTTTCACCAACAAGAAATCCAAAACGAACCCGGATGTGGCCCGGGATGTGCTTTGTGCCGTGCTGCCTGCGCTTTCCGCGCTGCCGGATTGGACGGAGGAAGCGATTCACGACCTGCTCATCGGCATGGCGGCTGAGCGGGGCTTAAAAAACGGCACGCTGCTTTGGCCGGTGCGCATTGCGCTTGCCGGCAAACAGGTCACGCCCGGCGGTGCGATTGAAATCGCTGTGCTGCTGGGGCGTGAGGAGGCGTTGCGCCGCCTTGCGCTGGGCTTGTCAAAGTTGGGATAAGCCGCATGGAGGCGGCTGAGTTGCGGCATAGGAACAACGGCATGGGAGGAGAAGCATGACCCGCGACGAATTATACGATTTTTGGCGTTTTGAGGAGACCTTCCCGTTCAGTGGCTGGGAGTTCGAGCATCTGGACGGGCGTTGGGAGGAAGAGCCGCTCCCCTGGGATTTTTACGATGAGGTGCAGGAGAGGCTGGATTATACGGACCAGCTCCTCGAGGTGGACACAGGAGGTGCGTTCCTGCTCTCGCTGCGCCACCCTTATGAAAACACATGCGTTACGGAGACCGCCGGGCTCAACGCGGAAAGTTACCGCAATGAGCTTGCCCCGCTCGGCATCCGGGTGGAGGAATGTGATGCAGCGGTGGAAGATCTGCCATTTGCGGATGATGCGTTTGACGTTGCGTTCTGCCGCCGCGGAGAATATCAGCCCGGTCCGCTGTTTCGCGTGCTGCGGCCCGGCGGCGTGTTCCTCACCGAGCAGGTGGGCACGCGCAACAATCAGCTGCTTGCGCGCAGGTTGCTGCAGGATTACCGGCAGCCCACGCCGGAGCGCCACTTGAACGCCGATTGTGAAGCTCTAACAGCGGCGGGCTTTGAGATTCTGGATGCAAAAGAATACTTTCCCAAGCTGCGCTTTTATGATTCCGGCGCGCTCGTATATTATGCGTGCATGATGGAGTGGGAGTTTCCCGGCTTTTCGGTGGAACGCTGTGCGAACGAGCTGTTCGCGCTCGAGCGTGAGCTTGCCGAGCGCGGCTATGTGGAAAGCATGGAGCACCGCTATCTTATCGTGGCTCGAAAACCCGTGAAATAAAGAAAAAATGTCCCGAACCGGCTTGCATTGCCCGTTCGGGACGTGCTATAATAGAGCGCTAACGTACTTCTTGCGTTGCCCGCAGCGGCAGCGCCATCAGACCATAAGGAGGTGAAATGCGTGAACAAATACGAAACCCTGTACGTGATCACGCCGGAACTGGAGGAGGAGGCCACCAAGGCCGTCATCGAAAAGTTTTCCGGCATCATCACCGCAAACGGCGGTGAGATCGAGTCGGTAGACGAATGGGGCAAGCGCCGCCTGGCCTATCCCATCGACTACAAGACCGAAGGCTATTACGTGCTCACCACGTTTTCGGCTGCGCCTGAGTTCCCCCGTGAGCTGGAGCGCAACTTCAACAACGATGAGAACATCCTTCGTTATCTCGTCGTGCGCAAGGAAGCGTAACAGCACACCGTTTTTCAAAGAAAGGTCGGTATCGCAATGAACAAAGTCTTTCTCATCGGCAATCTCACCAAGGATCCCGACGTGCGCACCACCGGCAGCGGCACGAGCGTATGCACGTTCCGCATCGCGGTAAGCCGCCGCTTTTCCAACCAGCAGGGTGAGCGCATCAGCGACTTTTTCGATGTGGTTGCCTGGCGGCAGCTTGCAGACCTCTGCGGCAGGTATCTTGCCAAGGGGCGCAAAGTTGCTGTGGTGGGCGAGCTGCAGAACCGCAGCTATGAAGCCAAGGACGGCACCAAGCGGTATGTGACCGAGGTCGTTGCGGACGAGGTGGAATTCCTCACCCCGCGCGATCAAGGCGGCGCCGGCTATGGCGGCGCGCCATCCTCTTCGGAGCCTTACCGCGGCGAAAGCCAGCCGGTGGCGCCCGAAGGCTTTACCGACGTGGACGATGATGACCTGCCCTTCTAAAGCAGGCAGCCCACGATCAAACCGGAAAGGAGTGTTATCATGGAGGAACGTAAAATGAAGCCCCGCGGCCCGCGCAAGAGCCGCCGCAAGGTTTGCGGTTTCTGCGTGGATAAGCTTGACCATATCGATTATAAGGACACCGCAAGGCTTCGCAAATACATCACCGAGCGCGGCAAGATCATGCCCCGCCGGATGAGCGGCGTTTGCGCAAAGCATCAGCGTGAGCTTGCAGTCGCGATCAAGCGCGCCCGTATCGTCGCCCTTCTGCCTTACGTGGCGGACTGAGCACACATAAACCCGATATTCATCAGAAGAACGTTAGTTACGGCTGCCCACACGGGCAGCCGTTTTTTGCCGTTCAAGTGCGGCGCATCTTTTTTCGAGCTTGGCAGGGTTCCCGCCCTGCCAAGGCAGCGGGCCTTGCAGCATGCCGATTGGCCGCGCATGCCATCCCATGGCTATGCCGCCACATAGCCTGGCTGTGGCGATACCACTTGCTTCCCCGAGCAGTCAAGCTGTTGTGCCGTTTATCCGGCGCGTTCCAGCGGTTTCCCCCTGCAATTGCAGCAACAAAACAGGGTTGGTTTGGTATCTGTTCTCGGGCGTAGTGCATGGTTGATCCCTCGCTTCCCGTGGTGGTATTCTGCGTAATTTCAAGTATAATGAAACCGGTAAATTTCTCTGCGTGGGAAAATGAAACAGGGATATATTCCAAATGGTGGACAGCCTGTTCAGCGGATGGCAGATGACGAAAGAGTATCTTTATTTTCCTTTTCAACAGCAGAAAAATGTGTCTCGCACACGAACCAATTCAAGCCACTAAAAGCAAATCGGTATAGAGCGGAAGCATACCATTGCACGAAATACAAGATAACCATTGTCCACACAAAGGCGTGACTACATGCAAAGGACGGTCAAGCAGAGCAGCTTGCCCGTCTTTTTTTATCGCTCCTGTTCGTGCCGCTTTGTGCGGGTCTGCTTCTGTTCCAGCTGGCCGGCGCACCTGCTGCGGATATTTTGAATTTTAGAAAGGCCGGCGCGGGCACTTTGGGCCTTGTAGTTCTCACAAACGTTTTCCCTCAACACTTGCGCCCCATATATTCCGGGCGCTTGAAGAGATAGCCGATGGATGGATGGCCATACGTAGGGGGCGGCGCGCTTTGCCGCCCAGTTGGGTGCGCCGATCCGTTTCCAATGCCCGGACGGGATAGGGATTTTTTCAGCGCGGCGCGTCCTTGCTATGCGGGCGATCCTCTCCCCACCAAGAAAGCTCTGGAACATTCGGCGCCTAGCGGCGGCAGCAAGCGGGCGCCGGAGCATGGCGCATCCTCCACATAAAGGCCGCGCGCTCCCGCTTCGGAGCCATTTTTCTGCCGCATCATCCAAATTCCATCCAGCCGCCCTCATGCCCCAGTTTATGATCCGGAGGCTTGTTTGCGTCGCGGCAGGGAAGGGGACTGCGTTTATGCGCGTTATGCGCCGAAATGCCGCATCCACAAAACCGCATTTTTCTGTTGCGTTGGAGGAGGAGCTCCATCCTTTCCGCCTTTGTTCAGCCGCTTCCGTTTTCCATTGCAAAGCGGAAGCGTTCTCTTTTTTCGCTCCGCCTTTGCCCCATTTTTCTGAAGTATTTGCTAATTGGCCGCCAGCGCGATATAATAAAGAATATCTATAAAAATGGGAGCTGTGGGTTGAAACCGCAATTGAAACCATCCGGGAAGCAGATTCTTCTCTGCGCCCTTTTCGGCCTCGTGGCCGTACTCGGTATCTATTTGGATGCCGTATTTCCGTTGCTGCCGGCCGTTTTCGGCTTCGTATGGGCTGCATGGGGTGGCATATGCTGCGCCGTATCCATCGCAACGGCTGCTGCGGTGTTGTTTGCCTGCGCGGGCGCAACGCAGACACTGTATGCGCTTGCGCTGTTTGCGCCGGCTTCCCTTTGCATCGGCTATTGCCTGCGCCATGAAAAGCCTTACCGGACCGCTGCCGTGGGCGCCGCTGCGGCGCTTGCAGCCGGCTATTACTGCTCGCTCTGCCTTCCCTCCATCCTTGCAGGGGATGGGCCCTTTGCCGGCATGGAGGCAACCATTCTCGCCTTTGCAGACGCTTTTGCGGAGATGGGCGGCCAGCTATCGCAGGCTGCCACCGGCGATACCGTGAACACTGCGGTGGAAATGCTGCGCACAATGAGCCTGCTTGCGCCCGAGATCACCTGCGCGGCCATCGCTTGCCTCAGCATGGGGTTCGGCCTGTTTGACGTGGTGCTGGCCCGGCGCCTGGCGTATGCGGCCAAGGTTCAGCTTAAGCCCATGGCGCCGTTCCCGCTCTGGCAGCTCTCCAAGCATTATACCGTCCTTTCGCTCCTGCTGTTGGGCACGGCGCTCGTTACGCTGCTGCTCCAGCTGAGCAATGCCGGCGCCGTGTTCGTTTTCGCTGAATGCGTTGTGTTTTTACCGCTCATGCTCATGGGCGTGTGTTTCATGGATTTCCTCACGCGCGTCCTGCGCGGAAACGGGGCGCTGCGCCGCGTGCTTTTCTATGCCTGCATCGTGCTGCTTTTCCCTTACAGCACCATTTTCCTTGTAATTCTTGGCCTGGTGGACCGCATCTCCAAGTTCCGGCGGCGCTTCCGCGCGCGCAAACGCGAAGATGAGGACCCGCGTTAACCGATTTTCTTTGCAGGGGGCGGATGCTATGAACAGAAAACCCGAGGTCCCAATCATCCTGCTTGCCGTGGCGGCATGCCTGGCGTGCGGCATTCTTGCCGTGATGGTAAAACCGCTCTGGCTTGGGGTCGCGTTTGCCATCGCAGCGCTGCTGGCGCTGCTGGGGGCGCTGCTTTCCCTGCGCGCGCTGCGCCGGGAGACCCGCGCAGCCATGGATGACATCTTCCTTGAAAACTCGTCCGCTTCCGCGCAAATCATGAACAGCATCGGCATCCCTGCGCTGCTGTTCGACAGCGATGGCCGCATCCTTTGGGCCAATGCCGCGCTGCGCGACCTCTATGACGGCAAGGATGTTAAAAAGCTCGTGCCCGGCATGGATACGCGCTTTCCCACGCAGGCGCAGCCGTTTGAGCATAGCGGGCGGAATTTCCAGCTTATGAGCGTGCCTGTGCAGCGCGAAAACCCCAATGCGCGCCGGCTCACCTTCCAATACTGGATCGACCGCACGGAAGCGCTGCATTATTCCCGCCTCTATGAGGAGCAGCGCCCCACCGTTGCGCTCATTTACGTGGACAATTACGACGAGCTCAATGCGGATAAGCAGTTTCACCGCAACGCCGTGCTCTCCGAGGTGGAGCGCCTTGTGAGCGAGTTTGTAACGAGCCTTGAAGGCGTTTACCGCCGCTATGAAAACGCCCGCTTTTTCATCGTGTTTGAAGCCTCGCACATCGCAATGCTGGAAAAGCAGCGCTTTGCGCTGCTGGATGCGGTGCGGAGCATTGAAACGGGCACCGAACAGCAGGTAACGCTTTCCATCGCCGTAGGCGTAGAAAACCGCATCGCCATTTCGGATGAATCGGCACAGCAGGCCATGGAGCTCGCCCTTGGCCGCGGCGGCGATCAAGCCGTCGTGAAGCGCGGCACGCAATACGCCTTCTATGGCGGCAAACGCCAGGTGGCCACGACCAAGCAATCCCGTGTAAAGGCGCGCTTGTTTGCAAGGGCGCTCCGCCAGCTGATGGAAACCGCGGATCAAGTGTTCGTGATGGGGCATCGCTATCCGGATATGGACTGCATCGGCGCGGCGCTCGGCCTTATGCGCTGCGCGATGGACGTGGGCTGCAAGGCTTACCTGGTGCTCGATGAGCCCAACACCACCATCGATGGCGCGATTGACACCATGCGCGCCAACAAGCTTTACCACGACTCCATCCGCACACCGGAACAGGCCATGCAGATGTTGCGGCCCAGCTCCGTGCTCATCGTGGTGGATACGCAGCGCGAAAGCTCCGTGATGGACGCTGAGCTCTATGAGCGGGCAAGCCGGACCGTTGTGATCGATCACCACCGCCGCAGCGTGGATTCGCTGCAAAACCCAACGCTCAATCACCTCGAAGCCGGTGCTTCCAGCACCTGCGAGATGGTCACCGAGGTGCTCCAGTATTTCGACGACCATCTGCGCCCCACGGCCTTCGAGTGCAGCGCGCTGCTGGCCGGCATCACCATGGACACTAAGCGCTTTGCCTTCAACACGGGGGCGCGGACCTTTGAGGCGGCGGGCTATCTGCGCAAAGGCGGCGCGGACAACAACCTCGTCAAGCTCATGTACCAAGACGATATGCAGACCTTCCGGGACCGCACGCGCGTGGTGGAAACCGCGCTTGTGATGGAGCATGGCATCGCCATCTCCACCTGCCCAGCGGATGTTGCGAACGGCTCGCTCATCGCCGCGCAGGCTGCGGATGCGCTGCTTTCCATCAAGGGCATTGAAGCTTCCTTCGTGCTCGCAGACATGGGCGATACCATCATGATCAGCGGGCGGAGCCTGGGCGACATCAACGTGCAGATCATCCTCGAGCGCATTGGCGGCGGCGGGCATTTAACCGTAGCGGGAGCGCAGCTGCGCGGCGTAACGATGGACGGTGCCGTTGCAAAGCTCACCGAAAGCATTCAAACTTATCTCAAGGAGGTCGGAACATAACATGAAAGTGATTCTACAAAAAGATGTAAAAGGAACGGGGAAGGCGGGGGAGATCGCCAACGTAAACGATGGCTATGCGCGCAACTTCCTCATCCCAAGGGGGCTTGCAATCCCTGCGGATGCGAACAGCATCCATGCTGCGCTGGTGAAAAAAAGTGCGGACAAGCACAGGCTTGAGATGCAGCGCAAGCGTGCGAAGGAGCTTGCAGACGGCATGAGTGGCCTTACGGTAAAGGTATACGCCAAGGCGGGCGAAAACGGCAAGCTTTTCGGCTCCATCGGCGTGGCGGAAATCGCAGAGGCGCTCAAAGCACAGCATGACATCGAGGTGGATAAGAAAAAGATCCGCCTGGAGGAGCCCATCAAGAGCCTCGGCATCGTAAAGGTGACGGCGCACATGTATGAAAACACGGATGCGAAATTCAGCGTAGAGGTGCTACCCATACAGCCCGGGCAAAATTAAGGCTTTGCGGGCCTTTGCAGGATGTGCTTCATGATACGTGCAGCATAAGAAGAAAGGGATTCCCATGGAACAACGTGAAGCGGCGCGGGTGCTGCCGCACAGCTTGGAAGCGGAAAAAAGCGTGCTCGGCGGCATGCTCATTGCGCCCGAAGGGGTGGAACTCGCGTGTGAAACGCTGCGGCCGGAGGATTTCTATCTGCCCGCGCACCAGGATATTTTTTCCGCCATGTTGCAGCTTTATGGGCACAGCAATGCCGTGGACAGCGTTACCCTCATCGACGCGCTCGAGCGCAGCGGCAAGCTTGCTGCTGTGGGCGGCGTGCCTTATATCACGGAGCTTTCGCTTTTCGTGCCGAGCGCTGCAAACATTTCCCATTATATCCACATCCTCGAAGACCGCAGCGTCATGCGCCAGCTCATCCGCGCCGGCACAGACATCGTGCGGGATGCGCAGGCGGGGGAGCGGCCTGTGGAGGAGATGCTCGACGATGCCGAACGGCGCATTTTCAACATCTCCATGAAAAAATCCGAGGACACGCTCGTGCCGATCGAAAAAACGGCCATGGACACCTATTTCCGCATCGGAGAGCTGATGGAGCTCAAGGGAAAACTTTCGGGCATCACGACCGGGTTCACCGATCTCGATAAGCTCACCTCGGGCTTGCAGCGCAGCGATCTCGTGATCGTTGCGGGCCGCCCTTCCATGGGTAAAACGGCATTTATGCTCAACATCGCGCAGAATGCGGCGCTCAAAGGGGGCGCCACCGTGTGCATTTTCAGCCTGGAAATGTCCCGCGAGCAGCTCGTGCGGCGCATGCTCTGTGCCAATGCGGGTGTGGATATGCAGCGGGTAAACAGCGGCGCCACCACGGATGCGGATCTCATCGAGCTTTCGACGGCGCTTGCGGAGCTTTCTGCCGCACATATTTACATCGACGACACGGCCGGCGTTTCCGTTGCGGAGATCCGCAGCCGCTGCCGCAAGCTCAAATCCCGCAGCGGGCTGGATCTCATCATCATCGATTATCTGCAGCTGATGAAAACCGCGGGCAATTCGGACAACCGCGCCACAGAGATTTCCGATGTGACGCGCGCGCTCAAGATCCTCGCGCGCGAGCTGGACGTGCCCATCATCCTCGCTTCGCAGCTTTCGCGCGGCCCGGAAACGCGCACCTCCAACGGTCACCGGCCCATTATGGCGGACTTGCGCGAATCCGGCGCAATCGAACAGGATGCGGATGTAATCATCCTGCTTTACCGTCCCGCCGTTTATGCGGAAGCGGGGGATGTGGAGGCGGAGAACGATAATACAGCCGAAGTCATCGTTGCCAAGCACCGCAACGGACCAACGGATACGGTTTATCTGGCCTGGCTGGAGCAGTACACCAAGTTCACCGATCGTTCGGATCGGGAAGGCTAGCCTGGCGAAACTGTGGCGTTTATACAGCGTACCGAAAAGCGGCGCGCTGTTTTTGCACTTATGCGCCCGCCGTATGGGCAGGCAACAAGGGGCAAGGTGGAAGCGCGGCTGCGCGCATTGCGCTGCAAGCATCCGCCCGGCGCAATAGAGCGGGCCAGACGCAGTGGCTTGATGCGATGCGGGCGGCAAATGCAACGGCTTGGAAGGGTATGGTTGGCGCAAAGCGCCGGCTGGCGTGTGCATATAGCTGGTGTTGTGCGGCAGTGGTTTTTGCGGATATGGTGGCGCTTTTTCGCTTCCGTGCAGGGGGTGTTAAGGGGTGCAAAACCCTTAAGCTGCTTCCGCTTTGAGGGCATGCACGCCAAAACGGATGAACCCCGAAGGGTGTTCTTGCTTTGCGGTTTTTGCTGTCTGGGAGCGCAAGCGAGAGGCAAAACCCGGAAAACTTCGAACGGCCGCAAAGCCGCTTGTTCGAAATCGTACTGTGCGCTGCGGTTAAAGCCCATCCGAATCTGGATTTTCGATGGGATCGGAAACCGCCTCATCCCGGCGGGGGACTTCTTTTTAGAAAAGAAGCAAAAGCGCGCGCGGTGCTCGGGCTTGCCGAGCCGGTTCATCCTTTGCCGCACTTGCCGCGCCAAAGCCGCCTATTTGGGCGGCGTTTCCTCTTGCATCCCCCGGGCGGCGGCGCGGCATACTCTTCGAGTACCGTGCGGCAGATTGGAACCCGGCTCTGGCCCTGCGCATGCGCGCAATGGGACAGCTCCAAGGTGCGCGGTGATGCGAATCGGGCGGCAAATGCGGCGGTTTGCGGGGGCGCGGTGGCGCAAAGCGCCGGCTGGTGGGCGAGCATGGCGGAACGTTATGCGGC
>CALVWJ010000035.1 GCA_944366945.1 uncultured Clostridia bacterium
TTTGAGGCCGCCGGAGAGGCCGCAGCGGGAGACTGGCTGCTCGCGCTTCCGGCAAAGAACGGATGGAGCGAGGTTGCAGCCGTCGCCGGCGGCGCGTTCATACGGGGCTACGCCCCGGAGGGCAGTTTCTCGAGGCATTGGAAACCGGCCAGCCGGACGCACACCTACCCGGCAACTTGCCGGACAACAGGCACGGAGGTCAAGGCCGGGCCCGGACACACCTACGGCAGCGACGGGACGCTCGATGAGGGCGCACCCGTTATTTCGATGCCCCGGCGGGCGGGCTGGTGCCCAGTAGCCGCCTTCCCCGACGGGAGATTTGTTGTGGGCTTTGTGCCGGCGACGGCAATCAAGGGGATGTGATACCAATGGTCGAAGTCAGCATCGGAGAGCTGCTCGCCGCCTTCGTCGCGGCTATGGGAATTCCGAGTGCCATCATGGGGATTATCGTCTTGCGGTTCAAAAGCCATTACGAAGCCCGAGAGGAAGCACAGGCCGAAAAGGCGAAGGCGCAGCAGGATTTATTTCTCCTCTCAGAGTACGTGGGCCAGCATCGCCCTCGGCGAGGCCACGGCCCACGCCATGCAGCGCGGCCACACAAACGGCGACGCTGAAAAGCTGGAGACGCAAAAGGAAGCGCAAAAAGGCAAAGAAGGCCCAGAGGAAACCCATCGAATTCTCGAAGGTGCTCGCCATCTGAGCCGTCATCATAGCCACGGCGGCAGCCGTCGCCTCCATTTACTCGCGGCATTCTACCGGGAGGCCGTTTCGGACGTCACCACGACCATCTTCACGGCCTGCATCGGGTATTTTATTACTTACGCAGGAAAGAGCCTCGGCGAGAAAATTAGCCGGAACAAGCACCGGCTCGACGCCGATTGGAACCCGCTGCCGGAAGACACGACTTCCAGCAGCGACAGCACCAACATCGGAAAAGGATAAGACAAAAAGGAGGACATCACCATGTACGACATTACACCTATCATCGAAGCGGTTGTTTCCCTTATAGCGGCGCTCATCACAGCCTTCCTCGTCCCCTACATCAAGAGCAAGACTACCGCAGAGCAGCAGCACGAAATCAATGCGTGGGTAAAAATCGCCGTCTCCGCTGCCGAGCAGATTTACACCGGCAGCGGGCGCGGCGAGGAGAAGAAGGAGTACGTCATCAACTGGCTCCGCGAGCACGGCATCACTGTTGACGATGCCAAGCTCGACGCCCTCATCGAGGCCGCAGTCTACGAGCTCAACAACAACGGCATCATTCCCGTCCTCGGCATCCCGGACGCTACCGTCACGACCACTATCGAGACGGAGGAATAACCCCATGAACCGGGAAAGGAACCGCAGTTCAATATGCACTACGGATAAATCGACGATGGGGCCGTTTACGGCAGCCTTTCCGCCACCAGAGGGAAAGCGGTTCCCTCTGGCGTTTCCGGCCTGAACCGCAAATACATCGTCAGCAGATCGCTACCCACAAAGGCGAGGAGGAGGCCCTCAATCGTCTCTTGGGTTGCCCTCAAAACGCGGTCTAACCCACAGCACAGAAAGAGCCCCCGGTCAGCAGGCCGGGGGCTCTTTTTGTGTTTCCGGGCATCATTTTCGTGAGGTCACGAAAATGGTCTCCCCGAGAGATTTAATGCCAAAATAATGCCACGGGCAAATGTGACACCGAGAAAATGCATGCGTCATGCGGATTCCTGCCATTCTAGATATTACTCCCACTCGATCGCATCCACCGAAGCGAGATATTCCTCCACAAAGTCCAGATAATCCTCGGCAAGGCGCATGCAGTACATTTTGTACTGCGGATAGGCTGCCTGGAGCCGGCTGAAGATGAGCTCGTATGCATCGTCATCATCGTAAAGCTCGCCCTCGTCCGCGCCGGACTCGTGCATATACGCTTCATCCAATGCGCGCATGGCATCCACGATGGCAGCCAGCTCACCTTCCTTTAAAAAATCAAAATCCCCTTCCGCCGTGAATTTCTGAATCACATATTCGCGCAGGGCTTTTTCATCCACACCTTCGTACACGGTTTATCCCTCCTTTTCAATCTCCTTAAGCAGTGCCTCCAGCGCATCGAGCGAGGCCTGGAAAACATCCAGCGCCGAAAGCACCGTGCTCGGCTGCGTTAAATCCACGCCTGCTACCTTGAGCTCTTCGAGCGGATAATCGCTGCCGCCCAGGGTAAGGAAGCGCAGATAATCCGAAGCATCGCCCGTTTCCAGAATGTGGCTTGCGATGGCCACGGCGCTCGAGAAGCCCGTTGCATATTGATACACATAAAATGCATTGTAGAAATGCGGAATGCGCGCCCACTCGATCTCCATGAGGTCGTTGATGACCGCGCCTTCATAATACAGCGCGTTCAGCTCCCGGTATACCTCGCTGAGGGATTGCGCCGTGAGCGGTTCGCCCGCCTGCTCCATCGCATGCGCCTTGCGCTCAAACTCCGCAAAGAGCGTCTGACGGAACACGGTGGTGCGGAACCCTTCCAGGAAATGGTTGAGAATATAAGCGCGGCGCTTCTTATCCGTTTCGGTCTTGAGCAGATATTGCGTAAGCAGCACTTCATTGACCGTGGAAGCAACTTCCGCCACCAGGATGCTGTAATCATGGTTCACATAATCCTGCGCCTGGTCGGACAGATAGGAGTGCATGGCATGGCCAAGCTCGTGCGCCATGGTAAACGCATCGTCAAGCGTATTGGTAAAGTTCAAAAGCACATAGGGATGCACCCCGTAAACGCCGCAGGAAAATGCGCCCGTGGTTTTGCCCTTGTTCTCATAAACATCCATCCAGCGCCCGGCATACGCCTGCTCGAGCAGAGCGCCATAGGCTTCGCCCAGGGGTTTGAGCGCTTCTTTGACCAGCGCTTTAGCCTGCGCATACTCCATCTTGAATTCCACGCTTTCCACCATGGGGTTGTACAAATCGTACATATTGAGCTCGCTGAGCCCCAGCACGCGCTTGCGCAGCGCGAGATACTGCCGCATGGTGCCAAGGCGGGAATGCACCGCTTCCACCAGGCTGTCATACACGGAAACGGGCACGTTGTTGGCAAACAGCGCTGCCTCGCATGCACTTTTGTGCCCGCGGACAGAAGCGAAAAACGTATCGAATTTGACCGAGCCGGCATAGAGCGCGGCAAAAGTGTTGATGTAGCGCTTGAACTCGCCGAAGTATGCTTCAAACGATTCACGGCGCACGCGCGGATCGCTGCTCTCGCGGAATACGCCAAAATTGCCGTGCGTGAGCGCGACCTCGCGGCCCGCTTCATCGCGAATGGCCGGGAAGGTCATATCCACGCTTTCAAGCATGGTAAAGCTGTTGTCCGGCGTCTGCGCCGCATCCGAAAGCTGCGCCAGCATGCGCTCGCGCGCAGCATCCAGCGTATACGCCCGGCCGCGGCAAATATCCTCCACCATGTGCCGATAGGTGGCAAGGCCTTCCTGCTGCATATAAGAGGAAAGCTTTTCCGCAGGGATGGCAAGGATCTCCGGCGTTAAAAAGGCAGTCGCCGTTTGATAGGAAACCAGCAGCGTTACGCTGCGCGCTTCCATGGCCTGGTATTGCGGATCGCCGTTGTCGCTCGCCTTATGCAGCGAAGCGTAAAGATAGACCCTCTCGATCTTTTCCCCGGCCGCATGCACCGCATCGAGCGCTTTTTTCAGCGCGTCGGCACTTTCCCCCAGCGTACCTTCATACGCTGCAAGGCCTGCTATGGAAGCTTCCGCTTCTTGATATGCGGATTCCCAAGCCTCCCTCGAAGGGAAGATAGGGGTAAAGTCCCAAAGGAAGCTGGGATCCATATCCTTTCTGTTTTTCAATTCCATGGGTTCCTCCATTGCTTTAACGCACTCCCGCACTCAAACTTGGGGCGGTTCCTGCTCCGGGGGCTGCGGTGCGGAAAGCTCGCGCTGCGGTTCCCCGGGCTGCACGGATTCTTCCTGCTGCGCGGATTCCTCGGGTTGCGCCTGTGCGGCTTCTTCCGGCTGCGCGGGCTGTGGTTCGGGTTCGCCCAGCCAGGCCGTTCCCTCAAGGCGCGTGCGCGTATCAAAATATAGTACCGTGGTGAGCGCGTACTGATACGGGCCGATGAAAAGCAACAGGCCAAGATAGAGCAACACCACAAGCGTGCCCAGCACGACGATGGCAACCATGCTGCGCGCAAAAACGGCCAGCACAATGCCAACGATCAAAAGCAGGAATACGAGCAGCACAATACCTGTGACGATCAGCTGACACCCAAACACGCGGCCAAAACGTTTCCATACCAGCTGAAAGCTGCGCTTGATGGCCGCAAAGTTCTTTGCCGGTTCATTCACAACGATCGGATAGACAAACGCCAGGAAAGAAATGCAGGCAACTTCAAGGACAGCCACCAGAAGCATGATCAAGATGAACGGCACGAGAAGCCCCGCTTCCAAGCCGCTCCCGGCCGCAAGGGACGGAATGGAACCAAGGGCTGCAAAAACCGCGCCAAAGGTCACCATTACGCTCGTGATGATATTGAGCACAAACAGGATTGCGAACGCGGCAAGCGTATAGCAGAGGCTAGTTGTGAAAAAACGCTTGAGGCTGTATTTGCTGCGCTTGAGCATCTGCCCAACGGAGCTTGCGCTGCCATAGATGCGCGCCGACATTTCGCCATACAGCGTACCGGCGGTGATCGGCGTAACGAGCAGCATCAACACCAGGGAGCCAAGCAACGTGAGCAGCACCGTCATAAGAGACCCGCCAAGGACGCGAAAGGCTTCCATTTTCGGCGGAAGTTCGTTTGCATGCTGCACCAGCGGAAGAAGCGTGGGGAGAGCACAAAGCCCGACGATCAGCAGCACAACCAGGATATAGAGCGCATTATACCCCAAAAGTGCGCCCGTGCGGCGGCGCAGCACCTTCCATGTGATGCCAAATACGCCGCGCAGCGTAAGCGGGCGGATGTGGATTGGTTCATATTCACGCATTAAAGGTCACCTCCAATTCACCGGGCATTTGGCCCGTTTGGGTTTAGTATACCATGGATTGCGCACAAGGGCTAGGCGCAGGCCTTTCTTTTTACCGGCGCTGCACAATATTTGCCGGAAATGCGCCCTTGAGCAAGAACATTTGTTCTGATAAACTGCAGACAGTGGAACCGTGGGCAAACGCCCCGCCGCATGCGGCGCGCAAAACAGCACGCCGCCTTTATTTTTGGCTGGCGCCGGCCGCAACGGCGCACCGCGCGCCCAGAAGGCACGCGGAAGGAGGAACAGATGAACCAACAAGGAATGGGGCCGATCGCCCGGGCGGCTGCGGCGGAACGCATGCGCGAAACGGACGCTGCCGCACGCGTGCGTGCAGAGTACGAGGAAAGTCCGGAATACCGCATCGGCTGCGAGCTGCTCGACGGGCTCACGCAGGAGCTGGGCATTTCGGCCGAGCAGGCCGCCGCGCTGCTTGCAAGCGGCGCGCGCCCCGAAAGCATGGATGTGCTTTCCCGCAAAGCAGCTGCAACGCTCATCGAGCTTGAGCGCGAAGGGAAGCTCCAGCGCCCGGCAGGCGAATACCTGCAGGACAGCGCTTTCCAGAAGCTGCTCCTGGAACTGCCCGCAGCCGCCGCCGTGCGCGTTTACGATGCGGAGCACGGGGCCGCAGCCGCCGCAGGGCAACCTGCCGATCCCGACGCGGAGGCAGCGGTGCTCGAAAAGCTACGCGCGCGCCGCGCGCTCCCCACGCCGCTGCGCAGCGCCGCGCCCGCAAGCGCACAGGAGGACTTCGCCAACATGACCAGCGAGGAATTCGAACGCTTCAAGCAGCGTTATTTTTCCCGCTAAACCGCAGCACAAAACTTAAAAAAGAAAGGACATCAACACCATGGCAAACTTTACCAACACCACCGGCAATACCGTTGCCGGCACCAAGCTCAACAAAACCTTCTTTGACCGCCAGCTGCTCGAAGGCGCGCGCACGCGCCTCGTACACGCGCAATACGGCCAGAAGCGCCATATCCCGCCCAACAACGGCAAGCGCGTGGAGTTCCGCCGCTGGAACCTGTTTGACATCGATCAAACCATGTGCGCGCTCACCGAAGGCGTAACGCCGGATGGGCAGACCCTTTCGCAGAGCTCCGTGGAAGCGGAGGTGAGCCAGTACGGCGCCTATGTGGAAATTTCGGACCTGCTGGAGCAGACCGCTTACGAGCAGGTGCTTTCCGACAGCGCGGAGCTGCTGGGCGAACAGCTCGGCACGGTAGTAGAGTGGATCACGCGGGATGCGATGTGTGCGGGCAACAACGTGCAGCGCGCAGGCGGCAAAACCGCACGCAGCGAGCTCACTTCCGCCGATACGCTCACCGTGGATGAGATCCGCCGCGCCGTGCGGACGCTCAAAAAGGCAAAAGCGCGCCCCTTTGGCGGCAAAGATGGGCGCAAGCAGCACTTCATCTGCATCTGCTCCCCGGATGCGACCTACGACCTGCAGGAGGACCCCCTCTGGCAGGATGTTTCCAAATACGCTGCCAAGGAGCAGCTCTACACCGGCGAGATCGGCATGCTCTTTGGCGTGGTCTTTATTGAGTCCACAGAAGCGAAGGTGATCCGCCAGGCAGTGCACACCAAGGTTGCAGCGCATTCGGCGAGCTCCGCTGTGGTCACGGTAGACGAGATCACCGCCGAGGCGGAAGCGTTCCTTTCCAAGGCGGGCGCAAAGGTGATGATCGGCGCGGAAGAATACGAGGTTTCCGGCGTGGACCGCGCGGCAAAAACCATTACCCTTGCAAGCGCCGTTTCCACAGCGATCCCGGCGGATACCTACGTTTACAGCACCGAGGCGGGAAAGCTGGACAACACAACCAAAACGGCGGACGACGTCCACATGACGCTCGTGTTCGGCAAGGACGCCTATGGCGTGATCGATTTGGGCGGCGGCGCGATCACAACGATCATCAAAGGGCGCGGCTCTGCCGGCACGGACGACCCACTCGATCAGCGCGCAACCGTGGGCGCGAAGGTGATGGCTTACACTGCCACGATCCTAAACGATCTCTGGCTGCTGCGCATCGAGCACGGCGTAAGCGCGTAAGCGCACGGCAGGGGATAGCTTCATAGCTTCTGCGAAAAAGGCATTGCAGGGTTTAGCGCCGCAACCGCGGGAAGCTTCCACCAGCTTTTGGGCATCGCAGCAAAAGCCTTGCGCCGCAAAAGCCATGCAAACTTCAAACAAGCGGCGCGCCGCTTGTTCGATCGTTTTGGGGCGGGGAACGCTTCCCCGCCTTTTTCATAAAAGATAGGAGGAATCAAACCATGAGATATATGAGCGATCAAGAGATCGACAGGCTCAGCGGCGCAGCAGGCAAGCGCCTCGCCGCAGAGCCGAAGGTGGAAATCGTTATCGCGCCCGCAGAAGGCGGGCAGGATGTGCCCTGGGAAGGCGGGCTCAACGGCTATTTTTTCCGCATCCCGCGCGGCGTGCGCGTGCAGGTTCCGCAGAGCCTTGCCGCACTCATCCGTGAAAACGAGCGGGTGGCGGAGCTTTCCCGCGCGCAGGTGCGCGCATACAGCGCCGGGCGCGGCAAGCGCCTTGGGCCCTAAGGGGGAGTTTGGATGACGCTGAATGACATTATCGTATCCGCTCTGGCGCAGCTCGACCGCGGGCATGATGCCCAGACGCTCGATACCTGGCGCGATAAGTTCACCCGTTTTGCCAATGAAGCGGTGCTGGACCTTTCCGCCGCTTATTGCCCCCGCAGGACCGAGGAATGCACGCTCGAAGGAAAGCGCCTCGATACGCGCAAGCTTTCCCGCCCCTGCATCCGCGTGCACGGGGTCAAACGCCTCGGGCGCTACATGACCTTCCATGAAACCGGTGATTCGGGCGTGCTCTGCGTGCCCGGCGCTGCGGCGGACAGCACGGTTTCCGTAAATTACCGCTTTGCGCCGCCCACGCTTTCCAACACTACGGACGTGCCGGAACTGCCCGAATGGTGCCACGGGCTCATCGTGTGCTATGTAGTAGGGCGCGAACGCGCGAGCGGGGAAGTGGGCGTGCAGCGCGGCGGCAACATCTACTTCCAGATGTACGAAGCCGGCAAAGCCAAGCTGCGGCCCCATATGGGCGGTGCGGACAGCTACCGCATCTTAAACAGGTGGTGAGCACATGGGCAGAAAAGCTTACCGCATCGATGCGTTTTACGGCATCGATCAATCGAAAAACGAAAACGCCATCGCGGCGGGCATGAGCGCGGATGCTTGCAACATGAACACCGATGACGGCAGCCTTGCCGTTGCAAACGGCTATGTGCGGCATATCGAAGCCCAAGTGCCCGGCACGGAACCACTCCATCGGCTGTTCATGCATCAGCGCAAGGACGGCGTGCAGCCCATCGCGGTGGCAGGGGATGTAATCTATGCATACAGGGACGGCGCGTGGAATGCGATCTACACCTATGACCCGGGCTTAACCCGGCATGATTTCGACTTCGTGGAGGCGCAGATCAACAGCACGGACTGCCTCATCATCGGCTGCGGAGAGGCGCAGCTTGTGAAATATGATGGTGCGGAAGCATCCCTGTTCGGCAGCGAGGAGCAGCTTTCCAATCCGAATGTGCTCTACCTTGCAATGTACCGCAACCGGCTGTTTGCTGCGGGCGACCCGGAACACCCGAACCGGCTTTACTGGTCACAGCTGCCGGGCAGCGAACGCAGCATTGAAAACTGGGGGCCGGTAGAGGCTTCGCCCAACGTGGAAGGCGGCCACACCGAGGTGGGCGACACGGGAGGGGATCCAATCACCGGCCTTGCGGCGCTTTCCAACCAGCTGCTCATCTTCAAGCAGCACAGCATCTACCGCCTCCTGGGCGACCGCCCGGGCAACTACATCGTGGAAACGGTAGAGGCGCGCGGCGAACGGCCGAAGCACACGGCGATCGTGCCCTCCGGCGAAGCGCTCTATTATCTTACGCCGGGCGGCCTCTGCTGCTTCAACGGCGTGAGCGCAGCCCCGCTCCCGGATGCACGCCGCATCCGCACGGTGCTCTCGCATGCCTCTACCGCTAACACGCGCGGCACGCTATGCGACGATAAGCTGTACTTCACCATCGACGAAAGCGGAAGCTGCGCGCTGGTGGAATACGACCTCGTGCGCTGCACTTACATGCTGCGGCGCGGCTTTACCGCAAACGACCTTTGTGCGCGCGGCGGCACAGTCTATCTGCTCGATGGCGGCCGGCGCGTTTGCCGCTTTGGCGAGGGTACAACCTATGACGGTGCACCCATCACCGCCTGGTGGCAGACGCCCCTTACCGACCTGTATGACAAGGGGTGCGTAAAGAGCCTGCGGGAGCTTTACCTGCGCGGCAGCAGCGATGTCCAGGGCTCCGTGATCCTCATGGACCTCAGCATAGACAACCACACTGCGACGCACCGCATGCGCGTACCGGATACGCGCGCAACCGTGCTGGAAGTGCCGCTGCTGAACGAAGGGCGTGCGTTTTCCATGCGGTTTTACAACGAAGCGGGCGGCCGTTTTATGCTGGAAGCGGGCATAGAGCTGCACTTTGATGAACGGAGGCGGACGGAATGACAACGCTCGACATGCGCGCACTCTATTACATCGCCCTGCCCGCCGGGGCGGAGCAGGCGGTAAACCGGCAGGCCTACACGGAACACGTGAAGGCAAACGAAAACTGCCTCAACCAGAATTTTACGATCCTAAGCCAGAAAATCGCCGAGCTGGAGGCCCGGCTCGCTGCGCTTGAAACCCAAGAATGAAACGGAGGAAACCTCATGGCAAGTTATTCTTTAACGGGCTATACCCCGCCTGCCGGCGTAGACAGCCGGCAGAAAGTGAAGGAATATCAATCGCGCCTCGGCGTAACAGTGGATGGCATCTGGGGGCCTAAGACCCAGGCCGCATACGAAGCTTCCACAGCACAGAACAAAAACGCATGGAGCATGCCGGCGAGCATCTACGGCAGCTATTACGACCAGGCGCTTTCCCTGTTTTCCGTGCCCACGGTGCATGTGAACGCGCCATCGCGCGCCGAGATTGAGTCGGATGTGGCGGCATCGCTGCGCCCAGCAACGGATCAGGCCATCGAAGCGCGCCGCACGCAGGGGGAAGCCAACATGGCGGAGCTCGACGCGGATGCGGCCTCCCGCGGGATGGGTGCATCCACCTATGTTACATCCGTCAAGGAGCGCGAGATGGCAAGCACGGAGCGCGATGTGGCTCTGCTTGAATCCAATTATGCCGCGGCGCTTTCCGAACGGGTTGCATCCTATCTTCAATATTACGCCAACCTGGAGCTGCAGGCGCAGATGCAAAACGCGCAAATGCAATATAACGCGCAAAATGCTGCGGCAAGCTTAGCCTCGCAATGGTACGCGGCTTACCAATCCGCCAACGCGGCAAGCAGCGCCGCATCCACGGTAAAGCGCAGCACGGGCGGCAGCGCCAAGGACGACACGGCCTATTTCAGCATGACGCCTTCGGAATATGAGGATTTTGTGATGCGCATGGGCCAGGAGGACCGCATCCTGCTGTTTTCTTCCGATGCCACGCGCTGGAAGGAAAGCCGCGAAGAGCTTTATGACGCGCTCGGCTCCTCGGGCTATGCTTCGCTCAAGGCAAAGGCAATGCCCAGGCAGAGCCGCGTCGTGGGGAGGACGGGCATATGGCCAATGGGGAAGTGACCAAGCGCTTTGAGATTGCGCTCGATATCAGCCGTTCCATTTCCAACCGTGAATTCACCGTAGTGGAAGGCGATACGGGGAACGTGCTGCATATCACCCTAACCGATGACGGCGTGCCCGTGGACTTGAGCGGATGCCGGGTGCTTGCCATCTTTTCCAAGTCCACCGGCACCTCCTCGCAGGACAGCGGGGCGGAGGATGGTGGCGTTTCCATCGGCGGCGCAGCCAACAATGAGGTGACGATCGCCCTGTTCAACGCCTCATTTGCGCCCGGCATGGTGGAATGTGAATTGCAGGTGTATTCCGGCACCGATCTCGCCACGCTGGTGACGAGCGCAAAATTCAATTTCACCTGCCGGCGCGGGATCCTCAACGATGAAACGGTACAATCCACGGGCGAATACCCGCTGCTTGTTGATTTGATGGCGCAGGCGGCCCACGCAGTGGAGGTGGCGGAAGCAGCGGCGGCGGCAGCCTATGCGGCGGCAGCGGCAACCGGGCAGGCGGCACATGCCGCCCGCCACGCCGCAGATGGGGTGGACCCCGTTTCCCCATCTTCCATCGGCGCAGCGGAGGAAGGCCACGGCCACAGCGAATACGCGCTTGCGCTCCATACGCACACGCCAAATTCCCTAGGTGCGCAGGCAAAGCGGTTGACGTTTACAAACAAAACAGTCGCAACGAGCGCATGGGCATCGGACACTACCTATGCGGATTTTCCGTTTCGCGCGGCGGTTCCGTGCACAGGGGTGACGGAAAGCATGTTTGTGCAGGTTGTGCTTGCTCCGGAAGATGCAACGGGCGGCAACTTTGCGCCTGTATGCCGGTCCTATACGGGCGGCGTGTACCTTTACGCCAAGGCTACGCCGGAAGCCGAAATCACAATTCCAACGATCGTGGCATGGGGGTGATGCAGAATGGCAGATACGCCGGTTTTGGTTTTACCCGGAATTGTAGGCACGGTGAACGCAGGTGGCGGCGGAGCGCTGAAATCTGTTTTATTGAGCATAGGTCTGGGCGTTTCGGGGCAAATCTCATATGGCACGTTTGCGGCTGGAAACATAGGCTTTCAACCCAAATTTGCGCTGTGCAACATTTCAAGTAGCACCATGTCTGTTTTGATCGATATAGAAAACAAACGCATGTATGGTACGCAAGGCTCTTCTCTCGATGTGATCTTCCCGGATGGCTCTACGCTGGCGATGGGGTTTGGGGGGTGGCCGTCGAGCGGGTCAGCCGTGACGCCAAAGTATGGAGACTATGGTGGGATTGAATACGCATACGTTGAAAATAGCCCCGGGTACAGATGGTATGCGCGGTCCGTCTGGTTTCATCCGGACGGTTCGGTTCGGGTTTTCTGCAGAAATGCATATGACGGCGCGGACTGGACCGGGTACCGGGT
>CALVWJ010000036.1 GCA_944366945.1 uncultured Clostridia bacterium
TCCAGCCCTCCGGCTGTATCGGTTGAGCAAAAGTCAGCGTGGGATTGATGTGGTATCTTTATCTAAGTGAACCCCCTCTTTCCCATTTAGAAACGGCTTTATCCGTTACTTGCAGTTTATCTGCAAGCTGCTGTTGCGTCATGCCTTTTTCCTTTCGAAGTTTGCAAATAAAAGCGCCTATGTTTTTCGTATCCAAGCAAGATCCCTCCTTTGCTGCATTATTCTAGTAAATCTTCTGGCTGCATGCAAGGAGCGATTCGGAGAATTCGCTCAACCAATGGTTTACTTGGTAATTTTAACCTGCAAGGCAATGTTGCATGCCACAATTTAACCTTGTTAGTAGTAATTTTATTGTTCTCGTCCATCAAGCAAAGCTCCCGCATTTTTTGTAAAAGCCATATGCATTCAAACGGGTGTCTCCGGGCAGGAATCATGCGCCTTATAAAATCACACGCCCCTCATTTGCTCCTCCATTGAACCGCCATAGGACCCAGGTTCATGCCTCTCAATTGTATCGGGACACTGCAGGTTCTTACGCAAAAACTCCATCTAGCAAAAAGTTCTTGCCCTTCAAAACGGATTTCAATCCAAAACATCAAGTAGAAATTCCCTGCGAGCAAAAGTTCCACTCTGGCATAAAGCCGTAAGCGGATCTTTTTGTGGAATGCAATCATACTCCCCGTGCTTGGTTGTTTAGATGCTCCTCAAAGGGAGGAGAATGGGCGAAACACGGCCAAAACGGCAATCTTCAACCAAAAGAAAGAAGGCCCCCACGCAACGGAAATTGCCACCGGGTGGCTTTATGGCGCCCGGTGGCAATCAGATTGTGCTCTTCTTTGATAGGGGCTTCGCGCTCTCCTTCAAATCATTCCGCCTTCCAAGCTGGAATTTCCGCAAGGGAGAGGGAAATCTCGCGCATTGCGCGCTCTGCTTCCGGCACATCCGTGCGGTTGGTCGCAAAGCAGATCACGAACGGTTCGCGCGCATATACCACCCCGACATCGTTTGTAATGCCATCATCTTCGCCGGTCTTGTGCGCAACGGCAACTTCATCCCGGAGATACCCCGGGATCTTATGGTTAATCTGCTGCTGCAGCAGCGTTTCTTCCATAAGTTTGGATGTCGCTTCATCTACAAACGCATGCCGGTAAATGCGTTCCAGCAAGGTGCCCATTTCGCGCGGCACGATTTTGTTCTGCTTGCCGGCCGCATTGGCTGCGCTGTCAAAGAGGAGCCGCTCAATATGCGTTTGCTCCAATCCAATGGCTTGAAACTCCCGGTTAAACGTTTCGATGCCAAAGTGCCGCATGAGCATGTTTGTTGCCATGTTATCGCTGATGGTGATCATCAGCCCGCACAGCGTCTTGAGCCGCACCGCCGGTTCATCCTCAAAGAACCACAATGCGCCGCAAGGTGGAACGCGCTCTTCATTGTGCGCCACAAGTCGGTCTTCCCAGGAAGCCTTTCCTTCTGCGACTCGTTTTGCGATCACTGCAAACATGGGAAGCTTGATTACGCTTGCCGCTTCAAACATCCTGTTTTCATTGAGGCCAAGCTCTTCGCCGGTGGTTAAGTCCTTATAATAGAACCCCACATCGCCGGGCACGCGGTGAAGCCGCTCCAAAATGCGCTCTTTTTCCAGCTTTCGTGCCATAGCTTTACTCCAAGTTCTCCAACTCTTCCGCTTCGGAATCGTTGTTGTATTCTATACCGCCGTTCTTCTTACGGAAGTAGAAGTAAACCGGCACGCAGAGCACTGGGATTGCAAATCCGATAAGGGAGCTGCGAATATCGGATACAAACTGGTTGCCCAACAGGATCGCAAAGAAGATAACCGTCAACACGATCACTGGAACGCCGCCCCAAACTTTGTACGGACGCTTCATATCCGGGTACTTCTTGCGGAAGATCAACACTGCAATCACCGCCATCATGTTGAGCAGCGCGCTCGTGGTAACAAGCAGGTTGGTGAGCTGCTGCAGGTCGTTGAAGATGACAAGAACAATGGAAACAGCGGAAGACATAATGATAGAGAAGCCGGGAACGCTATGGCTGTTGAGCTCACCGAACTTCTTCCAGAAATATCCGCCGCGGGCCATGGCATAATAGGTACGCGGGAAGACCAGGCAGTCGCCATTGACCGTACCGATGATGCCGATGCACATGCCGATCATAACAATCCATTTGCCGAAGTTGCCCATGATACGATATGCCGTTTCCGTTCCGAGGTAGAGGTTGCCGCCAGCGATCAAGGAGTTTACCTCTTCGCCGGGGATAACGCGATAAATCGCAAGGTTGAAGAGCGTGTAAACCAGGGTGATGAAGCCCATGGAGATGATAATTGCAAGCGGCAGATGCCTCCGGGGGTTCTTCATTTCGCCTGCAACGGTATTGAGGTTCGTCCAGCCTTCATATGCCCAGAGGCTCGCAAACGTGGCAAACGCAATAAGCGAAACCGCGCCGGTAAAGGAAGTGCCCTCGGGGAATGCGGTGCCAGGATTGAGATCGGGCGACTGTTTTCCAAAGAAAATACCGATAAATATGATGAGGATAAGCGGAATTACGCGCACTACCATCGAGAAGTTCTGGAAGCTGGATGCATGCTTTACGCCGTACAGGTTGATAACTGTAAAAAGTACGATGATTGCAATTGCAATGATTTTGAGCCAGACTTCGCCAAGCACGAATTCTTCCTCAAACGGCGTAACTGCAGCAAGTGCTAGAGCCGCGATTGAACCCGATCCAGTCAGCAAAAATCCGCTGAACCCGTTGATAAAACCTACGCAGGGATGATATGCTTTGCTCAGATACGTCGTCATGCCGCCTGTAACAGGCATCTCTGCACCCAGCTCCGCAAAGCACAATCCACCAAGGATTGAGATTGCACCGCCAATAATCCAGCACAACAGCGCAAGGCCCATGCTCATGTTCGTGCGCTGTAGCACTGTGCTGCCCAGGTAATAGATACCGGATCCGATCGTCATACCCGCAACAAGGCTTACGCCGCCGAACAGCCCAATCTCTCGTTTGAGATGGGTAACGGTTTTCTTAACCTTTTCCATGTTTTTCCCTCCATGAAAATATATGGTATCGGGCATTCTGCCCACCCGCGTATAGACGCGGGAAAAGGATGTCAAAGGAACCACAAGATTGTCTAAAAATCCACATGCATTGCAGAACTATTATATCACTTGACGCGTTGTCTTCTGCAATATAAAATTTTTATAGGCTTTCGCAGCTAAAACCGCGTTCAAACATTTTATTCTGGAAAGGAGAAGGCACGTGAACATCGATCAACTTCGTTACTTCCTCACTGTAGCAAGCACGCGATCGATTAGCCGCGCTGCAAATGAACTTCATCTTTCCCAGCCCAACCTTTCCATTGCCATCCGTCTCATGGAGGATGAACTGGGTTACGAGCTGCTTAAGCGCACCAATCGCGGCGTAGAACTCACCGAAAAAGGGCGTTCCTTTGCCGAACGCGCACGCATGCTGCTTTTGGAATTTGATGGTCTTACAACGGTCTGCAGTGCGGATGCAGCAGAAGGGCCACCGGTGCTTTCCATCGCCGCGATGGCATTTTGCCGGGCAGATGAAGCGCTTGCCGGGCTTTGCCAAGAGATACCGCTTCCGCCCAGGCGGATCCAGTACGAGGAAGGGATGCGCGAACGCGTGATCGAAGGCGTATCCAACCTGGAATATGGGCTTGGCATTATCTATGTTTACCAGGAATCCCGCGCGCATCTCGTCTCGCATCTTTCCGCGCTGCGCCTGCGCGTTACGCCGCTCGCTCCATGTGAAGCTGCCATCGTAATCGGGAGAGGATGCCCGCTCTTTGCCAAACGCCCTGCCGTGATCGAGCCGGGCGAACTCAGCGGAATGCGGCGCATCTTCTATGCACAGCAAGGGAAGCCTTCTTTTTATCGCACCTATCTGCCCGAGCTCCCATTTTCCGAAAACGAAATGGTACTCAACGATCGCGCCGTTTTTGCAAGCGTCCTTTCCTGCATGCCGGCTTTTAGCATCGTGCCCTGCGCAACCGCTGTATTGGATGCCCAAAGCAGCACGGATGGCCTGCATTATGCCCGGATCTCCTGGCCACGCATCACGGGTGAATTCATGTGGATCATCCCGCAGGGTCAAGAACCTTCCCATAGTGCAGAACGGTATCTCAGCCATCTTCAGCGTATTCTCACTGCACCGCATGTGGAAACGCTATAAAAATATTTTATAACAATTTCCAGTTTCTTTTTCAGCTGGTAAGCGGATGCCTTTTGTCCGGTATATATTTTCCGGTTGAATTGCATGCGTGCTTATGATACCATCGATTTGCTTTGGAGGTGAATAATCCCTATGAAAAAAAGCCAAATTTTTGCCGCCGTGTTGGTTGCATTCCTTCTTTTGTGCAGCGGCTGCGATGTTTTGGTGCACACTCCGGCAGCAACGGAGCAGCCGGATGAAACGGCCCCTGTTTCAGAGGCACCAGGTATATCGCCCAGCCCTGCACAACAGCAGGAGCAGGCAGGAGGACAATTTACCCTGGAAACGCGCACCGTTTATTTTCCGGAAGGCTCAAGAGAGGCCGATGCAGAATATGTGCTTTCCTACACGCTTCCCCTGTTCTCACAGGACACCATCGGTGCGCAGGCGCTCAACGCAGCCCTTGCTCTTTATGAAGAAGAGCTGACTGAACGCGTGCGGACGGAGAGACTCCCGCTTGCAGACCGCGTGGAAGGGGAAGCTGCGCCGAGCACCACCGTGTCTTGCGATGCAAGCTATGCAGGCGGCTATTGGAACATCCGCCTGTTTGAAACCGTCTCCTATGGAGCCGAACAGGAGATCATCCCTTATGCGCTGGTATTGGATGAGGCAGGAAGTGAACAAAGCTTTGCCGCGGTATCCGGGCAGTACGAACCAGATGCGCTCGTAGCACAGCAGATTTACAACGCAATCGACCAACAGCCCGAAGGATATTTTGGCGATGTTACACCGGAAGACGTGCGCTTTGCGCTCGACCTTATGAATGGTTTTGCCGTCACGGAAACAGGCTATGAAATTTTCATCCGCGCAGGTGTGTTGGCTCCAGAAGAATTAGGTCCGCTCACATTTTCTATTGAACGTGCTGCGCTTTACCCGGATTGTGTGGGAGAGGCTATCAGCGCAGAGGAGTATGAGTTGCTTTTGCCGGCACTTCAAGCCATTTCTGCGGCATGTGCGCCCAATTATGAAAGCTTTTCCGATGGCTCTCCTTCTGCCTATGCGGCAAGCGTATTTTTAACCAATATGCTCACCACGGGAAATGAAGCCGATCTTTGGGTCGACATTCCCGCCGAAACATATGAAGCCGCCTTTTCGGATTATTTTACGGGGACCTTCCCGGCCGACCTTTCCGAAGCCGGGGATGGTACAACGCTCCAGGATGGTGCATACCGCGTTCCAGTCCGCCCGCATGCGGCTTATGCACTGCGCGTAGATGACGCTGTGCGCACGGAGGATGCTCTCATCCTTTATGGCATGCTGCTTTATGGTATGCCCGGCACAGAGGAAGCCACCGAGCTCTCCGCCGCTGTGGTCACGCTTGCGCCAGAAAGTGGCGCGCCGGTCGGATTCCGTTTCGTTTCCGTAGAACTCACTTAACCTTTCGCGGAATCAAAAATGCGTGGCAGGGAAACCTACCGCGCATTTTTTACTTTTTCGCTATTCAACATAATCCGGGGAAATCACTTGGATGGCAAAAGAGCAATCTGTGGCAAGCTCAAGGGTTACCACATAGATACCCTCTTTTGTAAAATCCGCATCCGTTGTAACTTCGAACCAATATCCCGGCTCTGCCATGTCATACAGCCTTGCTTCCTCCCTGCTTTCCCCGATCCATACTACCCCGCCTTGCAGATCCAGTTCCGTATCTTTTCCAATCACATACACCAGCTTGCTCGGATATTTCTCTATCCCGATATCGTCCGTTATTCTCTCCGTTGACATTAGATTCCAAAACCATATCCCAAACCGATAAAACAAAATCGCCAGGATTACGCTTGCCGCGCCCAGCACAAAAAAGAAAACCTGCTGTTTTCTCCGGATCATTTGCCCCTACCTCCCATCATCCAATTCTTCATAATCCGCACGAACATCCTATCTCTTACGCCCGGCACAATAAAATTCTCCGGCTTTCGCACTACTGCAAACTGCTCTTCGTTCGCTTTTCCATATGTTGTATCCCGCAAAAGGCTCGCCCCCAGCACCTTTGGTGCTCTTCTTTTTTCGAAGCATAGGGCGCCGTTTGGCAGATTTCCCGTCTGAAAACCGGCCTGTGCAGGAAGATGTGCGGCGGCACAAGCCGCCGCGCATCTTCCTACTTTTTCACTATTCCACATAGTCCGGGGAGATCACCTCGATGGGAAAGGCGCAATCCTGCCACTTGTCCGCTGTAACAACCACAATGTAGGTACCCGTTTCCGTAAAATCAAAATCTTTTATGTGCTTTCCGCCTTTATAAACACCCGCGAAAAATTCGTCCATATCATAGATCGCTTCGCATGACCCTGGCTGCTCATATGCGCATGGGAATCCATGCAAATCCCTGGGGTCTTCGCTAAAGCACACTTTGCCGCCGCTAAGGTCAAGGTAGTGATCCTTGCCCGCCACATAAACCAGCTTATCCGGGTATGTATGTACCTGCATCGAATGAGGGAATGGGGGAACCGGCTTTGTGGAAAGCATGTACATCCACCAGTCTGAGCAACTGCGCCCCACGGACACGATAAGCGCCAGCAGAATAATGGAATTTTCAATAATGCACAGGGTGAGCAGCCAATTCCCGGGTTTTCTCTTTTTTGTTTGCTCCATTGTCTTCCTCCTATGTGTTGCTTTATGGCATATTCCGCGCATCATACGATTTTACATCAAGCAATTCAAAGTTTCTGCCGCTCGCATTTGCATCGTGCCGCTCAATTTTAGGCCAAAAGTCTTTCAACCATTGCGGATAATCATCCCATGTCAAACCTCTTTGCTTTAGATGATTCGCGTAGGTTACGGCAATATCGCGGATGAGCGCCGGCAGCACCAATGGCGCTGCGTCTGCTTCATTTAAAGCATACATACTCCCATCCTGCGTAGTCAACCATATTTTTCCTGCAAGCAGGGCGGCCAGCCCGTCTCCCCAGGAAAAGCTATCGTTATTATCATATACTCCTCCGCTTTCATAGCTCGGAGGCGAATGCAAAATGCCCTCAAACTTCACCTTTGCGCCTGCAAATATCCTTTCCATGTTGTCTGTGTATGCCTGCGCACTGATAAAGCTTGCCGCAAACGGGATGATTACATTTTTGCTGTTTACTGTTTCCATCCCGCTCATAATTGGGCCGGAGATATATTCAGTGCTTCCATCGTCCCAACCAACCGAATAAATGCCACACATATGCTCCAAGCCACTATAGCCCGTCAGATAATTCAAAACGCTGCCAGAATAAAGAAACAACTCCTCCTCTTCTCCAAAGAGCATCGACTTGCCGTCCACAACTGCATTATGTGGATAATTCCACTCTGTAAAGCCATTTTCCTGCACAAACCCTTTCGCATCCTTCAGCGTAACCTCGATCAGCTTGTCCGGTGATTCTGCGTAAGCAGCCTCGTTGCGTTTTCTGTACCAGCCTGCAATCGCCCGCTCCTTTTCGTTTTCCACCTCTTTCCACTCCGTATACAGCTTCGCCTGTTCCCGTGTCTGCGCATGCCCCTGCGGGCTGCGCGGGTTTGTGCCACCCGTACTGAAGCTGCGCCACGCCGCTTCCTTTTCCGCCAGGATTCTGTCATACGCGCGCCCAATCCCCTCGGGCGTGTTGAGGCTCTGTCCCCGTGCCTGCTGCTCCCTTTGCAGCCGCTTTCCCTATACAGTTTCCGATCCGCTTTATCCACTTTCGGATGCAGGTAATTGTAAAAGATACGCACCTATGTTATCCTAGAAAAAAACAGACCGGGAGCTGCAATGGAAGAACGCTTTGCGCCCTCCGGGCGGCCTGCCCTTGCCCGGAAAGCACGCTTTTTTATTTGGGGATTCGCCGCATTCTGCGCCATCCTCGTCCTGCTTGCCTGGTTTCTCCGCCCAAATCCCAGCGCAGTGCTCTGGCGCGCCCAGGAAGAACGCTTTGCTGCGCAGCGTGCCTATGATTCCCGCACGTTTGTTGATGCCTGCAATGCTTCCCTGCAGCCATACGGCATGGAGATCCTCTGGACGGATGCACAGTGGAAACTTGTCCCGTCCGCTTATGATCTTTATTGCCGTGATATGACTGTATATACGCCGGACGATACTTTTTTGCTATGCTCTCTGGTTGCGCTTTCCAAGGAACAGCCCAATGCGGACACAAGCCTTCCACTTCATAAAGTGATGCTCAGCTACATCTTGCTTCCCGATACCGATCCCGCTGAAACGCCCAGTTCGTTTTATGCCTTGTTTCAATCGGCATGTGATTTTTATGAACCCGGCCTTGCTGAAACAGATCCAGACTACGCCACATCCTTGCAAAGCGCATTCGAGTCCTGTTTCTGCCTGCATGATTTTGAAGAATATCTTCCACGCTATTCTGGTTCTTCACCCGACTGCCCCACCGCCTTCTATTTTGTCTCCGAATCATTTGGCAGCGAAGCTTTTTTAGGCAAGCTGGTTGCGATTCACACTTGCCCAGAAAGTTGTCCGGAATGAATCCTGCTATTGCCACCTCTTTGTAAGCAGCTTTGCTATTTATTTTCATTTAGAAAGCGCGGCAGGATTTTCTGCCGCGCTTTTTCCTGTTTTTTTGCTATTTAACATAATCCGGGGAAATCACTTGAATAGGAAATGAGCACTGCATGGATGCTCCGCGTTGGATCGTTACTGTATAGGTTCCCTCTTTTTCAAAGTCCGCATCGGTAAACACCTCAAACTGATATCCTATATTCCTTTCGGATAGTTCATAAGTTGACGGAGATTGTTCCACTGTTCCCATCCATATCTCTCCGCCAGTCAGATCCAATTCCGTATCTTTTCCAATCACATATACAATCTTGCTCGGATACTCTGCAATTCCTATTTTTGTTACACGCGCCATCCCAGCATTCTCCCACAGCCAAGAGCCCAGCCGATAAAACAAAATCGCCAGGATTACGCTTGCTGCGCCCAGCACAAAAAAGAAAACCTGCTGTTTTCTCCGGATCATTTGCCCCCTACCTCCCATCATCCATTTCTTCATAATCCGCACGAACATCGTATCCTCTTACGCCCGGCACAATAAAATTCTCCGGCTTTCGCACTGCTGCAAACTGCTCTTCGTTCGCTTTTCCATATGTTGTATCCCGTAAAAGGCTCGCCCCCAGCACCTTTGGTGCTCTTCCTTTTTTCGAAGCATAGGACGCCGTTAGGCAGATTTCCCGTCTGAAAACCGGCCTGTGCAGGAAGATGTGCGGCGGCACAAGCCGCCGCGCATCTTCCTACTTTTTCACTATTCCACATAGTCCGGGGAGATCACCTCGATGGGAAAGGCGCACTGAATGGGATGCTCCCACATATCCTGCTCCAGAACGATCATATAGACCCCTTCTTTTGTAAAGTCGACTTCTGACACAACCTCAACGAACGCCATATCTTGAACTCCGCTGCATCCGCTTGGGCCCGGCGCGCAGGCACACCCTTCCGAATGCCTCGGATAGCGGGTATAGCAGATCATTCCTCCAGTCAAGTCAAGCGCTTCATCTATGCCGGCCACATAGGTCATCTTCTTGGGATATTCATGGATATACATGTAATTGTATCCGGGGTTGTTTTCGGGCAAGGGGAGCTCCTGCATAGCTTGGATATGGTTACGGATAGCAGCCAAGGCGCAAGCAAGGATTATTAGGCTTTCCATTGCAATCACCCATGTTTTCCAATCGCGCCATGTGCTCCTGTTCTGCTTCATATGCCCTCCGTTGTCTCCCCCAGCCATATGTGTCTATCGCCTGCTTTTTATTTCCTGCGATGGGTTTGCGCCGAAATTTGCACAGAGGAAATGCGCAGAGCCCGGGCAAGCGTGCAGAGCATCGGCATGCAGCCCCATGGGTTTAGGCGAAATCACCTGGATGGGAAAAGCGCATTGCACCGGCTCCGGCCACGCATTCTGTTCCAAAACAACCATATAAATCCCTTCTGCTGTAAAATCGATCTCAGATACAACTTCAACGGTTTCCATGCTCTGAACATCTATGCACCTGTTTTCGCCCGTTGTCGCTGTGCATGCCAGCCCCGCCGAGCGCTTCGGAATATCGCCATAGCAAACCATTCCGCCCGTTAGGTCAAGCACTTGATCTTTTCCGATCACATAGGTCAGTTTTTGAGGATATGCATGGATATACATGTAATTGTATCCAGGATAATTGATCGGCGGGGGCGTCTCCAATAAGCTGGTGCAGCCGCGCAGGAAATACAGCATGCCGCCAAACAGAAGTATGGAGCTTTCAATCGCAAGCAGCCACACTTTCCAGTCAAACCGCGCATTCTGCTTCTGCCTCATATGCCCTCCACTGCCCTATTTCGCTGCCCGCTACCGCACATCGTATGTTTTAGCATCTATGGTTTCAAAGTTTGAGCCGCTGAGAGAGGCTTGATGCTCTGGATATATGGTATCAAGGTAGAATCTAAGCAAAGCAGGATAATCGTTTTTTGAAACGCCTTCGTCTTTCAGTTGGTTGGACCGCCGCACCGCAAAGTCACGCAACATTGCGGGGACAATCAATCCACGCCCATCGCCTTTATCCAAAGCATATACGTGCCCGTGTGGTGTTGTCAAGTATATTTTCCCTGATAACACCGACACCAATGCATCGCCCCATGAGAATTGGTCGTTATCTGTTTTTCGATCGTTTGGATGGGAGTGTAACACCCCTTCAAACTGAACCTCACAGTTCAAATTATTTCCGGCCAGTTCTACTGTAATTCCCTGTGTTCCAATATTTTCTAAATACGGAATAATTACATTGTTCTTTGAGCCCGTATAAACCGGTCCGGAAAAATATTCCACTGTTCCATCATCATTATGAAGAGAATAAACATTACACATGTGTTCTTGCCCACTTTCTTTTGTCCAATCATTCATCTGGCTCCCCGTATATGTAAAGAACGCCTCAGCCGATGAAAACACCTGCCGCATATCATGCACTTTGCGGTTTTTCGGATAGCTTCCGGTACTGTATCCCTGCTTTTGCATAGATGCTTTCGCATCCTCCAGCGCAACTTCGATCAGCTTGTCCGGTGATTCTGCGTAAGCAGCCTCGTTGCGTTTTCTGTACCAGCCTGCAATTGCCCGCTTCTTTTCGTTTTCCACCTCTTTCCACTCCGTATACAGCTTCGCCTGTTCCCGTGCCAGCGCACGCCCCTGCGGGCTGCGCGGGTTGGCCCTGCCCGTACTGAAGCTGCGCCACGCCGCTTCCTTTTCCGCCAGGATTCTGTCATACGCGCGCCCAATCCCCTCGGGCGT
>CALVWJ010000037.1 GCA_944366945.1 uncultured Clostridia bacterium
GATGATCATCACGGAGATGGACTCGCCCGCCTGGCGCACGGCGGAGAAGCCGGGGGTCACGGGAGAGCCTACATAAGTAAAACCATCATGATCCGCGCCGCCCTTGATGGCGCGCTGATCGTCAAAATAGAAACCGGTCCGCCCAGCGGAGCAAACGACGTCAACGATTTTCATAAGAATACAAGTCCTTTCTGAATCATCAAATATGCTTTGTAAAAGGGCGGGACCCGCGCAGGGCCCGCGCCCTGTAACGAAAAGCTTACCGCATTCCCTGCGGGCGGCCAACGAGGCGGCCTTTGCTGATAGCGTAGATGTCGTCGATGACCATCTGGAACGAAGCTTTGCGCTTCTCGTACTTCGCGCGCTCTTCGATCATGGAGCGGTTGAAATCGAGCATCTCTTTGGTCAGCGGCATGTTGCCCGCATCCAGGATGCGGATTGCGCCGGTATTGTCGCGCGCGGGGAGCATCTTGCCCGCGTTGAAGCGGGAAGGCGCAAACGGGATATCCAACACGCCAGCCTGCACGGCGCGCACGGCGCCAACGGCGATATCGCCATTGCCAAGCTCGAAGCACTTATCGAGGATGGCGCGGGTTTCGCGGCGGATCACTTCTTTTTCCTGCTCAAGGTTAGAGGCGGTGCAGGTTTGGTCGGCAAGCATGCTGATCACTTGCTTGGTGCAGCGCAGTCCCTGCGCGTTCGCTTCCATGGTGGGCACGCCAGCCGCTTCGTGCGGCGTCTTGACAATGACCTTGGTTGCCTTGGAGAGCGCGGCTGTGGCGCTACCCCAGGAAATAACGCCAAACGCCTTGGCTTCGTCCTGCGGGAAACCGCCCATCCACTGATGGAATACGGTGGTGATCACAACGTCACTGTGGCCGCTCTTTTCGATGTATTCATCCGCAAGTTCTTCCAGCGTGCGGATGGCTGCAACGTCCTGTACCAGGTTGCCACATTGGCCATAACCGACGGTGATGTTCTTTACGCCCTGTTCTGCGGCAAGCAGCGCCTCGATAACGGCAACCGCATGGGAAACGCAGGGGGGAACCAGCGTGCCGGTCAACGGACCATAAGGCTCGCGGTTGATGGAAACGCCCGCTTCTTCATAAATGCCGGTCAAACGGTCCACGTACTGCCAATCGCGGATGGTTTTTTCCATGGGCACGTTTTTGGCATAGGGAAGGTTATAGGAGATGCCGCCGCCTTCATAGCTGGTGAAGCCGCCCGCATAGGCGATCTCGGTGAGCAGGCGCGCATCCGGCGTGCCATGGCGCACTTGGATCGGGGTATCCAGGCTGTCGATCAGCTGGCGGCAACCGGCTACGCCATGGTTCACGGCCGGGAAGCCGTTGAGCATGGAGCGGCGCTGCTTGAAGGATTCGCGGATGCCGTTTTCCGCCTCCTCATAGCGGTTCTGGCGGGTATAGCTGTCGATCGTTGTGGGCAGAAGATCCGCTTCACCTTTATCCTGCAAATAGGTGAGCAGTTCGATCTGATCTTTAATCAAGGCAACGCCCGCACGCGGCTGAATCAGCGTTGCGCCGCGCTTCTTGGCATCGATCAGCTTCTTGGAAAAAACCTTCTTATCCGGAAGGGATTTATGGTAGGCAATGGCTTCATCGAGATCTACCGCTTTGCCGGTGGGCCACTGCTGCAACACTTCTTCGCGGATCTTATAGAATTCCTGGTCGGGGATGCGCTTATTCTGCAAGTCCATTGTTTTCGAGTTCCTCCTTCATGATCGTGAGCGCCGCTTCGGGGTAGTATTTGCTTAAAAGGCCCATTGCGGCAAGGATGTATTTGCGGTCCACCAGCAGTTCCGCCTTGCGCGGTTTGAGCGAGGTGGGGTCTTGCGGGTCATATAATGCGTAGGAAGCGATCTTCCTTGTGTTCTTGGTGTGGATAAGGGAGCCGCCCGTAACGACGAGGCGCTCAACGTTCATGAGGTTCTTGCCCGTTTGCGCATAGGCAAGCCCCATCATCGTATAGACCTCTTCGATCCGCCCCGCATGGCGCGTTACAGCCGTGCGGATGGCATAGCCTGCAAGCGCCTCATCCAGCGCGGCAAGCTCGGGCGTGGTTGGCAGCATATCCGTGTGCGTTGCGAGATAATCCACCAGTTCCTGCACGCGCGCAGGCGCAATGCCGGAAGCTGCGGCAATCGCTTCGCACCCGGCGGCCTCCACGATGCCGTGAATGCTGTAGCGCATGCCGACATCGCCTTCTACGGTGCGTTTCACATAGGGTTCCGGCAGCCCCTTGATGATCGTACCGGGCCGATCCGGCATGCCCGCAGAGATGGAGTAAACATCGGTCGTCGCACCGCCAACGTCCACCGCGATCAGCTCGCCGATCCCGCTTTGCGACTCCGTGCCGTCCGCAAGCAATTGCATGGCGGCAAGAAACGCGGAAGGCGTGGGCATCAAGATGCCGGAGATCAGCTCGCTCGCCTTGGTAAGCCCTTTTGCGCGCACGATGCGGCTCAAGAAGATCTCGCGGATTTTCTGCTGGGCCGGCTCGATGTTGAGCGTGCCAAACTTGGGCATCACGTTTTCGCAGACGTATACTTCGCGCCCGGCGAGGATGTGTTCGCATTCCCGCGCGGCATTGCGGTTGCCGGCGATCACGATGGGGAAATCTCCGCCCGCTCCGGCGAGCATGTGCGCATTGTTCAGAATGCAGGCCTTGTTGCCGCCGTCCGTGCCGCCGACGAGCAGGAAAATGTCCGGCTTCATGGAAACGATCTCGGCGGCATCGTCTTCGGTGAGCTCAAAAGAGTATGTTTTGATCACCTTCGCGCCCGCGCCGAGGCTTGCGCATTTGGCCGCTTCGGCCGTGAGCTCCGGCACAAGGCCGCTTGCGATCATCCTAAGCCCGCCTGCGGCGCTCGAGCAGGCATAACGCTCTGCGAATTCAAGTTTTCCCGTCTGCTCCGAGAGCAGGGCAACGGCGTTGGCAAGCCCATCGTTTATATCCGTTTGCACGGTGGTATAGGCGGCCGCGGAACCGAGCAGCTTTGCCGCATCTGCGTCCACGGCGGTCACTTTGGTGTAGGTGCTGCCAAAGTCGATCAACAGGATGGGTTTCATATGCATGCCCTCCTGCGGCTTAGCCTTCTACGTGCAGGTCTTCCTTCAGCGCGTCAATGGTGGTTTCCGGCGGGGTGCCCGGTGGGAATGCCCGGTTGAAGCCCATAGCTTTGAAACGTTTTTCCACTTCATCGAACGGCTGCTTGCCGATTACGATATTGCCGCCCACGTAAAGCAGGATGCCTTCAAGCCCTGCTTCGTCGCATTTTTCGCGCATGCCGCGGCAATCCAGCTCACCCTGTCCATACAGCGAGGAGACGACGATCGCATCCGCGTTGGATTCGATGGCGGCGGCGATGTATTCCTCCTGGGAGACCATCACGCCCAGGTTGATGACCTCAAACCCTGCGTCTGTAAACGCATGGTAGAGGATTTTGTTGCCCACGGCGTGCACGTCCGCTCCGATTACGCCGATGACCAGCGTCTTTTTATTGCTCATTCTGTTACCCTCACAATTTCTGTTTTCTGTTGCCTAAAGTGCATCTTGTTCTAATTCAATATAGTATATTGTATTATGTCATTTGTCAAGGCGAAGATTCGATTTTTTCGTAGTTGATTTTAAAACTGGGCCTCTGCAATGGGCCTGCAGCATGCCGAAGCATCATTATAGGATGAAAAAGCGCAGGGGGCTGGATTTGAATCTGCACGCAAAGTATGCAAAGCTCTGCACAACAAGGGCTTATTTGCATGCGCTCAACTGTGTGGTAAGCGCAAGGGGCTGTGGCTCCACCGAAAAACAGTGCACGCTATGGTTTTGGCAATGCAGCAAAGCGCGCGGCTATGACCTGTTTTAGTTTAGCGAAAAACTCCATGGGAATTTGGGCGTGCAGCTTCAAATGCCTTCAACCGGGCTTGGCAGAATGTACGCTAACTCTGGAAAACCCCAGGACGCAAGCTCCGCCGAAGGGAGCCATACAGCCTTGGAAAAGCGGCATTGGACACTTTTTAACAGGCTGGAAGCTCATTCTATCGTGCGCTTGTAGCCATACCAAAAAACTTTGGTTGGGGTTTAGAGCCGCAGCCTCTGGAGGCCCTAACCGGATGGCAACATGCGCAGCAATTCCATAAAACCATTGCATAGCAGGTGTGCCATTCATGGCCGCTGGCCACGCCTTTGGCGCAAGGGGCTGTGGAAACCTGGAAAAGCGGTGCATTGCAGTTTTTTCGATAATCGAAAAGCGCACCCCAGGGCGCGCTTTTTTCAAATGGCCGTTTGAAAGGGAACAGAATCCCTTTAGATTAAGCATTGTAAGTGCATAAGGTTTATGGATTTGTATTTGAAAACCAGCCGCACCAAAAAGGATATCGAATGCAACGCTTTGAAACGTATTTGCGCTTGCAGTGCTGCAAAAAGTATGGGCAACGATTTTTGCAAAACGCTTGGGGCGTTGCGCAGTTGCTGCCTGCCTGGAAAAAATGCGCTAAAGGAGTCCTGTAAAAAACGGTTTCATCCGCATTGCAAAACCAGTATCAGATAAGCCCGCGGCGGCGTTGGGCTTGCAGGCGGGAGACAGCTTCGCGAACAAGGAGCATGGAGCCGCCGTCGATCTGTTGCAGATATTCGCAGAGCGGATGCGCGGCGGAATAGGCGCTAAGCACCTCTACCGCCTGCGGGGGAAAGAGCCGCTCAAAGCCCGCAGGAGCGAGGACTGTGTCCGCGCCTTGGAGCGCCTCAGTAGAAAGTTCATCTGCGCGCAGGCAGCGCAAACGCACCTCGGGCGCAAAATCCCGCATGCTCTTGCGCATCAAGTCCAAATATTCCTCGCTTTTTGCAACGGCAGTAACCGAACTGCCCTGCTGGAGCCGAGCCAAGCGCACAATGGTATCCGGTGTAGCGGAAACCGCTGCGCGAAGGAGCGTCCCGCCTGTCTCCTCCGGCACATGCTCATGCCACCCAGCGCGCAATACGGTAAGGTCCACGCTGCCATCTGCCGGGAGCGCATCTTCGTAGGGATATGCGATTACGCCGCCAAGCTCGTAAAGCTGATCCGCCATTGCACTGAGCAGCTCCTCGGGGCCACCGGCTACCGCAACGCGCACGTCGCAATCCCTGCTTGTGAGCTGGCGCAGCTTTAAATCGAAAAAGATGGACATTTCAGCCGGCGTAAACGCGAGCGACTCCAGCGTGGAGATAAGGTTATCGATTGCCTGCATCGCGCGCTCCTTGCGGCTGTCGGCCCGTTCCGCACGATAACAAACAAAGCTGCCTTTGCCCTGCGTCATTTCGATCATGCCGAGCTTGCCCAGCTCATCGTATGCGCGCTTGATTGTGCCGCGCGCAAGGCCAAGCTCATCCGCAAGCGCGCGTACGGTCGGGAGCTGCGCGCCGTAAGGAAGCTTACCAGCCCGAATATCCGCGCATACGGCGTTTACAATCTGCTGGTAAATGGCAACATCGCTTTGCGGGTCAACTGCGAAAAACATGTGGTCCATCCTGCCTTAATTTGTACTATAGTACAATTATGACAAAATGAACCACATGTGTCAATATGCGATTGCTATGTTATTTTGAATGCGCTGCAAGATAAGCCTGCCTGCCGGTTTCATAGAGGTTGTTGCCTTCGCAATCGATGACGACCGTAAGGGGCAGATCCTCAACCGTGAGCTTGCGCACCGCTTCTGCGCCAAGATCGTCGTATGCAATGACCTCGGCAGACCGGACGCATTTGGAAAGCAGAGCGCCCGCTCCGCCGATGGCGCCAAAGTAAACCGCGCCATATTGCTGCATCGCCTCTACGACAGCGGGGCCGCGCTTGCCTTTGCCGATCATGCCGCGCTGGCCGCGTGCGATGAGGGCGGGGGAGTAGGCGTCCATACGGTAGCTTGTGGTAGGGCCTGCGGAGCCAATCGCCTGGCCCGGCTTGGCGGGCGTCGGGCCGACATAATAGATAACGGCGTCCTGCGGATCAAAGGGCAGCGGTTGCCCTGCGGCCATGGCTTCCACAATGCGCTTGTGCGCCGCATCGCGTGCGGTGTAGACCGTTCCGGAGAGCAGCACGCTGTCCCCGCTTTTAAGCGAGCGGGCGACCGATTCCGTCAAGGGAGCTTGAATGCGTTTGATGGCCATATTAAAGCACCTCGCTTTTATGCCGCGTTACGTGGCAGTTGATGTTGACCGCAACGGGGAGCCCTGCAATATGCGTTGGAGCAACTTCGATGTTAACGGCAAGCGCGGTCGTTTTGCCGCCAAAGCCCTGCGGGCCTATGCCAAGGCTGTTGATGCGCGCAAGCAGCTCAGCTTCGAGCGATGCATAATAGGGGTCGGGATTGCGCGCATCCGTGCTGCGCAGCAGCGCCTTTTTTGCAAGCAGCGCGCATTGATCGAACGTGCCGCCAATGCCTACGCCTACAACGATCGGTGGGCAGGGGTTCGGACCCGCCTCCTCCACAACGCGCACGATGAAATCCTTTGCGCCCTCTACGCCATCGGAAGGCTTGAGCATTTTCAGCTGGCTCATATTTTCGCTTCCAAAGCCCTTGGGCGCCACGGTGACGCGAACCGCATCGCCGGGCACGAGGTTGTAATAAAGCATGGCGGGCGTGTTATCCCCCGTATTCACCCGGCGCAGCGGGTCGCCAACCACGGATTTACGCAGGTAGCCTTCCGCATAGCCCTGGCGCACGCCTTCATCCACGGCGTCTTTGATGTTGCCTAAAATATGCACATCCTGCCCGATTTCAAGGAACACGCAGGCAACGCCGGTATCCTGGCAGATGGGCACGTTGCGCGTATCCGCAATCGAATAGTTTTCCATGATCCGCTCAAGGATCTCGGAAGCGATGGGCCAATCTTCCTCCGCATGGGCCCGCGTGATGCATTCCTGCATATCCTGCGGCAGATGGCAATTTGCCTCGATGCAGAGGCGCTTTACAACCGCTGTGATCGCGGAAGCTTGAATCTCTCTCATGCCTTCCTCCTTTATTCTTGAGCGGGCACGTTCTTGATTTCATCAAGCGGCGTGCCATCGCGGTAGATCACTTTCGCAACGGTGCGCGTGCCGCGTGCCGGTTTACCCGGGACGCCGCTGATGCGTTCGGCGAGCGCCTTGAGCTCTTCGATGTCCTTCACGTTTATGCCGGCATCCACAAGCCGCTGGCGCAGCTCCGGCTTTGCCGGGTTCACGGCTACGCCTTTTTGCGTTACAAGCACATCCACGGTGGAACCGGGGGTGGAAACGCAGGTAACATGATCCGTTACAATCGGCAGCCGCGCGCGGGAAAGGGGCGCGATGATCATTGCGAGCTTTGCGCCGGCCGCCGTATCGCTATGGCCGCCGCTTCCGCCCATGATCGAGCCGGAAGAATCGGTGTGCACGTTCACGTTGAAGTCCGTGTCGATCTCCGTTGCGCCGAGGATGACCACATCGAGGCTGTCCACAACAGAGCTCTTCGCATCGGGCGATGCATAATGCGTTGCGGAAATTTCCTGGTGGCGCGGGTTGTCGCGGATGGACTCCACAGCCTTCAAGTCGAAGCACTGCACGTCCATGAGCGACTCAAAGCAACCCTCGTTGAGCATATCTACAAGGTACCCCGTAATGCCGCCCAGGCCGAAGCTGCCGTGGATGTTTTCCTTGAGCATAACGTCCTTTAAGAACTTTGCGGCGGCAAGGGAAGCGCCGCCCGCGCCCGTCTGGAAGGAGAAGCCATCCTTGAGAAGCCCGGACGCGCGGATGACGCGCACGGCCTCCATGGCCATTGCAAGGCCGACGGGGTCGCGCGTGATTTTGGTGGTGCCGGAAACGATGCCCTTGGGGTCGCCGATGGAGTCCACGCAAACCACTTGATCCACCTGCGTTTCGGGGATGGACCAATCGATGAGCGGATAGGGCCTTAGATCGTCTGTGATGACGATGACGTGCTTTGCATGCATGGCATCCGGCATGGCATAGCCCAGCGAACCGCAGGCGGAGCGGCCCAGCTTGCCGG
>CALVWJ010000038.1 GCA_944366945.1 uncultured Clostridia bacterium
GTCTTTCCATGGTCTACGTGGCCGATCGTGCCAATGTTTACGTGCGGTTTCGTGCGTTCAAATTTTGCCTTTGCCATTGCGAAACATTCCTCCTGAAATTTGTCGCTTGTTTTCCCGCATGAAAACGGGACTTGCTGGAGCGGGTGATGGGAATCGAACCCACATGACCGGCTTGGGAAGCCGGCGCTCTGCCACTGAGCTACACCCGCGCAACACAGTGTGTGCTATATCGCACCATTACAATACAGCATTACTATTCTAATTTAAATATTGCCTTTTGTCAACAAGCGAATCCGTGCGGAAAAGAGACAAATTCGCCTGTTTTTTCGGAAGGATTGCAGGGTGTCGCCATTTTTGGGCGGTTGAGGATTTTGCAAGCCTGTGGTAATGTTATGGAGGAAGGCTGCAGCCTCCGTTTGGGGCTGCTGCATGATAAAGAAAGGAGTTTATAAAACGATGAAACGTTGGATCCGCGCGCTGGCCGCCGGCCTCGCGCTTGCGCTGGTGCTTTGCTGCGTTGCATGCGCTGGACTTACGGATGGGGAAACCCCGGCGCCCCAACAGACTACCATGCCGGAAGATACCAATGTGCCAATAGAGACCCCCTCTATCACTGGGCAAACGGAAGCGAGCGAGCAGCTCGCTGCGCTCGACCTTGCCCTTTTCAAAAAGGACATGGAAAGCGACCCACTCACCCTTAAGCTGGCGCTCAAGGACCCAGAGACGCTCGGCATCGCGATGCCGGAAGCTACATGGGGCACGCTCAGCTACGAGGAGAACGCCCGCATCGTGGGGGAATACGCTGAATTTCTCACGGAGCTTCACCAGATCGACCGCAGCGCGCTCTCCGAAACCGAGCAGCTGACCTATGACACCATAGAGCAGGAGCTGACGGCCACGGCTGAGGCCGTAGAATTCTATTATTATGAAGAGGTGCTCTCCCCATACAATGGGCTGCACACTAACCTGCCGTTCAACTTTGTGCTTTACGAGCTGGATAACGAGCAGGATGTGCAAAACTATCTTGCCCTGCTTTCGGATTCTGCCCGCTACATGGAGGAAGATGTGCTCCGCTTTGAACGGGAGAAGGCGGAACGCGGCCTGTTTATGAACGATGCAACGCTTGACACGGTGCTCGAACAGATCGAGGACTTTGCGGATGCAGGGGAAAGCTGCTTCCTGTATGCCACATTTGCCGACGCTGTGGCAGAGCTGGGCCTTGATACGGAAACAGAGGCGCGCTACTGCGCGGAAAACGAAGCTGCGGTGGACGCGCTGCTTGCAGCATATAAAACCCTGTATGATGGGCTTTCGGCGCTGCGCGGCTCCTGCACCGGCACGGGCGCGCTCCATGAATACGGCGCGGAGGGCCTTGCCTATTTTGAGCAGGGGCTTAACGCTGCCGCCTGCTCCATCCTTACGCCGGCGGAAGCGGTTTCGCTGCTCGAGGCCCAAATCGGCATGGAGCTCAAGGAATTCCTGCAAATCATCGCTTCCGATGAGGAAGCGTATGCCCAATATGGCACCATCGACCTTTCGGTTGGCACCTCTGCGGAGAACCTTGCGCTGCTCGAAACGCTCATCGAGGGCTATTACCCGGAATTGCCGGCGCATTCCGTGCGCTTTATCGATGTGCCGGAAGAGCTCGAGGATCAGTTCAGCCCGGCAGCCTATCTCGTGCCGCCGATTGACGATGCGAGCGAAAATACCATCATCATCAACGTGAAGACCATGGAGGGCGACAGCCGCCTGCTCGATACCATTGCGCACGAGGGATATCCCGGGCACATGTATCACTACATTTACCTGCGCGGCCTGCTGGAGGAAACCGGCTGGTACCGGCAGAACATGAGCCTAACGGGGTATTATGAAAGCTGGTCCCAATACGCAGAGAACTTCTTCGATGCATACAACACAACATTCAGCAATAACTACTGCGTGATGATGAGCACCAACACCAGGATCTCCGGCCTCTTAATGCCGGCGCTTCTGAGCATCCGCGTGCACTATGATGGCTGGGATGAAGCTGCGATTGCGGAATACCTCAGCATGTTTTATGAGGCGGATGTCGCCGCAGAGCTTGCGCCGTTCTACCTTGAGACCGCCCTGGATGATCCGTTCTATTATCTCGAATATGCCCTTGGCTATTCGCTGCTTCAGAAGGAACTGCGCGATGCGCAGGAGGAGCTGGGCGCAGCGTTTGATCTTCGGGCGTTCAACGAGGCATTTCTTTCCATCGGGCCAACCTATTTTAATTTGATCTCGCCCAGGCTGGACGCTTGGGTGGCGGCCCGGCGGTAATAGCGTTTGTATGCCGCATGGCTTGGCATGAACTGGATATGCAATGTGGAGCGGCGCACCTTCTCGTGCGCCGCTGTGCCAAACAAAAAGGAAGAAAATGCCGTTTTTGTTTGGATGCACCAGCATCCTTACGCCTCCGGCGCGGCTAGAGGGCATGCAAAGAATTCTTGCTGCCAAAACTTTTGTGGGCTTTCTCGCATATATCCAGAGGCCATTGTCCTTTTAGGGCAATGGCCTTGCATTCCCAAATCGGCTCGGAGCCTCCGGTGCTGCGGCCGCGGCCTCGCAAGGGATTGCGGCGTGCCTTTCGGTACGCTTTTGCACAGGAAAGCGGAATTGGCCATTGCGTGGAAGCGGGCTGCCGCAAACATCGGATGCCCCGGCTGCTTACCGCTTTTCCGAAAGGCCGAGACACCGTACCGATGGGGTTAAAGCTTAAAGCGGGGGGGTAAGCTGCCTGGGGCGCATCGCTGAGCGGCAATGGGATGCCGGGGCTTTTTATGCAAAGCAGAGTTGTATGATTGATGACAGATATGGAAAAAGCGGCGCTTGCTGCGCCGCTTTTTGTTTATAATTTAGGCGTTTTCATAGCTTCTTTTCGGCAGCCCGCAACGAAACGCTGCATTGTGCCGTTTGCGCGCTGCCTTGGGGCAGGCTTAGTCCACGCGCTTGCCCAGCCGGCGCAGCATGGTTTTTTCCACGGCGTTTAGGATGTTTTCATACCCCGTGCAGCGGCAGAGGTGGCCGGAAAGCAGCTTGCGCAGCGCATCGCGCGAATATTCCTGGCCGGATTCGAGAATCTCCACGGCCGTCATGATAAACCCCGGCGTACAGAAGCCGCATTGCACGGCCGCTTCGTCGATAAACGCCTGCTGGATGTCCGAAAGCTCGCCATTCGGGCCGAGCAGGCTCTCCAGCGTGCGGATCTCCTTGCCGTCCGCCCAGATGGCAAGGTAAATGCAGGAGTTGAAACACTCCCCGTCGATGAGCACGTTGCATGCGCCGCACTCGCCTACCTCGCAGCCCTTCTTGACCGAATGCAAATTGAAATCGTTGCGCAAAAGGTCGGTCAGCGATGCGCGCACATCCACCATTTTCTGCACGGGCTTTCCATTGATCGTGCATTGAATCCGTTTATATTGCACTTCCTGCATCAAAGTTCACCCCCACTGCGTTTGATTGCCTCCGTAAGCGCCCGCCGCGCCAGCTCTTCGGCCAGGTGCAGGCGGAATTCCCGCGTTGCGCGCCAGCTCGTGCGCGGGTTCACATCATCAAGCGCCGCCTTTGCAAACGCTTCCACCGTTTCCCTGCAAACGGGCTTGCCGCGCGCGGCCGCCTCTGCGGAAGGCGCGCGCATGGGCACCGGCCCCGCAACGCCGTAAGCGAGCCTTGCATCCACGATGGTCTTTCCATCGGGAGAAAGCTTGGCGTTTGCCGAACACCCGCAGGTTGCGATGTCCATGGCGTTGCGCATGGCGTATTTGATGTAATGCCCATGATAGCCGCTATAGCTTGCCTGCGGGATAAGGATTGCAGTTTCTATTTCTCCGGGGCGCAAATCCACCTTGCCGGCCTTGATATAGAACGATTGGATCGGCACAAGGCGCACGCCTTCGGGCCCGGAAAGCTCCACGATCGCGTCATAGGCCACGAGCGTGGAGGCGGAATCAGCGCTCGTTACGCCGTTTCAGGTGTTGCCGCCGATGGTGCCGATGTTGCGGATCTGCGGCCCGCCCACCATGTCCACCGCCTCACCCAGCACGGGGATGTGCTCTTGGATGATGGGGCTCTTTGTGATGTGGGAAAAGCTCGTGAGTGCGCCGATGCGGATGGTGCCATCCTCCGTGCGGGAAACGCCGCGCAGTTCGTCCAGCCCGTAAATGGAAACGAGCGTTGCGCCGGCAAGCTTGCCTTCGCGGATCTGAATGAGCACGTCGCTCCCGCCGGCGATGATCTTTGCCTCCGGGTACGCGAGCAGCAACTCCGTTGCATGGGCTACGCTTTGGGCTTCATACAATGCTTTGATATCGTACATATCGCTCCCCCTTTCTCGGTTAAATCAGCCCTTCCTCTTTGAAGCGGGCAAAGAGGCGGTGCGGTGTGATGGGGATGCTGTCAAAGGCGACGCCCGTCGCGGCGAGGATCGCGTTGCGGATGGCCGGCGCACCCGGGCAGGCGGGCGGTTCGCCCAGCGCCTTGGTGCCGAACGCGCTCGTGGGCTCATAGTTTTCCACAAAGCGTGCGGCGATGTCCGGGTGGTCCATCATGGTGGAAAGCTTGTAATCGAGCAGGTTGTTGTTGAGCGGCTTTCCGGTTTTTTCATCGAACAGAAGCTGCTCGGAAAGCCCGTAGCCGATGGCCATGCTCATGCCGCCGTGCACCTGCGCTTCGGCGAGCGCGGGGTTGATGAGCCGCCCGCAATCGTGCACGTTTACGATGTTGAGGAGCTTCACCTTGCAAAGCGGGATATCCACTTCCACCTCCGCAAAGGAGCAGCCGAAGGAGTAGGCGTTGGATTTGACCTGGTAGGTGCTCTCCGCGGTGATGTGCTCGCTGTGGGAGAGGCTGTAAAGTGCCTCCGTCGCAAGCTCGCCCAGCGTCATGAGCACGCGCCCATCGCTTTTGCGCAGGATCCTGCCATCCACGATATCCATCTCAAAGGGCGGCATGCGCGTGAGCTCATAGGCATATTTTAGGATGCGCTCCCGCATAAGCAGCGCCGTCTGCTTGATGGAGAAGCCACCGATGTAGGTTTGGCGCGAAGCGTATGCCCCAAGGCCGAAGGGCGTTACATCCGTATCCTGTGTGGAGATGACATGCACCGAAGCAAACGGGATGCCAAGCGCCTCCGCGGCCATCTGCGCAAAGGCGGTGTCCGCACCCTGGCCGATCTCCGTTTCCCCCATCTGCAGCTGGATGGAGCCATCCTGGTTGAGCACCATGCGGCAGGAGGAGGATTCGAGCGAGATGGGCCACACGGCCGTGTTGTACCAGAAGATCGCCATGCCAACGCCGTGGCGCACCGGGCCGCTCTCCTTAGCGTAGGCCTCCTTTTTGCGCGCGTAATCCAGATATTCCATGCCCTTTTCAATGCATTGGTTGAGGGAGTCGGAATAGTTCTCGTTTTTGGAGAAGTCATCCACATAGCCCACCGGCATCATGTTCTTCCTGCGGAAAGCCAGCGGGTCCATGTGAAGCGCGCGCGCAACGTCATCGATGTGGCTTTCGCCGGCGAACATGGCCTGCGGGATGCCGTAGCCGCGCATGGCGCCCGAAACGGGCTTGTTGGTGAACACGGTGTAGGCGTCGCACTCAAGGTTTTCGCAGGGGTAAAGCTGCGGGAACGCGCCCATGCCCTTGGCGGCAATGCCGTGGCCGTGGGAGGCATAAGCGCCCTGGTCGGAGAAGCACTCCATCTTGCGCGCGGCAAAGGTGCCGTCCGGCCGGACATAGGAGATGATGTGGGTGCGGATCGCATGGCGCACGCGGTTGCAGACGAACGTCTCCTCGCGGCTGACGTCGATCTTCACGCGCCTGCCGCCCACCTGCGTGCAGAGGTAGGCGCACAGCGGCTCATACAGCGCATCCTGCTTGTTGCCGAAGCCGCCGCCGATGTAGGGCTTCAGGATGCGCACATTCCCCCATGGGATGCCGAGCGCCTGCCCCACGATGCGGCGCACGATGTGCGGGATCTGCGTGGAGGAGGTCACAACGATGCGCCCGCCTTCCATCTCCGCAAAGCAGATGTGGTTTTCAATGTGGCAGTGCTGCACGGTGGGGGTATCGTACCACCCTTCCACCTTGATGAGCCCCGGCTCCTGGATCGCAGAAGCATAATCGCCTTTGTAAATGCTCGTGTGCGCCAGGATGTTGTTCGGGTATTCCGCGTGCAGCTGCGGCGCGCCCGGCTCCATGGCTTTTTGCGCATCGAGCACGAACGGGTACTCCTCATACTCCACCTCGATCGCCCGCAGCGCGGCCGCGGCGGCGATTTCATCCTCCGCGACAACGGCCGCCACGTCGTCGCCATAGAAGCGCACACGGCTTGTGAGCAGCAGGCGGTCCGCAACGTCCTGGTGGTGCGGGTCGGTGGACCAGGGGTGGCCTGCGGTCGGGAATTTGTATTGCGGCACGTCGAAGCAGGTAACGATCTTCACCACGCCTTCGATCTGCTCTGCGGCGCGGGTGTCGATGCGCTTCACCACGCCGTTTGCAATGGTGGAATGCAGCACCTTGGCAACGAGCGCGCCGCTGCCACAAAGGTCGTCCGTATAGCGCGCGCGGCCGGTTACCTTGTCAAACGCATCCACGCGCTTTTCGCTTTTTCCAACGGTTCCGCTCATGCGGGTCCCTCCTTTTCATGGTTGGAAGTCAGAAACGGATAAACTCCATCTTTGTTACGTCAAACAGGCCTTCATCCGTTAGCCGCACCGCCGGGATCACCGGCAGTGCCAGGAACGAAAGGGCAATGAGCGGGTCGGTCCGTTCATCCGCGCCGAGGCTCTTTGCCGCTTCCAGCAGCGCCTGCTGGCGCGCCAGCACGTCTTCAACCGGCGCATCCGTCATGAGCCCTGCAATCGGCAGCGGCAGCCGCGCCAGCACGATCCCCCGGCTTACCACGCAATAGCCGCCGCCGCATTCGCGCAGCGCCTCAATGGCCATGAGCATATCGCGGTCGTTGTCGCCGGCTACCACGAGGTTATGCGAATCGTGCGCCACTGTGGATGCAATTGCGCCGTTTTGAATGTTGAGTCCCTCCACAATGCCGAGGCCAATGCTGCCGGTTGCGTGATGACGCTCCACCACGGCCAGCTTGCACAGCCCGTCCGAAGGGGTGAATGCGCCGTGCTCACTCTTCACGCTGCGCCATACGAGCTCGGTGATGAGCTGCTCGGGGACCATCTTGATTACCGGCATGCGCTCGCGCGCGGGCAGGCAGAGCGAGC
>CALVWJ010000039.1 GCA_944366945.1 uncultured Clostridia bacterium
ATACAGCCGGGACGAGCTACTGGAAACCATCTGGGGATTCGATTACCTTGGCGATGTGCGCACGGTAGATGTACATATTCGCCGGTTGCGCGAAAAGATTGAGCAAGATTCAACAAAGCCTTCCTATATTATGACAAAATGGGGAGTTGGATATTATTTTGCGAAAGAGTAAGTTCCTAGGGTCTATTCGCAGCCGCATGGTTGCAATCTATCTTTTGGTAACAACGGTAGCGCTCTTTGCGATCAGCAATATGATCTCAGGGCTTGTGGAATCATTTTTGGTGACGCAGCGGACGGAGACGCAATCGGAAGAGACAATGCGCCTTGCACTGGAACTAGCACCTAAACTGGATGCCTCTGATGCTGAGGAGCTTTATAGCCTTATTGTAGCGCGTGCACAGACGATGGGTGGACGCATTCTTGTACTTGACCGCGATGCAGTTGTGCGTGCAGACTCTACTTCCTATTATAATGGCTATGAAATGCCCTACCGAGAAGTGCGCGATGTGCTCATTGCGGGCAAACAGTCTTCTTATGGATTCCATAAAATTAGCCGGACAAACGAAGAAGAAGGAAATACATGGCCGCGTACCGAGCAGACCGTTTGGGCTGTTTATTATGCGGTACCAATTACATCGGAAGGCGTTTACGTAGGTGCTGTACTGTTTTCAACACTTGTGCAGGACGTCGAGGACAGCGTAACAGAGATTATTGCGAAGATTACTATTGCCTTTTCTGCGGTAGCCGTAGCTATGGCAGGGCTGAGCTTTGCGCTCTCAAGTGTTGTTACGAAACCTATCATTGAACTGACAAACGCAATTCGCCGCATGGGAAAACAAGGAGGCGGTGTGCGCGTAGAAGTGAAAGGTACAGATGAAATGGCCGAGTTGGGACATGCATTCAACCGCATGAGCGAACAAATTGAAGCGCACGACCGGGTGCGGGATGAATTTGTATCCAATGCATCGCATGAACTCAAAACCCCGCTTGCAACGATGAAACTGCTCTCTGAATCCATATTGTATGAGGAAAATCCAAATCCAGAGCTTATGAGGGAATTCTTCCAGGATGTAAACCATGAAGTAGATCGCCTTTCACGCGTGATTTCGGACTTGTTACGGTTGGTTCAGATTGATGAAACGGAGCGTGAGATGCAATCTGCGCCTGTACAATTGGATAATATTGCCAGACGTGTGATTGAACGCCTAAAGCCGCTTGCAGAGCAGAAGGGGATTACCCTATGCAGTGCATTGCAGGAAACTACTGTAATGGGGGAAGCCATGCGTTTGGAACAAGCTGCAACTAACTTAATTGAAAATGCAATTAAGTATACCGATAATGGTAGCGTAACGGTGATCGTATCCATATGTGGAGAAGAAGCGCTCCTTTCAGTTAAGGATACTGGCATCGGAATTCCAGAAGAGGCGCAAGAACATCTATTCGAGCGGTTTTATCGCGTGGACAAAGCCAGGTCGCGTGGGACTGGTGGAACAGGGCTTGGCCTAGCAATTGCAGAGCGTGTAATTACGCTGCATGGCGGCCATATTGAGGTAAAAAGCAAGCTGGGAGAAGGAAGCACATTTACCGTGCATTTACCACTGCTGCAACCGAAGCCAGCAGAGAAAGGAGAACCACAATGAAACGGAGCGGTATGACCTTGCTTGCGTTCCTGCTTGCTGCTTCGCTACTTTTTGATGGATGTTCTGGGCTTAGGAGCATTCGGGAAGATAGCGTTCAAGAGAATCTTCCCCAGATTGATCCAGAAGCTGGGACTGCGCGCGATTTTACCGCCACGATGTATTACTGGCTTGCCAACGAACCCTATCTTGTACCCATCCGCCATAGCATTACGGTGGGCTCCAATGAAAGCGCAGAGGACGCCATTGTTCGTACGCTGCTCAGCGGTGTCCCCCCACTTGCAGAGAATGTGAAAAACGCTTTTCCCGAAGGGACAGAAGCTCTTGATATTACGCGAGATGGGAGCATCCTCTATATTACACTCTCCGAGGAGTATTTGGATGATTCTGGGCTACGCGATGAAACGGAAAATGCAGAGCAACTGCTCTCAAAGAATGAAATAACACAGGAAGTATATGATGCAAGGATTGCCAATGCAACGGAAGCGCTTTATATTCAGCGGCGCGCGGGGCTTTATGCAATTGTGAATTCTATCACCGCATATGATCCAAGCGTGCGTGTAATGCTGTCAGTAAACCGCAAGGGCGTTGGTGCGGAACGGTTACGTTATGATGAGATCGGCATTGTTAATACAGGCGAAGCGGCTTCAAGCCTTCTTGAACCCATGGAATTTCAAGATGGCGTGATCGCTACCCCAGACCACATTGTAGAATGCATTTTCCGGCGTATGCAAAGAGGGGAGTTCGAAATGATTTATGAACTCTTTGCAGAGACGGAAAACGGAGGCATGCAAAAGCCTCTGTATGCAGATTTTGAGGAACAGCTGAGTAGCCTTGGACGCCTTGCAAGCTATACGGTGCACTCTCCCGCAAGCCAAAATGCGGAATCAGCATTCGTAGCTGTAGACCTCGAGCTTGTAGATGCGACGGGTGCTGTACAACGCATTACTGGTGCACAGCTTGAACTCAAGAGCGAAGGGAATATTTACAGGGTAAGTTTTCATGCCTTTCTTGCTGCTTTGAGTGAAACAAAAGTGCAAGCTGAGGATTCCGAACCGCAGAATGGAGGAGCAGCATGAAAACCTTGAAACAAACCGCGCTTTTGCTGGCAGTGCTGATGCTAGCAATGGCGCTTTATGGCTGTGTGACGGAAAACGATTATCCGCCCGCCCTTGTGCTGCGCGATCAAACCCCGCCGGAACGAGATGAGAATGCTGACTCCGGCACCTTTGAAACGGAATTGTTCTTCCTTTCCCAAGATGATAAAAGCCTTAAAAAGCAAACCCGCGTTGTTGAATATGACACGCAAACCAGCAGGGCAGAGGCGGCAATTCAAGCTTTGATTTCCGGGCCGGAAACCGATCCCACCGGGATCCATAATAGCGTTCCATCCTTGTTTCGGGTCAACCGTGTTGAATTGTGCGGCGATGTTTGCAATGTTTACTTTGAAGGAGACAGTTTTATCCCGACCGAAACAGAATGGCTTAGGATCCGCGCAGCAGTAGCTGCAACCGTGGCGGCTGCAGAGGGGATTAATTCTGTGAATGTATTCCTTTTTGAGCGCCAGCTTGGATATTATAATTACTCTTTGGGAACGATGAGCCCGCTTGAGGAAGAGCTTTCTGTATATCTAAGGAACATGAGCAGGACATATTCTTATTTGAATACTGCCGAAAGCGGCGTGAACATTGTTGAGGATACACAATATGTTACGCAAAGCATAGCGCTTTATTTTGCCAATACGGAAGGAACGCTGTTAAGCGCACGCAATGCAGAAATAAGCTATCCGGAAGGCATAAAAAAAGCGCAGCTCGTAGGGATGATCGTAGAACAGCTTAGCGGTGGCGATGCCACGGGAGCTTTGGAACCTTCCCTGCCAGCGGATTTCAAGCTTTTACAGGAACCGACCGTGATTTACAGCGGCAAGACCGAGGATGGCAGGGAAGATACGGAAAGCGATTGCATTGTTGAACTTGTAATTGCTCAGCCCGAAGCTGCAAATTATAATGAAACACTGATGTGCGGTGCGCTTACCATGACCATTTCAAGCTTTATTCCAAATGTAAGCGGCGTGCGCATTTTAATCGCGGAAGAAACGCAGCAAACGGGCCAAACGCCAAGCCCAGAAGAAAACGACCAAGAAAGCGGCATTACTGTTTTGCGCGTGTTGGGCGAGAAAGCCTTTCGGAATATTGATTTTACAGATCTGCTGGGGCATACAGTCAACTTGTACTATCCGGATGAAGATGGCCTTGTTTTACGGAAAACCTCACGCATAATCCCGCAGACTACAACGTATGACCCGCTTGTGCGCCTGCAGGAGCTGTTAAGTAACGTTTCCGAGCAAGGGATGTCCTATGCTCCGTTTACTGCAGATGACATTCAAGATGTCTATGTTGTAGATGGCGTTGCTGTAATCGATTGGGCGCCTGGCTTTTCCGAAACGCTGCGCGCTTACTTGGAAAATGATTCCACCATGGAAGTGTCACGGCGAGAAAGCATGTTTATTTATGGTGTAGTGAATACAATGACGGACATGCCCATGATTTCCAGCGTCTGGATGCTGGAGGATGGAAAGAAGATCGAAAAGATTCAAAACATTTATTTGGGAAGTGCGCTTGTGCGCAACCCAGGGTTGATCGTGGAGGAATGAAGCGCGTGGAACAGGCATTTGAACCCGGGAACCGGATTGTTGTTGGCATGTCTGGCGGCGTAGATTCTTCCGTTGCCGCGCTGCTTTTGAAACAGCAGGGCTATGATGTTATTGGCGTATTCATGAAAAACTGGGAAGAAAAAGATGAGGATGGCGTATGCACGGCAACAGCAGATTATGAGGATGTGCGCCGCGTCAGCGACCAGATCGGAATCCCATATTACACGGTGAACTTTGTCAAGGAATATCAAGAACGCGTGTTTTCCTACTTCCTGGAAGAATACCGCGCTGGCCGTACGCCAAATCCGGATGTGCTCTGCAATTGCGAGATCAAGTTTAAAGCGTTTCTGGAGTTTGCGCTGCAAACCGGAGCTACGAGCCTTGCAACGGGTCACTATGCCCGCCTGCGCCGTGAAGATGGAGGCGTTAAGCTATTGCGTGCGGCGGACCTGGGAAAGGACCAGACGTATTTCCTTGCGGGCTTGACGCAGGCGCAGCTTTCCAAGGCGATGTTCCCAATCGGTGACCTTCAAAAAAAGCAGTTGCGGGAAATTGCAGCTAAGGCAGGGCTGGCCACGGCAGATAAAAAGGATTCTACGGGGATCTGTTTTATCGGTGAGCGCAATTTCAAACGCTTCCTTATGCAATATCTTCCTGCGCAGCCGGGCGAAATCGTGACGCTTTCCGGTAAAACGATTGGAAAGCACGACGGCTTGATGTATTATACTTTAGGGCAGCGCCGCGGCCTTGGCATTGGCGGCCAGCGGGAGGGCAGCGGCGAAAGCTGGTTTGTGATTGGAAAAGATCTTGAACGGAATTTGCTGATTGTGCAGCAAGGCGAACATGATGAGCTTTTCTCCTTGGGACTGTATGCGCCCAAGGTGAATTTCATTGCAGGGGCAGCGCCTGCGCAGCGCTTTTCCTGCACCGCAAAGTTCCGCTACCGGCAGCCGGATCAAGCGGTGCATGTCACGATGGATGGTGCGGGCTGCATGGTGGATTTCGCCTGCCCGCAGCGGGCTGTAACGCCGGGGCAATGGGTGGTGTTTTATGATGGGGAGACTTGCCTGGGAGGCGGCCCAATCACAGAAACCAGGCCTGTAAAGCCGATTCTACTTGCATCTAAGCCCAAGACGAGCATAGTAAACTGATAGGCTATAGGAGCACTTTTGCTGGCAGTGCTGTGGGGGGGGCAATGGTGGCGAATGAATTAGGGCCGATGGAGTAACAATTCAAAAAGAGGCTCATATTGCGCTGGGTTACCGCTCGTATGGAATGTAATATTTCCGGAAGCCGTCCCAACGTTTAGCAGCCTCTGCGCTTCCAATACGCGCTTAAGTTGGTACACGGTTGCCGCATTGCCATCGAAGAGCGTGCAGGTGCCATGCAGATGCATAGCGGCATAACGCTTAATCGCGTCCCGAATAAAAATATAATGCGTGCAGCCGAGCACAATCCCGTCGATTTGCATCGTATGATATGCGGAAAGATACTGGTCCAGCAAATCATCGAATGCATCCTCCCCCAAAATACCGCGCTCGATGCGTTCGACCAATCCTGGGCAAGGAACGTTGATCACGCGGGCGGGGTTGGGCATGCGTGCCTGCAAAGCAAGATAGCGTTTGAGATGGGTTGTAGCCTGGGTGGCCATCATGAGGATTTTTCCATTGCCTGGATGCATGCAGGCAGGCTTGATGGCTGGCTCGACGCTCACAACGGGGATATTGAGGTCGCTTCGGATTTGTTCGATGCATGTTGCAGTTGCCGTATTGCATGCAATTAGAATCGCCTTGGCACCACAGCGTGCTAAGGCATGCGCACAATGCATCGTGAGCTTTGTGATTTCTTGCTCCGTGCGGTCGCCATAGGGCGCATTGCGGTTATCACCATAATATATAAAGTCCTCGTGAGGAAGTATACGGATTGCTTCGCGCAGTACGCTGACTCCGCCGAGGCCAGAATCAAATACGCCGATAGGCTTCTCCATGCAGGTTACCTCCATCTGATGCCGAACACTTAGAGACGGTTATTTTACGTTGTAGATTATACGCGCAACGCAGCATGGATGCAAACGGCAGAATTTTCGTCAAAAAAATTTGAAAAACCTATTGACAGAAATACTTATAGCTGGTATTATAAACGAGCTGTCGCGTGAGGGGCGTGCAGCGAGCACCTTGAAAACTATATAGTGCAGAAGATAGA
>CALVWJ010000040.1 GCA_944366945.1 uncultured Clostridia bacterium
CAGAGCAGAGCAGAGCAGAGCAGAGCAGAGCAGAGCAGAGCAGAGCAGAGCAGAGCAGAGCAGAGCAGAGCAGAAGTCTGTTCTTTTTGTTTTTGATCCAAACAACAATCGGCTGGTTAAAGGCAGGCGCCTCGCGACGCATCGTCGCAGGGAGCCTGCCTTTTTTGCGCGCTTTGAAGGCGCAGCCATAAAGCCGTAGGAATACAACGAGAAACCAATGGAAGGAGCAAACCCGAACGCATGAAGAAGCTAGTATCCCTAATCCTTGCCCTGCTGCTGGTGCTGTCCCTTGCGCCTGCGGTCGCTTTTGCCGACGAGGTAGATGCCAGGGACAAGAACCTCATCAAGATCACCACGGCAGAAGATTTTGCCGCAGGCACCCTGGAAGGGCTTGTGCCGGCAAGCATTGGCAACGGCGCACTTGCGCTTGCAGATGGCGTAACCGAAGGCACCTTCACATCCCCGGAATATTTGGTTGCGGATTTTTACAAGATGGTTGCTTCCTGGAACGCCGCGCTCTATGATGGCACCAGCATCGAAGTTTTTGCTCGCGCCTACACCAACGACGCCTGGGATGACTGGTTCTCCTGGGGCAAATACGGCTTGTCCATCCTGCGCGGCTGCAACGATGACGACTCCGTGGACGAATATGCGCCCGGCGGCACCATCACAAAGGCGCAGTTCCGCGCTGTGCTTCGCCGCGACAGCGCTGCGCTCTCATCCCCCGTGCTGCGCCAGCTCACCTATTCAGTAAAAGGCGTAAAAGCCAGCGATATTCCTCCCACTTACGCCGAAACCCCGGTTGTGGATCTCCCCGCTTCCAAGCTGAATGCTGCGCCTGCTTATTCCCAGCTCATCCGGGATCCCGAGATCGGCGGCAGCATCTGCAGCCCCTCCACCATCACCGTCATGCTCAATGCGCGCGATCCTCAGCTTGATCTTCTTCCAGAAGAGCTCGCGCTCTCGGTGCAGGATTTCAACTACGGTTTTGGCAACTGGGCCTATTGCACCTCCGCTGCCGGCCTCTATGGCTATGAGGCCTATGTGCAGTATGCCGATAAGGGCATCATGCTCCAGGAGCTTGCAAACGGGCGCAGCGTAGGCCTTTCGGTCAGTTACAGTCCGGATCCGGGCAGCAGTTACCCCTACCTAAGCGGCTCTTATGGCGGCACGGGTGGCCACCTCATCACCATCATCGGTTATGAATACGAAGGCGGCACGATGGCTGACGACCACCTGTATTTCATCTCGAGCGACACTTACTCCGGCAGCGATGCAACGAGCTTCCACCGTTATAAGTGGACGGAGCTTGCAAACTGCTGGACCAACCAGGTTATGTACCTTGTTTCCTCTACGCCGGAGAGCGGCGCGCCGGTTACGGGCGTGCAGCGCATCGATGCAACGCTTACGGCAACGGGCACGGAAAACGTTTATACGCTCACTGCAAACGGCACAGCAGTAGATCTCACGGATTTCACCTCCGGCAAGCGCGCAATGCTCGGCCGCGGAGTGCTCGCTTATACCATAGAAGGCATTGCAACCACGGAATCCGCTGCAAGTGAGTCCTCCATCGTTTACGAAAATCGCATCCAGGTGAATGCGAACAACACGTTCTTCTATTCCGGGATCAAGCCGAACTATGATGGCAACCTCTCCTTTAATCCGGGCGATGCACTTTATAAGGCCGGCGTGCCCGAAGGCGAAACGCGCACCTTGACCGTTTATGCCATGGCAAACAACGGCCGCCGCTATACCGCCACCCTTTCTGCGGTAAGCAAAGAGGCGGATGTTGTTGTCGATGATTATGAAACCGTTCATACCACCGGCAACCTCGTGCATGTAAACCTCGCTGAGGGCACGCTTTCCGATGGCGCTGCGCGCAACAGCGCAGGCGAGGTAACGCTCAAGCAGGGCACGACTTCCGGCATTTACACCACCCCGATCTATTCCAACGAATGGGCCTGGGAATACCTCATGGCCACCATCAACGCCGTGACCCCCGGCGCTTCCAGCGTGGAGCTGCAGGTACGCGCAGTTGCAGAGCTTGCAGAGGGCGCATGGAGCGATTGGTTCACCTGGGGCAAGTTTGGCTCCGGCGTGCAGAGCATGTCTACATCCGTGCAGGATGATTACTTAAAGCTCGGAACGGATATGCTCACCGTGCGCGGCGACAGCGCTACTGCAAACGTAAAGGATGTGCAGTTCCGCGTGCTCCTGCGCGCGGATGCAGCGGGCAATATGCCTTCGGTGTTCGGCCTTAACTTCACCTATAAGAAAGCGGGCTACAGCGACACGGAAGCCGTTTATACGGGCAGCACTGCAGCAGATGCGCTCCCCGCATCCGCCGGCGTGAATATCACGCCCACGAGCGCCTACAGCTATGCGAGCGGGATGTCCGCTTGGCGTTTTGAAAACATGATGCTCATGATGGTCAACAGCCTCGGATCTGACGCGCTGTTTGAAGAGGTAGCGCTTAACGGCTACGATTTCAGCACCGGCTGGGGTAACTGGGCGTATACCATCTTCAAGGCCGGCCTGTTCGGGCACAGGGCATATACGCAGTTTGGCGCAACGCCCACGCTGGTGCAGCAGGCGCTTGCAGATGGCAACATCGTGGGCCTTTATGTGGATGGCGGCGCCATTCAAACCACCAACAGCAGCGATGCCAGCCAGATCGTGGTCTATGGCTATCAAACGGAAGGCGATACCGTTACCTTCCAATATGTTTGCACCCGCGGCGACACCAGCGAGCTTGCATCCAATAAGGTACTCGGCACCTGCACGGCCGCTGAGCTTGCAGATGCCATCCAAGGCTATGGCAGCACAAACCCCCGCGGCGTCATGTATGTTGTGGGCAAACAGGTGGCCGCCACCTCCGTTGCACGCGTACCCGTTTCCGCGCAAATCATGGATGCGGCTACCATTCGCCTCGCGGTGGACGGCGCAGCAATCTCCCTGCCTGCCGATTTCGTTTCCTCCAAGACCTCCACGTTAGGCCGCGGCGTCATTGCTTACACGCTTGCAAGCGAAGTCATTTCCGGCCAAAAGCTTGCCGCAAACACGTTCTATTATGATATTGCCGTGAATGCGGACGGCACGCTCGCGCTGCCCCAGAGCCTGCAGGAAGCGCTCGCCCAAGGCGATACGGCGAACCTCTATGTCATCTGCAACAACGGCATAACCTGGACGGCGGATATTGTTTCCTTAGATACCCTCGCAGCCCAGAAAGCAGATGCAAATGCAATCGTGGATGATTTCCTTTCCAGCCAGCCTGCCAACCTGTACAACCAGGCGCTGGCGCTGGCGCAGCGGGTAAGGGCGCTCATTGAGGCTGCCGCTTCCCCGGAGGAAATCTTTGCTGCGCTGAAACTCCTCGATACCAAGCTGGATGACGAGCAAGAGAAACCCAGCCATCCTTCTTATTCCACCGGAAGCTCGATCGTAACAGGGCAGGATGACGCTTTGGCGCCTGCAGATCCTTCCCCCGCGCCTCCGCAAACCGGTGCGGCCGAAAGCATTGCGCCCTTCCTGTGCCTGCTTGCGGCTGCTGCGCTCTTCTTGCTGAGCTGGAAGAAACGCTCCTGCTGATGGTTTGGCCCTGCCTCCTCTGCGGGGCAGGGTTTTCCGCCAGCTTTTGCCGGTTGTGTAACGAGATACTCCATTTCCATCCGCTTTCGCTGCGGCATACCACAAGCGCGTATGCCGCAGCGCTTTTTTACGCCCAGGGAAAGCGCTGGCCGCTCCAGTTATGCCCCAAAGTTTTGGAAGCTTCGCTTCTCTCATAGATTTGTTCCTGCTCCCTGTGGTAAACTATTCTGCATAAAATGGACGAGGGGGTGAGCTAGCGCATGCGTTTTTCCTTTTTGAAAGAAGCCTGTGAAGCATGGGACGACCTCCTTGTGATCGGCAAAACGATCGAACGGGATACGGGGAACTATCATATCCTTGGCATGACTTCCGGGGATGAAACAAAGCTTTATGTGATAGAGCCCTATGCACAAGGCGCTTACGCCCGCCGCAAAAGAACGGGTGCACGCACCCATAGAAGGTTGGAAAAAGAGCTGCCGGAGCAGGCATTTTCCTATTTGCATTGCAGCGATTTTTATTTGGGGCAACAGCGGCTATGCGTATCGGGCGGCACGGCGCAACCCATGGGCGATGCTTCGCAGGAATATGGCATGCTGCAATTGTTCTTTGCCATGCTGCGTGCCGGCTGGCGCATTCCGCCATGGCTGGAGTGCGCGGACTGGGGGAATCTGCAATTGGTGATATTGGAGATCGCGCAGCAAAAGGAGCTGCCCCATTATTCGCCCGAAATGCAGATCACCATTCGGCACAGAGCGTCCTATGTGCGCCATCTTCTGGAAAAAACGGTTACGTTGCAGGTTGGCAAAAGCCGCTCCTTTTGCTTTGCGGACGAAGCGCACAACCCCGTGCAGTGCTACATCAACGCCGTAACGCTGATCGACCCGTGGAAAAGCACGCAAGACCAGCTTGCGCGGCTTGCTGCCGCGGGAAAAGCTTCCCCGGAACAGCTCCGTGCGGCAGAACAGCAATGCGCTGCGGCGCTCGCGCAAAGCTGCCCCAAGGGCGCCCGCTATGTTGGAATTGAATATGAATGCAGCAGGGATATCAGCTTGCAGTTTTACGCGAAGGCATACTTGAAGGCTTCTCCCGCGCCGTCCAAAGCGCAGGATGCATTCCTTATGATGCGCTTGACGCCGGAGCAAAAAACGGGCACCCATGGGCTTATGCTGCGCGGCTGTGTGCTGCAAACGCCGGTTCCGCCGGATACAGAAAAGATCCCGGCGGAAGCGTTCTGCTATTTTGAGAAAACCGAGGCCTGGGAAGAGACGGTTTGATCGCCATCCGGGCTTTTCTTTCCTGGCACAGCAAACATGCAAGCATAGCCTGCCGCTTATAGCGTTCCCTTAGAAAAGCGTTCCCTTAGAAAATTAGAGAACGGAGCGCATTGAAGCGAGGGGTAAGCGGCGCAATTTGGTATTCATCCCTTGCTTCCGCCCATAAAGCAGGGTACGCTGGAGATGCGGCTTCACCCAACGAGCGGGACGGAAGCCTTGCCCCTGCCAAGCGGCAAGGCGCCGCACCCACTGCCGCAGCGTATAGAAAACCGGCGGGAAGGAACGCCCTTCGCTCCCCTCCCGCCGCTTGTTCCAGCCTGTTTGCAGCCGGTTCTCTTGACCGGCTGCTTTTTCATTTGCTTGGTATTCCTCTGTTCATGGGCGTGCTGCG
>CALVWJ010000041.1 GCA_944366945.1 uncultured Clostridia bacterium
GAGCGAGCCTTCGTCCACAGGTGCGATGCGCACGCTGTCGAACACCGCGCCCGGCAGCAGGGGCATGCGGTATTCCGCCTCGGGTGCATAGGGCTTGCCAAAGCGCGTAAACACCTGCTTTACGCGGAAATTCTTCAAATCTTCAAAAAGCACCATGTCAGCCTTGTAGCCGGGCGCGATGGCGCCGATGTTTTTGAGGCCGTAGGCGCGCGCGGCGTTGTAGCTCGCCATCTTCACCGCCTCTACCGGCGGGATGCCGCAGGCTACGGCGAAGCGGGCGTTGTGGTTGATGTGGCCCTCCTGCCGGATGGTTTCGATATGCTTGTCATCCGTGCAGAAGAGGAAGTTTTCCGTGGGCAGGCCATCGCGCACGATGCCGCGGAGGATCTCCTCAATGCCCTTTGCCGCGGAGCCGATGCGGATGAGGATGCGCATGCCGGCGCGCAGCTTCTCCTTGACCTCTTCATAGTTGGAGCATTCATGGTCCGTAGAAGGTCCTGCAACGCGGTAGGCGTTGAGCGTGCGGCCGGAAATGAGGGGCGCATGGCCGTCGATGGGCTTCCCATCGAAAAGGCGCAGCTTATCAAGCATCTCCTGCGCGCCGTTTGTGGCCGAAACATAATCCATCACTTCGCCTAGGCCGAGGATGCGGCTCTTGCGCAGGAACTGCTCCATGTCCTCTGCCACGAGCTTTGCGCCGCTGTGCTCAAAGGGCGTTGCGGGCACGCAGGAAGGCATCATGAACAGCACGCGCAGCGGCAGGTCGTCCGTCATTTTGTACATGGCGCGCACGCCCGCCACACCTGCAACGTTTGCGATCTCGTGGGGGTCGGCGATGATGGTTGTGGTGCCATGGGGCATGATCACCTGCATAAACGAAGATGGGATCACCATGGAGGATTCAATGTGCACATGCGCATCGATAAACCCCGGCGTGAGATAGCCGCCCTCAGCGTCGATCTCGTTTTCGCAGGAGTATGCGCCCACGCCGATGATCACATCCTCATACAGCGCCACATCCGCAGGGATGATCTCGCCCGTGAATACGTTTACCACGTTCGCATTTTTGATGACGCACGTCGCCTTCCCTTCGAGCGCCGCGCGGATCAGATCCTGTTGCCTCAATGCATGCGCCTCCTTTTTTAATTTTCAGTGTCCGTTCGTTTCAGTTGCAAGAATCGTCAAAGAATACAAAGAAAGTTTGCCTACAATAAATTCTGTTTGATGCAGTATATCACAAAAGCGGCTCCGAAGCAAGCCGCGCAGCCCTGCAAAGCAGGGAGTTTCAAGGCGATAGAAGCAAGAAACCATCGGTTACCTGCCGTTTGCCCGCGCTGCGTTGGCTGGCTTTGGAAGAACAGCATAAAAGGAACGGCTTTGCAGCAGATACGTAAGAGCGGCGGCATACGCCGCCTGCGATGCTGGTGAAGCCGCAAAAACATGCCCCGTTTCGGGCACACTTTCTTTCCCGGTGGTTTTATGATACAATAAAAACACATTTAGGATTTAAGCCAGCCGCTGCGCAGGAAGCGGAGCAAAAACCGGCTGGAAAAAGCAGCGCACCCGGGCATGGCGCAAAGCGAAACCAGCGGGAACCTTGAGAAACAGGCCGCGGGAAGCCGAATCACCCGTTTCCAAACAGCATACAACAAACAACAGCGTTACATAAAGCATTAAAAACAGCCCCATCCGTTTGCGGCATCCGGCGTGCAGGGGCAATGGTTTCTTTCTATCTAAAATAAAACGATAATAAATATGAGGAAAAAGGGGGCTGTGCAATGGAACTGCTCATTCAAAACGGGATCGTGGTCAATGCGGATGGGCGCATGCAGGCGGATGTGCTCGTGCAGGGGGATCGGATCGCCGCCGTGGGCGCAGGGCTCTCCTGCCCCGGTGCGGCGCGCATCGATGCAGAGGGCTGCTTCGTGCTGCCGGGCTTCATCGACACGCACACGCATTTTGACCTTGATACCGGATCTGCCCGCACGGCCGATGATTTTATCACGGGCGGCCGCGCGGCGCTCCTTGGCGGCACGACGGCCGTGCTGGATTTTGCGACCCAGGCGCGCGGCGGCACGCTGCAAGAAGCGTTTGACGCCTGGAGCGAAAAGGCGCGCGGATGCTCCTGCAATTATGGGTTTCACATGGCGATCGCCCAGTGGGATGCGCGGACGGAGGCGGAGCTTCCCCAAATGACGCGCCTGGGCGTGACTTCCTATAAGCTTTACATGGTATATGATGGGCTGCGCCTGGACGACGGGGCGATTTATGCGGCGCTCAAGGCGGCAAAGCGCGAAGGCGCGCTTGTTGGGGTGCATTGCGAAAACTGGGATGTGCTCAACCGCCGTATCGCGGAGGTCAAGGCCGCAGGGTTCACGGGGCCCACGGGCCACCCGCGTTCCCGCCCGGCGCCTGTGGAAGCGGAGGCCGTTGCGCGCCTTATGCGCATTGCGGAGCTTGCGGAGGCGCCCGTGTCCGTGGTGCACCTTTCCACGGCGGAGGGGCTTTCGGAAGCGCGGCGCGCCCGTGCCCGCGGCCAGGAGGTCTATCTGGAAACCTGTCCGCAATACCTGCTTCTAACCGAGGATTGCTATGCTGCGCCGGATGGCGAAAAATACGTGATGTCCCCGCCGCTGCGCACGGAGGCGGACAAGGCCGCGCTTTGGGCGGCGCTCGCCGCAGGCGAGATCGACTACATCGGCACGGACCACTGCTCGTTCACTATGGCGCAGAAGCGCGCCTATGCGCATGATTTTGCGCGCATCCCAAACGGCGGCGCGGGCGTGCAGCACCGCGGTCAGCTGCTGTATACCTATGGTGTGTGCGCGGGGCGCATTACGCTCGAGCAGATGGTGCAGCTGCTCTCTGCTGGGCCGGCGCGGTGCTTTGGCATGGACGGGCGCGGCGCTGTGGCGCCGGGCATGGCGGCGGACGTTGTGGTTTGGGACCCTGGGTTTACAGGCGTTATTACGGATACGGGCACCGCGCACAATTGCGATAACTCGCCGTTTGCGGGGCTTGCCGTGCGCGGCAGGGCGCGGGAGGTGCTGCTCAACGGGCAGCATGTTGTAGCGGAAGGCGCGCTGATTGCCCCCGGCTGCGGGCGGTATATCCCCCGGAAAGGGTACGGGCGGTGCAGATGAACGTTGGCTGCATCCTAATGGCGGCAGGCGCTGGGCAGCGCTTTGGCGGGGATAAGCTTCTTGCCGAATTCAAGGGGGCGCCGCTGTATGCGCATGCCCTTGCGTGCATCCCGGCTGAGGCGTTTGCGGGCGTTGCCGTTGTGGCGCATGCGGAAGCGGTGCTTTCGGCGGCGCGGCGGCGCGGCTTTTGCGCCGTGTATAATTCCGCCCCGGAGGCGGGCGTAAGCCGCACCATCGCCCTTGGCATGGATGCGCTTGCCGGCATGGATGCGCTGCTGTTCCTCGTTG
>CALVWJ010000042.1 GCA_944366945.1 uncultured Clostridia bacterium
AATGACCTCCTGTCGTAGCTTCTATTCTACAACAGGAGGTCGTTTATTTCATTGTCCGTTTAACGGGATACAGTCCAAAAGCCGGTGGATTATTTTGTTTCTGAGAAAAGCCCGCTCGCTCCGGCAGGGCGCAGGCTGAAAAAGGCTACTATGAAACCCTAATTTGTTATATGGAGAGGCGGCCCAAGGATCGATGGGGAAAGCGCAAGATGCCCACAGTATCCAGCCGTGCTATGCATCGGACTATGCTGGTATAGATAAATTTGGATTGCCCATTTGCTGTGTTGATGACAAAATTTCCTAAACTGGTCTTTGTTCGTTGATGTTGATTGGACAAATTAAAGCATAGTGCCAGGGCTTATAAAACAGCGCAAGCTTTCGTGTAACTTCATTGCCCGAGGACCTCACGATCAACATAGAATATTGTGCAGATGATAGTAGGAACCGATTTGCACAAACTGGTTTATACTTTCAAGTACAATCTTGTTATAAATTTTCTTTAAAGATATAATTAAGATACGCTATCAAGATTCATTTATCACGGAATACAGAAAGCATTCAGGATGAAAAAGAAAACGCATCCCTTTTTAGGTTTTCTATACTTATGCTTTTACCTAGGCAAACCACGTGTCGAGCTTTGCTGGCCAGAAAACCTGGGCTTGCTGAAATTCATTTTTGCATTTATATATAATAATTTATTTGTTTTGCCGGTAAGTCGGCGCAAAAAGGCTGGATAGGCAGGCGGCGTTTTGTAGTCCAAGATTTTACTACGTCTCCCTTTATCCGCCGGATCGGAGGAGTCTTTGGTGTTTATCTCCCGCTTGCTCTTACGGCTTGTATGCCGTAACGGGTAGACAGCTAAGGTCAAAGCCACTGTTGCTTACTTCCGGGCCTTAGCAAATTCCACGGGATGCGTGGCGGGGCGCAGACGATCCGATAAGGAACTAGCAGTACGAATTCCATATCACCCACGGAGCATAATGGTTTCTTTAAGAGCCGGACATGCTCCGTTTTTGTTTATACGGGCGCCTCCCGCTCTCTCTGTTTCAGCAACCCAATCCAACACGACTGAAATGGAGGAAACACATGGTAGTGATCAATCTTCGGATATACTATCCGGCGCTGTATAAGCAAGATGTTTTCTTTGAGGTTCCCGAGCAAATCAAGCTGTTGTTGGACGAACTGAAGCGGTACGAACATGCGCAGAATGAGCGGCGTAGATACCATGGCGCGTACTGGACATTCATGGAGGCTGTTACCGAATCGGAGTTGCAGTTGCCATCCTTAGAGGAGGCATATGAAAAATCGTGCCAGCTACAAGAGCTTTATAGAGCCATGCAACGGCTTCCCGCAAAGCAGAGGCGGCGAATATACGCCCATTTCTTTCTCCAGATGAGTGAAACCGAGATTGCTCGCATGGAGAGGGTAAGCGTTACGGCTATTTCATCTTCCATTGCGCGGGGCATCTTCCATCTACGAAGGCACTTGCGCAAAGACTGATCGAACAAAGACGGGCGTTGGTACGCCAGTACCGGCGCCCGCTCACCATTCATAATACCGTGCAATCACATGCTCGGCGGGAATAAAGGGCTCGCGCCAATGCCGTGAGTCGATGGACGCTTCCGCATTGTCTCCGAGAAGATAAAGCATTCCCTTGGGTACTGTCTTCAAGCCGTTTAGCGTTTGCACCACGGCCCCTTCCACTGCGCCCACTCGCTTGACGAGCGCTTTCCCATCATGGAGGAACACGATGATATCGCCGACTTGGGGCTCGGAAAACCAATAGGCTGTTCTATTTGCCAAAATAAAACTTTTGGATGGGATTGTGGGTTCCATCGAGCTTGATGGGACATATCCAACAAAGAAAAAGACCCTAAACATCGTTAGGGTCAGAATGCAGCTTACTATGGGTATAGCTATACGCCTAATAGACCGCTTCATATGGGCTGCTCCGAAACAGCTTGCATGAATTCGGCATCGAGCTTGAGTGCCTTGCGCGCTTTTGACACCCAAGCGCTGACGGAGTTTGCGCTTGTCCCATACATCTCACCGATCTCTTTACAGGTGAAGCCCTGGCTCATAAATATCATTGCATCGATGCCCTTGCGGGTAACGCCTTTGAGTTTGCTTTGGGCTTTGCGCAGCCGCTCACCCAGTTCCCCTGCTTCCCAAGCGTCCGTTGGGGCGATAGCGGGGGGCTCATAAAGGAACTCGCTCAATACCTCCTTTTCTTGGCGATAGGTAGCATAGGCCAGCGCATTGTAGATATGGTTGCGGATTGCTATATAAGCATAAGTCGAAAACACCGCACGACCGGGTTGGTACTGCGCCGCAGCCTTGCACAGGCCTATGCACCCGATTTGGAAAAGGTCATCATAGGAATAGATGCCCATCGATCCCGGATTGTTCACACAGCGAGAGAGCACTGCCCGAACAAGCCCCAGGTTTTCTTCCACCATAATCTGCTGCTCAGCAGAGAGCATCATACCGTTTCACCTCCCGCCCTAAGCTGCCGTCTCGTTTGGGAGACAGCTTGCTGTGCCTCTTTCCTATTTGCCAAGATCGCTTTGCTTTGCTGAATCACCTGTTCGCAATAATACTCACGCAGATAGCCGATGTGGGCTTGCGAGCGGGGCCCCTGGATCATATCGGCAAGCCAGGCATATGCTTGATCCTTGGTCATGGCGCCAGTCAAGTACAACTTATTAAAAGAATCGTGCGCTTCCTTGCGCAGCTTTCTGAGCCTGTGGTCGGCAAGGCTGCCCACAGGCTTCTTGGTTCCTTCATGCACGCGAACATAAGCGTCACAGGCCGGATATCGGCTGCAAACATAGAGCATGGTATTCGCATGGTTTTCTTTATAGATACCGTCTGCCGAGCGCAGCACCACAGGGCTGCGGCAATATGGGCATCGCATTGTGCCCATGCCTGGAATGCCCACGAAGGGGTTATTTACTGCATTCTTTTTCAAAACGATCACCAGCCTTTCTCCGCATACATCCAACTGTCCATGCTTGCACAAAAAAAGCCGGAAGGTCCCAAAACTACATACAGAGTCAAGGTGGCTGAAATAGTGGTGTCGCATCAGCCTATTGAC